>NZ_JACJQG010000032.1 GCF_014696435.1 Calothrix anomala FACHB-343 | reverse complement strand
TGGGATATGCTTTACTCATGTTGCTCTCTCGGTGCTGTCTACTATCTATTCACAGCGTATACCGAGAGAGCTTTTTTACAATCTGTCCGACTTTTCAAACATCCTCTAAGCGCAAATCATCACTAACTGATTCTTTTCAGATAGAATGCATATATTATATTTATAGTCAAGTCTCTACATTTTAATTTTTATTTACTGGACAACTCGACCTGAAACCGTTCTTATTAGATTATGAAGAATGATTACAGACAACGAGTACAAAAAAATTACGATGAATTTTTTTACTAAAGGCTGGGCTGATATAGAAAGCCAATTACAGATTAATTGGGATTTACTCAACACCTGCTTACAGTTTGCTCTTTGGGGATTATTCTCGCTGTTGTTGGCGGAGGTTGTCAGAGATAGCTATCACGCCTTATGTCACCAGTTTACTTGGATGAGTAAATGGCATAACAAGCATCACATGGCATATCGTCGGGATTTATCGGTAGTTTCCCCAAAAATATATCAAGAGTCCCAGCTATATAACGATATTGTTGAGTCCAGTATATTAGTTGTCGTTGTGACATTAATTGCTTTACTACTTAACCAAATGGGCTTTTGGCTAGGTGTAGCTTATGCTTTTACCTTTTTATATGGTGCATCTCGCCGATATTTTCTTGGGAAAATTGACACAGATTATACCCATCTCCCCGGCCCTTTAGAAACAATTCCATCTACTTGGTGGGTAAATCGTTCTTACCACTGGCGTCATCATTTTGATGATGTTAACGCCTATTACAGTGGTGTATTTCCCCTAGTCGATACCATATTAGGAACGGGGCTATCTCTAAAAGGTAAAACCATCGCTTTGACTGGTGCTTCTGGTGCATTAGGACAAGCATTAGCAACTGAATTACTTAAACATAATGCCAAAGTTTTAGCATTAACTACTCACCCAGAAAAATTACAAGCTCAAGATAAACTCGCAATCATTCCTTGGGAATTAGGTAACGAAGCAGAATTAAAAAAGAGTTTAGAGAAAGTAGATATTTTGATTCTCAATCATGGAATCAATGTCTATAGTAACCGCACACCAGAGGCGATTAATTCCTCCTATGAAGTCAACACTTTTTCCACATTGCGGTTGATGGATATATTTATCTCCACTGTCACAGGCCCCCAATCAAAAGCGACTAAAGAAATTTGGGTAAACACCTCTGAAGCTGAAGTCTCGCCTGCCTTTAGCCCCCTTTATGAACTGAGTAAACGCGCTTTAGGTGAAGTTGTCACCCTCAAGCGCTTAGATGGGGATTGTATAATTCGCAAGTTAATTTTGGGGCCTTTCAAAAGTCAACTTAATCCCTATGGGGTGATGTCAGCACAGCAAGTTGCTAGGGCAATTTTGTTTTTTGCCAAGCGCGACTTCCGCAATATTATTGTGACGATAAATCCTTTGACATATGTACTTTTTCCTATCAAAGAAACTAGCACCTGGCTTTACTATCGGATGTTTAGCAAAAAAGCGCAGCACGATGAAATTGTGAATTGAGCATTAAAAAAGAGAATCAGGAATTTAGTCCTCACTACAAAATTATTTGAAATTGTCAGTGAGGTAAGTTCTAAAAAATAACCCTCTTATTTCACTTTTCTTAGAGAAAAATTATCGCCTTCATGCAAAACTCAGATTTATTCTAGGTTTAAGCATCATATCCCCCATAAAAAGCTCAAACTTTGATGGCTCGATAAAAATCTGAGTAAGTCAGGATTGGAGATTTTTCTAGAAAGAGTGATATAGAGGGTTAATCAAGATAAACACAAGTTATCAAAGGATATCAGCGTCTGGAAATGTTGAAATACTGACAAGCAGTTATGGTTAGTGCGAGCAAATGAAGAGCTGAACTACAAGCAGTATTTGCTTATGTTACACCAATTTCCGACGCAGTATCCTATTGGCACTCACTAACTTTGACAGAACAGAGTGCCAATTTATGGCTCAGGTCAAGAAGAAAACTTATCCTGATTTTATTCCACAACTGATGTTGAAGCTCCTTCAGCAGAGGGAGGGAGGCTTGGTAACTCCAGACAATATCCAGCACCATACACTGTCTTGATATAGCGGGGATGACGGGGGTCTGGTTCAAGTTTGGTTCTGAGGTGGCGAATATGGACTCGAATTGTTTCAATGTCGTCATCTGGGTCGTAACCCCAAACTTCCCGCAGGATTTCGCTAGGAGAAACCGTCTGTCCGTGGCGCTGGAGCAAGCAATGAAGTAACTCAAATTCCAGGTGAGTCAGTTTGACTGTCTCATGAAACCAAATGGCCTCAAATCTTTCGGGAACAAGAGTTAAGGGGCCATAGTTGAGAATTTCGCTATGCTTTGCTGCTTGGGGAATACGGTCAGTACGCCGCAATAGCGCCCTGACTCTAGCCAGCATTTCTTCAACTTCAAAGGGCTTGGTCAAATAGTCGTCAGCCCCGGCGTTGAAGCCTTCCACCTTATCTTGTGTTTGGCTTAAAGCAGTCAGCATTAACACAGGAATCTCAGCTGTGCGCTCATCGCGCCGCAGCCGTTGGCAAACGGTGAATCCATCTACCCTGGGCAACATTAAATCAAGCATAATTAAGTCTGGTTGTAGCTGGAGAGCTAAAGCCTGACCTTTTATCCCGTCTTCTGCTTGACTAACATCGTAGCCAGCCATTTCCAAGTTGACGGCAACGAGTTCTGAAATTGCTGGGTCATCGTCTATGACAAGAATCCTCGGCATTCTTAAAAAATTATTACTACTTATTAAGGATAAATAAGAACCTTTGATAGATACAAAGAATTCTTGATCGATTATAAAAAAGATTTTAAATCTAACATAAAGCTTAAGATACAAGGATAAATAAATCTACCCTAAAGTACAGGAATTTTTTTAGCTGATATGTTACACACCCTACAATCTGGCTCAGATGACTACAAAATCATCGAGCTATGACTGTTTAACACTGTTTAGTTAAGAAGTTGCGATCGCCAAAGTTTAATTCCCGATTCAAAGCCGCCTTATCATAAAACAGTATTAACTGATGCGCAAGGTGTGCCAATTTTTTGTTGAGGGGCTATACCAGACAAGGCTTCCCGTACTATTATTGCAATTTTTGACAATTAAAGAGAATTAAATAGAGTTTTGTTGTGAGAAATGTTTCAGTTGTTAGGCATACGCGCAATTAGTTGTGTAGCGTTATTTGATTGGCGTGCCCGCGATCGCTCATTATGGGTAAAGTGTGGGGAAAGAGTATGGAAAAAGCACAGCTGGAACAAAAAAGAAAAGAGCAGTAATGTGGTTGGTAGACGAACCCTAGATTGATAGACAATTAGTCAGTGCTGACTAGTTAATCTAGACAGCTTGTTTGTGCTGAAATTTCTTCTTAAACAAACCAAGTCCGCCTAGTGCCAAAAGTGATGCAGCTATAGTAGTAGGTTCAGGTACTGGTTCGCCGCCCTTGACGATACCACCCAAAACTTTATCACTTCCACCACCAGCATTCACCTGTTGGAATCGCCCAGCTATCCGAAAAGCTTGATTGAGAAATCCATTCTCCAGTGCATCAGAAAGCTCATCGGCACTTAAGCTGGTGTCAAATAGGAAACTAACAGTAGTAAATTGACCTGCTGTTAAACCATCCTGGGGATTTCCACCAGCAAACGTGTTGCGTGGAGGGCTAATAGCAACATCGAAGTCACCATAGGGTGGTAAGCTGGGAGTATCGATCCCTTTAACCCACAACTTTGTAAAGCCGCTAGTACCTGGATTGTAACTGTTGAATCCAACGGGAGCACCAGGATCAAAATTATCGGCGTCAAATGCTAGCCCAACTAAAGTAGCCTCTGTTGCTTTAAAGTCACCTTTAGTTCCATCAGTGGTGTTGGTAATATCCAAATTCAGCTTGACCTGATTATCTGCGAATTGAGAAAAGTTGAAATCCAACAGTGCAGAAGCACCTGTCTTCTCAGTACTCCCAAACTTAGGTTCGATGGTAATTTGAAACGCCTGGGCTGGTGCAGAAGTGGCCATTGCAGCCACAGCCATACTAGCAGACAGGGCAGAAGAAGCAATAAATGTTGATAAAGTTATTTTCATGTCAATATAGACAACTGAGTATTTGCGTTACTTTGCAACTATAAATACGGAGTTAATTAGGTATAATTGAACCTCTTGTATTTGGTTGCATTGTGTAATTATATACTTGCTAATTCATGAGCAATCCAATCAGAACGGCAAATTCACTACATCTTGTTCTTAACTTTATAAAATCTTTATATAAGCGGATTGCAATATATAAGCGAATTGCGATCGCGTTTCTCTAGTCTAAACGGGAGCATCCCAAATGTGCAAAAACGCCCTCACCCTATAAGGGTGGGGCTAGAAATACGAAGCCTGCCTTCGCAGGCTAAAAGTTTGATAGCCTGCGAAGGCAGGCTTTGTTGGTATAGCAATACCCTTGAGGGTATTGCGTCAAAATTGGGATGCTCCCGTCTAAACTCCAGTAAAATAGCTAAACTCACCAATTTCTTATGCGTTAACTCGATGACTTTTGCTAACCATCTATGGCTACCTACACCGGCAGATTTCACCTTATTGCCGAATGATGTCCATATTTGGCGAATTAATCTAGAACAACCAGAATCAAGTTTAGAAAAACTCGCATTATCTCTCTCTGAGGATGAATTAGTTCGTGCTAACAGATTTTATTTTTCCGAACATCGTCAACGTTTCATTGCTGGGCGTGGTAGCCTGCGAACAATATTAGGTGGTTACTTAGGTGTGACAGCTAAAGAAGTGCAGTTTGATTACGAACCACGAGGTAAACCATTTTTAGCAAGTAAATTTGCTGACAGTGGTTTAGCATTTAATTTATCGCACTCCCAAAATTTAGCTTTGTGTGCTGTGAGTAAAAATCGTCAATTAGGGATAGATTTGGAATGCATTCGTCCCCTGTCAGATTTAGAATCTCTCGCCCACAGATTCTTTTTACCACGAGAATATGAACTAGTGCGATCGCTTCCTGATGAGGAAAAATCCTCAGTATTTTTTCGCTATTGGACTTGTAAAGAAGCTTACCTAAAAGCCACTGGTGAAGGCATAGCTCAATTAGAACAAGTAGAAATTTCCCTGACTACTACACAACCAGCAAAGTTACTGACGCAGCCAGACTGGAGTTTATTAGAACTAGTACCAGCCAACAATTACGTCGCCGCTTTAGCAGTACTCGGCTTTGGCTGGGACTTGCATTGCTGGGAATATGGCGGATGAAGAGGCAGAGGAGCAGGGAGCAGGGAAGGCGGACAATTGTACAGACGCGATGAATCGCGTCTGTACCATGCCCAATGCCCAATGCCCCATGCCCAATGCCCCATGCCCCATGCCCAATATTAAAGTTATTACTGTAGAACTTTTGGGAAATATGAAGTTGAGGCATAGCTGAAGTAGTATATGCTACAAGCGATCGCCTCCACATCAGATCATTACTGGGTTCAGTATTGTATCTGTTGCTGCTTTCCAGTGGTAATAAAAAGCACAGAGAAGCGATGCAACCAAGTTCTACGAAGAGAAAATCTCGACTAGTTTTAGATCGTACAGTCGCGATCGCAGCGATCGCAATTCCCATCATCCACTTTTGTCTGGCTAAATTAGCAGCATCCATGTCTTATGAGAATGGTGTAACACCTATTTGGCCTTCATCTGGGGTTTATGTAGCGATTATTCTGCTGTTAGGGTATCGTGTCGTACCAGGAATATTGCTGAGTGAATTAATTATCAATATTTTACTGTTCTATAAACATCCTGGGTTGGGCATTCTTGGTTCTATCGTTGGTGTGATTGAGCCACTAATCAACGCCTTTCTAATTAAACGCTTCATTAAACATCATCATTTGCTCCATCGTTCTGCAGATGTGTTTAAATTTTTGGTGCTGATTTCGGTTGCACCTTTAGTCAGCGCTACTTTAGGGATTAGCCTGCAATGTTTTGATGGGATGACATCTTGGGCGACTTATGGAGATGCTTGGCGAATTTGGTATTTTGGTTCCATTGCTAGTGTGCTGATTATCGTCCCAACAATTTTGACATGGTTTGAGAAACCCGAACCACAGACAAAATTAAATTGGCGGCAAATTAGCGAGTTAATGCTGCTGTTGCTATCCTTGATGGGAATCAGTTATATAGCCTTTTCTGGTGGCTATCCCTTAGAATATATGCTGATTCCACCGTTAATTTGCGCAGCATATAGATTTGGACAAAGAGAAACTACCTTGCTCATGACTATTGTGAGCGCGATCGCAGTTTACGGTACTAGTCATGGTTATGGATCGTTTGTTAGGCAATCAATTAATGAATCTTTATTATTATTACAATCTTTTATTTGCGTTGTTGCCTTAACAACTTTTGTCATCTGCGCCGTCATTCACGAAAACAAAATAGCAGAAAAACATCTCAGAAAAGCTAAAGAAGAATTAGAACAAAGGGTAGAAAAACGCACTGCGGAACTTCAAGAAGCTAAACTGGCTGCTGATAGTGCTAATCAAGCCAAAAGCGAATTTCTCGCTAATATGAGTCACGAACTTCGTAGTCCACTCAATGGAATTTTAGGTTATGCACAAATTCTGCAAAATTCTCAAAGTTTCACAGATAAAGAACGTAAAGGAATTAGCATTATTTATCAGTGTGGTTCCCACTTACTCACCTTAATTAATGACGTACTCGATCTAGCTAAAATCGAAGCGCGGAAAATGGAACTTCAACCCCAAGATTTTCATTTTCCGAAGTTTCTCCAAGAAGTAGTAGAAATTTGTAAAATCCGCGCACAACAAAAGAGAATTGGCTTTTCTTATCAACCAACTGACAAATTACCTAGTATTATTTATGCCGATGATAAACGCTTGCGGCAAGTTTTGATTAATCTTTTAGGGAATGCGATTAAATTTACTAGTAATGGTGGAGTAAGTTTACAAGTACAAGTTATCAAGGTAGGAAATTGGCAACTAAATTCTCGCACTACTCGCGTGCGCTTTCAAATTCGCGACACAGGTGTAGGTATAACAGAGGAACAACTCACAAAAATTTTTCTACCCTTTGAACAAGTTGGTAGCAGAGAACAACAGGCGGAAGGTACGGGATTAGGGTTAGCAATTAGTCAAACAATTATCAATCTCATGGGTAGCAGCATTCAAGTCAAAAGCAAACCTAATAAAGGTAGCATTTTTTGGTTTGAATTAAATTTACGTGAATCTGAAGAATCTACAGTTAATCAGACATTTAATTCTCCCAAAACTATTATTGGATTTGCAGGTCGTACTCGGAAAATTTTAATTGTTGAAGACCGTTGGGAAAACTTTTCTGTGTTAGCAAGTTTATTAGAACCCCTTGGTTTTGAAATTATTCATGCTTATAACGGTCAGGAAGGATTAAATCAAGCCATAAAATGCAGACCAGACCTAATTATTACAGATTTAAAAATGCCTGTAATGGATGGTTTAACTATGACTCAAGAAATCCGCCAAAACCTAGAGATTAAAAATACAATTATCATAGTTTCATCTGCAAGTGTATTTAATTTTCATCGCCAAGAAGCTCTCAATGCAGGTTGCAATGATTTTTTGCCTAAGCCTATACAAATGGAAGATTTATTTTGGCAATTACAAAATCATTTGCGATTAACTTGGATTTATGCACAAGATTCAGAATTTAAGCCTCACCAACCACAGACAACAAATGCATCATTGCAAATGATGATTCCTTCAGCATCAGAACTGAAAAATTTGTATCAAGCCGTACAAATGTGTGATATTGCCAATATCCAAGCAGAAACAACCAGAATTCAGAATTTAGCTCCCAATTATGCAGCTTTTACAAATAAAATATTAGCTCTGGCTGATGAATTTGAGGTTGAAGCAATTGCAGCTTTAATTAAACCATATCTAGAAAAATAGTTATATATATCATGTCAAATAGTAAAACAAATTCCATTTTAATTGTTGATGATAATAACAACAATATCCGCGTTTTATTTGAGATTCTACATAACTCAGGATTTCAAGTATCTGTAGTTAAAAGTGGAGAAATGGCACTCGAAAAAGTACCATCTATTCAACCAGACTTAATTTTATTGGATGTGATGATGCCGGGGATTGATGGTTTTGAAACTTGTTCTCGTCTGAAAGCTAATAAAAATACTAAAGACATTCCAATTATTTTTATGACTGCTTTGACTGAATTAGAAAATAAAATTAAAGGATTGCAATTAGGCGCAGTAGACTACATTACTAAACCAATTCATGTAGAAGAAGTTCTCGCTCGTGTTAACGTTCACTTATCATTAATAAATACCCAAAATAACCTATTAGAAGAAATTTCCGAGCGCCGACAGGCTGAAGCCAAACTTCAGCAAACTCTGACTGAATTAAAACAAACCCAGACTCAACTAATCCAAAGTGAAAAAATGTCTAGTTTGGGTCAGATGGTTGCGGGTATAGCTCACGAAATTAATAACCCAATTAATTTTATTTACGGTAATATTAACTATGTGAATGAATATACAAATAATTTATTGACGATTATTAATATTTATCAGCGAATTTATCCTGAATATCATCCAGAATTAGCAGCAATAGCGGAAGCAATCGACTTAGAATTTATTGTTGATGATTTACAGAGACTCCTACTTTCAATGAAAATAGGTGCAGAAAGAATTAGCAATATTGTGCTTTCATTACGTAACTTTTCGCGTATGGATGAAGCAGAATTTAAAGCTGTGGATATTCATCAAGGAATTGAAAGTACATTAATGATTTTGCAATACCGTTTAAACGATAAACCAGAACACCTAGCAATTGAAGTAATTCGTGATTATGGTAAATTACCTCTTGTTGAATGCTATGCAGGACAACTGAATCAAGTTTTTATGAATATCTTGCTAAATGCAATTGATGCTTTAGAAGCAAATAATAACCAGCCAGAATCGCAGCAGATAAAAGCAAATTCTCAGCAAATTAAAATTCGTACTTTTCTCGATAATTCACAACAGATAACAATTGCGATCGCAGATAATGGATTAGGAATTCCCGAAGAGGTAAAAAACCGCATCTTTGACCCCTTTTTTACTACCAAAGCAGTAGGACAAGGTACAGGTTTAGGCTTGGCGATTAGCTATCAAATCATCACTCAAAAGCATGGCGGTACATTAGAATGTAATTCAACTCCTGGAGAAGGAAGCGAATTTATTATTAAAATTCCTGTACAACAAAGTTAATTTGTCAATAGTCAATAGTCAATAGTCAATAGTCAATAGTCAATGGTCATTTGTGAATTTTGATTGATTTAAATAAGATAAATTATGTAGGGTGTGTTGTCGCGTAGCGCAACGCACCGCAAAAAATTAATTAATGGATTGTTTTACGTATTTGATTATAGTAATTACAACAAGCGCAATTACCAAAGCTATTGCTACATTTCTCAGTATAGGGTTATTCCAGTGCTTGACAGCGATCGCTAAAATTGCCCACACTGTTACACCCACATAAGCAATATCTCGACGCTGAATCACAATTGTAGCCGCAATTGCAGATGCGATCGCTAACAGCATTACAGTCCAGGATTCCGCAGAAATACCCCACCCGTTCCAATTTTGGAAATATAAAGCACAAGCTACATTGACAATAGTTGCAACGCTAATCCAACCCAGATAAATGCTAATAGGTGCATAAAGATACCATTTTTTCTGCCGCGAGACATGCTGATTGCCAATATTTAACCGCAAGTAAATAGCAATGAGAGGTAGCAAAATTAACAACATGGCGATAACGGATAAAACAAACAGCCGAGAGAGAAACAGGTATACCCAAATACTTTGAGCAATGGAAGCAATTACCAGTAAATATCCTGTATTGCGTAAATCTGCATCTTCCTTCTGACTGGGGAGAAATTGATAAATTCCCAAAGCAAATAAACCAAGGTAAATCAATCCCCAAATAGCAAAAGCATAGTTAGCAGGAATAATCGAGACATTTTTAAACAAAGTATTGGAAATTTGCCCAATACTCAGACCATTTAACGGAAAAATGTTAGATATGACATTGACCACAAAAGCGCCGATAATAGCCGCTAAGGTTGCCAATTGACGAATAAAATCACGGTTATTGCCTTGAGTTGACTGTTGCATGAGATGGATGGCTAACTCAATATATCTTTAGCTTATAGTTCTTTAGCAGAGTGCAATGTGCGATCGCCTTTTTGTGGCATAACTGTTATGTTAATTTTGAGGTAGAGCCTACAGAAATACAGTTCGATAATGCAAAATCGACGATTTTCTAGGCAAATGAACTTTAGTATATGTTGAAAATTTGGCAGTGACTTTATCAGTAGAATTTCTAGTAGCCTTGGTTAAAAATAATCTTTGGACACCAGAACAAGGATTAGCTTATGTACTAAAAAACCTAGAACCACAGCCAAAAGTAAAAGCTGTGACTGAGTTAGTCAACTATTTGCCAGCAAATTTAACAATAACAGCACTTTCAGAAGCACTCACGGCTGTAAACTTCATTGAGTATGATTCCGATCGGGCCTATACCTTAATTCCTTTACTAGAAAAACTATCTAGTGAGTTGTTACCAGAAGCACTTAAAGTTATTTGCTTAATTCAGGAAGAGAGATATCGCGCTGAAGCCTTGAATGCTTTCGCAGCAAAAGTACCCGATGATTTGTTAGCAGCCACAGTCACCGCCGCGCGATCGCTTAAAGATGGGTATGCTCTCGGTTATGCTTTGAATGGCTTAACAGACAAACTGCCAGAGGTATTGTCAGAAGCACTCAGCGCCGTAGCCTTAACTCAGTCTGATTACGATCGCGCTACTGTCTTGATAGCTTTATCAGAGAAACTACCGCCAGAGTTGTTACCTGAAGCACTTAATGCTGCTAAAGAGATTGAGTCCGATGATCAACGCGGTAATGCTTTAAGAGCTTTAGCCAAGAAACTGCCACCTGAGTGTTTAAAAGCAGCAGTAAAAATTGCCCGCTCAATTAAAAATAAAAGCGATCGCGTCTTTACTTTAATAGTTTTAGCAGAAAAGCAGCCAGAACTCTTGCCAGAAATACTCTCCACCGCACGCTCAATTAAAAATCATCGCGATCGCGCCACTGCTTTAACAGTCTTAGCAGAAAAACTGCCAGAACTATTGCCAGAAGCAGTTTTAGCTGCACGCGCAATTAAAGATGCGTTTTATCGTGCCTATGCCTTGATGTCCATAGGCATGAAACTGCCAGAAGTATTGCCAGAAGTACTTATAGCTACGCGCTTACTTGAGTATGGCAGATATCACGCTGAGTTATTGAGAGAATTAGCAGAGTACCTACCAGAGGTATTACCAGAAGCAGTCACTGCTGCTTGCAGAGTTAGAGATGATGAATGTTGTGCCTATGCTTTAAGTGGATTAGTCGAAAAATTGACACCTGATTTACTGGAAGAAGCAGTCACAGGCGCACGCGCAATTGAAGATGAAAGATTTCGTGCCTATGCCTTGATTGCCTTAGCAGAGCAATGGCCAGAAGTTTGGCCGGAAGCCATTGCTGCCGCCCGCTTCACGATTGAGAATAAAGAATGCCGCGAATATGCTTTGAGAGTTTTACCAGATAAGTTGCCACCAGAGTTGTTACAAGAAGCACTTGTCTTTATGAATGTATAAATTCTGCGTTCATTGGTGTCAACTTAACGCAAAACCTGGTTACCACAAGGAACTGAAGTTCCTTGCTCATAGGCAAAGTCATCTCAAGATGACTAAATATTCTCAAAGTGTTGAGTCTACTATTGAGTCTACTTTAGTAGACTTGGGCTATTAGCCTGAGAATAAATTCTCAGGCGAGTGAGAAAGCTAAGACAGAGGCTATTTATACCAATTAAGTTGACACCTATGCCCCCTTAATTGGTATAAAAAAATTTCTCTCGCTTACCCGACGTACCGCCCGCAGGCTGAAAGCCTGGGGCTATCGTTACAAAGCCCACCTTTGTGGGCTAAAGAAAAAAGCCCACCTTTGTGGGCTTCGTGTGATTAGCCGCACCCTTCTAGGGTGACGGCGGTTTATTGGGTAAGCGACGGGTTGGGGATGAAGACAAAACTTTGCAACCAAAAGGGTTTCACGTTGACACCAATGTGCCATGCCCCTACCTGCATACCTTATGCTGAAAAATTCATATTTGTGATGCTTGGCCTCGTCTGCTGATAAATTGAGACGGAGTCTCACGATTTTAGCTCCCACGCAGAGCATGGGAGCTAGATAAAATCAGAAAAGCGATCGCTTTATTTAATGTTGGCTGTTGCTTTGGTTGATAAAGTCACAAGTTGATAAAGTTTTTCTTCAAACTTTTCCATACAAGCTGACCAATCATATTCTAAAATTGATGGGCGAGCGTTTTGGCTCATTGTTGCTTTCAGTTCGGGATTTTGCAGAATTTCAATGACTTTATTCGCAAAATCTGCGGGGTTATTTGGTTCAGCTAAAAAGCCGTTGTGTCCGGGAGTAACTTGTTCTGTAGTTGAGGGTGCAAAAGCTGCAACTACAGGAGTACCAGAAGCTAATGCTTCATTATTTGTGGTACAGAAGTTTTCGGTAACAGAAGGGTTAATAAATACATCGGCTCTAGCAAACCAGCCTAACAATTCTGTACCGTGAGATTCTCCCCAAATTGTAATTCCCGATTGATACTTTTGGGCACGCTGGCGAATTTGTTCGTCTGAGGGGCCGCTACCGACAATTACTAAATGTACGTCAGGAATTTTGGCAGCAATTAAAGGAAATGCATCAATTAATTGAGTAACATTCTTTTCGGCGGTGATGCGTCCAACAAATAGTAAAGTTGGTCTGTTATCGTTGGGAATAGGGTTGTAAGAAATATTCCGGGGATGGAATTTTTCGCAATCAATACCTTGATAGGGAACGTATTCACTACGCTGACATTGCAATTTTTCGTATTTAATTAACTGTTCCCGTGATGGAAATAAGTTAACAGTATAAGCATCGCTGACTTGCTTGACTATTAGGGGAATGATAGGACGCAGCAAGTTAAAGAAGAAACTTCCTAAGTAATATTTGATATAAGCAACGATATCTGTATGGAATACTGAGATAATCGGAGTACCTGTTTGCTTGGCGTATTTCACTCCTACAGCACGACCGTAACCTTGCAAAAAGGCTGAGTAAACTCCTCGCATTTGGGCTGATTCTTCCACGACAATAATATCAGGTTGAAAGTTGAGGAGTAATTTAGTATCGCTCCAGTGTTTGTAATTTAATGGTTGGGGGAGAGATTTGTAGAAAATTAGCGGTTCGGTAGGGAAAGCGTAAGAAGAAAAGTTAGGATATGTCTGTAACTCTTCTAATCCTGGCATGGGACGATTCCCTACTTGCTTAGGATATTTATCGTTAATTTCTGGGTGAATGAGAAAAACTTCATGTCCTTGCTGGAGTAACCAGCGAACGCGCTGATGAACGGCGACGGAAACGCCTGTGAGAAAAGGGGCGTATAATCCGGTGAATAAGGCAATCCGGAGGGGTTGTTTTTTCATGATATAAGGATCTTTTTAAGAAAATTGCTGGTTTTGATTTGCGGATTTACGCAGGATTTTTCACGCAGAGACGCAGAGAAGAGTTAAAGGGAGATTTTGCGATCGCTCGGTTGGTCTAAAATTTTGTAAGGGCGATAATCTAGGAGTTGTAGATTCCAAGGCCCTTTGATTTCATAGGTGATACCGCGCCATTTAACGGTTGGCATCCAAAAAGATGACAGCATGGCTACAGCGTAAACCCATTGAGTAAAAGGAAGCGCAAAGTAAATTTTGATGATTGTGGCGAGTGAGAGTTTGCTGGCGGTTTCACCATGACGGCGGATTACTGGCTGTATTTGTGTTTCTAAAGTCAGTAACACCAAGAGAAGTCCGAAAATATAGCCGCCATAGCAAGTTAAGCTGAAAATCGCAGTTTGCCATTGTTGGGTGAATAAGGCAAATAACCCTAAAAGTGCGATCGCATTTGGCAGTAATATAGTTAAAATCGTGTCACCAACTACAGCCAACCACCAAGGATGATACAAACGCGATGCGAGTAATTGCCGTTTCAGCCAGTAGCTTAAGCTTGGTAAATCAGTCTCTTCCCGATTGAGCATAATCAGCGAAGGTACAAATTTTACCTTAAACTTATTCTTACCCAAGACACTACGCATCATAGTATCTTCGCCAAAAGCCTTACTCCATTTCTCTACAAGTCCAGTTTGGTGTAGCACTTGGGTTTTTACCGCCAAAGTTCCCCCCCAAGGAATCCCGTAGAGATACATCTGCACAACTGCGGAGACATTCCAAATGTAGCGCACCAAGGAACCCCAATATTTACCTGTGGGTAAGTACCAACGGTTACCTGTTGTCGCCCCAACTTGTGGATTAGCTAAAGGACTAACCAATTCCCTCAGCCAATGGGGATGAACCACAGTATCAGCATCGACTAAAGCAATCACTTCATAAGAAGCGTCTAATTCTGACACTGCTTGCACCAAAGAACTGCATTTGAGACTACAATTTTTGCGAATGAATCTCAACGGACTAATATCAACATTAGTAGCGCCCAATTCTTGGATAGTATCAGTCGCAATTTTCCAAGCTGGGTCTTCTTTGCGGTCAACAATCAGCTTCAGATTGTACTCAGGATAATCTTGATTGAGTAAAGCACGCAAACAATGAGGTAAAAATGGATCTGCACCCCTCAAGCAAAGAACAATTGCAGTTTTAGGTAACTTCTCATCTGGCAATATTTTGCTCTGGTTAAACCGCAGATTCCACAAAAAAATCAAACTTAACAAGACTTGAATGGCCAGCCAACCCAGTAAAACCTGAGACAGCAACACCGCCAAATCATTCATGCTGGGTCACCTTTTAGTCATTGGGCATTGGGCATGGGGCATTGGGCATGGGGCATTGGGCATGGGGCATGGGGCATTGGGCATGGGGCATGGGGCATGGGGCAGACGCGATGAATCGCGTCTCTACAATTTGCCTCCTCAACTCCGGCGAAAGGGCTTATACTCCTCTAGCCGCACATTCCAAGCGCTGAAGATGCGATAATTGATACCGCGCCATGTAATTGTGGTCATGCCTAAGGTAGACAATAGCCCTAACCCGTAGATCCATTGAGTTAGGGGGATACCGATTAACAGTTTAAAGATTGTGGTAAAGGTAATGGGGACGATGGGTTGCAAGCGATCGCGCGTCATTTGCTGTACGCCATGCTCTAAAATTAACATCAGCCACAGTAGTCCTACGGTATAGCTGACGTAACAGCCTAACAACATTTTAAAATTTTCCCATTGCCCGGTGAATGATGTCCAAATTAAAGACATCAACACCAAAGTAGGTATGATAATGCTAGAAATGGTATCGCCAATAATCGCTGAGGGTTGGGGGTGATAAAGTCGAGAAGCAATTACTTGACGCTGAATTTGATTTTTTAAACCAGATAAATCGCTTTCTTCCCGATTTACCATGAATAAGCTAGGGACAAACTTCACCCGCAGCTTATGTTTGCGTAAGACGCTACCAATCAAAATGTCTTCGCACAAAGCGAGACTCCATTTATTTAACAGTCCTGTTTGCTGAATTACTTCGGTTTTTATCGCCAAACTTCCGCCCCAAGGCATCCCAAACAGGTACTTTTGGATAACTAGAGATACATTAGATATATAAGGTACTAAAGACCACCAATATTTACCTCTAGGCAAATACCAACAGCTACCACTAGTTGCGCCGACTTTGGGATGGGCTAGGGGATTGACTAATTCCCGCAGCCAGTTAGGATGAACTACACTGTGACTATCTACCAAGGCGACGACTTTATAAGAGTCATCCAATTCTGAGACAGCTTGAACTAAAGAACTGCACTTGAGACTACAATTATTGCGGACATTGCGCAAAGGACTAATTTCAACATTGGTTACGCCTAGCGCTTGCACTGTATCAACAGCAACATTCCAAGCCGGGTCATCTTGATGATCGACAACAATCTTTAGCTCATATTGGGGATAATTTTGTTGCAATAATGCCCGTAAACATTGCCTTAGATAGGGGTCGGCTCCACGCAAACAGAGGATTACTGCAGTTTTGGGTAACTGGTCATCTGGTAACAAGTTTTTTTGATTGGAGTATAAAGACAGTAAATATACTAGGGTGAGAATTACTTGAATAACTAGCCAACCTAGCAACGAGTTACACAGAAACTTATCCAAATCTGGCATTAATTTTAGAGCCTCCCGTAGGGGCGGGATTTCCCCGCCCTTGACTTGATATTATGGATCGAGGGAATATTTCACAGTGATGTTAATTGTGGTATTTTTATTCAATGCAAAACTAGCGTCGCGGAATTTAGGCGTACCAGTTTGCACAGATACAGTAGGATTTTTAGAAATACCAAAACCTTCTGTAGGTATCCCGAAAAAGTCGCGATTGAGTTTGCGATCGCCATTTTGATCGTCCACAATAGCAACAGCATAATTCCCAGGTTTTAAGCCTGTAAATTGGTGTTTTAAAGTGCTACCTGTGATTTTCTGGCAAGTACTTTTTAATACATCTGTAGTGCTTAAAGGAAATGCTTTGGCTTTGTCTTGAGAGTAAACGCCGATGCAAATTTCACCCTTTTGGCTGCGGATATTATTGACTACGACAGTGAGGGTTTCTGCTGGTGCAGCTTTGACGGTGGGAATTGTGGTGATACTGGCTAAAGTAGCAACAATTAAAGTTGAGATTTGAGACATCTTTAACATAGTTTGCTAGTCTCCTAATTCATAATCGAGTATGAAAACTTTTGCTTGTTTAAGCTTTATTTGTATGTAGTTTTAATAAAAAGAAGATAACGAACCACGTACTCCAAAGGAGAACCCGCAGGGTAGACACGAAGTACGCTAAGAAGAGAAAAGAAAAGAAAAGAAGAGAAGTTAAGGATCTTTGTAGGGGCACGGCGCTAGTAAGATTTTCTAGTTGTGAAATATATTGTGGGTGCCGTGCCCCTACGATATAATCCATCCCAGCCCAACTGAACTGTATTGAGTTAGGGGTGGGCATTACCCACCATATTATGATTGCTACTTCATCAAATTCTGAATGTCTGTTTTCTCCAGCCATTCTTTAGTAATTTGCAAGCCTGCTTCTAGCCCAATTTTAGGACTGTAATTCAATAAATTCTGAGCTTTAGCAATCGAACAAGCGTAGGGACGAGTCATAAAATCTATCGACTCTGGCAGAATATCAGCTTTTTTACGAAATAGCTTTTGTCCTTGAACGCGCAATTTAAGAAATAGTTTGATTTCTTCTTTACCTAAAGACATTGGCGCAGGAGAACCAGATATTTCGGCTAAACGAGTAAAGTACTCTTTCCAAGAGGTTTGTTCGCCGTCTGTAATATTAAAAATTTCCCCGTAGGTTTCTTTTTCGACAGCTAAGAAGATAGCATCAATCAAATTATCAACATATACATGATTGATAATTCCATGTTCATCGCTAGCATAAGCAAATAACTTCTGACGCATAAAATGAACTGGACGCACTACCCAAGGAATACATCCCGGCCCGTAAACATCGCCAGCGCGGATGATAATTACACCAAAATCTGCGGGATTATTTAATGGTAGTAATGCTTGTTCGGCTTCGATTTTGGTTTTGCAGTAAGGGTTGGTTTCGTCGGCTAGGGGTTCAGATTCGCTGACGCGATCGCTATAATTAAACCCATAAACCAAAATACTCGAAAGATGCACAAAAGTCTTGACACCAGCGCTTTTAGCAGCTTTTGCTAAATTAATCGTTCCCTCAACATTAATCTCGCGAAATTCCTTAATTGCACCAGATTCTTGAGCAATTTGGGCTGTATGTAAAACAATATCTACACCTTGACAAGCCTTTTGCACAGTTTTAGCATCGTTCAGATTACCAACAATTACCTCAACGCCCAAAGCTTGTGCTTGCTTATCTTTAACTGCAGAACTTTGCAGTCCTTTAACCTTCATTCCCTTAGCAATAGCCAACTCAGCCGCGCGCCAGCCGATAAATTCATCAATTCCAGTAATCAGAAGAGTTTTGTTTTCCAAGTTCATAAAGCAGAGATGATTGGTGAGTTGTGTAGGGGCGGGGTCTCCCCGCCCTTAGCGGATTGCGGTCTCCCCGCCCTTGATGTGGCGAAAATCTTGATGATGCGAAAATTTAAAAAATATCAGCCGGGTCAGCAGAACGCAGTTTATTAATAGCCAAAGACCCAGAAGTCATACACATTAAAACCGCCGAAATTAACACCAGCACTATATTATTAAAGCTCATCATAATCGGCAGCTTTGTGGCTTTCATGGCAAAATCATAGATAAACACGGATAAAATAAATCCGGGAATAAAACTAAAAATCGCCAAAATAAAAGCTTGTTGAAAGACCACATTTAATAAATAGCTGTTGGGATAACCCATCGCTTTTAATGTGGCATAAGCGACAAATTGAGTAGCAATGTTGCTGTAGAGAATTTGGTAAACAATTACTACCCCAACTACCGAAGCCATTGTCAACATTAAGTTGAGAATAAACCCGATTGGTGTTCTCACAGCCCAATATTGTTTTTCAAAATCAATAAAACCCTGATATGTAAAAACTTGAACATCATTAGGCAATGATTCTTCTAAATTTTTCAGCACTTTATCGGGGTCAGTACCTGGCTTTAAGCTAATGACACCAATATCAATCATTTCTGCGGGGCGAGTATTCGGATTGATGCGCAGAAAAGTTGAATCGCTGACAAGTAAATTACCATCTACCCCAAAGGAAGGCCCTAAGCTAAATAATCCCGCAACTCTAACACGATAACCAACTAAGGAATTAAACGGGAATATTTCAACTGTTTGTTCTTTTTCTCCTTGGTCATATCTTTCAGCAATCGGCCCAAATTCTGGACGCGAATCTCGGTCAAACAGCATCATATCCGGGATTTTTAGTTTATCTAAATTTTCCTCAACTTCGGGAATATTTAAAACAGACCTACCCGGATCGAACCCAATCACATAAATCGAATACTTTTCATTATTGACTGGGTTTTTTAACTTAGCAAATTGCAAATAAATCGGGCTAACAGATTCAACACCATCAAAGCCCAAAGCTTGGTATAAACGAGTGCGAGAAAAGCTTTGATTTGATGTGATAGATTTGTATTGCGAACTAACTAAAAACAAATCTCCACGCAAACTTTGATGTACTGCAGTCGCACTAGAATAAAGTGCATCTTGAAAGCCTAGCTGAATAAACATCAGCAGCACAATAAAAGCAATCCCCGCTACAGCTACCAGAAAACGTACTTTTTGCTGAACTAGCTGTAGCCATGCTAAAGGAATTTTAAAATTCATTCGTTAGTTTTCAGTTGTTAATTGTTAGAGACGCGATTAATCGCGTCTGTACATTTGTCATTTGTCATTCGTCATTCGTCATTGGTCATTTGTCATTTGTCTAACAACTATTGACCATTGACTATTGACTATTGACCATTGACTATTGACCATTGACTATTGACTATTGACCATTGACTATTGACTAAATATGAATCGCCACATCAACTTGCAGGTTGGTAAGTCTTGATACTTTGGCGCTATCTGCGGGATCGTCTATGCAGATTTTGACTTCGACAATTTTGCGATCCGTATCTGCACTGGGGTTAAGGCTGAAGATGCTTTGCTTATCAACTTGCCAACCTACATCTTCTACGGTTCCTTTTAATTTACCCACAATAGCAGGGCTGGTAATGGTCACTTTTTGACCTTTACGCACTTTTTGAATATCAGTTTGGTAAACTTCTGCAACTACATACATCTGCGAAATATTACCTATCTCCGCAAAGCCAGAAGTTGCAATTACTTCGCCTGTTCTGGCGTGAATTTTTAAAACTGTGCCGTCAATGGGCGATTTAATGTAAGTTAAATCTTGATCGGCTTTTGCTTGTTTAACAGCAGTTTGCGCACTTCTGACTTCTGTTTGCGCTAATTCTACATCTACAGAACGTACTTCTTTAACGCTGTTAAGTTGCGATTTTGCTTGCTGAATTTGGCTTTGGGCTGTGTCTCGAGTACGCTTTAAGGCGGCTTCGGCTTCTTCGAGTTGCTGTTGTGTAGTTTTGAGTTGCAGGGCTTTGCTATCGGCTACGGAAGCTGCGATCGCACCTTGCTGGTACAATTTCTGATAGCGATCGTTCTCAGTTTTGGCATTTTCTACTTGCGCCTTAATTCTAGCAATTGTCGCTTCTTGCGCTGCTACATCGCCTTTTAACTGAGATTCTAACCGCACAATCGCTGCTTTTTGCGCGTCAATATCTCCCGTTTTTGCACCAGCTTTTACCTGGGCTAATTGGGCTTTAGCAACTTGCAATTTATCTAAAGCTTGTTGTAAAGCAGCCGTAGCCCGGTTGTAATCTTCTAGGTAAGCTAAAAGTTGTCCAGCTTGTACCTTTTCACCTTCTTTAATTAACAGTTTTTCAACTCGCACACCGTTAATAGAATTAGGTGCAGATAAATAAGTAATTTCACCTTCTGGTTGTAAGCGTCCTAAAGCAGTGATCGCAACTTTTGCTGGGGCAACCTTTTGTGGCGTTTCTGTTGGGCGAGTGTAAAAATTAGAGCGATAGAATAATCTTGATAAAGCGAAAAAAGACGCTAGCCCAGCAGCAACGACTACAGAAACTCCTACAACTATTTGCCACTTTTGTACGGGCTGTTTGAATAATGGGCTTTCCTTGTTTACTGCCATATTTTTATTCCGATGGTGCTGAGTAGGGATAAGTTAAAAGTTTGTCATTGGTCATTTGTCATTGGTCATTTGTTATGAGAATTACCAAAGATTGACAGAATGACTGAAATTAAATTACTGACACGCTATTTGTAGTTAAGAAATCAAGTGGAAATCCTATGAATTATTGAGAGGAAACTTAGCCAATTTTTTTGTTAAATAAATGGCAAGAATGAATTTTGAAATAATACCCAGGAAATAAATTAGGACTGACACAGTGTCAGATATTTTTCATGCTTTTTATCAATGGTCAATAGTTCATAGTCCAAAAACCTAAATTTTGACCATTGACTTTTGACTTTTGACCACCCTTGTGAGGGTTTTTATGTTCGGTGTGTAAGTCCTATAAGTCACCCGTGAGAGGTGATTTTACTCCTCAATCTTCAAACGGAAATCAATAGGATAAGTCTGATTAGCTGTATGCGATTGATTACACTTTGCAAGAACAGAAAAATTACTCTTTTCTAGAATTAAATTACCCTGGTGTTACTAATAAAATTCTTAGTTTTCTTGTTTACATCTAGCACAGTAAATACTCTAAGAATTTAGTAGCATTATTAATACAAAAATTTCTCCAATAATGCAGCGACTATCTAAATAACTTAAAAAACTAGGATAAAGCTTTGTTAAAGTATTGCAAAAACCCTTTAGCTTGTCAACCAGTTTTCGCCGTTATAATTAATGTTTCAATGCCCACAATCTCTGCAAGAAAATGCTGAGAAAATAGCGAATATATACTAAGTAATTCTCCTCAGTTAATTCTCAAAGATGATAATCAATCAACCGACTTTACTATTATCAATCGATAATCGTGAAGTCATTTGTGTACCATAAAACATTATTAGAAAATGGGCATGGGGCGTAGGGGACAAAGGGGGACAAGGAGGACAAGAAAGAGTCATCAATGACCATTGACTATTGACCATTGACCATTGACTAAACACCCCTTGACTGTTGAGATGTTAATGCTATGGTTGGTGTTTTAACTGGCTGCACTGAACTACAGTAATTATGCCTATTGTGCCCATAAATCAAATTCTCGTTGGTTGTAACCGCCGTCCGATTAAGGGTGAGAAGGTTGATGAGTTGAAGGAATCAATTAGGGCTAATGGTCTGTTAAACCCGATTACGGTGGATCAAAAGCTAAATTTGATTGCAGGATTGCATCGGTTGACGGCTTGTAAGCTGTTGGGTTTGGATGCAATTGAGTGTAATATTGTGACTTACCAATATGCAGAACAGGCTCGTTTAGCGGAAATTGACGAGAATTTAATCCGCAATGAGCTAGAACCGCTAGAGCGTTCGGAGTTATGGTTAGAACGCGATCGCATTTTAGAACGCATGGGACTGCGAGCAAAGGTAGGAGATAATCAACATACCCTCAAAGCTGGTGAAATCATTTCACCACCTCTCAAACGAACTGTGGAGTTAGCTAAGGAAGCTGGCTATTCTGAGCGCACTTTTCAGCATGGAAAGCAGATTGCCAAGGGAATTCACCCCGATGTCAAACAAATGATTAAGGGAACTGCGATCGCGGAAAGTCCCACAGCATTATTAAAAATAGCTAGAGCTGGAAGTCAAGAACGTGCTGTAGCCGAAGCCGCACAACAAGCTGGAGAATTAGCTCAAGCACAGGGAAATCTGAAAGAAGTTGAGCTTCAAGCTAAATTGCTGGCTGAGGCGCAAAATAAGCAGAAAGAATTACAGATTTTAGCCTATAACAGTGCTTTAGCAGAAAAAGAAGCTAAATTACTGCAAAAGAAAAGCCAGAGTCAACCAGAGAAAGCGAGGGAATTTAACCCAGCACTAAAGGTGACAGTGGGCGATGAATGGATGTTAGGACGGCATTTAGTATATTGTGGGGATACGGCAGAGCAAGACTTTCTGAACTTGCTACCCTCAGATGCAGCATTAGCGATCGCTACTGTTTCCCCTAGTTGGAATCATAATTACTTGGCTGAGGAAGCGCGGGTTGTGGCGGTATTGCGATCGCAAGGGCAAATTTACGAATTTTACAAGCGTAATCAAATGCCTTTTCAGTATGAATTAATATTAGGAAATATCTACGTAGGGATTTTTTCACATCAGTCTTTATCCCAGCCACAAACAGCAATTAATATTGAAGGTATAGAAGGAATTGTTAATTACTTAATTAATTTATATACCAGTCCCAATAATTTTGTCATTGCGCCGTTTATGGGGAATGGGGAAGTTCTCATTGCTTGCGAACGCATGGGGCGAATCTGTTTTACTGGCGATGAAAATGAGGAGTTGATTAGCCGAGGAATTGGGCGTTGGGAGAAATGGACAGGAAAGCGAGGTCAGAAAATGGGGTAATCAATCTCTTTCCCATGCCCCATGCCCCATGCCCCATGCCCATTTTCAAGCTAGTCTCATTCTATTCGCTAATAGTCTCAACCTTATTATTATCTGATGCTTGTTGGGCAACATTTTTCCGGCGGCTCGACCTCATTTTACGAACGCGATCGCTTTCTCTGACACCACCTGCTGTTTCATATTGACGGCTATCTGTGCCATACTTAATAGCAATTAGCATTAGCATCTTTTGAGAAAGTTTAGCCAGATTTTTTTCCATCTCTTCAACTTCAGTTAAAGAAGAATCAGCTAAAGATAGAGCATTATTATGAATCTCAAGTTTATTACGTAACTGTTCTATTGACTCCAGCAGTTTTTCCAGACTATACTCATCATCCAGTTTCAGATTTGGATCGATCAATTTTATTCCGGCGGCTCTTGACTCAACTTTTGCTAAAACGCTGGATTTACGTTTTTTGCGACTCATAAATGTGCCCTGATAAAATACTTATAAACATAGCTTGCCTTAATTAAATCGAAATCTGGTTCAGTATAAATAGCAATTTTTAAACGGACAAATTTCAGCTAATATTCGGTAATATTTCGGTGTCTAATACCAATTCAAATAGTGTTGACGACACATCAATATATGATAGAAGGCAAGGCATTGCCCATTGGTGTTAAATTAAGTTCTCTCACTTACCCAAAGTACCGCCCGCAGGCTGTAAGCCTGGGGCTAACGCTACAAAGCCCACCTTTGTGGGCTAAGAAAATTTAGCCCACAAAGGTGGGCTTTGTTCAATTAGCCGCACCCTTCGAGGGTGACGGCGGTTTATTGGGTAAGCGAGGGGTTGGGAGTGAGGATAAAAGCTTGTCAACCAAAAGGTTGCACGTTAAGTTGAAATTAATGACCATTGTCTTGCCCCAATAATCGGTCACATTCTTTTTTCAAATTAGTATAATTGCTCATCTTAAGAAGCCAATAGAGAGGAAACTTAGGAAAGCCGCTATTGAGTTGAGCAAAGCCACTATTGAGTTGAGCAAAGCCACTACTGAGTTAAGGAAAGCCACTATTGAGTTGAGCAAAGCCACTATTGGGTTAAGGAAAGCCACTATTGGGTTAAGGAAAGCCACTATTGAGTTGAGAATAGCCGCTATTGAGTTGAGCAAAGCCGCTATTGAGTTGAGCAAAGCCACTATTGAGTTGAGCAAAGCCACTATTGGGTTAAGGAAAGCCACTATTGAGTTGAGAATAGCCGCTATTGACTTAACGATAGTGGCTTTTGTTATTGGCGAATTTGCGATCGCCATCAATATTCTCAGATGTAATTAACATTATCGTAGGGGCGGGGTTTCCCCGCCCTTATGCGACATTCTCAAAACAAACGCGATCGCCTGGCATTTTTACGGAATTTAGGCTAAAAAGTTTGTATTATCTCAAATAACCTGCCACGCCCACACAGCCGACTATGGAATTAAATCTCCGCTTCCCAGAGAATAATCAGGTCATTGTAACATTTGATGGGCAAGAAACTGAGAGGCTGGATTTTGCCTCACCGTTGAGTGCAGCAGACAGAGAAGAGATTCGCTGGTACTTAGAAACTTATGCGGCACATTACACTACGGATGTAGACGATAAACGGGCGGAAGGGATAGCAAAAAACTGAATCGGCAAAAAGTGGGGTTAATTGTTTTGTCTGCCTGTCAGTCGGCGGCGATGGGTGGCGAAGATGGAGAGGATGCAATGGGTAGTGTAGCCGCTAGGTTAACCCATGCAGGTATTCCCAAGTCAAAAATAGCGCTTCTGGTGTTAGATGCAAAACAAAATTATATCGTCGCCTGTAGGGGCATCGGCACTGCCGTGCCCTTAAGACTGTGTGGACTCAACCGATAACCCCTATAAAGTTTGCGACACATCAATTATTCTAGAGGGCAAGAGGGCAAGGCATTGCCTTGCCCCTACAATCTGCCGCATTTTTTTTCAAAATTAGATAATCCCAATTCAAAAATAGCGCTTGTGGTGTTAGATGCAAAACAAAATTATATCGTCGCCTGTAGGGGCATCACTGCCGTGCCCTTAAGACTGTGTGGACTCAACCGATAACCCCTATAATATTTGCTCATGTTGGGTTTCACTTCGTTCAACCCAACCTACACCCGCGCCTTTGCGTGATGCAAAATTCATTTATTATCCACTTCCACAGAATAATCTTCACAAAAAGCTTTCAACCCAATATGAATAATAATCACCGTTACCGCCACAACTAAAAGAGATAACGCATCCCCCGAAACACCCATCGTTACCAATACTGCACCCAAGCGTTCCAGAGCATCCTTATTATCCAAATCACCCCATTTCTGCCACTGCTTATTCAGCATTCCCCCCTCTTGGCATAAATCACTTTTAGCAGCTCGTCCAAATTTCTGCAAAAAACTCCGAGAATTTTCTTGTGTAACTTGTGTAATTGCTGCCGTTTATTTTACCAACAATTTTTCATCTGAAATTTTATCCTCTCCTTGTTTTTGCTCTGCATCTGGAGCAGAGCGCAGTTCTATTAACTGGCGGTCAATTTCGGCAGAGAGGGCAGTAATTTCCTCAGGGGTAAAGATGCTATTAATTACTGATTTGCAAGAGAACTCTGTTAAAAATAATCATGGAGTAGTATAGTATCACCCTTCACTTACCTAATAAACCGCCGTCACCCTATAAGGGTGCGGCTAATTGAACATGAGTTTACCTTCGTGGGCTAAGAAAATTTAGCCCACGTTCGTCGAAGACGTTCCCGAAGGGTAGGTGGGCTTTGTAGCGTTAGCCCCAGGCTTACAGCCTGTGGGCGGTCTGTTGGGTAAGCGAGAGAATGTTTGGAACAACATTGAGAGAGTAGTTAAAGATCATAATCTAAACCAATTAAAAACTCTATAAAATTCTGCATTTTATCCTCTCCTTTTCACCCATAAAATCAATTCTAAAATTGTATTTCCCATATCAAATAGTCAATTTATCCTAGCCCCTAGCCCCTAACCCCTAACCCCTGATGTTTACCATGCACTTTAGCAAAATTAAGCTTTGCTTTATATATCACTTATTTATTGTTTAAATTGAATTATCTTGAAAAAACTTCAATTTTTATTGTGGAATTATGATGTTATGTTGAAAAAAATACGGTCAGTACTTCATCTTATCTTTGTACTAATAAGAACGTAATTTATATAACTTATTTATTACGGCGATTATTGTAATTATTATTTAAGCGATATCTAGCCATTAACCCAAGAAATTTAGTGTTGAGTAATTAAAGCACAAGTTGATACTTGGACTTTATGCTTCATCAAAGCTTTTTGTCAGCAACACTCAATTTTCTTCCTTAAATTCCTTTAAATGAACAATTCTGTTTATTTAATTTGTGCTAGTCTTTGTATTAATTCAAGTCTTTAGCTGCGGTAGGTTAATTAGTAATTTTCTTGGGAGCATAAAAGAAAGAAACTAAACCCAATCGCCTTGTTATCACCTTACAAAGACTCGATTTTTGTTTCAATTACTGCATAAATTCGGAGTAAAGGTGAGGTTTTTTCTGTAACGAACTTGTCAACATCTATCGGGCGAATTGCATAAAATACATTATCCTGGAAGCTGAAACTGGCTATGACATTTATCAAAATACAGAACGTTGTCATTAACACCAGCTACGTGGCTGCAATCAACTTAGATAGTCAAACTAGTTTGGGAGAAAAAAGCGTTTCTGTCCTAATAGCTACTCCTAAGTTTCCCTTGCTTCAGTGGGATACAGTTGCTCAAAATCTCTACCATTACGAATGGATTGAATTTACAGGTCAAGCAGCTACGGCGCTTCAAGATTATTTTACGAATTTCAACAACGTTATTGACCTATTGCCACAATATCAAGAGTCTGGCGTTGTCTAGAATTTTTGCAAAATTACGTTCCCTAAAGTTTGAAGGTCAAAGAATGAATATAAATCAGTTTTTAGCCTTAAGCCTTCATTCTTTACATATGGTGTGGTGTTAATTCGCAGAAAAGCATTTAGCTTTTGCAGATAGGATAGCTAGCTGCTGACTACAACAGATAGCTTTCATTATTGCTTAGTCACAGGAAATTACACCAATCATCCAAAATTCAACAAAATATCCAAACTCAAAAACACTAGAAAAACTTACTTTCTTAATTTTGAATTTTGAATTTTGAATTTTGAATTGGTCTTACTGTAGCTTCGCAATTCCCAGTACTTCAGATTTGTGATTCCTATGTCTGCTTATTCCATTGATAATGCCTTGGCTGATTTAGCAGCCGAGATCAACAGCTGTGAAAAAACTTTGGTTAAGTTTATAGAGGAGAAAAAAGTGACGGCAAATAAACCAATTTCAATTAACAAAATTAACAGACAATTACAACAAAATCCTATAGCGATTATTGGGATGGCATCTTTATTTCCACAATCGCGTGATTTGCGGGAATATTGGCGGAATATTGTTAGCAAGGCTGACTGTATTACTGATGTTCCTGAAAGCCATTGGAGCGTGAAGGATTACTACGATCCTAACCCCAGAACACCGGAAGATAAAACCTATTGTAAACGAGGCGGGTTTATTCCTGAAGTTGATTTTAACCCGATGGAATTTGGCATTCCTCCCAGCATTTTAGAAGTTACCGATGTATCGCAACTATTAAGTTTAGTGGTTGCCAAGCAAGCAATGGAAGATGCTGGTTATGGCGAATCTCGCGATTATAACCGGGAAATGGTCGGGGTAATTCTCGGCGTGGCGATGGCGAAACAATTAGGTATGCCACTTTCCGCTAGGTTAGAATATCCAGTGTGGGAAAAAGCGCTGAAAAGCAGTGGTTTATCTGATGAAGATACCGCCCAAATTATTGAAAAAATTAAAAGCGCTTACGTTAAATGGGATGAAAATGCTTTCCCTGGGATGTTAGCTAACGTTGTCGCGGGGAGAATCGCCAACAGGCTGAATTTTGGCGGGATGAACTGTGTCGTTGACGCAGCTTGTGCTAGTTCCTTCGGCGCTTTGAAAATGGCGATTAGCGAACTAGTTGAGTATCGCAGCGATATGATGCTGACTGGTGGTGTGGATACAGACAACACCATTATGGCTTACATTTCCTTCAGCAAAACCCCGGCTGTATCTCCTAGCGAAAACGTCAAACCTTTCGATGCTAAATCTGACGGGATGATGCTGGGTGAAGGTATCGGGATGATTGTCCTCAAGCGCCTGGAAGATGCGCAACGGGACAATGATAAAATCTATGCAGTCATCAAAGGTATCGGTACTTCTAGCGATGGACGCTACAAGAGTATTTATGCTCCCCGCAAAGAAGGTCAAATCAAAGCCTTAGAACGGGCTTATGAAGATGCAGGTTTTTCTCCCGCTACTGTAGGCTTGATGGAAGCACACGGTACAGGGACAATGGCTGGCGACCCGACAGAGTTCGGTTCCTTGCGCGATTTCTTTGCTGAACATGACTCAAAGAAACAGCACATTGCTCTGGGAAGTGTCAAGTCCCAAATTGGACATACAAAGGCGGCTGCGGGGGCTGCAAGTTTAATTAAAACGGCTTTGGCGCTACATCACAAGATTTTACCGCCAACGATTAACATTACCGAGCCGAACCCCAAACTTAACATTAAAAATTCTTCCTTCTATTTGAATACCGAAACTAGACCTTGGATTCGGGCGGAAGGTGACGCACCCAGACGCGCGGGTGTGAGTTCCTTTGGTTTTGGTGGAACTAATTACCACGTAGTTTTGGAAGAATACGAAGCGGAACAAGATAAGCCTTACCGCTTACATAATGCGCCAGCAGAAATTATCTTGTTTGCGGGGACTTCTGGACAACTAGTAACCAAGTGCGAAGAAACCTTGGCGAAGTTGCAATCCAAAGACGGCGAAAGACATTATGCCCAATTGGTGCAGGAATGTACAGCCCAAGAAATTCCCCAAGCTGCGGCGAGAGTTGGTTTTGTGGCAGAGAATTTGCAGGAAGCTTGCAAGTTAATGCAAATTAGTTTGGACTGGCTCAAGCATAAAGGCGCGGCTATCTCTTGGGAACATCCCCAGGGAATTTACTTCCGTTCTGCGGGAATGAATTTAGCTGGTAAAGTTGTCGCTTTATTCTCTGGACAAGGTTCTCAATATTTAGAGATGGGTCGGGAATTAGTGATGAATTTCCCCCAATTGCGCCGTCTTTACAGCAAAATGGATAGTTTGCTGTTGAAAGATAATTTGCGCCCATTATCGGAAATTGTCTTCCCCAACCCAGCATTTGAAGAATCGGAGAAGAACGCCCAAGTAGCCGCTTTACAACGCACAGAATATGCTCAACCCGCAATCGGGGTGTTGAGTGCTGGGTTGTATAAGATTATGCAACAAGCCGGGTTTAAATCCGATTTCGTCGCCGGACATAGCTTTGGCGAACTGACAGCATTATGGGCTGGGGGTGTATTGAGCGAAGAAGATTACTTGTTCTTAGTGAAAGCTAGAGGACAAGCAATGGCTGCTCCCCAAGATCCAGACCACGATCGCGGTAGTATGTTGGCAGTGAAAGAAGAAATTGCCAAAGTAGAAGCGATTGTCAGACATTATCCTCAAGTTGCGATCGCTAATATTAATTCTCCCACTCAAGTGGTCTTAGCTGGCCCCACCGCCGAAATCACCAAAGTTCGCCAAGTATTGCACGATAAAGGCTGTGCGGCGGTATTACTCCCCGTATCCGCAGCTTTCCACACCCCCTTGATTGCATTTGCACAGAAATCTTTTGCGATCGCCACTAAATCTGTCAAATTTAATGCACCCCAAGTTCCAGTTTTCAGTAATGTTACTGGGCAAAAATATCCCCAAGAATCGCCAATAATTCAAAAAACCCTGGAAACTCACCTATCTAACTCGGTGTTGTTTAAGCAGGAGATTGAAAATATCTATGCGGCTGGTGGTTACTGCTTTGTCGAATTTGGCCCCCGCAGAATACTGAGCAACTTAGTCAAAGATACTTTAGGCGATCGCCCACATCTTACCATTTCCTTGAACCCCAGCACCCAAAAGAATAGCGATCGCTCTTTGCGAGAAGCGGTTGTACAGTTGCGTGTAGTCGGGATGAATTTGCAAAATCTCGACCCTTATCAACTACCACCTGTTATCCCCGCAGCCGAAAACGAAAAGAAAAAGGCGCTAACTGTCAAATTAAACGGGATTAATTACGTTTCCGAAAAAACCAAAAACGCCTTCCCCCAAGCTTTGCAAAACGGACATCAAGTCAAGTTAGCTAGCACCCCAGAACCCACAATTACCAGCACCCCCGAATTTTCTGTACCCGCACCTACAGTTACCAGTACTCCTGAATTCTCTGCACCTTCACCTGCACCTGTGAACATAGAACCTGTAAATCCCACACCCATTAAATCTAACGGACATAAGAAAACCGTCACCGCACCAACCCCAGTCATGAACGGCGTCACTTATGCTCCAGAACCCAAGCCTCAAATGAATCCTGCGACTCTTTTACAAATACCCGCCCAGGAATCAAAGATGCAAACACCAGAAAAACCTGTAAATCATCAAAGAGTTCTAGAAAGTTTAGAATATCTCCTGGCTCAATTTCAGAACAATCAAAGCGAAAATTTACAAGTTCACGAACAATATCTCAATCATCAGATGGAATATGCCAAAACATTTTTCCAACTGATGCAACAACAAAACGCCTTACTCGCTCAAGCTAAAACCTCTGCGGAAACCGCCAAAATTAAGCAAGTTGTCACCGAAAGCTTAGAGCGCAGCATGATGCAGTTTCATTCCCAACAAGGTGAAACCCTCCGCATTCATGAGCAGTATTTGCAAGAGCAAATCGAATATACCAAAAACTTTTTCCAACTAATTCAGCAAGAATACTCTCATGTAGTTTCTGGTGAAGAAATTACCCTACCCCAGGTAACATTACCCTTTGTCAGCGAACCCGTTACCGAAGCACCGGTTCCCCTTACCGCGAAAATTGTCGAAACTCTCACCACACCAGTAGTTGAGCCGAAAATTGAGCCAAAAATTGAGCCTGTAAGCAAAAATGGCTCCGCTCCCAAAATTGTCGCACCTCAACCCGTAGCCGAAATTCCCGCACCCCCAGTTGTGGAAATTCCCCCTCAACCTGTCGTTGAGATTCCTGCACCTGTAGCCGCACCTGCGCCTGTAGTCGAAACAGTCGCCTTCATCCCCGAACCCGCACCCGCACCTGTAGCTGCATCCAGCACCGTCGATTTATCTCAACTGGGTACTAACCTGTTAGCCATCACCAGTGAAAAAACAGGCTACCCCATTGAAATGTTAGAGATGGACATGGATATGGAAGCCGACTTAGGAATCGACTCCATTAAACGAGTAGAAATCCTCGGCGGATTGCAAGAATTATACCCCGACCTACCCAAGCCCAACCTAGAAGAATTAGCTGAAAAACGCACAATTGGTCAAGTAGTCGAGTATCTGCAAACCCACGCTGCTGGTAATAGCGCCGTAGCTCCCGTAACAACCCCCGTACAAGAAGTTGCGGAAATTCCTCAAGTAGTCGCCCCAGTAGCCACCGTAGTTACAGCACCCGCACCAGTCGCCCCAGTTGCACCTATAGAAACCGTAGTAGCTGCACCTGAGCCAGTAGTCGCCTTCACCCCCGAACCCGAAGTAGAAACATCTAGCGCCGACTACGCAGATATCGGTCAAACCTTACTCAACATTACTAGTGAAAAAACTGGTTACCCAGTAGAAATGCTAGAACTGGAAATGGACATGGAAGCCGACTTAGGAATCGACTCCATCAAACGAGTAGAAATCCTGGGGGCGATGCAAGAAATGTACCCCGACTTACCCAAACCAAACATCGAAGAACTCGGCGACTTACGCACCATCGGACAAATAGTCGATTATCTCCAGAAGCTGGCTGGAGGTGAAAAAAAAAAGCATGAATTTGAGTTTGACGACGAGCCGATAATAGATGTAGAACATAACGTTCAACGTCTACCCATCAAACTCAAATACCTTCCCCAACCCGATTACTTAGACTTCAACTTACCAGAGGGACACATCGCGTTAATTACCGACGATGGTTCCCTCACCACCTCGGTGGTAGCACAATCCCTAGTAGATAAAGGCTGGAAAGTTGTAGTTCTTAGCTTCCCCCAATCGGTAATTCCCCAACAAGCACTCTTACCCCCCAGCGTTACCCGCATCCCCCTAGCCGACTTAAGCGAACAACTACTGCAAGATAAATTATCTGCTATAGCCACCAATATCGGCAGCATTGGAGCCTTCATCCATATACACCCCGTATTCCAAGTCAGTCACACAAAGACACTTCCTTACATTGAACAAGAAAAGGCGATCGTCAAACACATCTTCTTCATCGCCAAACACCTGAAAAAATCCCTCAATGAAGCCGCACGTTACGGACGCAGTAGTTTTATCACAGTAGCTCGCTTAGACGGAGCCTTCGGCTTTGAGCATAACACCAACTTTGGCGTCATCGGAGCAGGTTTAGCTGGACTAACCAAAACACTCAGATGGGAATGGCCTAAAGTATACACCAGAGCAGTTGATATTAGTCCTGCCCTTGATGCTCAACAAGCGGCACAAAACATCATTGCCGAACTGCACGACTCAAACCTTTATCTCAGTGAAGTTGGCTACAGTACTCAAGGAAGAGTTACCCTAGTCACCGCATCTGACAAGTAAAAAGACAAGGAAGACAAGGAAGACAAGGGAGACAAGGAGGAAAAAATTACTAACTTCTTCATCTCCCTTGTGCAAAAAACTCTCTAAAACTCCTCTTCCTCTGTGTTCTCTGCGTCCTCTGCGGTTCAATAAAAATTTTTTATCTCACGCAAAGGCGCAAAGAGACTTCTGCGCGAAAGGCTCTCTAAAACTCTTCCTCCGCGTCCTTGGCGTCTTGGCGGTTCGTTTAAAAATCCTTTCTCTCACGCAGAGACGCAGAGACGCAGAGAAAACAAATCTAATTATCGGCATTTAAAAATCAAATGACAACCCAAACACCTATTCGTCCCTCATCAGTATTTCTAGTAAGCGGTGGCGCAAAAGGAATCACCGCCGAATGCACAATTGAACTCGCCAAAAAACAACCCTGTAAATTCATCCTCCTGGGACGTTCCCAACTATTAGAAACCGAACCAGAATACGCCCAAAACTGCTTTGAAGAACCTGCATTAAAAAAACGTATCATGGAAAATCTTCTCGCCCAAGGTGAGAAACCCACACCCATGAACGTGCAAAAAATCTATAACAAAATCCACTCCAGCCGCGAAATCAAAAAAACCCTCGCCGCCATTCAACAAACAGGCGCAACAGCCGAATATTTAAGCGTCGATGTCACCGATACCCAAGCATTAAAAGAAAACTTGGCGGCTGTAGTCAACCGTATGGGGCCAATTACCGGCATCATACATGGTGCAGGGAACTTAGCCGATAAATTAATCGAAAAGAAAACAGAACAGGATTTTGAAAAAGTTTACACCGCCAAAGTTCAAGGACTAGAAAACCTCTTAGATTGCGTTCCCCCAGAACAACTCCAGCATTTAGTATTATTCTCCTCCGTTACAGGATTTTACGGCAATATCGGTCAATCCGATTATGCGATCGCTAACGAAATCCTCAACAAATCCGCCCACTTGATGAAACAGTACTATCCCAACTGTCACGTAGTCGCCATTAACTGGGGCGGTTGGGATAGCGGAATGGTAACCCCAGAACTGAAAAAAGCCTTTGCAGAACGGGGAATAGATATTATCCCCGTGGAAGTGGGAACCAAAATGTTAGTTAAAGAACTACATCCCAAACATCACGACACTACCCAATTAGTAATTGGTAGTCCGTTAATTCCCCCACCCGCACCTTTAGATCCCGAACTAAAAACTCATTACGTCCGTCGTCGCATCACCGTCGAAGCCAATCCATTTTTACAGGATCATGTAATTGCTGGTTATGCAGTAGTTCCTGCTACCTGTGCGATGTCTTGGATGATTAATGGTTGTGAAGAAGCTTACCCAGGTTATCGATATTTCAGTTGCAAAGATTTCAAAGTTCTTAAGGGAATTACCTTTAATGAATCGGTAGCCAAAGAACATATTTTGCAACTCAAAGAAATTGCCAAAGTTGACGGCGAGTTTATTGAATTTCAAACAACTATCTTCAGTAAAACCCCTGAAGGTAAAACCCATTATCATTTCACTTCTACTATTAAGCTGGTGCGAGAATTGCCTGTTGCACCGATATATGATGCAGTGAATCTCACAGAAGATGGCATCATTACAACTACAGGTAAAGGCTTCTATCAAAATGGCCCGGCTACATTATTTCATGGCCCTTGTTTTCAAGAAATTCAACGGGTTTTAAATATTAACTCGGAAAAAATTACCACGGAATGTTTTTGGCGACAAATTACTCCACAACAGCAAGGACAATTCCCGATTCATTGGCACAATCCCTATGCAACTGACTTGAGTACACAGCCTTTATGGGTATGGTTGAGTCATTATCATAATGAAGTTTGTTTACCGGGACAGTTAACGACTTCTGAACAGTATAGGGCAATACCAGTTGATGAAACATTTTATGTTTCTTGTGAGGTGAAGGAGAAAAAAGCAACTGGTTTAACTGCTAATTTTATTCTCCACGATCGCGCTGGGCAATTGTACTCTAGAATTTTAGGAGCTAAGGCTGTTGTCGCGCCTATGAGTTTGCTACAGGCTAAGTAATGAATTCGTGATATTTATAGCATTTCTTTATTGATGAAATACAAAGTTAGATGTATTATACTCAATTTGGAAATGCTATAGATTGCATTTAGTTTAGTTTGGGTAAGGGCGTAAGTTCAGTCAAGTTTGGGAATCTAATTGATGTGGTTAATTATCTAGCTTTCCTATGTGATTAGTGAAAGTCTAGTAGGGTGTGTTATCGCGTAGCGTAACGCACCAAAAGCCAGATATATTAACTTACTCAGAACCATAAGATTTATTTTTATAAACCGCCAAGACGCCAAGACGCCAAGAAGAGAAATTTTAGAAAATTGAACCGCAGAGAACACAGAGGACACAGAGAGCAGTCTGAGTAATAGCTTCCGGCGATAAGAATTTCGGTGGAAATGAGAGTTTGGGAGATTTAGTGCGTAAGTCTTAATAAATATATATGTTCGGCTTATGACATCACGAGATTTTTCATTGCAGCAAGATGATTCATAGATACAGTTAATCTAAAATCCAAAATCTAAAATCTAAAATTAATTTGCGAGGATATCAGCAGTGGAAAAAATAGCAATTATCGGATTATCATGTCTGTTTCCAGATGCCAATAATCCTGAGCAGTTTTGGAATAACCTGACAGAAGAGAAAGATAGGACTTCTACTATTACTGTTGAGGATTTGGGTGTAGATCCCACAATATTTTACGATCCAATTAAGGGAAAACCGGAAAAAATATATTTTCTTCAAGGTGGATTTGTTCGGAATTTTCAATTTAATCCCAGCGAGTACAATTTACCTGGAGAATTAGTCGAAAGTTTGGATGATGCTTTTAAATGGTCGTTATATGCAGCAAAACAGGCGATTCAAAATAGCGGTTATTGGGGTAATCAACAAGTTCTCTCTAAATGTGGGGTAATTCTCGGAACTTTATCCTTACCCACGAAGATGTCTAATCAATTGTTTGCTCCAATATATCAGCAAACGATTTCACCTGCGATCGCAGAATTGTTACAAGATAAAAATTTCCGGTTGGCTGCGTTACCGACTACAGCGAAGCCTTCGCCCTATAATGCCATGATAACCGGCTTTCAAGCCGCCTTGGTATCTCAAGCATTTTCTTTATCTGGCAATCATTTCTGTATAGACGCGGCTTGTTCTTCTGCATTTTATGCGATTAAGTTGGCATCTTACTATTTGCGATCGCGTAAAGCTGATGTCATGTTAGCAGGTGCCATTAGTTGTGTCGATCCGCTATTCTTACGCATGTTGTTTTCGGGTATTCAAGGTTATCCCGAAAATGGTATCAGCCGTCCTCTAGATAAGGCTTCTCGCGGCTTAATTACCTCCGACGGAATTGGGATGGTAATGCTCAAGCGATATAGCGATGCTGTCAGAGATGGCGATAAAATTCTCGCCACCATTGCTGGTAACGGACTTTCTAATGATGGTAAAGGTAAGCATTTATTAAGTCCCAATTCTAAAGGACAAACTCTCGCCTTTGAACGGGCATATAAAGAGGCACAAATCAGCCCGAAAGACATTGATTATATGGAATGTCATGCTACCGGCACATTATTAGGAGACACCACAGAATTAAACTCCATAGAAACCTTCTTTGGTACACATCAAGCATCGCCATTAGTAGGTTCTGCTAAGGCGAATGTCGGTCACTTATTAGTAGCTGCGGGAATGGTTGGTTTAGCAAAGACGATTTACAGTATGAATGCTGGCGTGATTCCGCCAACAATTAATATCAGTGAACCAATTGGTAGTGAAAATAGCGTAATTTCTGACCAAAATATTGTGAGAAAGTTGACTGCATGGCCAAATAATTCACCTGTTAAACGTGCAGCTTTAAGCGCCTTTGGTTTTGGTGGAACTAACTCACATTTGATTCTGGAAAAGTAGGACAAGAAGGCAGAAGGCAGGAGGCAGAGGGCAGAAGGGAGGAATAGGGAATTTTTTTCTGAAATATGAAGTTTATTGTTCTCTATAAGTTAAGTAATAAAGATTCAAAGTTTACACAGAAAATACAAAACTTACCGTGTAAAAAATTCTCCAATTAATTTAACACAAGAGAATTAAAAATTTCTCTCTTCTCTCCGCGCCCTCTGCGTCTCTGTGGTTCATCAAATCATGAAACTTAATCACAAAGCCTACCATTTAACTGAACCTTATTACCCACCTACTTAGTCACACCAAAATTACTAATCCTCCCTTCTGCCTTCTGCCCTCTGCCCTATCTACATAACAAACCTTACTTACCCTCAATAAACAATGTTTGAACAAGAAATACAGTCAAGCAAAATTGCCATTGTGGGCATGGACGCCTTTTTTGGTGAATGTCAAAATTTAGATGCTTTTGAACGTACTATTTATGACGGCAAACAGCATTTTATCCCCCTCCCATCCCAGCGATGGTATGGCATAGACGAGAAAGCCGACTTACTCCAAGAATACGGCTTACCCGATGGTAAAGCACCAATAGGCGCATACATCAAAGAATTTACCCTCGATACTTTAGCTTACAAAATTCCCCCAAATGAAGTAGAACAACTCAATCCTCAACAACTGTTACTGTTAACAGTGGCAGATGGGGCGTTAAAAGATGCAGGAATTCAAGAAGGGGCAAATGTTGCAGTTGTTATTGCGGCTGAGGCAGAATTATCTGTGCATCAATTGCAACAACGCTGGAATTTATCCTGGCAAATTAAAGATGGTTTGAATGCGGCAGAAATTGCTTTACCAACCGATAAAATTACTCAATTAGAAACAATAGTTAAAGATAGCGTTCACCATCAAGTAGAGATTGGCGAATACCTTAGTTACATCGCTAACATCATGGCGAGTCGGATTTCTTCGCTGTGGAATTTTACCGGCCCATCCTTCACGATGACGGCGGTAGAAACCTCTGCTTTCAAAGCTTTAGAAGTAGCGCAAATGCTACTCCTCACCGAGGAAGTAGACGCTGTTGTGGTTGGTGCTGTGGATTTGGCTGGCGGGATAGAAAATGTCTTGCTGCGTAGCCAATGGGGAACGGTAAATACTGGCGCGAATACCTTAAGCTACGACCAAAACGCTAATGGTTGGACAGTAGGCGAGGGTGCAGGTGCAGTTGTTCTCAAACGTTATGATACAGCGAAACAAAATGGCGATCGCATTTATGCCGTAGTTGATGCTATCAGTATCGGTCAGGCCTCTTCCACATCTATAGATGCCGATACAATCAACCAAGTCTGTCAAAACGCTTTTCAAATGGCGGATATTCAACCCACAGCAGTTAACTATGTGGAAGTAGTTGCTAGTGGTTTTCCCCAAGAGGATGCAGCAGAAATCGCTGGGATGCTGCAAGCCTATCCCCCTGTAGGTGATGGGTTACATTGTGCCATTGGTAGTGTGAAAGCCAATATCGGACACACTTATGTAGCATCGGGAATCGCCAGTTTAATTAAGACCGCTTTATGTCTCTATCACAACTACATTCCCGCAACTCCTAACTGGTCTGGTGTGAAAACGCCCCACGTTTGGCAAGGTAGTCCTTTTTTTGTCGCCACAGAATCTAGACCTTGGTTCCTCCATAAAGATAGTACCCATAGAATCGCGGCGATTAATGGTATCGGTTGTGATGGGACTTGCGCCCATGTCATCTTGTCTGATGAACCAGACCAAATCAATCTCAGCAATAAATATCTCCAACAACAGCCTTTTTACCTATTCCCTGTAGCGGCTGATGATTGTTCGGCTTTGCTAAATTTGTTAAATAATCTCCAACAAGACATTGATAAGGCTGAGTCTTTAACTAACGCTGCAAGTCAGAATTTCGTCAAATTCCAACAGAATCCGACAGCGAAATACACCTTATCTATTACCGGACGCAACAAGAAAGAATTACTCAAAGAAATCGCCTCAGCGCAAAAAGGCGTAAATACAGCCTTTGAAAAAGGTAGTGATTGGCAAACACCTATAGGTAGTTATTTCACCTCTAAACCTTTGGGTAAAGAGGGTGAGGTAGCTTATGTCTATCCGGCGGCGGTAAATTCCTATGTAGGTATTGGTCGGACTCTCTTCCGCCTATTCCCCGACCTGCAAGCGGAACCTTTCGTTAAGAGTCTCTATAAACGAGTCTCGGATGTAGAGAAACTCGTATTTCCCAGAAGCTTGCATAAATTGTCTACCAGAGAACTAGAAACCCTAGAGAAGAAATTGCTAGATGATTCCCTAGCAATGTTTGAAGCAGAGATGTTCTTTACTAGACTAATTACTACCGTGATTCGCGATCGCTTTCAAGTCAAACCCAAATATGTGTTTGGCTATAGTTTAGGCGAAACCAGCATGATGGTAGCCCAAGGAGTTTGGAGTGATTTCTTTGCTGGTAGTAACAGCTTTAACTCATCAGCCTTATTTGGCGATAGATTATCTGGGCCAAAAAACGCTGTACGCGAATATTGGGGATTACCACCAGCCTCCGACACCTCACACAATAACTTCTGGGCTAACTATGTACTCATGACTACCCCAGAAAAAGTCAGAGAATGTCTGAAAAATGAGAATCGGGTATATTTAACGCAAATTAATACACCAGAAGAAGTATTAATTGCCGGCGAACCAGCAGCTTGTCAAAGAGTAATCAAAGTCCTTGGTTGCAACGCTTTTCCTGCACCCTTCGACCATGTAATCCACTGTGAAACCATGCGTTCCGAGTATGCAGAGTTAGTCAAATTAAACACTTTGCCAACTCAGGAACTACCCGGTATTACCTTCTATTCTGCAGCTGGGTATAAACCAATTTCACTCAATAGTGAAGTAGTCGCCCACAGTATCGCCACCGGACTCAGCCAAGAACTAGATTTTCCCCGCCTAGTTAACCGCGTGTATGCAGATGGTGTCAAAATCTTTGTCGAAGCTGGTGCTGGCGGTATCTGTTCGCGCTGGATAAGTAAAACTCTGCAAGGAAAAGAACACATCACCGTCTCCCTCAACCGCAGAGGTATGGATGATCATACTTCTATAGTTAAAGCATTAGCCAAATTACTCAGCCATCAAGTTGAAGTAGATATTTCTACTCTTTACGAACTTCCCCCAGAAACAGCAAACAAAAGCAAATTAACTCACAGAAATATTACCGTAGGTGGTAAATCAATTACTGACTCAATATTGAGTCCAGAAAATCGCCAACTTTTCCAAAACCCAGCAAACGAAAAAGATACCAACACTGTCACAGTTGATTATCTCAAAACAAATCCAATCATCAATTCACTTAACAAGCCCGTGGTAATTGCTACCACAAATCAACCCAGCCATGATATTTTACCGCCAACCCTTCAGCCAGACACAAGCGCAGAGAAAAATATCAAGGAACACGGTTTAATCTCCACAGAAGAATTAAAATCCTCTGAGATAACTACCACTGCGACAAAAACAACTCAGCCCAGCTTTTCCCCACAACATATAACTCGCAAATTTGGTCAAAGTATCCGTATGTCCGATTTAAATAAGACTCAATATCAAAAGCTCAATGCTAACAACGCCAACGTCACCAAAGCACATACAGCCTTCTTAAAATCCCGACAAGATTTTAGCAAGCAAATGAGTGAAATTATCCAATTACAACTAGCTTGCGCCCAAAACTTACTCAATGAAGAAGCGTAAAAAAGTATAAAAGCAGAGGGCAGACGTAATAGAAACCTTAAAATCTCTGTCCTCTAAAAACAAATACCAAGTTTTCACCCTATCTTCTCTCTTCTCTTGGCGTTCTTGGCGTCTTGGCGGTTCATTAAAACATAATCCTCACACCAAAGCCAACACTTAACGAACGCACCCCTTCACCCTTTATAAAGCATTACTGATAATCGAGGGATAACTAGCGTGACCACTGTCGATACCCCACTAAGCCAACACGAAAACGGACTAGGATTTACCTGCTATTCCTATGGACAAAATCTCATCTGGAAAGGTTCCCTAGATTGCATATCATTCGATCAACAAGGCATAGTAGAAAAATTCCTCACCTTAGAACAACCCTGTTATATAGTCAACGCCGCCGGCAGAATTGGCGTTACCAATGTTGGCTACTTATGCCCAGTTGATAGCACCGTCACCGCACCAGTAGAACTCTTAGCATCAATTCCCCCCATTAAAATTCACCAATTAGGCGACCCCTCTTTTCTCTCCTTTTATGGAGTGAAATATGCCTATGCAACTGGTGCAATGGCTGGCGGTATTGCTTCCGAGGAAATGGTAATCGCCCTCGGAAAAGATAAAATTTTAAGTTCCTTTGGTGCTGGTGGCTTAAGTCCAGATAGATTAGAAGCCGCCATCAACAAAATCCAACAAGCCCTACCTCAAGGCCCCTATGCCTTTAATTTAATTCACAGCCCCAACGAACCCATGATTGAACGTCGGGCTGTGGATTTATTTCTTAAATATGGCGTCACAGTAGTTGAAGCCTCAGCATTTTTAGACTTAACACCCAACATTGTTTATTACCGAGTTGCGGGATTAAGTTTAAATGATGCTAATCAAATTGAAATCAAAAATAAAGTCATCGCCAAAATTTCTCGCCGAGAAGTAGCCAGCAAATTCCTCCAACCACCACCACCAAGAATCCTCAAAGAACTTGTGGAACAAGGCTTAATTACTGAATTACAAGCCACCCTAGCGGCACAAGTTCCAATGGCTGATGATATTACCGTCGAAGCTGATTCTGGCGGACATACAGATAATCGTCCTCTGGTATGTCTCTTACCTTCCATCATGGCGTTGAGAGATGAAATTCAAGAACAATATCATTACCCCCAACCAATTCGTATCGGGGTAGCCGGGGGAATTGCTACACCACAATCAGCCTTAGCAGCTTTTATGATGGGTGCTGCTTATGTAGTTACAGGTTCCATTAATCAATCTTGTGTGGAATCTGGTGCTTGCGAACATACCAAAAAATTACTCGCGCAAGCAGAAATGGCTGATGTCATGATGGCTCCGGCTGCTGATATGTTTGAAATGGGAGTTAAATTACAAGTTCTCAAACGCGGCACAATGTTCCCCATGCGGGCACAAAAATTGTATGAGTTATATCGTGCTTATGACTCAATTGAAGAAATCCCTCAAGCGGAAAAAGAGAAATTAGAAAAGCAAGTTTTCCGCAAAACCATTGCCGAAGTTTGGGAAGGAACAGCAGCTTATTTATCCCAAAGAAATCCAGAGAAACTTGGTAAGGCGGTAAATAATCCTAAATTGAAAATGGCGTTAATTTTTCGCTGGTATTTAGGATTATCTTCTCGTTGGTCTAATTCTGGTGAAAAAGGACGGGAAGTTGATTATCAAATTTGGTGCGGCCCGGCGATGGGTAGCTTCAACGACTGGGTGCGCGGTACATATTTAGCTGAACCTCAAAACCGCAAAGTTGTTGATGTTGCTAACCATATTATGATCGGAGCAGCATTTTTATATCGCATACAAAGTTTGAAATTACAAGGCTTACAAATTCCCGATTACTACAGTCAGTATCGCCCAGCTAGTTCTACAGTGGAGATGTAAAAATGAATCTTAAAAACGCTTATAGTGCAGCAGATATTCAAGCATGGCTGGTTTCTAATTTGGCTGAGTTACTAGGGGTAGAAACTGACGAGATAGATGTTAACGAACATTTAGAAAATTACGGTTTGGATTCAGCCCAAGCAATGATTCTCGTTAGTAAGTTAGAGAAAATGCTGGGTTTCCAACCTTCGCCTTTACTATTATGGCATTATCCCAATATTGCGGCGCTTTCTCAAAGATTAGCTGAAGATTTACCCCAAGATGCCGTTATTCAAGATACTACTGCGGCTGTAAATACTCCCCCAGCTTTAGATTTAAATGCTGAGGCGGTTCTCGACCCGACAATTCGTCCTGATGCTTTACCGCCAGTTTCTATTACTGAACCAAAACATGTCTTTTTAACTGGTGGTACTGGCTATTTAGGCGCATTTATTATCAAGGAATTGTTAGAACAAACTAATGCAGATATTTACTGCTTAGTACGGGCTGCTAATCCTCAAGAAGGTAAGAGCAAGTTAGAAAAAAATCTCCAAGCTTATGCAATTTGGGATGAAAAATATAAATCGAGAATTGTCCCGGTTGTTGGCGATTTAGCTCTACCTTTGTTGGGTATGGGCGCAGAACAGTTTCAAATTTTAGCCGCTAACATCGATACTATTTATCATAGTGGTGCTTTGTTGAATTATGTTTATCCATACGCGCCATTAAAAGCAGCCAATGTGTTAGGTACTCAAGAAGTTTTGAGATTAGCTAGCCAAGTTAAACTCAAGCCTGTACATTATGTTTCTAGCGTAGCGGTGTTTGAATCACCTGCTTATGCTGGTAAGGTAGTGAAAGAGCAAGATGATTTTAATCATTGGGAAGGAATTTTCTTAGGTTATTCACAAACAAAATGGGTAGCTGAGAAGTTAGTAAAAATCGCCCGCGACAGAGGTTTACCTGTTACTATTCACAGACCGCCGTTAATTTCTGGCGATAGCCAAACAGGTATTTGTAATACCCATGACTTTATCAATTTGATGGTCAAAGGTTGTCTGCAAATGGGATATTTCCCAGATGTAGAATATATGATGGATATGTCTCCTGTAGATTATGTCAGCAAGGCGATTGTTTATTTATCAATGCAGCCTTCATCTATTGGTAAAGCTTTTCATTTACAACATCCTCAACCAGCGCCATTGAGTACTTTAATTAAATGGGTACAATCATTTGGTTATCCTGTAAAGGCGATTCCTTATGAACAATGGCAAGAAGAGTTAATTAATAATGTCTCTTCTGTGGATAATCCTTTATATACACTGCGTCCGTTTTTGTTAGAACGTTGGTCTGATGAGCAACTAACAATTCCCGATTTGTATTTGCAATCAAAGCGACCCTTCATTAGCTGTGAGGAGACTTTAAAAGCGCTTGAGGGTAGTTCTATTTCTTGTCCGCCAATTACTGGGGAAATGTTTATGACTTATACTGCGTATTTGATTCAGACTGGTTTTTTGAATGTTGCCTAATTTAGTAGGTCATTTGTAGAGTTTTGTAATTGATAAACAGCCCGCATGAGCGGGTTTTTTTGTGGCGATGAAGATGTCTATAAGTACATCAATAATATTGTAGAGGGCCTGCCATTCGTGTCAACTTAAGCTAAAAATAGCCTCTGTCTTAGCTTTGTCGCGCGCCTGAGAATGAATTCTCAGGGCCAAAGCCCAAGTAGGGGCGGGTTAAGCGAGATAGTCGTAAATTATTGGAGCATATCTGTGAACCCGCCCCTACTGAAGTAGACTCAAGATTTTGAGGATATTTAGTCATCTTGAGATGACTTTGGCTATTAGCAAGGAACTTCAGTTCCTTGCGGTAAATGGGTTTTGCGTTAATTTGACACCTATGGGCACTGCCATGCCCCTACTATTTATGAGATTTTTTTTCAAATTTTTAATTCAACTTTTTGCTTTATACCTCTTACCTCGTGTCTTATTCAACAGAGTTTAGTAGATTCAGCGCTATTGATTTGACTAGTTAGAAAATTAGCTGATCTTTCCTTGAAGATTTCATCATAAATTAAAATTTTTATGCGATAAAATACACTATTTTTGTGCCAAACTCTGAAAAGTAAAAAATTTTAATGAAAGTTCATTAATCAAAAGTAATATTAAACTCCATTAGCATCTTGATTATGCTGTTTTGCTTTGTTCTCAAGAGAGTCAGCAATTCTTAGCATTTGCGAGTTTTACGGAGAAATCACCATCATGAAGCAATTGGTAAATAGAAATTTTTTCCACTAAACGTTGTTGATATTTGACTATTCAAGCTCAACAGGCAAAGAACCACAAGATACAATAGTTGACATCGCGTTAACTGTTTATCTGCTTTACTTTTGATTACAGTCTCAGGCGCGTTTCACCTTTTGTTTTCGCCTATGTTTACCCCTGCGAATTTATGGCTTCCAGCTGAATTGGCAACGGCGATTATTCGCGATCCTTTGACGATCGCGCCTGATGCTACTGTGGTTGATGCGATCGCGTTGATGAATGCAGGTACTACTACTAATAATTTAACAACTGAAAATAATACTACATCTAATTCGCTACTATTACAAGCTCAACATAGTTGTGTTCTAGTAATAGAAGATACAAAATTATTAGGCATTTTTACGCAATTCGATTTAGTACGCCTCAGCAGTTCTGGACAAAATTTAGCAGAAATAGCGATCGCGGAAGTGATGTCTTACCCAGTGCGCACTTTGCAAGTCACAAATTTTACTGACATTTTTGTACCCCTGAGTTTATTTCAGCACTATCCCATTCGTCATTTACCTTTAATAGATCACCAAGGTCAGGTGGTAGGGCTACTCACCCACGATAGTTTACGTCAACTGTTGCGCCCCTTTGACCTTTTGAATTTACTGACGACAGCTGATGTCATGGATCGATCTGTCGTCCAAGCAGCGCCTACAGCAACTCTAGCGGAATTGTCAGAGTTAATGAGCGATCGCGGCGTTAATTCGGTAGTCATTGTTGATAATTCTGATGCAAAAGTTATTCCCTTAGGGATTGTGACCGAACGGGACATTGTGCAGATATTGGGTGTAGACCAGGATTTAACTGCATTTACAGCCCAAAATCATATGGGTAGATTTGTGGATACTGTAGGTGTAGAGAGTTACCTGGGAGAAGTATGGCAATTAATGCAACAGCAGCAAATCAATCAAGTGATTGTTACCCGCGATGATGGTGAATTATTAGGTATTGTCACCCAAAGCTTAATATTGAGTGTTTTTAACCCAATGACGATTTCTGCTTTGGTAGAGCGATTAGTTCAGGAACGTACCGCCAAAATTCAAGAACAAGTAGCCAGGGAACAATTATTAACACAAATCGCTAACAAAATTCGCGCTTCTCTCAACTTAGAAGAAGTATTAGATACGGCGGTGACTGCTTTAAGGGACTTTTTGCAGTGCGATCGCTTGTTAGTTTATCAGTTCCAACCCGATTGGAGTGGCACAATTGTCGCTGAGTCTGTAACTGGGAATTGGCAAGCCTTAAAAGCAGCTACTATTCACGATCCTTGTTTTCGCCAGGAAGCAGCAGAGTTATATCGTAATGGTAAAACCCTAGCCATTGATAACATTTATAACTATGGTTACGCTGATTGTTATTTAGGCTTATTAGAACAATTTCAGGTCAAAGCTAATTTAGTAGTCCCAATTTTAGTAGCAGATAAATTATGGGGTTTGTTAGTCGGTCATCAATGTGCAGACTATCGCCATTGGCAACCAGGAGAATTAACCTTACTGCATGAGATTTCTGTACAATTAGCGATCGCGATTCAGCAAGCCACCGCTTACCAACAACTACAAGTACAAAACGCAATTTTAGAGCGCATTGCCAAAGCCGAAGCACTCACAGACATTTTGCACGATCTGCTGCAAGCCATCGAAATGCAGCTAGACAATGGCGTATGTTCTATTATGCTGCACGACGGTAACAGCAAATTGAATTTTGGCATTAGTACCCAATTATCAGACAGCTACATGCAACAAATCAATGGACTACCCATTGATGAAGGAATGGGTTGCTGTGGAACAGCTGCTTTTCGTCAAGAAACTGTCATTACCTCTGATATTGCTAGCGATCCACTGTGGCAAAACTATCGAGATTTGGCTTTAGCCCAAGGCTTAAAAGCCTGTTGGTCAGTACCAATTATTGGCAGTAATGGGGAAATATTAGGTGTATTTGGCGTTTATTATCGAGAAAACCGCACGCCTAATCTGTGCGAATGCGAAACTGTTACTCAAGCAGCAAATATTGCTAGTATTGCCATTGAACGCCATTTAGCTACCCAAAGTTTACAGCAATTAAACCAAGAATTAGAAAACCGAGTTGCCGAGCGCACTGCAGCCTTGCAAGCTAGTGAAGAACGTTGGCAATTAGCTCTCAGGGGAACTAATGATGGTATTTGGGATTGGGATCTCAAGAATAACAAAATATTTTATTCTCAGCGCTGGAAGCAGATGCGTGGCTTTAGCGACGATGAAATCAGTGATTCCCCAGATGAGTGTTTAAGCCGGATACATCCAGATGATTGCGATCGCGTTATGGCTGCTGTTGAAGACCACTTTGCTGGGAGAACTGAGTTTTTTGAAACTGAATATCGCACTCAATGTCAAGATGGCAGTTATATGTGGGTGCTAGATCGCGGTCAAGTATTGCGGGATGAATCTGGACAAGTCATTCGCATGACTGGTTCGGAAACCGACATCACCCAACGCAAATTAGCTGAAGCAGCGCTAAAAGAAAGCAAACGTCGTTATCTTACCTTAGCCGCAGCCGCTCCTGTGGCAATTTTTCGATTTGATGCGCCTTTAAACTGCGTCTATGTTAACGATCGCTGGAGTCAAATGACTGGCAGATCCAAAGAATCGGCTTTAGGTAAGGGATGGATTGAAGCTTTGCATCCAGAGGATCGAGAGCAACGCCTCGCTGAATGGATGGAAAGTTATATTGAAATGACTCCTGGCAATTATACAATCGGTCAAGGTGAGGGTAGACATTTACGTCCAGATGGCAGTATTAATTGGTTCTACGTCCAAGTTGCCCCAGAAGTTGATGCCAATGGTCAAGTCATTGGCTACATTGGCACCTTAACTGATATCACCGCTCGTAAACTGGCAGAGCAAGAAAATCAACAATTAAAAGAACGCTTAGAATTTTTACTTTCTGCTAGTCCAGCCGTAATCTTTACCTGTAAGCCTGAAGGCGATTATGGTGCTACTTTTATCAGCGACAATCTCTACAACGTCACAGGTTACACCCCAGCAGAATTTTTAGCTGAATCCAGCTTCTGGATCGATCGCGTTCACCCAGACGATCTCCCTGGTTTACTAGCTCATTCTCCATTATTAACATCAGGATCGCATATTGATGAATATCGCTTCCGCCATCAGCAGGGTCATTATATCTGGTTACGCTCAGAACTGCATGTAGTACGTAATCAGCAAGGAACGCCCATTGAATTTATTGGTTACTTTGCTGATATTAGCGATGCCTATCGGCAAGCTGCGCAACGCAAAATTGCCGAGCAAGAAAATCAACAATTAAAAGAACGATTACAATTTTTAATTACTTCTAGCCCAGCAGTAATTTATACCTGTAAAGCTGAGGGCAATTATAGTGCTACCTTTATTAGTGAAAATATTTACAATATAACTGGCTATAGCCAACAAGAATTTTTAGCAGAATCTAGCTTCTGGATTGACCATATTCACCCTGAGGATCGCCCTTGGGTTTTAGCCAAACTTCCCGAAATATTTGTAGCCGGACATCATACTCACGAGTATCGCTTTTTACATCAACAAGGATACTATATCTGGATCGGGGATGAACTGCGTTTAGTACGGAATCAGGAAGGAAGGCCGATTGAATTTGTAGGATATTTTGCCGATATTAGCGATCGCAAACAAGCAGAATTAGCATTAGCAGAAAGCCAGCGATTTATTCAACAAATTGCCGATGCATCGCCAAATATGCTTTATCTTTGCGATTTGCAAACACAACGTAATATTTACGTGAATCGTGAGATTACCTCAATTCTCGGCTACAGCCCTGAAGCTGTGCAAGCAATAGGAGAGAATATGTTTCCCATCTTGTTACACCCCGATGATTTCAACCAACTACCCAGCAGATTAGCAAGATTACATATGGCTGCAGATGGGGAAATCATTGAATTAGAATATCGCATGAGACATGCGGATGGTAATTGGCGCTGGCTTTATAGCCGCGATGCTGTATTTAGCCGCGATGCTGAAGGGCAAGTCTTACAAATCATTGGTACAGCCCAAGATATTACAGATCGCAAACTAGCCGAACAGGAAAATCAACAACTCAAGGAAAGGTTACAGTTTTTACTGGCTGTTAATCCTGCTGTTATTTTTACCTGTACAACCGAGGAAAATTACGGTACTACTTTTATCAGCGAGAATAGCGTTAATGTAACTGGTTATACCTCAGCAGAGTTCTTATCTGATTCTAGTTTCTGGATTGATCGCGTTCACCCAGGGGATGTATCACGGTTATTAGAAGGCATGTCTCAATTATTTGAGCAGGGATATCACATTCATGAATACCGCTTTTCACACAAAGCCGGATATTATATTTGGCTGCGCAATGAACTACGTTTAGTTTGCGATCGCTACGGTAACCCTGTAGAAATTGTCGGTTATGCCGCAGATATTAGCGATCGCAAACAAGCAGAATTAGCATTAGAAGACAGTCAGCGATTTATTCAACAAATTGCCGATGCGTCACCGAATATGCTTTATCTTTACGACTTGCAAAGCCAATGCAATGTTTACGTAAACCGCGAGATTACCTCAGTTCTTGGCTATACTCCGGAAGCTGTGCAAGCAATGGGGGCTAACTTCCTGCAAGACTTGTTACACCCTGAAGATCAAGAGCGATTAGTTACCCAACGGGAAAGCATCGCCATGGCTGCAAATGGGGAAATTATCGAATTTGAATATCGGATGCGGGATGCTAACGGCCAATGGCGTTGGCTATACAGTTGGGATACAATTTTTAGCCGCGATCCAGAAGGACAAGTGCAGCAAATCATTGGTACAGCCCAAGATATTACAGCTCGCAAACTAGCCGAACAAGAAAATCTCCTCCTCAAAGAACGATTGCAATTTGTACTCTCTGCTAGTCCGGCTGTGATTTTTAGCTGTAAACCCGATCGCGATTATGGGACTACCTTTGTCAGTGACAATATCTATAATGTCACAGGCTACACTGCAGCAGAATTTTTGACTGAGTCTAGCTTTTGGATCAACCATGTCCACCCAGAAGATTTACCTCAATTACTGGCGAAAATGCCAGAATTGTTTGCACAAGGGCAGCTAATTAATGAATACCGCTTTTTGCATCAAGCAGGACATTATATCTGGATGTGGAATGAAATCCGCCTAGTGCGCGATTCCCAAGGAAATCCCATTGAAATTGTCGGCTATGCTGCAGATATTACAGAACGCAAACGCTTAGAAGCATCGCAAAATCGCCTGATTGCCTTACTAGAAGCCTCAACTGATTACATCCTGATAGCTGATGTAGCTGGTAACGCCATCTGGAACAATAGCGCATTAAAACGCCTGCGGGGACTGGATGATGGAGAAATTACACAGTACAAACCCAGCGATTACCATCCCCAACAAGGTGTAGAATTGCTGAAACAGCAAGCTATACCCGCAGCAATTACCAATGGTAGCTGGTTGGGAGAAAACATTTTATTAGATGCCCAAGGACAAGAAATTCCCGTTTCTCAATTAATAATTGCCCATAAATGCCCTCAAGGAGAAGTAGAATTTTTCTCCACTATCATGCGTGATATCCGCATACAAAAAGAATACGAACAGGGTTTAGAACGGACAAATGCCGAACTACGTCGCGCTACCCGCCTCAAAGACGAGTTCCTCGCCAATATGAGTCACGAACTACGCACCCCCCTAAACGCAATTTTGGGGATGTCAGAAAGTTTACTAGATATGATATTGGGTTACTTAAACCACCAACAGCAACAAGCGATCGCCACCATTGAACGTAGCGGACAGCATCTTTTAGCTTTAATTAACGACATTCTCGAACTGTCAAAAATTGAAGCCGATAAGCTGGAATTACAAATCGCCAAAGTTTCCGTAGCCCAGCTGTGCAAAACTAGTTTAGATATAGTTAAACAACAAGCATTTAAAAAACAAATTCATCTACATCTGAGCTTGGCAAAACTCGAAAAAGAAATCGCTGTAGATGAGCGACGCATCCAGCAAGTACTAATCAATCTATTATCCAATGCAATTAAATTTACCCCTAGTGGCGGTCGAGTTTGCTTAGAAGTAACTGTACAAAATGTGGGTGAGACAACAGAGGAAAATCACTGGATTATCTTTTCCGTCTCCGACACTGGTATTGGTATTGCTCCCAGCGATCGCGCTAAACTATTCCAACCCTTTGTCCAGATTGACAGCAGCCTAAACCGTAAATACGAAGGTAGCGGACTAGGGTTAGTTTTAGTCAAACGCATCACAGAAATGCATGGCGGGTATATCAGCTTACAAAGCGAACTCGGTCAAGGTAGCTGCTTTAGCATATATTTGCCTTACTCTGCTTGTCCGATTCAGCAACTGTCAACTTTAAACTTTACCCCATCTGCAAATATAGCACCCAACTTAGAAGCGATCGCTCCACCACAAGTCATTACTGCACCCAACACCCAATCACCCCTAATCCTGTTAGCCGAAGATAACGAAGCCAACATCAACACCATCTCTAGTTACCTAGAAGCCAAAGGTTATCGCATAATCATGGCGAGAAATGGCCAAGAAGCTATCGACTTAGTCTACAGCCAGAATCCCGACTTAATTATCATGGATATCCAAATGCCAATAGTTGATGGCTTACAAGCAATTGAGCAAATTCGCCAAAATCAGCAACTAGCCACAATACCAATTATTGCCCTCACAGCAATGGTTATGCTTGGCGATCGCGAAAAATGTCTCGCCGTTGGAGCCAGTGAATATTTAGCTAAACCCGTTAAACTCAAGCAATTAACCGCCTTAATCGAGCAATTTTTAGCAAATTAGGGGCTAGGGGCACGGCACTAGTAAAATTATTGTATGTACCAAAAGATTGTCGATGCCGTGCCCCTACAGCTATTTACCTGAAAATAGCTGTAATGTGCAGCTTCACAGAGAATTGGTATTAACTGATTTAATGGCTACAGCTAGTTTGCTTTTTCTCGTGTCCCTTACAACCGCCTTCGTGATGGTGGTGTTCGTGATTTCCACCTGCACAGCCTTGTAAATCTTTGCTCATCAGGTTTTCCGCCATTTCCCGGAAGGATTCATCGACTGGTTGTAAGCCAATCCAAGCGTCGATGGTTTCAACTTCAAAACCAACTTCGCGGCGATCGCCTACTTGGAGTAATGGACGGCGAATTAATAGCGGATCTTGCAGCATCAGCAATAAAGCTGTATCTGCATCGAGTTTTTCCGGGACTATCTCACCAGATTTGATTCTGGGCGAACTGCGGTTAAACCATTCGGACACGGGGCGATCGCCAAAAAATGACCGCAATCTTTCCGCAGTCCAAGGTTCTGTGAGTAAGCTATAAGCTACAACTTCATGTCCTGCGGCGGTTAATAATACTTTTTGCCGAGTACCGCCTTTACAGCCTGGTTTTTCATAAAAAATTACTCTAGCCATTGATTCATCTCCGGGTTATATCTGTTATCTGGTTAGTGATTTTCAACGCAGAGTTACGCAGATGTTGACGGTTGACGGTTGACGGTTGACTGTTGACAGCCCTGACGATAGATTGTGCAATTTAAAAGCACAATAGCTGATTGAGCCTAAAATTTTTTGGCGATGTGAGTTACTGGATTAAACTCAAATCTTTCTTTAGGATCGGTTTCTCCATAGACGTTAAAAGTCACAGTCGGTTCATCACCTACTGCTTCTACAGAATGAATTGCGTCAGGAGTAAAACTAATAATATCTCCTGGTAATAGATGAATTTCTCCCGTCGCTTCTACTCTATTTTCGGCATCGGGGCTAGGATTACGCCGCCAAATTGTGTTCTTTTCTTGACCTTTTAAAACTGCAACAATTCCCCAGGTTCCATGATTATGAATTGTCGATGATGTTCCTGGTGCAAAAGTGACTGTTTGCACTGTTAACGGGAAACCTAATTCATCATACATGAGTAACACAGAAGTGCCAGTTTTGGGACAAGGTTCTAAATGTTGACTGCGTACCCAATAAGAATTGACAATTAAACGCCTTACCAGCATTCTTAATTCTGGTAAGCGGCTAGATTCATCCTCAACATCATTGAGAACGTCTTCCACTTCAGTTAAAAACCGATAAAGACGATAATTCTCTCGCAGTAAATCCCATGCTCTCGCAGATTTACAAGCTTGTAACTTGCCATCGCCAGCTACAAGAAAATCCCTACCTTGCATAAATTTTAAACTAAACTAATCGAAAAGTATTTTGTGGGAGAACAGGGCCGGGCGGAAGCGACGGCGAATTAATTGGTGGAAGTTCAATCCGAACAACAGGAGGAGGAATTAATGTAGCAGAATGTATGGGAGATAAGGTAAGAAAGTGATTGAACAATGAATGATTCATGACTCTTTTAAGATACATCTGACGAATGGTGGGTTAGACTCCTTAATGTTGATCAACAACTTTTCTCACTTGCCCGCCAGATCGCCCACAGGCTATAAGCCTGGGGCTAATGCTACAAAGCCTGCCTCCGCAGGCTAAAGAAATTGAGCCTGCAAAGGCAGGCTTTGTCCGGTTAGCCCCACCCTTGAGGGTGAGGGCGGGATTTCGAGACAAACGATAGTTTTTACCCCTGATTCGCCAGCAGAATCATTTTAGGGGTGAGATGAGCTTAAGAATTACGAATTACGAATTATTAATCCTCTTCTTCAGGCGGACGGGTAAGAATATCCAGCAGGATTCCGGCTCCAAAATCGTTATTTGGATCTATGGCTTTGACTCGACTACTAATTATTTTAGCTTCTTCGATATTGCCTAGCTTTGCTAATACTAATCCCGAAGCAGCGTAAGCATTCAAATATAGCCTGATTTGAGGGTCTTCTTTCCGACTCACTAAAATCGGTTGCAGTTGTTCCCACTCTTCAGGAAATTTTTCTGCTTCCTTAATTTTATCTAATAATTGGTTTGTTGTTTGCAATGCTAATGAATAATTATTTTTGTAATAAAAGTACCTATATGCTGCTACTAAAACATCTGTATAATTGCCTGTTTTAGCAATAGCCTGTTGCATATATTTCTCAGATTCTGCGGTATTTTCCCAAGTCTCGGCAGCTAAAATTAACAGCTTTTTGATATCTTCGGGAACTTGAAACCATGAGAATTTATTCGCATCTAGTTGCATAGGAATCTCCAAGATTGGGCATGGGGCATTGGGCATTGGGCATTGGCATTGAAAACAATTTTGGATACGTTGACAAGCTCGGTACAAGTTTTGAATTTTAAAATCTAAAATTCCTTGTCTTCCTTGTCCTCCTTGTCCTCCTTGTCCTCCTTGTCCTCCTTGTCCTCCTTGTCTCCCTTGTCCTATTTCCCTTGTCCCCTCCTCATCCCATGCCCCATGCCCCTAATTTAAAACAAAGTGAGAATGTACACTAGGGTAAAGAGAATAATCCAGATGATGTCTACAAAGTGCCAGTAAATTTCTGCCATTTCAATGCCTGTGTGTTTGGTAGCAGAATAATGGCCTGGGCGGAGCGATCGCCAAAACACACCTAAAATTAATAACAGTCCCACAAACACGTGCAAACCGTGGAATCCTGTCATCAAGTAAAAGCAGTTGGCGAAAACGTTGGTAGTCAAGCCATAGCCTAGTGTGGCATATTCATACACCTGACCGCCCAAGAATACCGCACCCATAATTGCGGTGAGGATGTACCAAAACCGCATGGCTTTGACGTTATTCTTTTTAATTGCCTTATCGCCAAAGTGAATCACGAAACTACTAGACACCAGAATAATGGTGTTAATTGTCGGCAGAAATAACTCTACCTCTGTTCCTTCGGGAGGCCAAACTTCTGTACCACCTCTCAAGTACAAGTAAGTGGCAAAAAATCCCCCAAACATCAGGGATTCGGAAACGAGAAAGGTTAACAATCCCCAGACTCGTAAATCTGGGTGATGTTCTTGGTGCTGTTCGCTGGTTGTTGTCGCTATGGTCATATTGTTTAATTAGTGGTCATGAATTGCTGATGAAGGGGCTAGGAGGAAGTATCGTGCTGTGGTGTCATCCCGCCCAGAACTGAAGTTCCGGGCTAATAGTCTAAGTCCACTCAAGTGGACTGAAATATGTTGCTTAGTCTACTTCAGTAGACTTTAGCTATTAGCCTGGGAATTGATTCCCAGGCGGGATAGCAACGCAGCCAGAGATTTGAAATTGATTCAGGGTAAAGTCTAGGAAATAGTATTTTTACTCAGTAGGAGTCCACTCTTTCAAGCTAGCCATTCATAGAAATCTCTTTTTTCTAACCCCTAGCCCCTAATTTCTACGCGCTAACTTCTGGCGTACCTACCGGCACATGATCATGACCGTAGTCGTAAGGGCCGTGAGTAACAACGGGCAATTCTTCCCAGTTTTCAATTGCTGGTGGGGAAGCGGTTGTCCATTCTAAGGTCAAGCCTTGCCAAGGATTATCACCTGCTAAAGGCCCTTTGAGCCAGCTTTGAATCACGTTGTAAGCAAAGGGAATAACTGAAAGCCCCAGGATGATTGAACCAAAGGTACAAATCTGGTTAAGATTAATAAACTGGGGATCGTACATTGCCACGCGACGTGGCATACCTTGCAAACCTAGTTCGTGCATGGGTAAGAAGGTAAGGTTTGTACCGATGAAAGTCAGGGCAAAGTGAATTCTTCCCCAAGTTTCATTTAACATCCGACCAGTCATTTTGGGGAACCAGTGGTAAATACCGGCGTAAATCCCAAATACAGAACCGCCAAATAGTACATAGTGGAAATGTGCCACTACATAATATGTATCGTGGACATGTACGTCAAAGGGAGCAGTACCCATTGTCACGCCGCTTAAGCCGCCCATGACAAACATGGATAACAAGCCGATCGCAAATAGCATGGCACTGGTAAAGCGAATCTTACCACCCCATAATGTAGCTACCCAGCCGAAAATCTTCACGCCTGTGGGCACGGCAACAAGTAAGGTGGAGATGGTGAAGAACATCCGCATCCAGCCGGGTGTACCACTGGTAAACATGTGGTGAACCCAAACAAATAACCCGACAACGCAAATAGCCAAGCTGGAATAAGCGATCGCTTTATAGCCAAAAATTGGTTTACGTGCGTGAACGGGAATTACTTCGGACATAATGCCGAAGATGGGCAGAATCATTAAATATACTGCCGGGTGAGAATAGAACCAGAACAAATGTTGATAAAGGACAACATTACCGCCTGCATCTGGTTTAAAGAAGGAAGTACCAAAGTTAAGGTCAAACAATAACAGCACCAAACCGGCTGCTAACACGGGTGTAGAGACAAGTGCTAGTACGGAAGTTGCTAAAATTGCCCAGCAAAACAAAGGTAATTGATCCCATTTCATGCTGGGAACTTTCATCATCAAAATGGTGATGACAAAGTTCAGGGAACCCAAAATTGAGGAAGTCCCTACCAACACGATCGCCAAAACCCACATACTTTGAGCGATGGGTGCTGTGACTAAACTTAAAGGTGGGTAAGCTGTCCAACCAGATTGAGAACCGCCAAAGATAAAACTAGCAAGTAATAACAAACCTGCTGGTGGGTTTAACCAAAAGGCGATCGCATTCAATTTGGGGAAAGCCATATCCCTAGCACCAACCATGAGCGGTACTAAGAAGTTCCCAAATCCCCCAATGGCACTGGGAACAATCCACAGGAAAATCATAATTGTCCCGTGGTTTGTCATGAAAGCGTTGTAAAGATTGGGGTCGATGAAATCAGCTTCCGGTGTTGACAATTCAACCCGAATCGCCATTGCCATCAAACCGCCAATAATATAGAACACAAACGCTGTCACCAGGTATTGAATCCCAATGACCTTGTGATCCACATTAAAGGTAAAATAATCCTGCCATCTCCAAGCTGTGGGATGTGCAGCGTGACCAACCACCGGATTTTGTCCTTTATTTTTATCTGGTGGCGTATTTCGCGGAAATTCTACTTTTGTCATGTATTTGTCCTTTGTCCTTCTTACAAAGTTCTGATCGCCGGACGCCGGCGCTCAGACTTTGCGCTTTGTCATTTGTCATTTGTGGTTTGTCATTTGTGGTTTGTCATTGTCCTTTGTCATTTGTGGTTTGTCCTTTGTCATTTGTCCTATGTCCTTGATTCCAATAACCAATGACTAATGACCAATGACTAATGACCAATGACTAATGACCAATGACTAATGACTAATGACTCTTGACCATTGACTCTAGAGTTGCTGCATTCACGCCCAAATCTTTTACATGGGGTGCAAGAAACTCGGATGTTGATAAGTCAGCTGGGTTAATTGCGATCGCTTGATGCAAATCTTGCTTTTGGGCAATTTGGTTTTCTGCTAACCAGCTTTGATACTCTTCTGGAGTATGCACAATTACCTCAGATCGCATCGAACCGTGATAACCACCGCACAGTTCAGCGCAAACTACAGGATATGTACCAGGCTTTGTGGCGACAAACCGCAATTGAGTAGCGATACCAGGAATAGCGTCTTGCTTGATGCGGAAATTTGGTACCCAGAACGAGTGAATTACATCCTGTGCTGACAAATTGAGTTGCACATCAGCACCAACAGGAACGTGTAATTCCCCAGCAGTAATGCCACTATCGGGATAGTTAAAAATCCAAGCGTACTGCATCCCTTGGACATCAACAACTAAATCCGGTGCTTTGTCTTGGGTTTTAGATGTTGCGCCGATGCCAATTTTTGGCGCAGCTTGAACTGTTCCTGGTTCATCCAAAGTAGCCGCTATAGCACTACCGCTCATGTGCGCCGCATGAGTTCCGCCATGAGGATGACCGGCTGGTTCTAAGCCGCCCATGCGGTTGAAAACATCTACGCTGTAGATGCCCAAACATACGACAATCAATGTGGGGATAGCAGTCCAGAAAATTTCTAGAGGAACATTACCTTCAACGGGAACACCATCGGTATTATCTCCCCGACGGCGACGGTACTTAAACAAGAAAATCACAATCGTTCCTTCCACTACCAAGAAAAGAGCGATCGCGATCGTAAACATCACATTAAAAAACCCGTCTACCATCGGCGCTTGTAACGACGCCTGTACAGGTAACAGACTGTGATGCTGACCAATCCAAATGCTGATTGCGGAAACTAATATCCCAGCAACCAAAGTCCATAGTGAAACGGGAATTTGTTCCATACATACCACCTGCTCTGTAAAACGCCGTCAAAGGGAATTGGGTATTGGGCATTGGGCATTGGGCATTGGGCATCGGGCTTCGGGCTTCGGGCAAAGACGCGATGAATCGCGTCTCTACAATTGTCCTCCTTGTCCTCCTTGTCCTCCTTGTCCCCCTTGTCCCCCTGCCCCCCTACCTTCCTCATCCCTCTTCCCTTCATCTACAGGGCAGCGTTTTGTTTTCTTTCTCTTTTTCTAACTTACACTTATAAAAATTGGGAGGAATTTTCCAGATCTTTTCATATCTTTCCCCCCAAAATATTTTATTTAATATCTTTATTTTGATGACAAAGTATCCTGCCACTTTGACGAAAACCTAGTTCAGGAGAGTACTTTTAGCTTTAATATGAATTTAGCTATTTGACGAGCAAGTATGGATTTGTTAATAGATAACACTTTAAGATTTACGCATTTGTTTACTACGAACTTTTTACCAACATCGAGTAAACACTAAAGCAACATAGCCAGCATAAATAACTACACAGTTGCACAAGGTTACAAAGCTTACTTTCCACACTTTCTTTCCTTCTGCCTGTTTGGTGAGCGTAGCCGAACCACTGCCATCTGCCTTTTTATAATCCCCTCAAATTACCTTGCCTTTTATACCAATTCTCTAAAACTCAGAAACACATTCAAAGCTAGAAACTCACATACAGTCTGAATTTCTTAATTTTGAATTTTGAATTTTGAATTTTGAATTGGTAATAGTACCTCCTTGAACTAGTGAAAATAATGACTAATTGCAAACCATTTTAGTTGTTTAATGGAGCGTGTGAGTAGCAATTCTTCGGACAAATTCTCGAACAAGCTTCACAACCAATGCAGTTTTCTGGTGTAGCTACAACCATTACTTTGCGTTCAATTTCTTCATCATCTTCATCCTCAACAAATTCGCCTTCTTCGTTGAGAGCTTTTAGATCTAAGACATTGTACCCGCATACTTTCATGCATCTGCCACAGCCGATACATTTATCTTTATCAATTGCTTGAGCAAATTTTGGAGTCCAAGTTTTACCTCCAAAGGTTAATCCTGTTAGTTGTGCCATGATAAATCCTCGGCAATTTGCCTAAAAATATGTTGGTGCCTTAATCATTATCCTAACCTAATCTTAATAGTTTGGTTGTGTCATCAAAGCCGGATTTCGCTATCATCAAAATTTTCTGACTTTTGCAAAATGGTAATTGATTTCTGTATTGACTATGTTAATTGAAAGCTTTTAGCAATAATCAAAAATAATATCGATCTAAGTCATGCTTGCTTAACATCTCTTGCCGCTTTTTCTGCGATGATAGGGCATTGTTAATTTTAAAAATATCAACAGCAACTTCTATCATTAAACATCAATTATATGAATAGCGATGAGTATAAAAATCTAGTTTGATACAATTGATGCCCTTGTCAAAATCAGATTTTTTTGCTTGCTATATATAGCCTTTGGCAAGGTATTGAGATATACAGATGAAGTTTTCTTAATAGCGATCGCTTTTGTTAAGCTAATAGTTAGGATGCAAATTATTGCCGGGATAATTTATAGTTGATTGTTGATACAAACAACAAAAAAGCAAATGTTATTTCTGCACAATACAGCAAATTTTAACGCTAACTTCGCTTAATTGCAAAACTGTAATACTTATGGCAGAATATGAATTAATGTAAAATATTAAAAGTATTAATAAACAAGTTGAATACTATTAAATATAAGCGTTAGTGTTCGCCAAAAACACTTAGGGTAAGGTTTTAAGGTCTTAACAAAATACTCTTTGAATCTTTGCGAATAAAATCCTTAAGAAAGCTCCCCAGGCTCATTGTGAACAAACTTCTCAATATGATTATGAAATCTATAGTTAATAAAGAAGTAAATGATAAGGCTCTGGCGATCAGCCTGAAGTAGTTTACCAGTGGATGCAATATCTGAGAATGAATATGGACAGATTACCTAGCAAGAATAATCTTTCTTGTTAGCAAAATCAACTGGTAGTGAGTCGTGGATGTAATAAATACAAAGTAAACATCCAGGGGAGACTTAAGCCAAACATCTCAACGAGTATAGTTAGAAGTGCATTATGCCATATACAATTCCTAACAACAGTTGCGTTGGATGTGATAATTGCCGTCCCCAATGTCCGACGGGTGCAATTAAAATCGAAAACAACGAATATTGGATCGATCCTTGTCTTTGTAATAATTGTGAAGGTTATTATTCTGAACCGCAATGTGTAGTTGCATGTCCCACAAAATCACCAATTCCTTGGCAAGCGAAAAAGGGTAGATGTAAAGTAGAACCGCGAGATGCTACCAGCCCAGATTTATTTTCTAATGGTAAAAACAATGCTTTTGCGTCAGCGATTGTGATTTGGGAAGCTTGTAATGTTCTAGCACAACGCACTTCTTTAAATTGGGAAATTGATGAAGCTGGCCATTTATCTTATAGTCGCCAAGTGAATCAAGGTAAAGGCGCGATCGCATTTTATATCCAAGACCCATGTAATACTAATAATCGCACTACAGATATTGAGGCTATTGAAGCTTTAGATATTAGAGCAGCTTGCGTTCATTTAATTTTTGCGGCTCATGCTACCGCTTTAGAGCAACCTTGGGAGCAAGAATTCGCCATTGATGAACGTCAGCTAGAGAAATACTTAGGATTAGAAAAACGCAAAGATTTGACTAAAAACGTCAAACTCGCATTAATGAAAAACATCGTTCTGCAAGCTTGTTCCTTGATTGTTTCTATTGACTGGCCGCCACAAGGTAGAATAAATGGATTCTCAATTGCTGGTACTCGCTTGTGGCGTCTAGTTGACATCGAACACCACTTTCAAGAAGATGATATTGGCTGTAAATACTTAATTGGCTTAACTTTTAAAATTAAAGCTGGACTATGGGCGCAGCATTTCTTAAATAAACAAGCCTGTAAGGAACGCACCGCATTTTATCAATATGGTATTCTGCCTAAAACACTATTAACTACTGTAATGAGTATTTGGCAGCAACACGAAGGTACAGCTAGACTCATGCTGTGGTTGCTGTTTAAAACCAAAATGGGTAGAGAACAACGCATTACTGTTCCCACCTTATTACGTGTTGCTTATGGGGAAGCAAAAGTCACTTTAGCCGCCAGACAAAGAGAAGAACGCAAACGTTTGTTGCGGACATTTGAAAGCGATTTAGAAATACTTAATCATTATGGAATAAAACCGATATTCGATCCGGTTACCTATCCGCCAAACATTCAACCCCTATGGGCAAAATTAGCTGATATTCCCGAAGATCCAGAAGCCGCGTTAGAATTTTGGACAAATGATGGTGGTGGCGATACCCGATTAACAGATACAGGCCCCCGTGGTAAGTGGAATTTGTTGATGAATGCGCGAATTTTATCTTTTAACTTACCAATTGAATGGGAGCAACACAACTCAGACTCAGATAAAAAGCCAAGACGGACACTAAATAAAGCCAGAAGACAGCCCAAAACCACAGGCGATTTACTCGGAGAACAAATTTTACAAGCGCGAAAAAACCTCAATCTGTCGCAGCGAGAATTAGCTAAGTTGACAGGTAAAAGCCAAAGCTGGATTCGCGACATTGAAAATGGGCGGTTAAAAGTTAAGCTAGAAGACCAAGCCCTATTACGGAAAGTACTGAATATGGCTTGACGCATTTGATTGCATCAGTCTGCAATCATAAAACTTGCTTTGGAGAAAACTAGAGTTTTAAGGCTGTGTGAGTTTAGCCATTTGCCCATCGCAATTCTGAATTTGGATGTTACTTATGTATCCTATTAACTGCCATTAGAATTACTTAATATACATTTCGGAATATGTCACAAGGCTTATGTATAAACTAAGGGAAAAGCCTTGTGACGAGGTATTTGATGGCACTGGATTTGCAAAAGTTTTATCAGGCGTGTAACCCCAGCAAAACCTTGGCTGTGGAGAATGCTGAGGATCGCAAGTACTATATTGATTTCTCCTCGGTGCGCGGTGGCAGAATTATTGAGGAGTTAAAAGAAAACATCACGTTTTTTTCACCTGATGAGCCTACCTGTGAATTATTTACAGGTCATATTGGCTGCGGTAAGTCTACGGAATTACTCAGACTCAAAGCTGAATTAGAAGAAGCTGGCTTTCATGTAGTTTATTTTGAGTCCAGCCAAGACTTAGAAATGGGCGATGTTGATATTGGAGATATTTTACTCGCGATCGCCCGCCGAGTCAGTGAAAGTCTCGATAGTCTAGAAAAACAACTGAAAATTCCTGAACCTAAAGGGCTAAGAAAGTTACTTGAAGGTGCAGCCAAGCTGGTGCAAGTTGAACTTGAATGGTCTGCGGAGTTTAATGTCGGGATTGGTAAAATTACAGCTAAAGCTAAAAATAGTCCTGAGCTTCGTAGCAAGTTAAGAGAATATTTAGCACCACGCACAAAAGGTATTTTAGATGTCATTAATGAAGAACTGCTAGAAACTGCTGCTAATAAGCTGAAGCAAAATGGCAAACGGGGATTAGTAGTAATCGTTGATAATCTCGATCGATTAGATACTGCTCTCAAACCTTGGGGAAGACCACAACCAGAATATTTATTTGTAGATAGAGCTGAACAGTTACGTCAGCTAAAGTGCCATGTGGTGTACACAATTCCGTTATCGTTGAGGTTTTCTAATGATATTGAAAGGTTAACTCAACGATTTATGGTAGACCCCAAAGTACTACCAATGGTACCAGTACAGCAACGTGATGGCAGTATTTGTGAAGAGGGAATGTACCTACTTAAACAAATGGTGTTAGCAAGAGCTTTCCCTGATGTAGCACGAGAACAACGCCTAGACTTAATTCTCGAGATTTTTGACAAGCCAGAGACTTTTGAGCGGCTTTGCCTTGTTAGTGGCGGTCATGTTCGTGAATTATTACGATTTCTCTATGATTGGATTAAAAAGCAAAGAAGATTGCCATTACAGCAAGAAATATTAGAAAGTATAGTTAGATATCGCTGCAATCAAATGATTTTGGCCATTTCAGATGATGAATGGGAATTGCTGCGTCGAGTAGCGAAAAATAAACAGGTAAATGGAGATGAAGGCTATCGCAGTTTAGTACACAGTAGGTTTGTGTATGAGTATTGCGATCGCGATGGTTTTTGGTTTGATTTAAATCCAATTTTGGCAGAAGCACCAGGGTTAAAGTGATGAGTTTGGAGAATAACGAAAGTTCCTTACAGGAATTGAATTGGGCAATATCTACTTCTCAAGGAGAATTCTCTCTAATTTTAGCCCTTTGTAATGCTGCTAGCCTGCGGAAAAGCTTAGTACAACGCCTGCAAGCATCCAATGAATTGGCGATTCGGGAAATAACATTGGATAAATCTGTGAATAAACTTTTCCAGGCTATCCAAGATTCCCTCGGTGAGGAGCATCCCCAAGCTTTGATGGTATCTGGTTTAGAGGCGGTTAACAACTTAGAGCAAGTTTTGACTACCGCTAACCAAGTACGAGAAGAGTTTAGAAAGAACTTTCATTTTCCCTTGGTGTTGTGGATCACAGATGAAGTACTGCAAAAGCTGATCCGGTTAGCGCCAGATTTACAAAGTTGGGCGACAACAGTTGAATTTGCGATCGCATCTCATAATTTAATAGAGTTTATCGAAGAAACAGCTGATGATGTTTTTACCAAAGTATTGAACGCTGGTGCAGGGAGATATCTTGACAGTAACGCCTTAAATCTGCAAGTTGGTTCCCCACGTCGAATAGAATTAGAGTCAGCATGGCATGAATTACAAAATCGGCGTTTAAGCCTTAATTTTGAACTAGAAGCCAGTTTAGAATTTATGCTTGGTCGAGCTACCTCCAGTTCAATGGAGCAGTCTCGCCAACATTACGATCGCAGTTTAGAACTGTTTAATCAATGTTCCCTATCTCCCCAAACCCTGGAGAGACAGGGTTGCTTACTCTACTCTCTAAGTTTATGGTGGGGTACCTATGCGCTACTACATCATCCCGAACAAGATTACGCTCGTGGTTTTACCAAAGATTATCTTCAGCAGTGTATTCAAGCATTTGAGCAAGCTAACCGCCAAGATTTAGTAGCTAAATTTATTAACGCTTTGGGATTAGTCTTGCAATTACTTCAGCAATGGGAAGATTTAGAAGCTGTTGCAAACAGAGCATTAGCATTACATCAAACTTATCCCGATACATTTAAATTAGCTAGAGCTTATGGCTTTATTGCTGAAGTCGCTATCCATAAATCTGCTTGGAATGAAGCTAAACAAGCAGCTGAACAAGCGCTTTCCCTAGTAAATAGCGTTCAAATAGATGAATCTCACCCCAATGCGGCAGAAATGCAAGCAGATTTAGATTGGGAGAGATCATACCATCGGGGTTGGTATTTGCTAGCCTTAGCGCGATCGCAATCTGCACTCAATCAACCAGAAGCAGTACTGCAAACTTTAGAAACTGCCAGAGTAGAAACTAACGCACAGTACGATCCCGATTTATATATTCGCATTTTGGCAGAGCTACGCGACAGCTACTTTAATAAAGGTGAATATCTCACCGCATTTCATATTAAACAAGAGCAACGCTCTTTAGAACAGCAGTATGGTTTTCGTGCTTTTATTGGTGCAGGGAGATTGCAAGCACAACAAGCAGTTAATAACCCAGCTTTACCATTTGTTGAACATCAAGCAACAGTAGCGTCAGAAATTGCTGCTTCTGGAAGACAGCAAGATATTAATCGCCTGATTGTCCGTATGGGTCGCCCTGATCATAAACTTACGGTAATTCACGGTCAATCGGGTGTAGGTAAAAGTTCAATTCTCCAAGCAGGTTTAATCCCCGCATTAAGACAAAAACCAATTGGGACTCGTGATGTGTTACCTGTGTTACAGCAAGTTTATCCAGACTGGCTCCGAGAACTAAGCCAACGTTTAGCAGAGGCACTTGCAGATACACTATATCCCCTACCTATCAACACCAATGGCGAACCAACAACGCTAGATTCCACAACAGCAATCATCAACCAACTACAAAAACATGATGATTACGACCTATTAACAGTTTTAATATTTGACCAGTTTGAAGAATTTTTCTTTGTCTATAAAGACCCAAGCCATAGACGACCATTCTATGAATTTTTACGTGATTGCCTAGATACACCTTATGTAAAGGTCATTTTATCTTTACGTGAAGATTACTTGCATTATCTCTTGGAATGTAACAATCGCCTCGCTGATTTTGAAGTCATTAACAACAATATTTTAGATAAAGATATTCTCTACTACTTAGATAACTTTTCTCCAGAAGATGCTAAATCAATTATTCAGACTTTAACAGAAAAAACACAATTAGTCTTTGAAACTCCACTAATTGATGAATTAGTGCATGACTTAGCTAGAGATTTAGGTGAAGTGCGACCAATTGAGTTACAAGTGGTAGGAGCGCAACTACAAACCGAAAGAATTACCAAGTTAGAACAGTATCAAGAATACGGCCCCAAAGAAAAATTTGTAGGAAGATTTTTAGAAGAAATCGTTAAAGACTGTGGTTCGGAGAATGAGCAGATAGCAAAACTAGTTTTGTACTTACTCACAGATGAAAATAATACCCGCCCTCTCAAAACTCGTGCTGATTTAGGATTAGAGTTAGAGGTAAAATCAGAAAAATTAGATTTAGTTTTAGAAATATTAGTCAAGTCTGGATTAGTGTTTAAAGTCCCAGCAGTTCCATCTGAGCGTTATCAACTGGTACATGATTATTTAGTCCCATTTGTTCGCCAGCAGCAATCAGAGAGATTAATTAAAGAATTAGAAAAAGAGAGAGAACAAAGAAAACTAACTGAAGCCAAACTGAATGAAGTTCTCCAAAAGCAACTTATAGAAGCACGTAGAGGATTAGTTTGGAAAGTATCAGTAGGAGTAATCACTGGGGCATTGGCAATATTTTTACCAGTGGTGTTAATTGCTCAAAACAATGCCCAGTTAGATTCTATGACTAAGAAATCAACAAATTTACTTAGCTCAAATAAAGATTTAGAAGCACTCTTAGAAGGCGTAAAAGCAGGGAAGCAATTACAAAAATGGTGGTCAATTGGGGTAAAACCTGAGATCGAAATGCAGGTGAAGACAGTCTTACAGGATGTAGCTTATGGAATCAGAGAACGGAACAGCATAGAAGGATATAAAACTGCTGTTACCTGCGTAAGTTTTAGCGCAGATAGTCAAATAGGGGTTGCTGGAAGTGACGATGGTATGGTAAAAATTTGGCAGCGTAATGGCAAAGTAATTTCCAGCTTTCAAGTACATAATAAAAAAGTTACTACTGTTAGCTTCAGTCCTGATGGTCAAATGATAGTTGCTGGCACTGTAGATGGTAAGGTGGTGGTTAGCGATCGCAATGGTAAGGAAATTTCTAATTTCCCAGGACATGAAGAGGAAATTACCAGCATCAGCTTTAGTCCAGATGCTCAAAAATTAATTTCTGGCAGTAAAGACAAAACTATAAAAATTTCCAGTCTGGACGGTAAGATAACTAAAACCTTAAAAGGGCATAAAGACAGTATTAATAGTGTAGTTTTCAGTCCAGATGGACAGCTAATTGCCTCTGGTAGTGAAGACACAACTGTAAAATTTTGGAATATTGATGGCAAGTTGATTAAAACTTTGGATACTGATGATTCAGTTAAAAAAGTCGCTTTTAGTCCTAATAGTCAGACTATAGTTTCAGTCAGTGATTTTAGTCAAACTAAACTCTGGAGACGAGACGGTTCTTTGCTTAATAATATTGATGGTGTCTATGGAGATGCTGCCACTTTCAGCCTTGATGGTAAAACTATTGCTTTTGCTGATTTTACTGACAACGCCATATACATACAAATTTATCAAATCAACACTGGAAAAGTAGTAGAAAACTTTCAATTAAAAGGACATGGAAATAATGTAACTAACATCAGTATCAGTCCCGATCTTCAAATGCTAGCTTCTGGAAGTGAAGATAGAACAGTGAAACTCTGGAACCTTGAAAAGAAAAGTAATTTCAATAAAGATTGGCAATCTACTGACACAATAACTGATGTAAGTTTCAGCCCTAATGGTCAGCTAATTGCTTCTGTAAGCAACGGAAATAAAGTGCAATTATGGCAACAAAACGGCACTCTTAAAACAACCCTGCCTGGACATAATTCCAAAATTAGTTTTAGTACTGATAGCCAAATGTTAGCTACGGCAAGTGAAGAGAGCGTAGTATATCTTTGGCAACGCGATGGTACTTTTCTCAAAACTATCCAAGGAAATAATTTATCGATTAGCCATGATAAGAAAATTATTGGATTAGTCAAAGATGATAATAGTGTGGAACTGGCGGCAAGTGATGGCAAGCATATTGCTACACTCAAAGGTCATAAGGATACAGTGAATGAAATAATTTTCAGTCCAGATAGTAAAACTATTGCCACTGTTAGTAAGAAAACTATCAAACTTTGGAAAATAAATGGTACTTTAATCACCACCCTAAATAGCGATAGCTCTTTTGATGACAGTAGTCCTCAGATAGTTTTCAGTCCAGATAGTAAAACCATTGCCACGGTTATTAACAATAACATTATCAAAATCTGGCAAATAGATGGTACTCTGATTACTACCATAAATAGCAATGGCGATGTTACATTATGGAGTTTCAGCCCTCAGAAAAAGATTTTAGTTATAGAAGAGTCCAAGCGTCTGAAATTCCTAACATTAAATGGTAAAGTAATCAAAACTATTGAACTTTTAAATTCTTCTTCATATGCTAGTGTCAGCACAGATCAAGAGCTAATGGTTATTCGCAGAAATCAAAATCAAAATCAACAGAAAAAGCAGTGGGAATTATGGAGAAATGATGGCACTTTCATCGCTACACTGATGAAAGTAAATACGGATGTTGCTCAAAATAATATCAGTTTCATAAACGATGGACAAACAATTATTTCTCAGAGTTACAAACAGACAACATTTTGGAATCGCAATGGAAATCTTCTAGCAAAATTACATAAAAATGTAATAGCTTATAGCAGTGACTTGCAGATTCTGGTCACCCAAGAAGAAAAGAATATTATCAACCTTTGGAAACCTGATAGCACATTAATTAAAAGTATTAAAATTAAAAATAATAAATCAAATATTCGTAATATAAGTTTCAGTAATAACGAGCAAAATTTAGTCATTGAAACTGATACTGGCGCAGTAGAAATTTGGGATAATAATGGAGATTTCATTCAAAGTATTACAGCTTTAAACGATCGGAACGTTAAACGTTTAATGAAGGATAAATATGATGAATTCCAAAACTTATATTTACCTATAACTTTTGACAATAAAAATTTAGCTTTACGTACCCAAGAAAATCAAGTGCAGTTATGGGAAAATGATGGTAATTATAGAAAAAAATGGTTTTTGAAAAAGACTATTGAAAATCAAGGTAATTTAGTAGGATCGGTACAATTTATTAATGAAAATACAATAGCAATTGTTAGTACCATTGATATGGTAAAGCTATGGAAAATCCCTAATAATATAGATGAAGATGTAAATTTATTAACTGCTATTCAGGGACATAAAAATCAAATTACCAGTTTAAGCATTAGTCCCAAAAATCAAATAATAGCTTCAGCAAGTAAAGATAACACAGTAAAACTTTGGCAGTATGATGGCAAGTTGCTCAAGACATTCACAGAACATAAAGATAATGTAAACAGCATTAGCTTTACTCCAGATGGTAAGTTGATTGCTTCAGCTAGTGATGATAAGACAGTAAAAATATGGCAACCTAATGGCAAAATCATAGAATCATTTGATAAACATGAGAACAATGTCAACAGCGTTAGTTTTAGCCCCAATGGCAAAATGATTGCTTCTGGTAGTAAAGATCGTACTGTTAGAGTTTGGAGTCTAGATGGTAATCAAATAAAACCTTTCAATACAGAAGAACCTGTTAATAAAGTTAGTTTCAGTCCTAATGGTGAAATGATTTCTTCTGCTAGCGACAAGAGTGTGAAACTATCCAGTATTGATGGTTCCTTGCTAGCATCATTTCCCGATCGCCTAAGGATTACAGATATTAGTTTCAGTCCAGATGGTAAGAGTATTGCCACTCTGATTAATAAGAATTATAGTAACGAAATTGCTATTTGGAGTTTTGAGCTTAATCACCTACTCCAACTAGGCTGCAACGCAGCCCGCGACTATCTCCAGAATAACCCCAAGGCAGAGAGCGATCGCCATCTCTGTGACGACATCTACAACAAAAAGTAAAACAGTGATCGTTTTATTCCTCTCTGCGCCTCTGCGCCTTTGCGTGAGACAAAATTATTTATACAATAACTCGACTAGCTAAAAATCACTTTAAGTGCGATCAGCAATGAAAAATTGCGATCGCCATAATTGAAAATTCAGTACGGTAAAATTAAAAGAAAAACGCTCGAAGTGTTTGAAATATGGCGCTCAATGTGAATGTAACGCAATCTCAGCCAGCCATCAACCCCAAAGTGACACTCCTAGTAGAAACCCTCAAAAATGGTGGGTTTGCTGCATCTATATTTGAATTTCCTAACTTTAGAGTCGAAGCAACAACTAAAGAAGAAGCGATCGCTCAACTCCAAGCTACTTTTTTAGAGCGAGTCAGCCACATCGAAGCTATTTCTTGGGATGCACCGCTTTCTGTGCCACCATCTACCTGGATGCAATTTGCTGGTATATTTCAAAACGATCCAGATTTTCAGGAAATCATGGATAAAATTCGCGCAGAGCGAACCTCAGATGATGAAACTGAAGTCGATCCCTCATACTACTTGTAGAGGTTGGTGACTTGTCTCGATATATTCTTGATACCGACCATGTTTCCCTAATTCTTGGCAATCATCCCCAAGTTATTGCTAACGCTTCCTTACATCAAATTGCTGTCACGGTAATTACAGTTCAAGAACTTTTTAACGGCTGGATTGGTAAAATTAATGAGCCGTCTTCAGTGCATAATCTTCCCGCACTCTACTCAAAGCTGTGGACAACCGTCAAATATCTGCAAACAGTTGAGATCCTAGATTTCACACTAGAAGCTGATGAATGTCTCAAACAACTCCTGAAAGAGAATCCTCCTCTGCGGAAAAATCGATTGCAAAAAGATATGCGAATAGCTGCAATCGCATTATCTCTTAATGCCACAGTTGCTACCCGTAACCAACGAGATTTTGCTTTAGTACCCAGATTAGCGATCGTAGATTGGACGCTGTAATCAGGCTTCTCAATTACATTACAGCTATTTTCAGGTAAATAGGCCACGCTGTAGGGGCACGGCATCGACAATCTTTTGGTACATAAAATAATTTTACTGGTGCCGTGCCCCTACGACAGATGTGGTTCAAATAGGTGAAAACTGCTGTAAATAAAAAAATTCCCACCCAAGCATTAACTTGGATGGGTAATAGGGGGTAAGGATGCGATCGCATCCCCACCAATCGCTATGAAAATTATTTGCTTTCTGTGAAGTCAGCATCAATCACATCATCACCGCCGCCAGAGGGAGGAGTGGGGCCGCCATCACCAGCACCAGGCGCACCAGGCGCAGCACCACCAGCTTGTTGATAGATGTTGCTACCAACTGCGAATAATGCTTGTTGCAATTCTGGTGTCAGCTTCTTAATTTGCTCATCATCTTCCTTAGCTACAGCCTCGCGTAGATCTTTCACCAAACCTTCAACTTTGGTTTTGTCAGCAGCAGGAACTTTATCACCTAATTCTTGCAGTTGCTTCTCTGCTTGGTAAGCCAAGGAATCAGCTTGGTTCTTGCGTTCAATCTTCTCACGACGTTCCTTATCAGAAGAAGCGTTTTGTTCAGCTTCTCTCACCATGCGGTCAACATCGTTTTTATCTAGTGTTGAAGCACCAGTGATGCTGATGGATTGTTCCTTACCTGTACCTTTGTCTTTTGCAGTTACGTTAAGGATACCGTTAGCGTCGATGTCAAAGATAACTTCAATTTGAGGGACACCCCGTGGCGCTGAAGGAATACCATCTAAGCGGAAGGTTCCCAGACTCTTGTTATCGTTTGCAAATTCCCGTTCACCTTGAAGAACGTGAATTTCTACATTGCTTTGACCGTCAACTGCTGTGGAGAAGACTTCAGATTTCTTGGTAGGAATTGTGGTGTTACGAGGAATAATCTTAGTCATTACACCACCCAAGGTTTCAACACCCAAAGATAATGGTGTTACGTCTAACAACAAGATACCAGTAACATCACCAGCTAATACCCCAGCTTGAATAGCAGCACCAACAGCTACCACTTCATCGGGGTTAACAGTTTGGTTAGGATCTTTACCCAACAACCGCTTCACTAACTGTTGTACTGCGGGAATCCGGGTAGAACCGCCCACGAGTACCACTTCATCGATATTGTCTTTGGTTAGCTTGGCATCTCTGAGAGCGTTTTCTACAGGGATGCGGGAACGGTCGATTAAGTCCGAGCAGAGTTCTTCAAACTGAGCGCGGGTTAAAGTTGTATCCAGGTGCTTAGGCCCGTCTTGAGTAGCGGTGATAAATGGTAAGTTAATTTCCGCTTGGGTAACGCTGGAAAGCTCAATCTTCGCTTTTTCAGCAGCTTCAGTTAAACGCTGTAAGGCTTGTCTATCTTTGCGTAAATCGATACCTTCTTCCTTACGGAACTGTTCAGCTAAGAAGTCAACAATTTTCTTATCGAAGTCGTCACCACCAAGGTGAGTATCGCCAGATGTTGCTAGTACTTCAAATACGCCATCACCAACTTCTAAGACAGATACGTCGAAGGTACCACCACCAAGGTCAAATACGAGGATGGTTTCGTTACTCTTCTTGTCAAATCCGTAAGCGAGAGAAGCGGCTGTAGGCTCGTTGATAATCCGCAGAACTTCAATACCAGCAATTTTACCAGCGTCTTTTGTAGCTTGGCGCTGAGAGTCGTTAAAATAAGCCGGAACAGTAATTACAGCTTGTGTAACAGTTTCGCCCAGATATTTACTAGCATCTTCAACTAGTTTGCGCAGAACCTTAGCAGAAATTTCTTCAGGAGCAAATTGTTTACCAGCCCCAGGAGAGTCTACCTTAACGTTACCGCTACTGCTGAGTACTTTATAAGAAACTTCTGTAGCTTCGTTTGTAACTTCATCAAAGCGGCGACCAATAAAGCGCTTTACAGAGTAGAAAGTGTTTTCTGGGTTCATCACCGCTTGGCGTTTAGCGATTTGCCCTACCAAAGTATCGCCGTTTTTCGCAAATGCTACAACAGATGGTGTTGTCCGAAAACCTTCTGCGTTAGCAATAACCGTGGGTTTACCACCTTCCATGACTGCTACGCAGGAGTTTGTTGTACCTAAGTCTATTCCAACTACCTTTGCCATTTTAACTGCTGGCTCCGTATAACTACAAATGAATGAGATTTATTAAGGTCTAAATTTTTGAACCAACTGTGTTGATTAATGCAGCCAGTTCAGCATGAATACCTTTGGTGGGGTTTTTTGGGGCATGAGACCCAATACTATGCTGATATATATACTGAGCTTATGTAGTCAGTTCATTAAAGGGGGTTTCCCGAACCTGTTGAGGGACGGTTCAACTTGACGATGCATTGAGTTGGCTCATGGATTAATTCGCTTGCACACTGTACTAATGTATGAGAATTAATACTTTCAGGAATTGGGGCGAACCGTAAAATCAAAGTGGGGTTTGCCGTCTTTATAATGTTTGTCAGTAGTTAGTGGTCAGTTGTCAGTTGTTGAGAAGTCAATGGTCAATGGTCAATAGTCAATGGTCATTTGTGATTAGTCTTTTTTGTCGGTTTATTCACTGACTGTGGGTGGGGAAAAAATTGTATGCGTCGTGCTTCTGGATGTTTATTTGGGCTGGCTTTTGGTGATGCTTTGGGTGCTGTGACGGAATTTCTCAGCGTTGCAGAAATCTGTCGTCGCTTTCCACCTAAGGGGCCCCAAGTACCAGAAGGGAATCCAGCACCGGTGACAGACGATACGCAAATGACTTTAGCTGTGGCGCAGGCGTTAATTGAGGCTGACTCAGCAAACTGGAATGTAGGTAGTTTAGAAGTAGCGCTCAGACGTAACTTTATTGAGTGGTTGAATAGTCCAGATAATAATCGTGCGCCTGGTATGACTTGCTTGGGGGCTTGTAAAGCTTTAGCAACTGGGATACCTTGGCAGGAAGCAACTAGGGTAAATTCTAAAGGTTGTGGTGCAAATATGCGGGTTGCGCCTGTGGGTTTGTTGGGATTAGATGGGACAACTCGTGCAGCTATTTCTCAATTTCAAGCTGCATTAACACATGGTCATCCTACAGCTTTGGCTGCTTCTGATTTAACTGCAACTGCGATCGCAGATCTGATTCAAGGCGGCGATCCACAAAGTTTACCTTCCCGACTTTACAAATATGCCCAGAGTCAGCGCTCAGTTTATCATCATGATTGGCTAGGTTCGCTTTGGCAACGTTCCTACATCAATACACCAGAGGAATTTATTAGTCGTGGCTGGGATGAATGTCTAGCTGTACTCGATCGCCTTAACAATGCATTAGCTAATCCCAACCGCGAAGCCGATCCTTGTTTAGCCACAGGTGATGGTTGGGTAGCAGAAGAAGCATTTGCTACAGGTTTATTATGCTTTTTACTGTTTCCGGAAGCACCATTAGCTGCAATACGTCGCGCAGCAGTTACAGCAGGTGATTCTGATTCTATTGCTTGTTTAACTGGGGCGTTTGCTGGCGCTTATTTAGGTATGGCTGCTTGGCCGGAAGATTGGGTAACTCGTATTGAATACCGCGATCAACTCACAGCAATAAGTAAACTGTGGGATTGAATTTTTTTGTTGTCAATTTAACAGCGTAAAAGCGGTAAAATCGCAAAAGCGCAAATTTCAGCCCAGCCAGAGTGAAAACTGACAGCATCTTTTATCGCCTTTTTCAAGAACTACCAGAAATTTTTTTTGAATTAATTGGAAACCCTCCCGAAAATGCAAAGGCTTATCAATTTTCCTCTGTGGAAATTAAGCAGACTGCATTTCGGATTGATGGTGTTTTTCTTCCAATTCAAGGAGAACAGAATCCGATTTACTTTGTGGAAGTTCAATTTCAACCTGACGCAGAAATTTATTCGCGCCTAGTTTCGGAGATTTTTCTATACTTACGTCAAAACCAACCGAAAAATTCTTGGCGGGGAGTAGTCATTTATCCAACGCGAAGTCTAGATATATCAGATATCAATAATTACAGTCAGACACCCCAGCCCTTTAGGGCGGGGCTTGAAAAAGCCCATCTGACCAGCCTAAGTCTTAACTGACTACTTTAGTGGCAAGAGTTTAAGACCTACCAGGGGATGCGTAGCTAGTCCCCTGCGCTAGAACCAAATTGTTAAACATCTGTATAAGGGTTAAGGAAGTGCAATTTGGATAGTACAGACCACTAACATTGGCGAAGCTAAAATTACCCGAAAGGAGGCACTTTATGTGCAAAGTTTTTGTAATTGATACGAACAAAAGACCACTAAATCCAATACATTCAGCACAAGCAAGACAATTATTAAGAAGCAAAAAAGCAGCCATTTATCGCCGCTTTCCATTCACACTTATTCTTAAAGAATCTTGTCCAGATGTACCCGTAGCACCACTGCGATTAAAGCTTGACCCTGGCGCTAAAACCACAGGTATAGCATTAGTTAACGATGCAACTGGCGAAGTTGTTTTTGCTGCTGAATTAAAGCATAGAGGTTTTGCGATTAGAGACGCTTTGATTTCCAGAAGGCAATTAAGACGTGGCAGAAGAAATCGAAAAACCCGTTACAGAAAGCCAAGATTTCTGAATAGAACTAGACCACCAGGATGGTTAGCACCTAGCCTGATGAGTCGGGTTCACAATGTTGAAACATGGGTAAACAGATTGCGTAAATTTGCACCAATCACAGCGATTAGTACCGAATTAGTCAAGTTTGATATGCAATTAATGCGTAATCCTGAAATCGAAGGCAAGGAATATCAGCAAGGTACATTAGCTGGATATGAAACCAGAGAATATCTACTTGAAAAGTGGAATCGGCAATGCGCCTATTGTGCTGTCAAAGACGTACCTTTACAGATTGAACACATTCACCCATGTTCTAAAGGTGGGTCTAATTCAATCACAAACCTTACATTAAGTTGCGAAAAATGCAACATCAAAAAAGGGACTAAAGATATTAAGGATTTCCTCAAAAAAGACCCTACTACGTTACAGAAAATCTTGGCACAAGCTAAGAAAGCATTGGCTGATGCAGCAGCAGTTAATGCTACTAGATACAAGCTTTTAGAGGTTTTGAAAGCTACGGGTTTACCCGTTGAATGTGGCTCTGGTGGTTTAACAAAGTTCAACAGAACTAGGCAGCAATTAATCAAGACTCATTGGATTGATGCTGCTTGTGTTGGCAAATCAACACCAACATTAAATATCAAAGGTATCAAACCATTGTTGATCACAGCTAATGGTCACGGTAATCGCCAAATGTGCGGTACTGATAAATTCGGTTTTCCGAGTCGTCACCGCACAAATAAACAAATCCATTTTGGTTTTCAAACTGGAGACATTATTAAAGCGGTTGTTACCAGTGGCAAAAAAGTTGGCGAATATGTTGGACGTGTTTTGTGTCGTGCCACAGGTAGTTTTGATATCGCTTCCAAGACCGGAAGAATTTCAGGAATTAGCCATAAATATTGTTCAGCGATTCATAAAAAGGATGGATATAGTTATGCTTTTTGAAGCAATCTTGACGGCGAATAAATACGCAAACGAGCCTTACCCCCATGCATGAATGCAGGGGCTTCCACGGCGCGAGGACTTTGGTGAATTATTCACCAGTCAGCGTATCAGTCGGATCTATCTGGATGAATTAGGTGAAATAACATCATTACCAGTTGGTATTGCTACTATTAAATTAGTTCTGGAAGATAAAGATACAGCAATTGTAAGTGCTAGGGAATTAATCAACAGAACCCAACAGGAAATTAACACCGGATCAAAACAGCGACAGTTACTAGAATTGATAGAGACAATCTTAGTTTATAAGTTTCCTACTATGAGTCGAGAGGAGATAGAGAGTATGTTTGGTTTAAGTGAGTTGAAGCAGACAATAGTTTATCAAGAAGCAAAGCAGGAAGGTATTGAGGAAGGTAGACAGAGAGGTATTGCAGAAGCGAATTTAAATGCTATCTCTGGAATGCTAATGTTAGGTTTGACAATTGAACAAATTACCCAAGCTTTGAATTTGGATATTGAACAAGTGAGAAATGCTGCACAACAAGCAAAAACTCAGAATGATAGATAATTGATCGTCGTTAAAATCTCTGACTAGACTTATACAACAAGGAAAATTATTACCCTCACAGCAATAAGTGTGATGTGACTAAAATTATCGAAAATTTGGCGATCGCTAAATTCGTATTTTAATTAAGAAATATCAATAATTTGACGTTTTGGATTATTTATATGCTTACTCTCTCTCCTAGTCTGCAAGCTAGACTTTCTCAACCTCTGAAAATTGGCTCCTTTGAAGTCAAAAGCCGAGTTTTGCAATCGCCTTTATCTGGAGTCACAGATTTGGTATTTCGCCGTTTGGTACGTCGTTATGCGCCAGATTCGATGATGTACACGGAAATGGTAAATGCTACGGGGTTGCACTATGTGAAACAGTTACCGAAAATTATGGAGGTAGACCCCAACGAACGACCAATTAGCATACAGTTATTTGACTGTCGTCCAGATTTTTTAGCAGAAGCTGCAGTCAAAGCTGTTGCTGAAGGTGCGGATACTGTTGATATTAATATGGGTTGTCCGGTTAATAAAATTACCAAAAACGGTGGTGGTTCTTCGCTGTTACGTCAGCCAGAAGTTGCAGAAGCTATTGTGCGGGAAGTGGTGAAGGCTGTTGATGTCCCAGTAACAGTTAAAACTCGTATTGGCTGGAATGATAAAGAAATTACAATTCTTGATTTTGCCAAACGCATGGAAGACGCTGGCGCACAAATGATCACTGTCCACGGACGCACTCGTGCCCAAGGATACAATGGTAATGCACGTTGGGAATGGATTGCCCGTGTAAAGGAAGTACTTTCTATTCCAGTGATTGGCAACGGGGATATATTCTCTGTAGAAGCGGCGGTGAAATGTTTAGAACAAACTGGTGCTGATGGGGTAATGTGTTCTCGCGGAACTTTAGGTTATCCGTTTTTGGTGGGAGAAGTCGATCATTTCTTGAAAACTGGAGAACTATTAACGCCACCGACTCCGATTCAGCGTTTAGAATGCGCTAGAGATCATTTACAAGCTTTGTGGGAATATAAAGGCGATCGCGGTGTTCGTCAAGCCCGTAAACACATGACTTGGTATGCTAAAGGTTTTGTCGGTGCTGCTGACTTGCGGGGACAGTTAAGTTTAGTGGAAAATGTTAATCAAGGTTTAGATTTAATCGATCGCGCCATTGAACAATTGACTAAGGGTTATGAACCGGAAGTAGATACAGAATCTAACTTCGCAATAGTCTAAAGTTCATAGCCAATTATTTTGAATCTGTACTAATTTTGACAAGACTTTCAGCAATAACCACTACAGAATTATCAACTTGGGTTGAGCAAGCTAAATCCCATGTTCATCGCGGACGAGTAGCCGATCGCACTCCGCGATTAAATATGGCTAATCCTTATTGGTTTGCGGTTCACATCTGTTGTGTCACGGGACAAAATTACAACGTTGGCGATACAGATTGTGTATTCCCACTCATGAGTGTAGTTAAAGCGTTTTCACTACTCTATCTGTTAGAAACTTTCGGTGCAGAGAAGGTTTTGCAATGGGTAGGCGTTGAACCATCACAAGCACCGTTTAATTCCCTAGATCAATTAATTGCCGATCGCGGTTACCCCCGCAATCCGATGATTAACAGTGGCGCTATTACTTTGGCTGCTAAATTACCAGGCGATAATGCTAGCGATCGCACTCAGCGTTTTTGTCAATGGCTAAACCAATTAGCTGGTTGCCAGCTAAAGTTAGATGAATTAATGCTAGCTTCAGTTCGCTTAACACGTTCGCCAGCAAATCAAGCGATCGCTAATTATTTAGCAGAAACCCAATATCTCGATAATCCAGAAATAGTCCTTGACACTTACGAACAAATATGCTGCTTATCGGGAAAGGTAGAAGACTTAGCTTTAATCGGCAAACTCTTAGCAGTGAGAGATGGGATGATATCACCAAAAAACCGCCGAATAGTTAATGCTGTAATGTTAACCTGCGGATTATATGAAGCATCTGCTGAGTTTGCTGTCAAAATTGGTTTACCAATGAAATCTGGCATAGGTGGTGGACTGTTAGCAATAATACCAGGCGCAGGAGCGATCGCTTGTTACAGCCCAGCCTTAGATACCGTAGGAAATCCCGTAGCAGGATTAGCATTTGTCGAAACCTTAGCACAGCAGCTAGAGTTGAGTATTTTTGGCTAAAACTGAGAGAATTAGTTTTTTGCTTACCTGACATACCATTCGCAAAATTAGCCTAAGGGACTTCCAAATAAAAAATATTCCAATCATTAATCTACCAAACCCGCAACTCGTAGGGGCGGGGTTACCCCGCCCCTACAATTTGGCATAATTTATTTTTTGGAGTTCCCTAAACAATAATGTATGAAGCCTGCTTTGGCAGGCTTTGTTCAATTAGCCGCACCCTTCTAGGGTGACGGCGGAATTTCGGGCGCAGCGAGAGATATCGCCCTTAATTAGGTGTAGACGGCTCAACAATTTCTGGTGTTGTAGGCGCTACACTCGGTGATGTTTGAGGTGTAGGGCGTGGGCGACGCTGAAAATATTTGCTTAATCGCGTTGTTAAAGGCTGTTCTACCTCTGGTTGCGGCGACTCTGTAACAGTGGGTGTTGGTGTTACCTCTGGTTGCGGCGACTCTGTAATAGTGGGTGTTGGTGTTACCTCTGGTTGCGGCGATACTGTAACAGTCGGTGTTGGTGTTACCTCTGGTTGCGGCGATACTGTAACAGTCGGTGTTGGTGTTACCTCTGGTTGCGGCGACTCTGTAATAGTGGGTGTTGGCGTTACCTCTGGTTGCGGCGATACTGTAAGAGTCGGTGTTGGTGTTACCTCTGGTTGCGGTGATGCTGTAACAGTCGGTGTCGGCGTTACCTCTGGTTGCGTTGGCGACGCGCTAGGAGACGGTGTAACTACAGGAGTAGGACGACGCTGGAAATATCCGCCAGATTTTGGTTTTTCTCGTAACTGAGTAGCTTCAGGAGTTGGTGTTATTTCTGGTTGTTGTTCTATTATCGGTTCTGGCTGCTGCAATTCAGCTGGCTGTGTTATCGGTGTTTCTGGAACCTTAACTTCTGGAGTTGGCTGTGGTTCTGGTGTGGGTTCTGGTGTTGGTACTTTAGCAGTATAGTTTGGGTCTACAATGCCACGTACCTCATCTGCTGTCAATTCTCCTCTCACAATTCTCGAAAGCGTATCTTTACCATTAGGCTGGTAATTAATTATTCCCACTGTGGTATTGAAGACATTTTTCACAGGATTACCCTGATTATCCAGAAATTCCAGTTTTACCCAATTTTTACCTGGTTTAAAACCTTTGAGGTAAACAGCTTGCCAACGATCCAAAATGAAGCTTTCACCATTAATCGTGCAACGAATCCGCCAATCACTGAGATTATCCTTGGGGTTGTCTTGCGCTAAAAGGTGTAGAGGGGCATTAGTCAGGTAAAAGTCCAGTAAGATAGGTTCTGCCCCATAATCACCTTGAGGAATGCTGTAAGTTAACAACGGTAGAGACGGATCGGGGTTGTTATCTTCAGTTTTGGTAACAATATGAAATTGTATCTGAGCATAAGCACCTTCATTTTTAAAACTTTCATCCCAAGGGCGCGAGGCAAAGACACGCAAAGTATGAGTACCTGGGGCTAAGTCTGATAACACCAGGGGCTGATTTAAATCATAAACAGGTATATAAGGCTGATTATCAAGAATTACATGCAGATGATTCCCTAATTTCAGTTCTGGGTTCTTAAATATGGGTAAATCCTTCACCTGCAAGCGGACTGTAACTTGATTTTCTTGCAGGACTTCCTCGGCTTTTGGTGTAATTATAGTCACCTGTGGCTGGTAGACTTCCAAAGCTGGGCGTAATTCTTGAATTGTATCGGGTGGGGAAACTTCCGCAAACTCTTTGGCAATCTGTTGCGACTTACCCGTATCACCCAAAGATACATCTTGGCTGACAGCTTTTTCACCACACCCTGCCAAACTCAAGATGATTAACAATGTCATCAGCAATTTCACCATAGGGAACCTCCGGGGGAGGAGATTCTCTAAAACTTTTTTCTGCCAAGAGTTCATGCCTTCTACCCAGCGATGTCTTCAAGAACTGCCAAATTATTTTGGCTCAAACTGTCCATAGGGAACTATAGCCCAAAATTTTTACTGCTGTATCCATGTTGAGAAAAGGCCAAGGTAGCAGTGGACTAAGAAAGTCCGAACTGTAGACGGATAAATTTACATCAAGTTCCGCCGTTACTACCGATGTTACCTCTGCTTCCCTGACTCGCCAGGAAAAACAAATTTAGCATTCGCCATTTCGGGCGACATACCATGAACATGCCAATTATTTGAGAGTTTTTTGCTAATCGTAATTTAAGGCTAACAGTAGCAAGCGCAACAGTCAAAAGCCTTACTGTACGACAGCAACCTATAATTTTTACGAATTGTGTTTGTTTGTAAATTAAATGAATAATCTATTGACTTTTTGTCCATTGTTTTGAAGTTCAAAGGCAGATTGGACAGATATTCTGGTGATTTTGAATTATTGTTAAATTATCTCCAACAATGTACAAGTTAAGACTTTATAATTCAACAGAAACAAACTTCCACATCGGGTCTTCATCGCCCCCCAGAATTTTCTGGAGGATGCGGTAATGGTTTACTTTGTGGTTTCCTGATTCCTCATTCCTTATCTAGAGAGGAGGTCGAATGACGATTAGTCCTCCGGAGCGAGAGGAGAAAAAAGCAAAAGTAATAGTCGATAACGATCCAGTACCTACCTCATTTGAGAAATGGGCACAACCAGGTCACTTCGACAGAACTTTAGCTAGAGGTCCCAAAACCACCACATGGATTTGGAACCTACATGCCCTCGCCCACGATTTTGATACACATACAAGCGATCTAGAAGAAATCTCCCGCAAGATATTTGCTGCCCACTTCGGTCACCTAGCCGTAGTGACCATTTGGTTGAGCGGGATGATATTCCACGGCGCTAAGTTTTCCAACTACGAAGCTTGGTTAAGCGACCCTCTAAACGTTAAGCCCAGTGCGCAAGTAGTTTGGCCAATTGTTGGACAAGACATTTTAAACGGTGATGTTGGCGGTGGCTTCCACGGTATTCAAATCACCTCTGGCTTGTTCCAAGTATGGCGTGGCTGGGGTATTACCAACTCCTTCCAGTTGTACTGTACTGCCATCGGCGGCTTGGTATTAGCAGGCTTATTCCTGTTTGCCGGTTGGTTCCATTACCACAAGCGCGCTCCCAAACTGGAATGGTTCCAGAATGTGGAGTCTATGTTGAACCACCACCTACAAGTATTGTTAGGTTGCGGTTCCTTGGGATGGGCTGGACACTTAATCCACGTGTCCGCACCGACCAACAAGCTGTTGGATGCAGGGGTAGCTATCAAAGATATCCCCTTGCCCCACGAGTTCATCCTGAACAAAGGCTTGTTGACAGAGCTTTATCCCAGCTTTGCTAGTGGTTTGGCACCTTTCTTCACCTTGAACTGGGGTCAGTATGCTGACTTCTTGACCTTCAAGGGTGGTCTTAACCCAGTAACAGGCGGCTTGTGGCTGACAGATATCTCTCACCACCACTTGGCGATCGCTGTACTGTTCATCATTGCAGGTCACCAATACCGCACCAACTGGGGTATCGGTCACAGCATTAGAGAAATTCTCGAAAACCATAAAGGTCCTTTCACTGGTGAAGGCCACAAAGGTCTTTACGAAAACCTGACAACTTCTTGGCACGCTCAGTTAGGCACTAACCTTGCCTTCTTGGGTTCCTTGACCATCATCATCGCGCACCACATGTACGCGATGCCACCCTATCCATATTTGGCAACTGATTACGCTACACAGTTGTGTATCTTTACTCACCATATTTGGATTGGTGGTTTCCTAATCGTTGGAGGCGCTGCTCACGCGGCTATCTTCATGGTTCGGGATTACGATCCAGTTGTGAACCAAAACAACGTACTGGATCGGGTGATTCGTCACCGGGATGCGATTATCTCTCACTTAAACTGGGTTTGTATTTTCCTCGGCTTCCACAGCTTTGGACTTTACATTCACAACGACACAATGCGTGCATTGGGTCGTCCCGAAGACATGTTCTCCGATACAGCAATTCAGTTGCAGCCAGTATTTGCGCAATGGGTACAAAATATCCATGCCTTAGCGCCTGGTTCCACTGCACCTAATGCCCTAGAACCGGTTAGCTACGTATTCGGCGGTGGTATTTTGGCTGTAGGTGGTAAAGTAGCAGCTGCTCCCATTGCATTGGGTACAGCAGACTTCTTAATTCACCACATTCATGCTTTTACCATTCACGTAACTGTCCTCATCCTGCTCAAGGGTGTGCTGTTCGCTCGTAGTTCTCGTCTGATCCCAGACAAGGCTAACTTGGGCTTCCGCTTCCCTTGCGACGGTCCTGGTCGTGGTGGTACCTGCCAAGTTTCTGGTTGGGATCACGTATTCCTCGGACTATTCTGGATGTATAACTCCCTGTCAATTGTAATTTTCCACTTCAGCTGGAAGATGCAATCTGATGTATGGGGAACAGTAGACGCAGCAGGTGATGTAACTCACATTACTGGTGGTAACTTTGCCCAAAGTGCCATCACAATCAACGGTTGGTTGCGTGACTTCTTGTGGGCGCAAGCTTCACAAGTAATCAACTCCTACGGAAGTGAACTGTCTGCTTACGGACTCATGTTCTTAGGCGCTCACTTTGTATGGGCATTCAGCTTGATGTTCCTGTTCAGTGGTCGCGGCTACTGGCAAGAATTAATTGAGTCCATCGTTTGGGCGCATAATAAACTGAAGGTAGCACCATCTATTCAACCTCGCGCTTTGAGCATCACTCAAGGTCGGGCAGTAGGTGTAGCTCACTACCTCTTAGGAGGAATTGCTACTACCTGGGCATTCTTCCACGCACATATTCTTTCAGTAGGATAGCAATCAGCGAATTGAGGGTTTTGGTGAGGCAGCTTGCTCTGGGAATAATCCGCAAAGAGCAACTGCCAAACCAGGAAAGATTTGAGATTTAGCCCAAAATCAAAAATCTATACCAAACATCTAAAATCCAAAATGAAGCTGAAACCTGATGGCTAAAGGTCAGAGGAATTATCACACCTATGGCAACAAAATTTCCAAAATTTAGCCAGGATCTCGCACAGGACCCGACTACTCGTCGGATATGGTATGCGATCGCAACAGGCAATGACTTTGAAAGCCATGATGGCATGACTGAAGAAAATCTTTACCAAAAGATTTTCGCCACTCACTTCGGTCACTTGGCAATCATTTTCCTGTGGGCTTCCAGCCTCCTGTTCCACGTAGCCTGGCAAGGTAACTTTGAAGAGTGGATCAAAGATCCCCTTCACATCCGTCCCATCGCTCACGCAATTTGGGACCCCCACTTCGGTAAACCAGCGATCGAAGCCTTCACCCAAGCTGGTGCTAGTAATCCTGTAAACATTGCTTACTCTGGTGTTTACCACTGGTGGTACACCATCGGTATGCGCACAAACAGCGAACTGTACGCAGGTTCAGTTTTCCTACTACTGTTTGCAGCCGTACTACTGTTTGCAGGTTGGTTGCACTTGCAACCCAAGTACCGTCCTAGCCTAGCTTGGTTCAAGAATGCTGAATCTCGCTTGAACCACCACTTAGCTGGTTTGTTCGGCGTTAGCTCTCTGGCTTGGGCTGGTCACTTAATCCACGTTGCTATCCCCGAAGCTCGCGGACAGCATGTAGGTTGGGACAACTTCCTCAGCACCGCTCCCCACCCAGCAGGGTTACAACCCTTCTTCACTGGTAACTGGAGTGTTTATGCCCAAAATCCTGACACAGCAGGTCATATTTTCGGCACATCTCAAGGTGCAGGTACTGCAATCCTGACTTTCTTAGGTGGTTTCCATCCCCAAACAGAAGCTCTGTGGTTGACTGACATTGCTCACCACCACTTAGCGATCGCTGTACTCTTCATTGTTGCTGGTCACATGTACCGTACCAACTTTGGTATTGGTCACAGCATCAAAGAAATGATGAATGCCAAAACTTTCTTTGGCAAACCTGTTGAAGGGCCGTTCAATATGCCTCACCAAGGTATATATGACACCTACAACAACTCCCTGCACTTCCAATTAGGTTGGCACCTAGCTTGCTTGGGTGTAATCACCTCTTTGGTAGCACAACACATGTACTCCCTGCCTTCCTACGCATTTATTGCTAAGGACTACACTACACAGGCAGCGTTGTACACCCACCACCAATACATCGCCATCTTCTTGATGGTTGGTGCTTTCGCCCACGGCGCTATCTTCTGGGTTCGTGACTACGACCCCGAACAAAACAAAGGTAACGTACTAGACCGTGTTCTCAAGCACAAAGAAGCGATTATCTCCCACCTCAGCTGGGTGTCTCTCTTCTTAGGCTTCCACACTCTAGGCTTATACGTTCACAACGACGTAGTAGTTGCTTTCGGTACTCCTGAAAAGCAAATCCTAATTGAGCCAGTATTTGCTCAGTTCGTCCAAGCAGCTAATGGTAAGGTACTTTACGGATTGGATGTACTGTTGTCCAACCCTGATAGTATTGCTTACACAGCTTATCCGAACTACGCTAACGTCTGGTTACCTGGTTGGTTAGATGCTATTAATGCTGGTACCAACTCCCTCTTCTTAACAATTGGCCCTGGCGATTTCTTGGTACACCATGCGATCGCTCTTGGTCTGCACACCACCACCTTGATTCTCGTTAAGGGTGCTTTGGATGCCCGTGGCTCCAAGCTGATGCCCGATAAAAAGGACTTCGGTTATGCATTCCCTTGCGACGGCCCTGGTCGTGGCGGTACTTGCGATATCTCTGCTTGGGACGCTTTCTATCTAGCTTTGTTCTGGGCATTGAACACAGTAGGTTGGTTAACCTTCTACTGGCACTGGAAACACCTGGGTGTTTGGCAAGGTAACGTTGCTCAGTTCAACGAAAACTCCACCTACCTCATGGGCTGGTTCCGTGACTACCTCTGGGCTAACTCCGCTCAGTTGATCAACGGTTACAACCCCTACGGCGTGAATAACTTGTCTGTTTGGGCTTGGATGTTCCTATTCGGACACTTAGTTTGGGCAACAGGCTTCATGTTCCTCATCTCCTGGAGAGGTTACTGGCAAGAGTTGATTGAAACTCTAGTTTGGGCACACGAGCGCACTCCTCTAGCTAACCTAGTTCGCTGGAAAGATAAGCCCGTTGCACTCTCAATCGTTCAAGCTCGTTTGGTTGGTTTAGCTCACTTCACCGTTGGCTACTTCGTAACCTACGCAGCCTTCCTAATCGCTTCTACTGCTGGTAAGTTCGGTTGATCTGGCTAGTAGTTTTGTAGGTGATTAAAAAAAATCCCTCGCCGCAAGGTGGGGGATTTTTTGTTGGGATAGTAAAAATATTAAATTTTATTTTTATTAATGGGAAGGATAAAGAACGGGCGAACAACAGATTAGTAGTAAGTAATAATCAACCTACATCAGACTAGATTAATTTCTTAAACTTTGGAATAATTGAATTACAGGAGATTCAAACTCTGCATATCTTTTTTGTATAGACTCAATCAAGGGGATATTATCGCTAAAATCGGGAAAATTTATAGCAACATTACCCAGTTGAATCCCTAATGGTCTTAAATGTCCACCTTTTAAAACTACCTTAAAACCTGCAGGTGGTTTTTTACAATCATTTTCAAACCACTGACAAGTTGATAAAGCTAGTTTATCTGTTTGAAATGAATTTAACCCCAGAAGATTAAATAAATTAGCATAAGTAATTAAACTAAAAGTTTCTGCTGGGGTAGGTTTGACATTTAAACCTAAATTAATCACTACACCTGCTAAAGGATTGGGAATAGCACTTTCCAAACCTGTATTTACAGGAGCTAATAATAAAGAGGGTTGATTCTTAATAAAGATGCTGGTAATTTCAACTTCTTTTTTTAACTCTTGGTAGTTAGGTTCTCGCTTGATATAATATTTGATTAATTTGATAGCTTTTTCCCGCTTTACTTGTAAATCGTCAATCAGAATTAACAAGTCTTTAACAATACTTTCAGTCTTATTCTCAATTTTTACTTGAGAATCGGTTGGCTTGGCTGTTGTTTGCACTACAAATGCAATAAATTTCTTAAGTTCTTGAAGATCCTGATAATATTGAGGTTCACTAGGTTTGCTAATCGTAGGTAAAGCACTAAAAGCTTCTAAAAGAGCAATATATTTACAGCCAATACTATGACCTATCCAAGAAAAATTTTGGTCGCTGAGATAGGGTTTATAATCATAACCAGCAAATATTGCTCTTCTGACAAGTTCTGGCATAATTTCATACTGTTCTCTGATTAAAAAGCCAGACTCGGCATAATGATCGAAAGTAAAATTAAATGGCAAAATAACAATTGTATAACCATCATTAAATAATCGTTGCAGTAGAGAACGATAGAACAGCATCGGCCAAAATGTGCCAAAGAAAGCACCGCCAATAAATTGAATTACGCCTTGAGGTTTTGGATGTAGAGCCACCCAACTATGAGAAATCGGTTGAAATTTCATCTTTAAATGATATAAATTTTCTATTTTGCGAAAGCGGATAAATTTTAACTAATAATTTTCTATTTGTCACCTGGGTTGTTAGCCCTCAGTAAATCCTATTTAGGTATCTGCAAAACCTTAATTAAGGAAGTTGACTATATTCCATACTTGCAAGCTAGTCTCTCATTGAAAATATCTCACAAGCAAATATGAAAATCTCTCTCTTCTCTATTCCCTAGTCCCTATTTATCTAATTTAAAGGCGCGACGATCGCGCCCATAATTGATATTTTTCATTGACTAGATTATTGTTTTAAAATGCCCCAACTCTAGCAAAAATGACATAGATTGTTTTGATAATTAAGTATAAATCATATAATGGATGCCAATTATCTTGATACTTTAAATCTAAGTCAACTATTTGCTCAAAATTGGTTACTTGAGAACGTCCATTAACTTGCCATTCTCCTGTCAAACCTGGTTTAACATTTAAACGCTGCCAATGCTTTTGTGTATAGTGAATAACTTCATCACCTGTAGGTGGACGAGTACCAACTAAGCTCATATCATTGAGCAACACATTCCAGAATTGTGGTAGTTCATCCAAACTGCTACTTCTTAAGAAGCGTCCAACTTTAGTGATTCTAAAATCGTTTTTGTTTTTAAATATTAAACCATTAGCTTCGTTATCAACTAAAGATTTTAATTGTTCAGCTTCACTCACCATTGAACGGAATTTATAGAGCCGAAATGGCCTTCCTTGTAACCCGTAACGTTCTTGAGCAAAGAAAATTGGCCCTGGACTATCGATTTTAATAGCGATCGCAATTGGCACAAATAAAATTGCTAAAATACATAGTCCCACCAAACTCCCCAAAATATCTAACAGGCGCTTAAATTTAGACTGTACTGAGGGATGAGGAGTTAATTCTGATTCCCATAACGTCAAAGAAAAATCTGGAGAAATGCGTTGTAATTGGGTGTACTGCATTGTTAGCCCTCAAGTCACAAGAGTATGATTACTGATATTTTTGCTATGTTTATACAAATCACTTGCTGTAAAATCAAGAAAGTTCAGTATATTTTGGGATACAGTTGTTTTTGAGTAAATTCCAGGAAATTAATTAACGTTAGTAGGTTGTTTCTTAGCCTCATACTTCACCCTGATGAATTGTTTTGATAATTAGCGAACTACTTTATATATCTGCGTTTAGATAGAACTGCCGTTTTTACAAGTTTCAATGCGTCTAAACAGAGCAACGCATAATTCCCACCAATTAGCAGTTGCGATCGCACTATGCCATTCCCACACTCCTAACACTTTGACACGCCAAATCGGTTCAAAAAAACCTACATAAGGTAGATGTCCCATAGGTGCATCCCCCTCCCAGGTGAGACTGTTATAATCAAGCCAGTAATCTCGCAAGCGCCAACCAACACGATTTGCAAAGTCAATGCAAGTTTCAGACGCAGCAACTTTGGCACTACCAATCATTAAAGCCAACATAGGATCGGTAGCAGCACAATCTTTAATACCCTCCCAGATACGACTCTGAACGCTGAAACCGAAGCGTCCATGACTATAACTTACCCAAAGTTTGTCAATAGTATAAAGGTCTTTACAAGGAATTTTGTTGATTGTATCAATGTCCAAATATGGCTGTTTTTCAACTACCTTGAGGATGAGATTTGTAGTTTCTCGATCTGCTTCTTGCCATCTTTGAGCTTGCAGTAAATCGCGTAAATAAGCGTAATCAATCCCCACTTCAGAACTTAAATCATCAGGGGGATAATTATGAATATTTTCCGCTTTTTCTTGCATATTTTCTGATGAAAATATAGTTTTACCAGGTAAAACTTCAATGATTCCCTGAGAACCAGACAACCAAAAATATAATTGGATATCAGTTTGGGCAAATTCTACTTGTAATTGAGTAATCCAAGCAGCTGCGGTGAGTCCACTTGCTTGTATTCCTTGATTTAAAGTTGCTAACAGCGTATTTGCAAATTTTTCCCTATTTTCAGGTGATACAGCCGCCGCAATTAAACATTGTCCTGCATCTAATCCTAATTGCAGTTCTTCTAGCCAATCCCGTAGCGATACTTTCCCGCCACCATTTTCTATGGGACAATCTAAAATAATAATTTGTTGCGACTGACATCGGCGTAGTTGTTTTTTCAACCATGCGCGATTGATTGTGACTTCATCAGACAATAATAATATAGCTTCGCCTTGTTCTGTCTCTTGAATTTGCCCTCGCAAATATAATAAAACTGTTGCTATTGTGTCTATGTTAGGAGAATTAGTAGTTAATTCAGCAAAAGATTCCGCAAGTAAGCATTTTTGAATCGCTTTGCGCACATTTGACTGGGAATTGTTACCCCTTATAGTCCAATAATTGACTGCAAAACTACCAGCAGTGCTGAGTATTTTACTTAAAGATAGGGAGGCTTGACTTTGATCCAATCCTTCTACAATTAATGCTTGTCGTGGATGTCGTGAGGCGGGAATATTTTTCGGTTTAATTCCTAAAATGACTTCGCCAACTCCTTCTACAATGCGCTTAGGAGTTTGTGAAGGATATTCAGGATGGATAGAATTATCTCCCCTTCCTTTTTTTAGTTGATTAATTACTCGTAGTTGTTGATTAGCTTTATCTATATATGTCAGTGTTTGGTGATAAACATAGCGATAAAGTCCATCAGCTTCGATAATGCCTTGAGAATCAGCAGCTTCTCCTTTTAACCCGCGAATTAAGTAATATGTAAATACTCCATGTCCTAATTGGGGAAATTCCCAAGATTGCTGAGAGCGATCGCAAGATAATAAAGCATAAAATCCTTTCCGTTTGGCGGCGCGTTGTCGGAGAATTTCCACCAACTCTGGTGTCGGGTTAAGCTGCGGATCTACTTCGCCTCTTGCACCTAACAGCGTCATCCCTCCACTATGACAAGCATCTAATATTAATAATTGTTGCTGGGCAGAACAATTTTCTAACAGTTGCAAAACTTCCTGCAACTGTAAACCAGTATCTATTAAGTTTGATTTTTGTGTATCTTGTAAACAAAGTATTACTTGCTGCGTCGATGGCTCTAGCATCCCATGCCCAGAGAAATAAAATAGCACAGTGTCAATCGGTTTAGTCACTGCCGCAATTTCTCTGAGACTGGTAAGAACATTTGCTAACTTTGGCTGTTTAGAAGCGAAATCGTTATATATTATTACCTCTTTTTGAGGAAAAGCTTGTGTTGCAGCATGTAAAGCTTCACCTAACCCCTGACAATCTAAGGCTGAATATTGCAAACTGGGTATTTCTTCATCTTCATATTGGTTTACACCCACCAATAAAAGCCAAAGCTTTGCCACACCCGTTTCTAGGGCATGAGTTGAGTGACTAGTACGAACCCCAACTGGACACATCTAAGCAGCTTTAAGAAAGAAACTATTTCCTTAAATATACGTAAATTTGGTTCAGTTAGTTCCCTGGGTAGGGGATATTTTCGCCGATTTGACACTCTCCGCCGTTCTACGGCGGAGATTCTTGGTTCAACGAGTCCACTTAAATTAGACCCCTTGCGGTATCTAAAAAAGAGGTGGTTCTCTCCCCAAGCTTTAACTTCCGGTATGCCCTACCGTAGTTGCATTACTAAGGCAGTGCGTTGCTGGTTTCCAGTATTGTGCAAACTGCCGTGCAAAATTTGTTTGAGTTAAATGCTGGTCGTCTAGCCCCATGAAGATTTTACCTATTCCTGGGCAGGAACTAGAACTATGGAATAGAACCCCATATCTTCAATTGTCAAGGTACAGCGTCTACTTGTTAGGTAGCAATAGGGTTTTTTAAGTGGTTAATTACCCTTCCACATACCCTATTCTACCAAAAGCCGTCCTATAAGGACGGGGTTTTAGACCCAAATTTTCGATAACTGAGAAATTGTTGCTTATTTGTAACGGAATTGTTATATTTCTTTACATAAAGACATGTAAAGTATCTATATCTGGCATCAAAGTGAACGAAAAAAGCGATCGCTAACTCGTCACCTTGAGCAAAACGCCTATCGTTGCTGCTCAAAACCACTACTGCCAAGCAAATTGTTAAATAGCTTGAAGATTACTGCAGTGTCTTACCCAGCCACACCAACAAGCTATTTACAGCAATTTTCACTCACATAGTCTAATTTTTGAACAATTATTCGAGATTTGGGAGGGCAGGCTTGATGGATGTTGATGAACTTCTCAAAAGCTACAGTGCAGGAGAGAGAAATTTCACTCAAGTAAGCCTGCACTCAGCCAACTTGAGTGAGGTATGTTTAGCAGGAATCAATTTAGCTAGCGCTAATCTGACTCAAGCGACTTTATCTCAAGCAAACTTGCAGGGAGCAAACCTGATTGAAGCCAATTTAACAGCAGCTTCCCTGTGGAGAACCAACTTAAGTCAAGCAAATTTAATCTGGGCTAACCTCAAGGCTGCTAACCTGATTCGGGCTAACCTGACTCAAGTTGACTTGCACAAAGCTTCCTTATTCCAAGCAGATTTAAGGCTAGCAAATCTGCGTAATGCCGATCTGAGCGGCGTAAATTTGGCTGGTGCTGACTTACGTTATGCAAACCTCAGTGGTGCTTTTCTCGCCGGAGCAAATCTTAGAGGTGCAAACCTGACTGGCGCTAACTTAAGCAGAACAGATTTAAGTCACGCCATTCTCACCAAAGCCATCTTCTTTAAAACCGATCTTCGTTACGTTGATTTTACAGAAGTGGATCTGACAGGTTTAGATTTAAGTTACTGCTTCGTGAGTAGAGAAAGCCTACCAATACAAGACTTTCTGGAAGTGGGATAAACTCTGCTGTCTGCCAATTTATAAACATTTTTGAGAGACGTTACAAGTAACGTCTCTCAAACTTATGAAGACTAACTTGAAAATGGGCATTGGGCATGGGAAAGACAGATTTTCATGCTTGGTTGTGCCAAAACCTGGCGTGAATGGCTAACTTGAAAGATTTATTTCTTCCTTGTCTCCCTTGTCTTCCTTGTCCCCCTTCCCTTCCCTACTCCTTCATACATGGCGATGAAACAATTTTCATCGAGACAACCTTCTAGCCTCTGCCTTTCCTCAGTCACAATTCAGACTATTAGATAAGCAAAACTAATTAAGTGTATTAATTTTACAAATATATCAGCCCTTGATTAATTTTTGTAAAGCAGTGTAAAGTAACATTACAGACGCAAACGAAACGTCTGATTTATACATACCAAACGCATTCATACAAAAATGACAGCAACTCTACAACAGCGCTCAAGCGCCAACGTATGGGATCGCTTCTGCGAATGGATTACCAGCACCAACAACCGCCTATACATCGGTTGGTTCGGTGTGTTAATGATCCCCACCCTATTAGCCGCAACCGCTTGCTTCGTAATCGCCTTCATCGCTGCACCTCCAGTAGACATCGATGGTATCCGCGAACCAGTTGCAGGTTCTTTGATTTACGGAAACAACATCATCTCTGGTGCAGTTGTTCCTTCCTCCAACGCTATCGGTTTACACTTCTACCCCATTTGGGAAGCAGCTTCCTTAGATGAGTGGTTGTACAA
>NZ_JACJQG010000031.1 GCF_014696435.1 Calothrix anomala FACHB-343 | reverse complement strand
GGCTTTTGGTATCCTCCACGTCGTTTCGCCTCGATTTCGCCATTTGCTCGATACTGACGCAGTAGGTTTCGCACAAATGACAAGCTGACCTTAAATCTTTGCGCCAATTGACGTTGAGATCCTTCTTTTGCAACATACGCCATAATCACACGCTCACGCAAATCCTTTGAGTACGATACTGGCATCTATTTAAACTATGCTGTCTTTTCAGTCTACCTGAGTCTGTGGTTTAATTACTTGAAAATTGCTGTAATTGACGACATTGATATCCGCGACCTCAATTTATGGGATTTGCGGCGCTGTATTGGTTGGGTGAGTCAGGATGTGTTTTTATTTCACGGTACGGTTGCTGATAACATTTGTTATGGCAGTTTCGATGCCACTCGTGAACAGATTCTTCATGCTGCCAAGTTAGCTTATGCCCATGAGTTTATCGAGCAACTGCCCCAGGGCTATGACACAATTGTGGGCGAACGGGGTCAAAAGCTTTCAGGTGGGCAAAGACAAAGAATTGCCATAGCGCGTGCGATTCTCAAAGATCCACCCATTCTGATTTTAGATGAAGCGACTTCGGCGGTGGATAATGAGACGGAAGCAGCTATCCAGAACTCACTGGCGATGATTACACAAAATCGTACAACCATTGCGATCGCTCACCGTCTTTCCACAATTCGCCACAGTCATTGCATATATGTGATGGATGATGGTCAAATTGTTGAGCAGGGTAAGCACGAGGATTTACTAGCATTAGATGGTATCTATGCCAGTTTGTGGCGCGTACAGTCTGGGATTTATTAATACTTTCTAACTATTTTTGATAATTACAGGCTTGTCTTACACAACTTTTATTAGCAGTTTTACCAGCACTGACAGATTTTTTGGAAGCTGTATTTATGGATAATTTTAAAACCTTAAAAGCCAAATTAAATACTCAAGGTTATCGATTGACTCCTCAACGTCAATTAATTTTTGAGATTTTTCAAACTCTGCCAACTGGTAATCATTTAAATGCTGAATCAGTACATTTGTTGCTGTTTGAACGTGGAGAAGTGATGAGTTTGTCTACGGTTTATCGCAACCTCAAAATCATGGCTAACATAGGGATTATCCGAGAAGTAGAATTGGCACAGGCTCAAAAACATTACGAACCCAAAACCATCTCTATCCATCATCACCATATTGTGTGTATTCAATGTCATCAGATTATAGAGTTTGAAAATAAATCAATTATTCAACAAGGATTAAAACAAGTAGAAACAATGGGATTGCAACTAATTGATTGTAAATTCACATTGCAAACTATTTGTCCAGAAGCTCTACAGAGGGGATGTCCGACAATATCTAGTAATTGGGTATGTCCTAGATTCTTGAAAACAGACAAACCCAAAAGCTCAAACCATCAGCAACTACATTAGACCCATCCTAAAACTTACAAGCCAATATTTACAAGTCTTTGAGACCAATCCTTGCAGATTCTCTTTAAACAAAATAATTAGGGTTTGATATCGTTACTGATAGTTTAGAGGCAGAAAATGAAGTTATGCATTCAAGGCGATCGCATTTTTCAAGCATTACTTACGCAATTGGGGGCATGAAATGTTAGATGTAAGTATTCAGGCGAACCTGATATAATTTCCAAATTCGCCCCTTTTGACAAGCATTGCAAGCAGCAGTTTTCGGTTCAAAGTCAATACAGCCAATCGCCTGTTCCGAACAAGCTTTCTTAGGACATACCGTACATTTTAGACGATAATCATTAGTGAAATACTCACAATTATGGCAAGGAATTTGATGCAATCGCCACAGAAAAATTATCCCTTTTTTAAGAGTTGTCCAAATACTACAAAACAATAAAATCATAATTACCCAAGCAGATAAAGCATAGAAAATTCTAGCCATCACTATATTGTTACTCCACAAAAAGTTTTAGGAAATTGCCCACAGTCAAATGTTTTTAACCGCAGGCAGGGGAAGGAACTTGAGAATAGCTGGTGTTGAGTTTATGGGAGATGATTAGTTAGGTAATACTACGCGCCCTCCAAGCGTGCCAAGCATAACCTAAAAAAGCTAATATTCCTAGAAGAAATTGTATGTTTGCTGCTACTAAACGTTGCGAACCGTAAAATTTCGGTGGAAAAACTGTAGTGTTATATCCTACAAAACTAGCAGAAATCCAAGCCATTAAAGCTAATCCTAGCAAACTATAAGCAAGAATTTCTTCACCATTTTCTATAGGTAATATTTTTCTAACCCAAGTAAATGGCTGTACAATAATGTGCCAAATACCCCCTAAAATTAAAATGCATCCGACCCAAATATGACCGCCAATGACATCTTCTAAATTATCTACACTGGCTAGTCCTAAAATATTCCAAATACCATCTTTAAAGCCTACCAAGTAGCTAAAAATGTTTACTGGGTTAAGAGTGGGGTTATTAATTAGGCGTACATCCCCTAAATGACTGTCATAAATGCCGCCAAAAAACATGGCTTTAAGTACTAATAAAAATGCTCCTAAACCCAAAATTATTAGGTGATGACCTAAAATTAAACTCAATTGTTTAGGGTCATTCCATTCATAGTGAAATTTCGCGGCTCTACCACCATTATTATATAAAATTACTGGAGCGCGAAACACATGAAATAGTCCTCCCGCACCTAAAACCGCCGAGGCAATTAAATGCAGTATCCCAATAACGAAATAGGGATAGGTATCAACTACTCGACCACCAGCACCTATTCCCCAACCTAAAGTTGCTAAGTGTGGTAATAAAATCAAGCCTTGTTCATACATTGGGATATCAGGAACAAAGCGCACAACTTCTGAGATGGTAGTTGTTCCTGCCCAAAACATAATTAAGCCTGCATGGGCAATATGTGCGCCTAATAATTGACCAGATAAATCAGTTAAACGAGTATTACCAATTAACCAAGGTAATTGTGTATTTGCCGCAAAAGTTCTATCAGTAGAAATTGCCACTTTTACCTCATCATTTTTAGAAAAGTGCTGAGTTTTTTATAGGACTTACGCAGTGTCAGATATTTTTCATGCTTTTTGTCAATGGTCAATAGTCCATAGTCCAAAAACTTGAATTTTGACCATTGACTTTTGACTTTTGACTACCCTTGTGAGGGTTTTTTTGTTCGGTGCGTAAGTCCTATTTTATAGACTCAGCACGCTTACCCGATCCTTATCCTTATCACTTAGAGAGTGAGAGCAAAACTGTTAACTGAGGATTGAACGTCAAATTTTAGATTTTAGATTTTAAATTTTGGATTGAATATTCATAGGTTAATATCGCTCTGGGAATATGAAGCAAGCGAATTTATTCATGAAATAAATCTACAATCCAAAATCACCGAACTTTAGATTGGAAATTTTTGATTGAGGAAATTTTTATCTAAAATCCAAAATCCAAAATCCAAAATTGATTCACTCAGCACTACTAATGGCGTTCAATGACTTTTCAACTTGTCTAAAGTCAACACCAATGGCTCGTAGCGCGTGCCAAAGATGACCTTGTAAAAAGAAGAAAGCTAAGAAGAAGTGAGCATTAGCTAACCATGCTCTAGCACTGTAGCCACCATTAGCTAATTTGACTGTATCAGCAAAATAAGGAGTTACACCAAATTTTAATTCTAGGGGCGCACCATAGAACTCTACAGGATAAGCTAAGGTGTTGACTGCACAAAAGTAAGCAGCAACAAAACCAGCTAAGGCAATACCACCTAAAGAATAAGAAAGAATCGCTTCCCCAGAAAAGATTAACAGCTTTTTCGCCCAAGGTAATGGCTCTTTGATAATATGCCAAATACCGCCACCAATGAGGATTAAACCTACATAGATATGACCACCAACCAAATCTTCTAGGTTGTTCACACTAGCAAAGTGAGTTTGATAGCCGTAAATAACCAAGGGGTTGAGGGTGGGATGACTTATCACTCTGACAGCGTGAATTGTCGCGTCGTATAGTCCTCCCCAAAACATTGCTTTTCCTACCAGCAATAAAGCTGCTATACCCAAAAACAGGAGGTGATGTCCTAAAATCAAACTGAGTTGTTGAGGATCGTTCCATTCAAAGTGAAATTTACGAGCAAAACCAGTAGTGTTTTTTAAGTTGCGCGGCCCTTTAAAAGTATGAAAGAGTGCGCCGGCTCCCAGGACAGCAGACGAGATCAGATGCAAAGCACCAATAACAAAGTAAGGGTAAGTATTAATTACTTGACCACCTGCACCAACACCAAACCCTAAAGTGGCTAAATGGGGTAACAAGATGAGTCCTTGGTCTCCCATTGGGATGTCAGGTTTGTAACGAGAGATTTCAAACCATGTAAACGCCCCCGCCCAGAGGGTTGTGAGTGCAGCTTGTGCTACATGTGCGCCGATAAATAAGCCAGAGAGGTCGGCGAAGCGGGCATTACCAACCCACCAATCATATTTGACGTTGGGATTATCGTATGTCTGCATTGGTTCTCTTCTATAAGTTATTGCGAGAAATATTCAAATATTTACTACTTAACTTCAAGCAATAAAAGCTGAAATATTATCTAATAAGACTTAAATCGCTGAAGTTAATTGCCGAGCTTGGTGAACACAAACTTAGTTTATTGAATATATTTCTCATGTATCTATTTTATTTACAAAACTTAACAATAAAAATTAAACAAAATTAAGCACGACAAAAAAGGCGACATTCTAATTTGGTCGCTGTTATTAAGTTAGTTATTCACACTAAGTTTTGGCACAATTAAGCATGAAAATATTCAACAGTCAACAGTCAACAGTCAACAGTCAACACTATTTTCAAGCTAGTTAATAAATTAATAAGGGGTGTATTTACGCCCCTAAATAAACAATTTCTAATTTATTAAATTTGGAGATAGTATTTGAGATTGCATTGTTGGTTGTAGATGATAAGGTTGCCAAAAACTCAACATTTGTTCGCCGACCTTTTGCGGATAGAAGTAATGAAAAAAATGATGTCCTTTTGGACATTCCCAGAGATAATCTTCAGGTTTAAACCATTTTAACCAGCCTAGTAAGGCAGGAGAATTGACAATTAAATCGTTTTTGCTACCACAGATCATCATGGGCATAGAAACCCCATCTTCAGGTAAATCAACTAACTTGAATAGGGAATGAGATAAGGGAGATTGCTCTAAATCTTTATTTAACACTGCCATTAACTTTTTAGTAGTGTAATGTGGTTGTTCGCCAAAGAGATTACGAACACTCATTGCTAGGACTTGTTCGCGACTGATGGTAAATAGTTGTCGTTGTAGATAGTAGTGGGCGTGCCAAGTATTTGCTGGTCGAGAAGGGACAGCTAGGAGAATGAGCGATCGCACTTTTTGGGGATAGCGCCTTGCATAGATTAGAGCGATCGCACCACCCGCACCATGACCTGCTAAATGTATGGGATGGGGACATTCTGACAAATACTCATGCAATAAACTTACAGCCTCATCTATCGAACTACCTTCATCTTTACCGTGACGATATTCCCACTGAGCCACATTCATATATTGCGATATATGTTGTAGTAACGGTTGATCGAAACGCTGCAATACAGTACTAGAACTGACCCACACAACATCAATATCATCAGACATAAAAACTCTCAAACCTCAAAAACTAAGCAACTTCAAAACCACAAATACATACAAATTTATACCAATTCAAAATTCAAAATTTTAGATATCACTATGAGCTTGTTTTCAAATTGGTATTATTTTGCTCTGAAAAACAAAATTCTCTGTGTGTATCTGTGGTTCAGCATCAGGTACAAAAAACTTTAACTACTCAAACTACAAACCAAACTCTCTCTTTAACTGAGATACCCAATTCTTAATCCGCCCATCTGTTAAATCAGATTGATTATCCTCATCAATTGCTAATCCGACAAACTTACCATTTCTTAAAGCCTTAGACTCGTTAAAATCGTAACCTTCAGTTGAGCAATAGCCTACAGTCTTGCCACCAAGTTGGGAAATCTTTTCTTCTAAAATTCCGATGGCATCTTGAAAATTATCGGCATAGCCTATCTGGTCACCAGTACCAAAATAAGCGACTGTCTTACCATTAAAATCTATATCATCTAGTTCGGTAAAAAAGCCTTCCCAATCGCTTTGTAATTCGCCAATGTTCCAAGTGGGACAACCAATAATTAAATATTGATAGTCATCAAAATCAGCAGTATCCGCTTGGGAGATGTCGTGTAATGTCACTACACTATCACCAAATTCATCCCGAATTATTTCTGCTACTGATTCTGTTTTACCAGTTTGAGTGCCGTAGAATAAACCGATTTTTTTCGACATTTTTACACCTGATATTGAGAAGAAAAAGTTAGAAGAACAAACTGCTATTGCTGATTAGTAAATAAGCAAATAAAGCGCCACCACAACTACCAATAATCCAGCCAGCATTAAATTCACTCCAAGACTTAGCTGTTTGCAGATTTTCTGGTAACTCTCCTTGATGAGATGTGCCTTGTTTAAACCATGCTCTGCCATAAAGCCACAGACAAATTGATAAAATCAACAACAAAGCAATTGTTGCGAGTAGTCCGGCTTGATTAGCTAATTCTGTGTTCCGCAGGGGGCCTAATTTGACGAAAGGGCCAAGTAAAAAATAACCATGCGCCATGCCAATTTCTAAACCACGAGAAAATGGCGACAAGCCTGCACGGTAAATAGGAAGATTACCCAAAAATTTTAAGATTAAATCAGAGGTATTAACTGGGGTTTGCAGGTTTCCTAATTCTGGTGTATCTAGATAGTTAACTACTCCCTGTGCAAAATCCAATCCAGCCGCGAGAACACGCACTTTCAAAGCGTGCCAGATATGACCAGCGAGAAACACAATTGCTAAAGCAAAATGGCTACTTGCTAACCAAGTGCGAACTGAAATTACTCCTGATACACTGCTTAATCCTAAAGGCCCATAAAACTCAGTGGGATAAACAGTATCGTTGACAGTGACAAAGTATGCTGCCAAGAAACCCATGTATGCTAAAGCAGCCAGACTATAGGATAAATAAGCTTCACCAGACCAAAAAAGTACTTTTTTCGCCCAAGCAAAAGGTTGAGTGAAGATATGCCAAAATCCACCGCCAAAACAAAGAATACCTACCCAAATATGACCGCCAACAACATCTTCTAAGTTATTGACAGCCGCCATTCCTTGATTACCAAATGTACCAAAGAGGTAAGCAAAAATTCGTGCTGGGTTAAGAGTTGGGTCAGAAATAACTCTGACAGATGCCACTTTGACATCGTAAAGACCACCCCAAAAAAGGGCTTTTGCTACCAATAACCAAGCACCTAAACCTAATAAAAGTAGGTGAATGCCGATGATAGTGGTCATTTTCTCTTCATCTTCCCAGTCATAACCAAAAAAACCGGGAAATTGATTATTTTCTGGTAATACTTCTGGCCCTAACAAAGCGTGATAAATACCGCCAGCACCAAGTACAGCCGAACTGATTAAATGCACTACACCTATGACGAAATAGGGATAAGTATCAACGATTTGTCCGCTATTACCAACACCAAATCCCAGGGTTGCTAAATGGGGCAATAAGATTAACCCTTGTTCGTATATTGGTAGAGAGGGGTTGTATTTGCTGATTTCAAATAAGGTCATTGCCCCAGCCCAAAGGACAATTAAACCAGCATGGGCAATGTGCGCCCCTAATAACCGTCCTGAGAGATTGATAAACTTAGCGTTACCTGCCCACCATCCATATTGTTGGGGGGTGATTGTTGCTGTAGTCATAGTTAAATTACTTCTCCACGAGTGGATTGCTCAACTTTACCGGTGCGGAAATTAAAACCCGCAGCGCGGAGGGCGTGCCAAAGATGTCCTTGGAGGAAGAAAAAGCCCAGCCAAAAGTGAGCATTTGCTAACCAAACGCGAGAGGATAGTAAATCTGCACTTTGGAAGTAGGGGAAGCGATCGCATTCAATACTCAATGCTGTCCCAAAAAATTCTACAGGATAAGCTAGGGTGTTGATGGAGACAAAATAAGCCGCTATCAAACTCATTAAGCTTAATGCACCTAAGCTGTAAGCAAGATATGCTTCTCCTGACCAGACAAAGAGGCCTTTGACAAAATCTGAAGGTTCGGTGGTAATGTGCCAGATACCCCCAGCAACGCAGAGAATACTTACCCAAATATGACCGCCAACTAAGTCTTCTAGGTTGTTGACTCCCGCAAGCCAATATTTATGACCACCAACTAGGTAGCTAAATATTGTGAAGAAGTTCAAAGTAGGATGAGAAATAACTCGCACTGCTCCTAAATTGGAGTCGTATAAACCACCAAAAAAGACGGCTTTGGCAACAAGTAAGCCTGCTCCTAGACCGAGTAAAATCAGGTGAATGCCCAGGATTGTGGTCATTTTATTGGCATCTTGCCAACTGTAGCCAAAAAAGGAATATCTCTCTTCGAGAATGGCGGGGCCGCGGAGTGCATGAAAAATTCCGCCCAAACCGAGGAAAGCAGAGCTAATTAGGTGTAATACTCCAATTACAAAGTATGGATAAGTATCGACAATTTGACTGCCGCTACCTACTCCCCAACCCAAGGTTGCTAAGTGGGGTATCTGGATTAAGCCTTGCTCGTACATTGGTTGAGAAGCTTGAAACCGGGCAACTTCAAACAAAGTTGTTGCACCTGCCCACAGTACAATCAAGCCTGCATGAGCCACATGAGCGCCTAACAATCGCCCTGAAAGATTAGTTAATCGAGCGTTTCCTGACCACCAAGGGATTGTGTCTGGAGTTTGCACAGCCATGCTCGTCATCGTGTCATCGCCTCAGAATGATTTGAAATGGTTGTGGTGTGAAAATACTTATTGAGATAGATATTCAATAAGCTCCGAGCTTATCTTATCAGATTAATTGAGATTTCTTGTCAGTAAAACTAGAGAATTTTTCTCAAATTCACTGTAAGCTAGGCAGGATAACGCATTTAGACTAAAACAGAATGATAAATCAAGGTAAATAAAAGCAAAAACTTATATCTTACGCAGATAATTAGGCAAATTACCCTGATAACTGGGATATATTGCAGTTAACCTTCATTCTAGCTTGCTTGTCTTATTTGACAACACAGGAGTATATCGAAGCTTTGGCAGGAGTTATGCTTTAATAATTGAGAGTATTTTTTAGTAATTATTCTACGAGTTAAAAACTATGCAGATTTTAGGAGGGTGCGATCGCTCTCCCTGGATGTAACAATGCAAGTATCAAATATTGACAAACACTAGGTTGGGATGGACTCAGGTGTAGGAAGGATGCGTGCTAACAAGTGCGATCGCAATTTCCCCGGTATTTTAGCGGGTAACACATATCCATCTTCACTTTGTTGATAAAGCAAGCTGAATTGCAACAAATCAGTTGTACTGTCCTCTGTCAGATCGACAACATGGTATGTATATTTTTGCCGACAAACAAAGCTTACTACACAAGAGCGTTTTTCCACGCAACTCCACAAGCACCCTACAGGCTGAATATTGAGAATGTTGTCAGGGGAATGATTTTTTTGCGCTTCCAGCAACTTCAGGAATAGTTGATTTCCTTCAGCGCGCTCGTCTGCTTCTTCGCGATCGAGAAAAGCACTGCACGATTTACAAACAAATAAATTAGGTTCATTTCCGGTACCAACTATTTCGATACCATCCGCTTCATCATTAGTTACACCACGGAATAAAAAGTCGTACTGTGGAAAATAACTTACTGTACCGATTGGTTTAATACCCAAAGACAATACCGGGACTAAAAGACAAGTATCGTTCAATACAATTATTCGTTGTGGTTTTACGGGAACTCTTGTTTCACCCAAAGCGTGTTTGATTACTTTTGTGGCGACCGGAAGAGGAGATGTAGATAAATTATTATTACCTTGAATTACATTTTGCGAAATATTACTATGACAAACTAATAGCAAGACGATAGTAACAATCCCTAGCAATAATAATTTGAGGTAACGATACACTTTAATACTTTCTCCTCTTTCAATTTTGGTTAAAATGCGATCGCTAGCTGAAAAATATTTGCTTTAGCCAGCTTACTGATTCTGACATCAGCTTTTACAAGAGTGCTTATGAAAATCGGACTACAACAATACTGGAACTTACTTGTAGACTACCTCAAGCCGCAAAAGGGTAGAGTAGTGAAGTTTGCGATCGCACTTCTTTTCAGCATCGGCTTACAAATCCTCAACCCCCAGATTTTACGCTATTTCATTGACACAGCTGTAGCTGGAGGCGATCGCCAAAAATTATTCCTAGCAGCTTTTTTATTTATTGCTGTCGCCTTAATTACCCAACTCATGACAATTACCGCAACCTTCTACGGTGAAAACGTCGCTTGGACAGCTACTAACGCCTTACGTGCAGATTTAGTAGAGCATTGTTTGACACTAGATTTATCCTTTCATAAATACCGTACACCAGGCGAATTAGTCGAACGTATAGACGGCGATGTGCAGAATTTATCAGAATTTTTCTCGAAATTTACTATTCACATCTTGGGTAATTTGCTCATGGTATTGGGTGTAATAGTAGTGCTGTTTATAGAAGATTGGCGAGCCGGTGTAGCTATTTTATTGTTTGCTCTCATCGCCTTATCTACTCTGATTAAATTGCGTACCATCTCAGTTTTCCATTGGGGAGGTTATCGCCAATTCAGTGCTGAGTTTTTTGGCTTCTTAGGTGAACAGCTAACAGGGATGGAAGACATCCGCGCTAATGGTGCAAAAAACTATGTCATGCACCGCTTCTATACAATTATTCGCAACTGGCTACCCATCTTTCATAAAGCCCGCTTTGCCGATACAATTCTTTGGGTAACAACCAACGGTATATTTACTTTAGGTAGTGTAATTGCTCTCATCGTTGGTGCTTACCTGTGGAGTCAACAGACAATTACCATCGGTACAGTTTACCTACTTTATTACTACACCAATATTCTCAGCGAACCGATTGAACAGATTCGTAACCAATTTGAAGACCTCCAGCAAGCAGATGCGAGTATTTACCGCATTACAGACTTGTTGCAAGTTCAATCTCAATTATATACAGGTGGTGAAAAATTAATTCCTCCAGGTGCGCTTTCAATAGCTGTTGAGAATGTCTGTTTTGGTTACAATGACCGGGGAAATGATACTGAAGATTTAGTATTGCAAGATGTATCTTTTAATTTACCTGCGGGTCAGGTGTTGGGGTTATTGGGACGTACAGGAAGCGGTAAGTCTACTTTAGCGCGATTACTTTTGAGATTGTATGACCCACAATTGGGTTCAATTCGGTTGGGGGGTGTACCTATCGACCAAACCCCACTCAAAGAACTACCGGGGAAAGTCGGATTAGTAACTCAAGATGTGCAGCTGTTTCAAACCACAGTTCGCAATAACCTGACTTTTTTCAACCATGACATTACTAGCGATCGCATCTATGAAACAATAGAAATGTTGGGTTTGTCAGAATGGTTACACTCTTTACCCAACGGCTTAGAAACCAACTTAGGCCCAGATAGTAGCGGTTTGTCAGCCGGACAAGCGCAGCTATTAGCCTTTACCCGTGTATTTCTCAAAAACCCCGGCTTAGTAATTCTCGATGAAGCCTCTTCACGTCTTGACCCAATGACAGAAAGACTCATTGAAAAAGCTATAGATAAATTATTGATGGGACGCACCGCCATTATTATTGCCCATCGTCTAGCCACCGTAGAAAGAGCTAATCAAATCTTAATTTTAGACAAAGGTAAAGTCAGTGAATACGGTGAACGCGAAGCATTAGCCAAAAATTCCCACTCACGGTTTGCTCAATTATTACAAGCAGGTTTAACAGATTTATTAGTTTAAGTAAGGGACTGGAAATAATTCAAAATTCCAAATTATATTTTACCTTTGCCCCATGCCCTATGCCCTATGCCCCATTCCCCAATATTATGATTTCATCAACAAAAAAACTTGCTGGTTGGCAATTATTATGGCAACTAATTTGCTATAAACCAAAACTCTACTTAATTGATACTTGCTTCTGGATTTTTATTATGGGCTTACCTGCCCTACCTGGATTAATTATCCGCGAATTTTTTAATAGTCTCACAGGTAAAGCTCAATTTGGTTTATCACCTTGGGCATTTATTGCAGGTTTTATTGCTTTAAATTTAGGGCATATTTTGGTGATATTTATAGGACGCATCACCAAAACTCAGCATCGTTTCACCATGAGGTCATTACTGAGAAGAAATTTATTAGAACGTCTCTTAAATAATCCTCATGCTCAAATTAAGGTTACTCAGGATGATATTGAAAATGCTGTGTCCCAAGGTGAAGTAATTAGCTACTTTCGAGATGATGCAGAACACATTGAAGATAATGTGGCATGGGTATCAGAAATCTTTGGCGAAGGACTATTTGCTGTTCTTTCTTTAGCAATTTTATTAAGTGTCAATGTACCCATGACAGTATTTGTTTTCCTTCCCTTAGTCGGAATGATAGTAATTATCCAAAAAGCAGAAATACGTATTAAAAAATATCGCCAATCTAGCCGTCAAGCAACTCAACAAGTCACCGGAATTTTAGGAGAAATATTTAGTTCTGTACAAGCGATTAAAGTTGCTGGTGCAGAACAAGATGTCCTCACTTATTTTCGCACTTTAAATGACAAGCGGCGCGAGAGTATGGTTAAAGACAGTCTACTAAAAGCCATTCTCAATTCACTATTTCAAAACATGGTGAATTTTGGCACAGGTTTGATTTTAGTGATGGCTTCTTTTTTGATGCAAAACGGCGATAATCAATTAACAGTAGGTGACTTTGCTTTATTTGTTTATAACCTATCCTTTGTCACAGGTTTTTTTGCCTCTGTAGGTGGCTTTATGGCATTGTATAAGCAAACAGAAGTTGCCTTTGAACGTATGGCTGATTTAATTTCTGGTGCATCAGCAGAGACTTTGGTAGCTCCAAATCAACTTTATTTACCAGAATTGGGTAAAAGTAGAAAAAACTTACCTCAATTAGAACAATCTATAGAAAATGCAAGTCATAATTTACAATCATTAAACCTATCAAACCTAACTTATATTTATCCTGGTACTAATCAAGGAATTGTAGATATTAACTTACAAATACAACGCGGTAGTTTGACTGTCATTACTGGACGCATCGGCGCAGGAAAAACTACATTGCTCAGAGTATTATTAGGATTATTACCCAAACAAGCAGGAGAAATTTATTGGAATAATCATCTAGTTGTAGACCCTGCTAATTTTTTCGTACCCCCTCGCAGTGCATATACTCCCCAAATTCCCCAACTTTTCAGTTATTCCCTACGGGAAAATATCTTGTTGGGATTATCTAAAGATGATGCTGATATTCAAACAGCATTAAAAATGGCTGTATTTGAGCAAGACTTAGCAGCCATGAATGAGAAACTCGAAACTTTAGTCGGAACAAAAGGAGTACGCCTTTCTGGTGGACAAATGCAACGGGTAGCAGCAGCGCGGATGTTTGTCCGTCAGCCAGAATTGTTAGTATTTGATGACCTTTCTAGCGCGTTAGATGTGGAAACAGAATTGACATTATGGTCGCGGATATTTGCTAATACAACTGAGGAAAATTCTTGGACACCAACCTGTTTAGTAGTGTCTCATCGTCGTTCTGTTTTACGCCGCGCTGACCAGATTATTGTGATGAAAGCTGGTAGGGTAGTTGCTCAAGGGAAGTTTGAAGACATTTTAGCTGATGAGCAAGCAGATTGGATTTTTTAGAACTATTAATTACTTTATAGGAATCCAGTTTGATTTCTGAAAAAAATCTCAGCAGAATTTGTTAGACGTAAGCCGTAACGCACCTCTCACAAAGCTTTCGGTGCGTTACACGTTTTGATAACACACTCTACTGGACTGACACAGCTAAAATAGTGCATTAGGAAAACTCTTGTGGGATGGGCGTCTCGCCCGTCCTGGGCGGACAAGATGTCCACCCCACAAGAAAATTATATTGCAACATTTTAGGCGTGTCAGTCCAGTAGGTTGGGTCGAAGTATGAGACCCAACACCCTTATCCCTGTTGGGTTTCGCGTTGCTCAACCCAACATACACCTAATGCACTAATTTAGCTGTGTCAGTCCACTACTATCTATGTATCTGTTCAAAAATCAAATATGAATCCTATATTTTAAACAGATATTTAACTAAATCATCGAGAATAGCATTAGCTGAAAGGATGCTACCATGTACCCAATAACCAGAATCAACTTGATAAACTTTTTGATTTTTCACTACATTTAGCGTTTGCCACAGGGAAGTCTTTTGATATTCTTGAAAAGCCTCTGTTGCTCCTGGATCTACAGCTATAAATAAAGCATCTGCATCAAGTAAGTTTAGACGTTCTAGACTTAGAATTATCAAATAATCATCAGGACTTTTAATCAACTGACGTTGATGAAGCGGCATAGATATTCCAACGGCATGGACAATACCACCAGCAAATGAAAATTGGGAACTAAATTCAGGAACTTTCATCCCGCCGTGAATACGGCTAACAGTCACTTCTATTTTCCCAAATTTATTTTCTAATTGCTCTCTAATAGTTTGAAGTCGCTGTTCGTATTGAGTGAGTAATGCTTCAACCTTTTCGCTTTTATTGACAACTTTACCGATTTCTCTTAATGGTGTTTGCCAGTCAGATTGAAAATGTTTTACTTGCACTGTGGGGGCTATTTTTGACAATAATGGATAGTTTGCTGGCTGTATACCATAAACACTAACAATTAAATCTGGATTTAATTGCAATACTTTCTCTAGATTAATTTCTCCGGTTTTTCCTATATAGTTTATTCCTGCTATTTTGTCTTTGAGAAGATTAACTTTGCTGTCAAAGAAGACATGATTTGCTGTTCCTATAGGTTTTAAATCTAATGCTACTAAAGCTTCTAATGCTATTTGGTCAACAACAATAATGCGTTGCGGGTTCAGGGGAACACAAGTTTCGCCTAATTCATGCTTAATTAATCGACATTCTAATGCTGGTGATTGTTTATCTGCTAAGTTCGGGTGTGAATGACGATAACAAGCAGTAACTATCAACAAAGTTAGGATGAGTAATAAGTAATGCAATTTCCGCCAGTTCACATTATTTTCCCTCAAATGACTTGAGAAGTTAGAAATTAATAGAGAATGTTCCCAAAACTGTAAATGGTGCGCCAGGAGAGAGTAAAAAGCCAGCAGAATCATAGTAACGGGTGTCAAGTAGGTTTTTAAAGTTCAAACCAATTTGATAATTGTCCCGCCGATAGAAAATAGTAGCATCTGTTCTCACAAAGGAAGGAATGGTAATGGTATTTGGTAAAGTTGCTTCTCTATCGCCGACAAAAAATAATCCTCCACCAAAACCTAAACCCTTCAAGCTACCAGCTTGAATTTGGTAGGTTGTCCATAAACTAGCACTATTCCTGGGTGCATTTGTTAATCTATCACCGACTGGGAGACTATTATCTTTACTCACATAAGCATCATTATGAGCATAAGAAGCAATCACATTCCAACCCGGTAAAATCTCCCCAGCTATATCTAGTTCAATACCTCGACTTTTGACTTCTCCAGCAGCAATATTAAAATCTGGATTGTTTAAATCTGTTGTCGAAACATTGTTTTTAGTAATCTCATAAACTGCCAATGTTGCTGTCAGTTTATCATCTAAAAATTCACCTTTAATTCCTAGTTCGTATTGCGTACCCGTTTCTGGTTCTAATGGCCGACCACCAAAAGCTATGGCGTATTCATTTGGTTTAAATGCACGAGTGTAACTGGCGTAAATTGATAGATTTTCAGTTGGTTGATATACTAAACCAATTCGTGGAGAAAATTTCTCATAATAACGCTCTGTAATATCAGTTTGATTGCTATTGATAATATCAGGCTTATATTCGTCTCGGAAATTGACAAAATCTAATCTTCCACCCATTAATAGCTTGAAATTAGGTAGTAATGCTACTTGATCTTGGAAATAAAGACCTACTCTATATGTATTAGTATTCCCCTCAAAACCTTCCTCAAAGGTAGTGGGAATAGCTGCGCCATATACTGGATTTAAAATATCCAAAGATGGGACATTATAAGAAATGAAAAAGGGAAAGCCAAACTCACTTCTACCTAACTCAAAACCTAATAACACTTCATGTTCAATTGAGCCTGTTTTGAATTTGCCGATTAAGTCATTCTGCCAGGAATAATCTCTAGAGTAATCACCTACTTTGTTGTATCTTCTGGCAACTGTGCGACCATCATCAGCAAAGGGATTGCTAAAATCAACTGGCTGAAAGTTAGAACGTGCTGTGTCAACTGTTTGCACTGAAACCGCACTGCGAAATCGCCAATTTTGACTAAATCGATGATCTAAGCTGACATTTACTCGATTTCCATAGAGTTCATAACTATCGCTTGGTTCACCCAAGTTAAAGCTAATTGGTAAATCAAAGGTTCTAGTTATCGGTGGTAAGCCTCTGTCATAGGACTGGTTGAGGTTAACGTATTCATATTGCAAGTCTAAATTTGTGCGATCGCTTAACTTTACACTTAAACTAGGAGCAAAGGTATAAAGCTCTTTATAAGCGAAATCTCTAAATCCACCAGAATTTTCATAGGCAGCCACAAAACGATACAAAATATTATTATCTGGGGTGAGGGGGCCGGAAATATCTATTTCTGGTCGATAGTAACTATAGCTACCAGCAGAAAATGTTGCCGAATAATAAGGTGTGCTAAGTGGCTGTTTCGTGACATAGTTGACAATACCTCCAGGCTCTAGTTGTCCATATAATACCGAAGCCGGGCCTTTCAGCACTTCTATTCTTTCTAGAGTGGCGGTGTCAGTAAAAGAGGTGAAACTATCATGTCTAAAACCATTTCTCAGGTTAGCATTGGTATCAAATCCCCGAATGGTATAGCCATCAGTGCTAGAAGCGTAATCTGTTTTGACTGTGACACCACTAACGTTACGCAATACATCTGCAACCCGTTGCACTTTTTGATCCTCAATTACCTGTCGGGGAATCACCTGAATGGCTTGGGGAATTTCTAGTAAAGGTGTATCGGTTTTCGTAGCAGTTGATGCTGCTTGTACGCGATATCCGTCTTGTTCTCCTGTTACCACCAATTCAATTGGCTCTTGGTTCTCATCTGTGGCTTGTTCTGGTGCTGTTTCCGTAGTGGGTTGATTTGCTTGCGGTTGTTCTGGTGGCGTTGCAGAAGTTGTTGCAGGTGTGACTCCAAATATTAAACCTGCATCACTATCAAATAGTTCATAGCTAGGCCTTCCCGTTTCACCTGTAATAGTGATTCTAATAGTATTACTGTCTTTATTAATGACTATAACTTCAGTAATTCCCGCAAATGGTTTTTCTTGGCGGAATGTGTTCCCGGAAGGCAAACGCAATTGAGCATTAGCAATATCAGCAATTAAGCTATTCCCGTCACTATTATTTGCTATTTGTAACTGCTCGCCTTGCTTTGTCTCTAAAATTACTTCTATGCCTTTATCTGTAGTATCAATCCGTACTTTATCAATCAGAATTGGAGACTGGGGAGTTTGAGAGAGTAAATTTGTGGGAGTTCTAGCGGTATGACTTCTCTGAGATAAGGGAAGATGATTTTGGCTTGTTTCATTTCCCCAAGCTGGTTGAACACCAAAGACTACCCCTGTTAACCATAAACTGATCAATAGTTGCGGTTGTTTCCACATAAGCTTTATCCCACACCACAAGCGGCTGTTAGCCACCTAAATTAAGAATCTTTTTCAACAACGATACATGGAATTGATTTGATTTTGAAGGCTTATGTGAATCTCAAACGGATTTTTTTGAGCTAGAAACGGATTTTTAGGTTAGTCTGACAGCAAGTAGCTGTATTTAATTGCAGATATCAAGCTTTGATTAACAAATCATAAGATTTAGGATTTGTGCCAAATTGCTTGCGAAAAGCAGCAGCAAAACGACTTTGATTTGCATAACCAACAGCACGCGCTATTTGTTTAACACTCATCTTACTTTCTAGGAGTAATTGCCGTGCCTTTTCCATTCTTTGTTGTTGTAAATAGCTAAATGCAGTTGTACCCAGCACTTGACGAAAACCTAATTTTAGTTTGTAGTCATTTAATCCTACTTTCCGCGCTAGTTCTAGCAAGGAAGGTGGATTATCGAGATTTTGCGTTAAAATTTCCTTGGCATAATGAATTCTGGCAATATCATCTCGTTGCAGAACAATTGCTTTTGTATAACTTTTTTCAATGTTGATTAGTTGTTCTACTTTTAAAGCAATAAGTTCTAAACATTTACTTTCTAGATAAATTTTCTTAGTTAACCCTGTGAAGGGACAATTAATAATTTGTTCCAGTGCAACCCTCATTTCTGGAGTAGTATGGCTGATTTGGCGATAGGGTTCTTCGCTTGGCTCAATTACTCTTTGCAGGGTTTGTGGCGAATTTTTTATATCACTGCTAATAAAACTATTTAATAATTCCGGGGATTCTAAATGTATATCAACTTTTAAAAGCCGTTGCTGACCTAAAACTTGTAATTGTCTATCTTTATATATACCACTACCTAAAAGAAAATTTTGTCCACTATCAGTTTCATTCCAGTATCCTAATAAATGAAAACCAAATTCTAAACATTCAATAAAATCTTCTTCTGATGTGCCGTTAAGAATTAAATCATCATAAAATTCTGTATCGATAATTAATAAACTTATATCCCTTAATTCAATCCAACGTTCATAGCCACGGCCTAGTTGTTTGGGACACAAGTTGATAACATCATTTGGGTCTAATAGGTCTGCTGGTTTAGCATTTTGATTGTATTGCATCCACAATTCTTGATAATCTGCCAATGAAATACTATTCCCCATGCTTTTCCTAAACTTACCTGAATGGTGATTGGGTGCAAGGTTTTATAGAGAAATATTCTCAAAAGTTCCTAGGAAAAGTCTACCAGTGTTCAGGGATGGTGTCTAGAGACTTGGATGGATGAAGTACCGAATATTCACTTAAGTGCGATCGCAATCCCAGCGCAGGAGTACAAAAGATACCAATCAAAACAGCGATCGCAATTAATTAAAGGCAACATAAGCAGAATTAATTACTTCAATTTGCTAGACTCCATATCATGGTCAGGAATCATATCTTCCACATTCCGTAGCACAGGTACAAAAAAGCCTAGCCAACCTACTAACAACATAGCCACGGCACAGATCGCAAATAGTAATGCGATCCCTGCACCAGCACCAGTGCCAAATAATCCTGCCACAATCTCAACCAGAACCCCGCCTGATTGCAAAGCTGGTGTAAAAACTCGATCTGCCAATGGGCCTGCTATTAAATAGCCTACAGCAGAAGCGATTTGTAAAAGTAGCGATCGCGTTGCAAAAACTCTTCCTTGGATATCGGGAGGTACTTTCGCTAACCAAATAGCATTATCCGAACTGCCATTCAAGGGGAAATTCAAAGAAGAACAAAATTGTGCTGGAATCCAAACCCAAGGTGTTCTCCCCAAACTAAAAATGATTTTACTAATACCTGCACCTATCATCCCCAATAAAACACCTTTGATTTTCTGTCTAAAGCCGCCCCAAGTGGTAACGACTATCGCACCTGTGACACCACCAAAACCAGCCGCAGCCGCCAAGCTACCTAACACTAAAGTATTGTTATTCGTGCGCGACAAAATCATGGGTGTATATAGCGAATTTCCAATATCATGGGGTAGCCAAAATAATAAGTTAACTACTAACAATGCTAATAAGCTTTTGTGAGTTGTTATATAACGCCAACCAAATGCCAAATCCTGCCAGATATTGGCTACATTCTCCTTTTTTTAGTCCCTTGAAGATAAGCTGTTGCGGGATTTCTGAACTATATCAAAACCTTGGCTGTTATACGAGATCTCTAAATTTTCTAGAGTTTCCTGTTCAATTTGATTGATTTGCTCTTGTGTCAGGAGGTTTGTCATGTTTTAACAGCAATTATTGTAGACAAATTGCAACTTATTCTTAACTAGGCAGATATTAATGCTTAATTTACACCAATCATGAGTATATTTGCAATAAGGAATTTATATCATTAAGTCGGAAGATGAGTATGGTATAAAATATAGCCATTTAATAGTAGACTAGTCCGCGCCGCGATCGCAGATAATTACAATCACAAAACTTGCCTGATGGTTTAAAACCTGCAAATTTCAGCCGCCTGCAAATCAAAACTGTTGTATTTCAATCTGCTTTCACTAAGTATTTTGCTAAATCATCACATGGAAATCTGTCTTTCTCATGATGCCACTTGTTATTCTGCGGGAACCCACTCTGCGTCTACAAGCTGGGAAACTTGTCCTACGCAGTGGCTCCCCAATGCCCGATGCCTCATTGCCGTCTGTGTTTGGTCGCCAGCCTTGTAGCAACTGCCGTCAAACTTTCCCAGACGGATGAGGAATTACTCTCTGTGACAATCCTTTGTTAATTGGTGTCATCTGAGATATTTTCTCGTATTCGCTGTCAGCTAGCGATTAAACAGCAATTAACTAACTATTATAGCTATTTGATAATAATTTTCTTATTTTCATGAAACAAGCACAGAAGTAGTTGAAAAAAAATCCTAATAAAGATAAAGTATAATCTTGAAACTTATCGCTCACATTAGCCTGCAAAGCTAAATATTATAGGAATGTACCTTGTCTTAATACTTGATATTTATATAAAAATTCTTAATTAAGATGTTGGAATTGCAAATGTCAAAGAAGACACAGCTAGCTTACTTAAATGAATATAATTATCAATTGATGAAAAGATAATGACAAGAGCAACCACAGCATCGCCAAGGAACTGGAACACACCGAAAATATCGCCATTAGCGGGTCTAATTCTGGGCATACTAATTCTGCTAACTTGCTTGGTGTATAGCGTTACTTTAGGCGCAGCAGAAATACCTATAAAAAAGATTATAGAATCCTTTATCCTATTTGACGGTTCTTACGAACATTTAGTAATTCAGACAGTGAGATTACCGCGATCGCTCATTGCGCTGTTGGTAGGAGCAGCCTTAGCAGTCTCCGGCGCATTAATGCAGGGTTTGACGCGCAACCCCTTAGCAGATCCAGGGATTTTGGGTATTGAGTCAGGTGCAGCATTAGCTGTAGTTACCACAATTTTTCTCTTTGGCGGCTCCTCCTTGGGCGTTTTAACCATTGTGGCCTTTGTGGGTGCAGGCGCGACAGCGATGTTAGTCTACTTGCTGGGTTCTCTAGGAAAGGGAGGAGCCACCCCATTAAATCTCACCGTAGCAGGTGCAGCACTTACGGCTTTGATTTCTTCCCTCACCACGGCTATTCTCATCGTCAGTCAACGCACTTTAGAAGAAATTCGCTTTTGGTTGGCTGGTTCCCTAGCTGGCCGCGATATCAACATCTTATTGTCAGCATTACCTTTTGTCGTGATTGGCTTAGTGGTAGCCTTTGCCCTTGGTAGACAAATTACAACCATGAGTTTGGGTGAAGATGTAGCTAAAGGTTTAGGTCAACAGACAGCTTGGGTGAAAATTACGACTGCTATTAGTGTGGTGTTACTGGCGGGAAGTTCCGTATCTCTAGCTGGGCCTATCGGCTTTATTGGCTTAGTCGTTCCCCATATGGTGAGATTTTTTATTAAAGCTGATTACCGTTGGATTTTGCCTTACTCCGCAGTTGTCGGTGCAACTTTACTTTTAGTTGCAGATGTGGCGGCGCGGATATTACTCAAACCCCAGGAATTACCTGTAGGAGTAATGACAGCATTAGTTGGCGCACCCTTTTTTGTCTACTTGGCTAAATCAAAGGTGAGGAAATGAAATTGGATTGGCTCGTCATCCGTTCCGAGACGATATCTTTGCGGATCGATCGCCGTGTACCACCAATGCTGCTATGTTTGGCAGTGACGGTTGTGGTAGCGATGGTGATGAATTTAGGCCGGGGAGAATACCCGATTTCCCCCCTAGACATTATCAAAACCGTATTGGGTATTGATACAGGTAATCCCGATCATGCTTTTGTGATTCACAACCTCCGTCTACCCCGTACTCTTGTGGCTTTTATGGTGGGTATAGCACTGGCAATTTCTGGCACTATCTTGCAAGGAATTACACGCAACCCATTAGCCGATCCCGGCATTATTGGCATTAATGCCGGGGCAAGTCTAGCGGCAGTGACGGTAATTGTACTATTACCATCAGCACCTATTTATACTTTGCCTCTATCAGCCTTTGCAGGTGCTTTATTAATGGCTGGTTTAATTTACTCCTTGGCTTGGAACAATGGAAGTTCGCCAGTGTTGTTCATTTTAATGGGTGTGGGATTATCTGCGATCGCTAGTGCTTTCACCAGTTTATTAATTACCTTTGGCGATATTTACAGTGTCAGCGATGCTTTGGTGTGGTTAGCTGGTAGTGTTTACGGACGCACCTGGGAACAAGTGTTTTCCTTTTTACCTTGGTTAATCATTTTTGTACCAATGGCGCTGATACTAGCCAGACATTTAAATGCCTTAAATTTGGGGGATGATGTCGCCAAAGGGTTAGGTACTCGTGTTGAATGGCAACGCGGTTTACTCGTGCTAGTCGGTGTAGGTTTAGCAGGTGCAGCCGTCGCCACAGCGGGAATGATTGGCTTTGTAGGATTGATTGCACCCCATTTAGGCAGACAGTTAGTAGGTACAAATCATCAAGGTTTAATTCCCACTTCTGCATTATTAGGAGGAATGCTGGTTGTTGCATCAGACTTTTTCGGCAGAACTATCTTTGCACCTATTGAAATTCCCTGTGGAGTGGTAACTGCTGCGATTGGCGCACCTTATTTTCTATATTTATTAATTCAAAATCGCAAAAAGTAGTCAACCGTCAACCGTCAACCGTCAACATAACAACAACTATGAAAGGATTATCAACCAAAAGTTTGTCTTTAGCTTATGATGGCGTGCCCATTATCCGAGACTTAAATTTGGCAATTCCCACAGGAAAAATTACTGCTTTAGTGGGTGCGAATGGTTGCGGTAAATCAACTTTATTACGAGGTTTAGTCAGATTGCTCAAACCTATTGGTGGTAGCGTATATCTTGATAGCACCTCAATTTTTAATCTGTCCACGAAAGAAGTAGCGCAACAATTGGGAATTTTACCCCAAAGTCCAGTAGCACCAGAAGGATTAACAGTTAGAGATTTGGTAGCACAAGGACGTTACCCTTATCAAAATTGGTTGCAGCAGTGGTCAGCTAAAGATGAAAAAATTGTGCAACAGGCGCTCTTAATTACAGATTTATTAGAGTTAGCAGAAAGAGCATTAGATACCTTATCTGGTGGACAACGACAACGTGCTTGGATTGCAATGGCACTCGCCCAAGATACAGATATTTTACTATTAGATGAACCAACTACTTTTTTAGATTTAGCACATCAAATAGAAGTTTTAGATTTGTTATATGATTTGAACCAGAATCAGGGAAGAACTATTGTCATGGTGCTGCATGATTTGAATCAGGCTTGTCGTTATGCAGATTATGTAGTTGCTGTGAAACAAGGAAGAATTTTTACGGCGGGAGAACCCAAGCAAGTAATGACAGAGGAGATGGTAAAAGAAGTTTTTGCTTTAGAGTGTCGTGTTATTTCCGATCCAGTATTGGGAACACCGATGTGCGTACCCATAGGACGCAAGGGCAAAAGTAACACAATTCCTAATTAATAATTTCCAGTTTCTACAGGTGTTGAATTATCGTGAATTGGCAACAGTATTGTCAAGATAGCAATCCTATTTCAGTTGTGAAAAATATCGGTTTTGGCTGTTGACTGTTGACTGTTGACTGTCAAACCCTTCATATCAAAGTTCACAAATCATTTAGGATTGCTATAGCGATCGCATTTTTCATTAATTACTTATGTAATTGGGGGCATGAAATGTTAGATAACGAAGTAAGTAGTATATTTTATGCCCTGTTATCAGCATTTTTTGCGGCTTTGACGACAATATTTGCCAAAATTGGAGTCGAAACAATTAACCCCAATGTCGCAACCGCTATCCGCACAGTAGTAATTTTAATCATGGTTTGGGGTTGGGTTGTCGCTAAAGGACAACTAGTACAGCACGGCGGAAATAAGCAGACCATTAAATAGCCAAAACTTTACCCTTATATGTCCACTTAAAAGGTTTAGCCATTGTTTGATTAAAGTAGTCGATAAACTTGAGAATTCGATTTTTCAAATCATCTTGACTAACGAAACTTGCCCTTTTGAGTAATTTCCGAACCAAAATACTAAACCAAATCTCAATTTGATTCAGCCACGAAGAATGTTTGGGTGTGTAATGGAAGACAATTCGATCTGTGCCCACCAAACGGGTTTTATCCGAATGGCACTAAGAAAAGGGGAAATCGTTGAGGCAGCAGGGGAGAAAAAAGAGCGATTAGGCTGTGCGTTCGCAAGAAATAGAAATCCCCCCTGCACAAGAACACCCCTGCCCCTCTGCAATCCTTATACTGTATACCCTTCAGCTTAACTTAGTGCCATTCGTACTCGATATTTGGTTTTCTTAATTTCCCCCTACACCCTGCCCAGACGAGCTTTCAACTTTTCTTAGTGCCATTCGATTTAGACACTAATGCTCAGAATTCACTTGCCATGTAATCACAATGAGTTCTACAAGCGGTAAGACAACTATTAGCCGCGAAAACGCTCCTAAAATGGCTTCCATCGTCCAGTTCTGACTCTGAACCTCCCAGATCATCCAAACAATGTTCACTCCAATCACCAACCAGGGTAGAATTACCGCTGAATTCCGTCTGCGATAGAAGCGGATCGTCCTCTCGCGCCAAAATGGGAAGGTGCTGAGGAGACAAAAAATGTAGGAGGTTCCTGCACTGATGAACAAGCTTCTTTGAAGACCCGAAGGCAGGTTTGGGTATCCAAGTGCGATCGCACTCAGGCAAACTCCGAGCGCGAGGTACAGAAAAGTAAACAAGGTAAATCGTTTCATTATTTCTTCTCTGGTGAAGCTTATTCTCTGTACCACACACGCACACATTGAAAGCAATTGACTGTAACGCCCTGGCTGATCATCACTGGGTAGACCCCATTACTGACTGTCACGCCGTAGACACCATCACTTGTGCCTTCAATCCGATCTGGTAAAACAACGGTTTCAACATTGATCACCTGCATCGTTGTATTTTCAATCCACTGATTGACCTCACTCACAACCTCAGAAAAGGATTCATAATCGGAAGCTCCGCCGAAGAATCCCCGTTCAGTAATCCGAGGCGCAAAATCTTTGCACTGAATCATTTGATTTACCACCTTAAAACTGTAGAGTTGAGCATCAATTCAAGTAGTGGGCATCGCCCACCATTTTTAAAACCTTTCGGCAAAAGATGGAAACTTAGCAGTGTGAAACACCCCATGATCAATTAAATGGGAGCTTAATCCAACACGATAGGCACAACCAATTCCGACCAGAATGCTGATTGCCAGTAGAATTGAATACTGTAGTCCTTGCAGAAGCATTAAAATCCACAATGGCGGCACTTTTTCCAGTATTTCTGGAGACAGTTTCGCTAACTGTTGCTCGACTAAGGGAATAGACGCGATCGTGAACATGACAATTCCCACACTGCCCAATACAGCCCAATACAAATAAAATCCCGAATTGTTTCAGAATTGCCATTGGTTTAACCTCCAGATAATCCGTCCTATCAGCCCATGCCAGCAGCTACCATCACCGGAATTGTGGGCAAGTTGAAAACGACGTGAACAATAACAGCAGTCCAGACCGAGCCGCTGCGGCGGAAGACATCGGCAGTGGCGAGACCAGCGACTACGGCTGCGGGAAAGACGATGTTGATGCCGTGACCAAGGGCAAAGATCACGGTGCTAGCCACGACCCCGATGAACGAACCGTAGCGCAGCAGCGCGTTAGCGACGACACCCCTTTCGGTGGCTCTGGGAAATGGGTTCGGATACCCCGTCGTGTTTAAACACCTTGTAGGCGATCGCCAGGAACACAGGTATTGCAACCAACACCGATAGCGCTCCGTAGGTCGCGTGGTACTCGCTGAATGTGAACAGGGCTGGCGTGGTCACGACGGTTCCGGCTGCGTTAATCACGAGTATGCCGCCAATGTTGTTCGCGAAGTGTACGCCAATGGCAAGCTCAGTGGTTCCGTCAATCAACGAGATTATAGTCCACAGCAGACCCGGAACGAGGAAGTAGCTGAAAAAGACCGTGAGCCAACCGCCCGCGATCGCCTCGGGGTTTCCGAGGTGCGGCAGGGTGAAGATCACGGCTGGCAAGATCGCCAGAAAGATGCGGTTAGTCCAAACAATGCTCGCGCCCTGCACGATGTATCCGCGAAAGAAAAGCTCTTCAGTGGTGGTCTGGATCGCGGTGAGAACCAGTGCGATCGGCACGAAGCGCACGAATGTCGTGAGGTCGGAGTTGAAGGAGAAGGTGTCAGGGTAGAAGAAGTACTGTCCCAGCCCACCGATCAGGGAGAATGGCACGAACCACGCCACAAACCCGTGACCGACACGCCGCCAGCTAATCTTTTCCCGCGCCGTAATCAGCGTTCGGGGGTGGCGGCGGTGGATAAGGGTAACGGCGATGAGAACCCCCGCGAGGAAAAACGGGAAACCTGCCATAACAAACAGGAACTTCCCAAAGGGATCAAGCACTGAGTAATCCGCCTGGCCGCTGAACGCGAACGCGACGAGTACGCTGGCGAGACTCCCGATAACCAGCCACGAAAAGAGTATGACCACCAATCCCAGAACATACCGCCACCCCCGATACTTGCCCCAACGGGCAGCCTCCACGTAAGTCGCGTCTTTCACTTCCGTCCCGATTCCCTGCTTTCCTTTAGTTGCTTTGATCCTCATCTTTATCTCCTTTACCGGTGCGTGGATGTGTTACTTGGATCTGGTCGCTAGTTGCCTTTGTGATTGTTTTCAGGATTTGACGGGATTACCGAAGAGCGTTCCGGTAGCTCTGGGAAACGAGTTAAGATGCCTTATTGCGTTTGAACACCCGGAAAACGATTACCAGGAAAACAGGAATCAGCACGAGAGAGGTGATGTCATAGAATCTCGCATGGTACTCGCTGATGCTAAACAGGGCTGGCGTGGTGAAGAAGCTTCCAGACCAGTTGAACAAGAGAAAGTACGCGAGATTGTTGGCGAAGTGCGCGCCGATCGCAAGCTCGGTAGTGCCGTCGATCAATGAAACGACCGCATACAATAGACCTGTGCCGACGAAGTAGCCGAGGAACATCCCGATCCAGCCACCCTCCTGTGACTCTGGGTTGGTGGCGTGCGGCAGGGTGAAGATCACGGCTGAGACGATCGCCAGAAACACGCGGTTCGACCAGATCAGGCTCGCACCCTGCACGATGTACCCGCGAAAGAAAAGCTCCTCGGTGGTTGTCTGGATTGCGGTGATGACTAGTGCCAAAGGCACGAAGAGCGCGAACGTCTTAAGGTCTGAGTTGAAGGAGAAGCTATTGGGGTAGAGGAGGTACTGCCCCAGCCCGCCGAGCAGAACCCACGGCACGAACCCAGCCACGAAGCCGTGACCGATGCGAGTCCAACTGATCCTCTCCCGCGCCGTCACGAGCGTTCGGGGATGACGCTGGTGAATCAGGGAGACAGCGATGAGAATTCCTGCGAGGAACACCGGAAAACCTGCCATGACCACGACGAAGCCTCCTACAGAACCGAACGCGGCGTAATCCAGCCGACTGAGCGCCGCAACACCCTCTTTGCCGCCGAGCGCGAGCGCGACGAGCGCACTAACAAAGTTGGCGACGACCATCCAGGCAAAGAGGATGATCATCAGCCCCAGAACATACCGCCACCACCGATACTTACCCCACCCGGCAGCATCCACGTAAGTCGCGTCTTTCACTTCCGTTCCCCTTCCCTGATGTCCTTGGGTTGCTTTAATCCTCATCTGTGTCTCCTTGATTTGTGCGTGGATGTAGTGCTTGGATCTGACCGCCAGTTACCTGGGAGGACGCTTACACTTTCCAGGGGAGCGGCGATCGATAGGGATTCTCCTGCATATCCAGCACTTCCCAAGTCACAGGGTTAACCTGTCCTGTAACGGGGATGTTGTAGCGTCGTTGTAAATCTCTCACCGCAGATTCTGTAATCGCGCCAAATGCACTATCAACAACCGCACCCCTCGGATTTCCCAACCTGACTCCAGCAGCATTTAAGAACCCATTATCTAAGAGAATTTGCTGCAACATTTGCACTCTTCTACCGCGATCGCCCCGTCTCAAGGTTGGCAATGTGAGATCCGTGTAGGCGGTTGCAACAAGAATAGGAGATTGTTGAGGTGGAGGGGTAGCGATCGCCGGATGCATTCGCAAAACCCCACCTACTCCCGTTATAACGATGATTGATAGAGTGGTTTTAGCAAGCATCCCAGTGATTCTAGAAATTGAGCGTCGTGTTGTAGTTAATTTCATCATCTTTCTCCTGTTTGTCGCTATGAATAATTCGTATCGTGTTAGCGAACCTGTTTTGGGGCCATTCCAGTGAGGCGATTAAGTTCAACAAAACAGACAAAAGCTAGCCATCACGCATTCGATAGCTTACTAGCACTAATAAACAAGTCATACCAATTCAAAATTCAAAATTCAAAATTCAAAATTAAGAATCTAGACAGGATAAAGCTTTGGGTCTGTGTATCTGTCGCATTCTTTTTTCAAATTGGTATCAGATATGAATAGAGCTTAGTGACTTGCAGCAACAATGGCTGTCATCAACTCTGCCATTTTCCAGCGCCCAGTATATCGAATGTTATTGATAAATAGGGCTGGAGTAGCCGTTATTCCACTCTTACATCCACTTTCGATATCTTCATTGACACGATCGACATGCACTTGTTTAGACAACTCTTTAAGAAATTGAGGGATATCAAGCCCTAAATCATTGGCGTACTCTACAAGATAACCATTTTCTAACTTCTGTTGATGGGCAAACAAAGTGTCGTGCATTGACCAAAACTGTCCCTGAGCGGCGGCGGCTTCAGCGACTTCGGCGGCTCGTTGAGCATGAGGATGAATCTGTGTTTGCGGAAAATGACGGAAGATAAAGCATAAATAATCTTCTCCAAAAGAAGCACTCAGTTCTTGTTTGATTCTTTGAATTATCCTGTAAACGTCCGCACTTCTAGAGCATTGATAGTCTCCATACATCACCAGCACGACCTTGGCACTCAGCACACCTTGCATCCAATCTTGAGTTGAAGGGGGTACAAGTAAGGAACTGTAGCTGCGATCGTCGTTCATTTTTTTATGTTTGCAGCAAGTATAGAATTTTGCAATTGACTTGCTCAATCCATTGACTGCATCTCTATTTGCATACATTCAATATAGGAAATTGCCTTCAAGCTGTCGTCTATAGCGAGTTAAAATTTTTACAGTATAAATTGATAGAGCAACCATGCCATCGTGGAGTAGAAGGCTAGTTATAACTCAAGTTAGAATCCCAATTCTATCGAAAGTACGCCTCATAAATTAACAATGCCGCGTTTAACGGCAACAATTACAGCTTGGGTGCGTTCGTCCTTGACGTTGCCGTAGGCATCGCTCACATCTAACTAGCAATAAGAAGCGCCTCCTACAACCAGGATGAGTACGATCCTGGTTGCAAAATGGCGGGTTTAGGCATTGATATTTGCTGGCTCCTGCACTTAGTTGCGATCGCTGGCACGATCGATCAGTGCGTTTGAGGGCAAGCTCGGATCAAGTACCTTGCGCGCACTGTCAACCCCTACAACGGGCAAAGTACCCGGATCAAGCATACCGAGTTGAACCAATACACTCGCCTGATCCCAGTAGAGGTGTTCGTGGGCTAGCTTGTCGTCACGAAACTGAACAATTACTACCAATGCCACTTCAACCCGTTTAAGAGTCGGAGCAATGCCAGGTAGCATCCAGTCCATCTGGATGGTATGAGTGAACTTAACTAGCATTTCATCGACGAGTTGATTGGTTCCGATTGTGCGCGAGACCGGAGTCAGCTCCATGTCCGGCGGCATCTGTGGAATGAAGTACTTGGAATAAAACTCGCGCAGTGCCGGTTTCCCTACTCCCCCAATCATTACCGGAATGCCGTTAACGTAAGCATCCTCAACCATCGTGGCGAGAGTATCTTCAGTGTTGTGAGCGTCAAACTCAAGCCGCAGATGCTCATCCCAGAGTTCTTGCAAAAACTCCTGGGCTGGTGTCAGGTTACTAGTTGTCTTTCCATTTGCTTGTTCATCTACAGATTGCTGTTTGACCATGATTGGATTCTCCTAGTTCTATTTATTTAAAGTGTATTGAGTTCCAAGGCTCGACTTCTTTCAAATTCTTGCAATGATTTGTCAGATTCTTGTGGAATTAACGAACCCGCTTTGGTGTCATTCCAGTAATTCGCTTAAACTAGGGATTTGAGCGTTTGCGATCGCCCGCTTCCGTCCCCTTTACATTTCTTTAGAGACAGCCTCTTACCGCTCTCAAGGAGCATGATTTGCCTGATTGGATGCACTATTTGCATAAACTCAATATAGGAGATCGCCTTCAAGCTGTCGTCTATAGCAAGTTAAAATTTTTACAGTATAAATTGATAGAGCAACCATGCCATCGTGGAGTAGAAGGCTGGTTCTAACTCAAGTTAGAATCCCAATTCTATCGAAAGTACGCCTCATAAATTAACAATGCCGCGTTTAACAGCAACAATTACAGCTTGGGTGCGATCGCTCACATCTAACTTATTCAAAATTCGATTCACATGAGATTTAACAGTGCCTTCACCGATACTTAAAGTAGCTGCAATATCGGCATTGCTCATTCCCTGCGCCAGTGAGCGGAGTACTTCTAGTTCTCTTTCACTCAGTTCTGGATTGCTGAGGCGCTGTACCAACTTTGCTCCTACATCAGGCGGAATATACTTCTGACCCCGATGAACGGTACGAATAGCATTCAGAAGCTCGTCAGGTTCAGTTTCTTTCAACAGATATCCTTTTGCGCCTGCCTGCAATCCTCGATAAATATCTTCGTCACTATCATACGTGGTCAGTACAATAATCCGAGCAGATTTAGCAGTAGCACAAATTGCACCGATGGCGGCAACTCCTTCCACGCCCGGCATTCGCAGATCCATGAGCGTGACATCCGGTTGGTGTTCCCCAAATAGAGCGATCGCTTGTTCCCCATTTTCGGCTTGGGCAATCACCTGCATATCTGGGTCACGGTTAATAATGGTGGCTAATCCTTGCCGAAAAATAGCATGATCGTCTGCAATGAGAACCCGAATGGCTTGGCTCATTGTGATGCCTCCCGATCGACAGTAACAATCATCTCTGTTCCTTCTCCAGGTTGACTCCGAATCGTGAGTTGTGCGCCGATGCGCTCTGCCCGTTCGCTCATGCCTAGTAAGCCAAAACCAAGAGAGGCTGGAATACTCCCAACTCCAAAGCCCTGTCCATTGTCTTTCACGCGCAAGCAAAATTGATCGCGATCGTAGATTAGCTCCACTCGAATTTCATTAGCATTGGCGTGTCGAATCGCATTGGTTAAGGCTTCCTGCCCAATCCGCAGTAGATTACTCTCGACTTCAGTCGGCAGAGAATATACTGCACCCTCAATCTCATAATATAAAGTGGTATCCATTGCGGCAGTTCTGAGTTGAGCGACGAGACGATGTAGAGCGCTCTGTAGACTGCCTTCCTCCAAAAGCTGAGGACGGAGCGCTACTACCGATCGCCGCGCTTCAACCAGTCCAGTTCGCGCCAATTCTTTGATCAGGTCTAGGTGTGCCTCAGTTGCTTCTGAATCATCCGTTAACACCTGTTTTGCCGCTCCTACCTGAGCCAGAATGCCCGTAAACGCCTGAGCGAGTGTGTCGTGAATTTCACGCGCCATGCGGTTGCGTTCTTCCAAAATCGAGGCTGCTTCTGCTCGCTTTTGCAGCGTAATATCTCGCGCTATCCAAATCACCTGTTCGTGCCGAATCGGTGCAATGCGCGCTGAAAACCAGATTTCTCGTTCAGCTATCCACTGGCTGTATTCAACTGTGAGTACTTGTTGGGTTCTCAGCACCTGCTGAATGTAACTCAGGAATTCATCAGCTTGTTCCGTATCATAGAGTTGATACAGTGTTTTACCAATATACTCCTCCCTATGCAACTCTCCATATGACGGATTTCCTTTGATTGCGCCGATCACTTGCCCTTTAGCATTGAAAACACACAGCGGATCGGGAATGGCTGAAAAGAGCGCCCGCAGTTCTGCTTCAGAGGCTTGCAACGCTACTTCTGCCTGTTTGCGATCGCTAATATCTGCAATCACCCCTTCGATGTAGTCATCGCCTGCATTCAGATAAGAAGAGAAAAGTCCCCAAAACACTGTCCCATCTCGTTTTCGCATCTGTGCTTCATAGCTTCGCACTTCCCCATCCCGCTTCATCACCTCAATGCCTTGTTGGCGATCGCTGGGATTGACCCAATAGCCTATAGTGTGTTCAATTCCAATAATCTCTTGGGGTGAATCAAAACCAAACAGATCGGCAAAGCGTTGATTGGCATTGAGAATTAAGCCATCATAGGTGCGGGTTCGGTAGATACCAACCTGTGAGTTTTCAAAAATAGTTCGGAACTTGGCTTCACTGCGTTGTAATGCCTCTTCTGCTTGTCTACGCTGGGTGGTGTCATTGCCAACCGATAAGATTTCAACGACATCTCCCTGTTCATTGAAGATGGCTTGATTTGACCAAACAACCCAAACTCGCCGACCATCTCGACACAGGTTTTCACCCTCACCTTGCGGGTACGATTGAGGATTACGAAGTAAATCATGGACAAAGGGTTTGACATCGCGTCCAGAGATTTCGATGTCTGGAATGATTGTTTCAAATAAGGTTCGCCCTAAAATCTGATGTTCTTCATAGCCAAGAAGTTTTACCCCATAATCGTTGATGTAGTGAATCCGTCCTTGCGGATCATAGCGAATGATCACGGAATTTGCGGTTTGTAGCAGGTTGCGATAATTTGCTTCACTTTGTCTCAATGCGGCTTCGGTTTGTTGACGTTCCGCGATCTCCTGCTGCAAAGCTTGAGTTTGCTCTTCTACCTTCCTTTCCAGTGTTTCGGAATAATCCGATAACCGTTCATATAACCGAGCATTCTCCAGTGAAATTGCTGCCTGAGCAATCAACAGTTTAAGGACTTGTAAGCGATCGCTAGTAAACACTCCGGTACTGAGATTGTTCTCCAGATAAAGTATGCCAATCAGCTGATTTTGCTTGAGAATGGGCATACACAAGAGCGATCGCGTTTGTTGGTTTTGAATATACCGATCAGTCAAAAAAGACGGTTCGCTGATTGCATCATCAAACACCAGAGTTTCAGATGTGCGTTCTACTGATTGGATGACGGAGACAGGAATTGTTGCACAGCCAGCAACAGCGATCTTTTCCAGGTTACACTGTTTACTCCCACTGCACTGAGCCACAACAGTGAGCCGATCATCTTCCAGGAGAACCAGAGCGCCAGTTTCGGCTCCTGCATTTTCTATCACCACCTGCATCAACGTTGCAGTTAATTGATCGAGATGGATTATTTCTGAGATGGCTTGAGCCGCTTTCATCGCCGCACCCAAATCGATCGTCGCAGTCGGATGACGGATCGTTTCATCGGTCACGATTGAATGTGATTGCCGAACTAGGTTGGTGTTGAGGAGTTGTGGATAGCGTTCTTCTAAATCTTTAACTTTAGCGGTTGCGCCCCAGCGATCATAGCAATAGTGCGCCTCTTTCATGTAAGTTTGAGCAATTTTTGACCGCCCTCGCGCCAGATAATGTTTAGCCGCTAATTCATAGGCGAGTGCTTCTTCCTGGATAAACTCATTTTCAGCAGCAAGAGCGATCGCTCGCTCGTAAAACTCTTCAGCCTCAAAAAATTGCCCTAAGACTCGCGCTTTTTCTGCCTCAACTAGATGAAATTTATGTAGATAATTCATGGGAGCGTGTTCTGCCCATTTCTGCATCTTTTCTTGGTTGATGTTAACACAATTGAGCCAAGCTACTTTTTGGGAGTTTGAAGCATCGAGCGGTAGGCTCAAAAGCGCCAGAGAGTGATACAAACAGAATACAGGTAAAACTGTTATTGCTGTCACCTCTTCAAAATGTTGCCTTGCCACAACATCGGTTTGTACAGCTTGATGATATTCTCCAAATAGATAACACAGTATAACTTCGTCTAGATACAGCATTTGAATTGCAGTTCCGTCTCTAACTGCAATAGCGTGTGTTAACGCCTGCTGTTCATTTGTGTCCATAATTTTTTCGTCCCACTAACCGCCGCGAGTGGAACAAAGTGAAACGTAGACGCTTCAGAGGGTTAAGGCAGGTTAGCAATCGCAGAGATTTCGTGCATTTTACATTCTTTTAGAGAGTTCAGTTTATTTGTGCCAACTTAACTTCTATCCCAACAATTTATTCTACAGGCTCGAACCATATAGGTGTATTGTCTTCTGGGTTTCCGTTGTAGTTGATAGTAATTTCCTCTCCCTTGGCTATCTCACGCCACGCCCAAAATTCGACTATTTGTTCTTCAATTTTCTTCACATATAGCAATCCTAAATCATTTGTGAAAAATCAAAGTTGTTGATATGGTAAAAATTGGTAGTCACTGAGAGAATGAATGGCAGTACAGATGGAAGAATTGATGGAGTTCATTCAAACAACGTCAGACCCCAGAGAACTGAAACGGGCACTGGCGGTAAAAATGGTGATGCAAAACTATAGCCATTCAACAATTGGAAATATTCTCTTAGTATCAATACCTTTGCCAATTTCCGAGGCTGAGTTCATGTATTAACGCCCTTTTCTCTGATGTTTGGCAAAAACAATCAGTCCTAAAATTTCTTCCAGGTTTCCCACAAGGCTTTTTTTGGTGTATTGTGGCAGTATAAAGGGTTTGCGCTTACAAGGGAGCTTGGAAGCTAAACACTTATATATGGGTCATTTTGCCATTTTTGCCAAAATTTTTGTAACCTCTTATTTTGGCAAAGGTATTGTACTCTTGCACCTAATCGCTGTCGCGCTTGTGTAATCGCTGACTTACAAGGTACTCGCCAATATTGACCAACCTGAACCCATGCCTCACTAAGCCTATCAATCAAGTTTTTCAGTACATCACGCATCGAGTCTTTAGACCACAGACTCATTGCTATTACCAAACTAACCACTAATTGTGCTGGTAGCGGTAAGCGAAGCCATGCCGCAGGCTTATCGCCTGCGTTCCTCTTCGGTTTTGGTATTAGCAGGTGGTTTATATTTAGCCAGAGTAGGGTCAAAATTACCTGAAAGTATATCTAGCTCAATCTGTCTTGCTTTAGCTTCAGCAGCTTTGCGATTAACAATGGTATCTGGTAATCCAATGCTTAGGGTGTATCTCTTCCCAGCATACCTAAATCGTAATTGCAACCGACCGTGGGAAGCCACTACGCTAACTTGTCCTTTTATCCCTTTCATGCTGTTCTTCTACAAAAAATTACGCCCAATCTTACGCCCGTCTGGATTGACCCCAAATTTTTACGCCCAATTTACGCCCAAAACGCACCCAAAAAGACCTTTAACTAATTCCGCGTAATTCCCCTTCCTCAGCGTTAGCAGGGAGGGGATGTAAGCGGGTCAAAAACGAAACGCCCTGTTGCTGAATTTTACCGCAGGTAAAACAAGCAATGGGGCAGTTGAGTTTTTGACAACATTAGCTTTTTGGTTCTGTTTGAGATTGTATGTATTCCTTGATTATCTCCAATGGTGCGCCACCTGCCGAAATTACGCAGTATGCGTCCGTCCAAAAACTAGGATCTTCTTTTTTCCAGTAGAACTGTTTTAGGTAATCCTGAAATTCTTTCCTGACAACGCGACTTGACGCAGATTTCAACGAACCTATCAACTGAGAAATATTATTGTCTGGGTGAACATCTACTAATAGATGAACATGGTCATTTTCTCCGTTGAATTCCAATAGCTGACACTTTCTTTTTTCACAAACACGACTGAATACTTCTTCTAATTTAGAAAGAATTGCCTGATTGATAGCGTTCTTGCGGTATTTTGTGACAAATATTATATGAAACTGAATCCTGAAAACGGCGTGAGCCGCTTTTCTGAGTTGAGTTTTCATGTTGACAACTGAAATTATACAGTGATAGGATACCACAAGTTGAAACTGAACAGGAGGTGATGACGCATGGCGTTGCGTAGAGCAACTTTTAGGCTTTATCCTACAGCAAAAGTGAATAATATACTCCACTATCACAGGAAATTGCACAAAGACCTCTACAACAGCGCAATTTCCAATAGAATTACGTCTTACAGAAAATTTGGTAAATCAGTTTCGTACTTTGAACAACAGAATTGTCTACCAGATTTCAAGGAAGTTTGGACAGAGTACCAGCAAATAAACTCCCAGGCGTTGCAAGCTACTCTAAAACGAGTTGATTTTGCATTTCAAAGATTCTTCAAAGGGTTAGGTGGTTATCCCAAGTTCAAATCAATTCGTCGTTACTCAGGATGGAGTTATCCATCTTTCACAGGATGGAAATGTCATAGTACAGGGGATAATGGTTATTTAGAATTAGCAAAGATTGGATCTATCCAGATGCGGGGTAAAGCTAGATTATGGGGGCATCCCAAAAGCCTAGACATAGTTCACCGCAATGGTAAGTGGTATGCGTCTATAGTTTTGGACATAGACGATGATTTGCTAAGAAATAGTCGTAAAACTGATAACGGCTTAATAGCCATTGACTTGGGATGTAATGATGCTATCGCTTGGACTAATGGTGAAGAGAATGGTTTGATTCCTGCTCCTAGATTTTTTAGGAAGGCAGAACAACAAATCAAGCAATTAAGCAAAGGTAAGCGTCGTAAACGTTCACCTAATTTCCAGAAAAAACAGAAAGCTTCTAGAAGATGGAAGAAATTTCAGCGTCAGATTAGCAAGGTATATCGAAAAGTGGCTAATCAGAGGCAGAACTGGGTTCATCAAGCTACCACACGAATAGTTAGCGGTAATAGCACGGTGGTAACTGAACAACTAGAAGTTAAAAACATGAGCGCCAAAGCGAAAAGGGGTAAGCGCAACAAGCAAAAAACTGGTCTAAATAAATCAATTCTTGATGTCGGTATGGGGATGATTAGGCAGTCCCTTAAGGCTAAGTTGGATGATGTTGGTGGTTTGTTTTCTGAAGCACCGACCAAGAAGATAAAACCGTCTCAAACCTGCCCTAAATGTGGGCATCAAGAAAAGAAATCTTTAGACCAACGAGTGCATATTTGCTCTAACTGTAACTATACTCAACAGCGTGATATCGCTTCTGGAGAAGTGATGCTGCTTTGGTACTCAAATCAACTACCGGGATTTGGAACAAGTCTCGCAGACGCAGATCGTTCTAGCTCTACTTCACGTACCCGTAAGCAAGCGGGAAGCATGAAGCAACTAGGCCAAAAGAAGCGTCAGAAATCTTACTCTACTGGTGGGGATGTAGAAACCCCACCCGATAACGTTGTAGGGTGGGGTAGTTCATTGACCCAATAAAAGCACCCGATAAAGGGTATAATGGGGATTATCAAGGAAAATGAGCAAGAATGAAAAGCCTTGAAAAGCTTACGATATAAGGATTTAAATCAAAAGCGGGCGATGGGACTCGAACCCACGACGTTCACCTTGGGAAGGTGACATTCTACCACTGAATTACACCCGCAAACAGCAGCTAGTCATTAAGCTATGACTAGCTGCTATTATACCACAATCTGCCAAGGTTGAATTTAAGAAGCGGATTTTTCCCGCTCTGATGGCAGGCTGATGACTTCATGTTCGCTAGATGCTGGGCGGGGTGGTTTTTTGCCGAAGCCGTAGCGCAATGTGTTGGTTATCCAGCTTTGGAAGTTGTCAATATAGCTAAATATTACTGGTACAACAACCAATGTCAGCAATGTGGAAGTTGTGAAGCCACCCATGATGGCGATTCCCATCGGTTGACGGACTTCGGAACCGACACCGATTCCTAATGCTAGGGGTAGAGTACCGGCGATTGTTGCTAGTGAAGTCATCATAATTGGGCGTAAGCGGGAGACGCCAGCTTCGATGAGTGCTTGACGTTGGCTTTTGCCTTCTTGCATGTTGATGATTGTATAATCCACCAACAGAATTGAGTTTTTGGTGACAATCCCCAATAGTAGTACAATGCCAATTAAGGCATAGAGTCCTAAGGGTTTTTGCATAACCATTAAGGCTATTAGTGCGCCGCCTAAACAAAAGGGTAAGGCTGCCATAATCGATAGTGGATGCAGGAAGTTGTTATATAGCAAGACGAGAATTGCATATATGCAGAGAATTGCTAATCCTAAGGCGCTACCAAAACCTCTAAAGATGTCTTGCATAATTTTTGCACCGCCTGAGGGTTGCTGCATGACTCCTGGGGGTAAGTTTTGCATAATCGGCAGTTTATTTACTGCTTGGACTGCTTCTCCCAGGGCGATACCTTGTAAGTTGGCTTCGACTGCAACTTGACGGGCGCGATCGTAGCGGTTGATTGTTGCAGGGCCGCTACCAAAGCGGATATCTGCAACGGCAAGGAGGGGAACTAAGCTACCATTTTGAGTGGGAACTTGGAGATTTTTGATATTGTTGATGTCTGCACGTGCTTTGGGATCGATTTGCACGCGAATGGGGATTTGCCGATCGCTTAAATTATATTTGGCTAAGTTGGCATCGTTATCACCAATGGTAGCTAGGGAGGCGGTACGAGCGATCGCTTGCACGGTGACGCCTAAATCAGCAGCGCGTTGCGGATCGGGTATGACCAAAATTTCTGGTTTCACCAAACTGGCGCTAGAAGAGACTTCTACTAATCCGGGTATGGTGCGCATCCCCTTTTCTAAGGCTTCTGCTGCTTGACTTAAGGCTTCGGGATTTTCGCTTCTGAGAACTATTGATAAACCTTTACGGCTATCACCTGGTACTTGGCTTTGGAAACTGATTCTCGCTCCTGGTATTTGTTGGAACAAGGGGCGGATTTCTTCTTCAAATTGTTTTTGGGATATCTTGCGTTCTTCTTTGGGTTTGAGGTTGACCGCGAGGGTAGCTGTACTTAAATCTTCAGTGGCTACTACCTGAGCAACATACGGATTTTTTAGGAGAATATTAGTTGTCTGGGTTACTACCTGATTCATGTCTGCTAAGGTGGAACCAGGGGGAATTTCTATAGCAATACTAGAAAGTCCGTAGTCGCCATCATCGACAAAACCCTTGGGAATCATCGGCACTAGCGTTAAACTTGCTATGAAGAAAGCGATCGCGATCGCAATTGTGGTTAATCTATGTCTGAGTGCCCATTGCAACATGGACTTGTAAGGCTGAAAAGTCCGGGGCTTGATCGTGCTAAGTTTTGTATTCTTCTGGTTGTTCTTGGGTAGTTTTAATTTAAAGTTGAATAATCGGATAAATCTGGCCTTTTTCTGTGTATGGTCTTTATCCTTGAGTAAATACGCCCCCATCATGGGTGTAACCATCCGGGCGACTAAAGTTGAGAAAATTGTGGAAACGGCAACGGTGACGCCAAAAGGTTGGAAAAATTGCCCTGGTATCCCACCCATAAAGGCTACAGGCATAAATACAGCAATAATCGTGGCGGAAGAAGCGACTACGGCTAATCCCACTTCGGCGGAAGAATCATAAGCGGCTTGCAATGCAGATTTCCCCATTGCCATGTGCCGTTCCATGTTTTCAATTTCCACAACCGCATCATCGACTAGGTTACCGACGGCTAGGGCTAAGGCTAGCAAGGTCATGTTGTTGAGGGTGTAACCTAATGCTTGCTGTACGGCAAAGGTGGGAATCATGGAGAGGGGGAGGGCGACGGCAGTAATTAATGTGGCTCGCCAGTCCCGTAAAAATACCATGATGACGATGACCGCCAGGATGGAAGCCTGAATTAATTCATCGATGGTGCTTTCATAGGATTGGCGAACTACATCAGCCCTGGTAAAGACTAAATCTAGCTTGACATCTGGGGGTAGAGTTTTTTCTAATTCTTTAACTGCAGCTTTGACTCCTGATTCTACTGTTACCATGACGCTACCAGTACTGCGGAGAACCTGAAATGCTACAATCGGTTTGTTATTCAACCGTGCAGTTTGGCGGATGTCGCCAAATTGATCCTCGACAGTTCCTAAGCTGGAAAGAGGTACGGAACCGCCTCCGGGAAGGATGATTTCGTAGCTTTTCAACACATCCACGCTAGCGGCGCTACCTAATGTGCGAATACTTTGTTCGCTACCACCTAATTCTGCGCGTCCACCGGGTAGGTTAATGTTCAAGGCGCGGATTTGGTCGTTTACCTGGGTAGCGGTGATACCTAAAGATTGTAAGCGATTGGGGTCGAGGTTAATTCTGATTTCTCTATCAACTCCACCGACACGTTTAATTTGGGCGACACCTTTAACTGCTAGCAAGGCGCGGCTGATTGTTTGGTCTGTGAGGTTACTTAATTCTTCCACAGAACGGCGATCGGATTTGACTACATAGGTCATAATCGCCCCACCGGCAAAGTCTAGACGTTGGACTACTGGATCGTTGATGTCTTGGGGTAAAGTTTGGCGAATTTGGGCGATCGCATTTCTCACATCATTGGTAGCGCGATCGCTATTTGTCCCCAACAAAAAACTGATCGTGGTTGTGGAATTACCATCAGTAACCCTCGATATCATGTTATCGATGTTGCCCAAGCCCGCCACAGCATCTTCAATCTTCTTTGTCACCTGAGATTCAAGTTCTGCGGGGCCTGCACCTGGTTGGGTGACGGTAACTGTAACTGCGGGAATATCTACGTTGGGGTTAGTATCTATACCTAAAGAAGTGAAAGAAAACCACCCAACTATCGTCAGAATTAAAAATAAAACTATCGTCGGAACAGGCTTTTTAATCGACCAAGCAGAGATATTGAAGGACATAAATTAATTCAAAATTCAAAATTCAAAATTCAAAATTCAAAATTAGGGAATTTTAGACTTTATCCTTCGGGGGATATCAAGACTTTGTCACCATCTTTGAGATAACCTGCTCCTCTAACAACCACGCGATCGCCTATTTTTAACCCGCTTTTAATTTCCACTCTGTTACCGTTTATGGGTTCTCCTAGTTCTACTTTCTGAGCGCGCACAATGTCTTCACCCGATAGCATGAATACCACGACGCTACCGTCAGGTTGAGGTTGGACGGCTTTTTGTGGTACTGTCATGCCCATAGCGTTATTGGTGGTAATCGCCGCCCTAGCAAACATCCCTGGTTTTAGCAAATTTGTTGCTGGTAAGTCGATTTTAACGATAGCTTCCCTTCTTTGGTCGTTTACCATCGGTTCTATCTCTCTGACTCTTCCTTCCAACTTCACAAGCCGATTCATATCAGAAGAGACTTCTACCGTTGCGCCTACTTTCACTAAGGAAAGTTGAATTTCCGGGACTTTGGCTTGCAGTTCTAATTTGCGATCGCGAATAATTGAAAATAGCTTTTGTGTACCGCCAATTACATTTCCTACTTGGGTTTGGGGTGGGATACCGGTGACATCGCCAACTCTGGCGAGTTTTTCGGCAATAATTCCCGAAACAGGCGCTAATACTAAAGTTTGTCCCAATTGCGTCTGTAATTGTCCGACTTTCGCCGCACTACTACGTACATCAGCCTGCGCCTTATTCACGTTCGCTTCGGCAATACTGATATTTGCTTGACTACTACCCACATTAGCTTGAGCGCTACGCACATTTTCCTCTGCAACCCGCACTGCTTCAGTTGCAGTTTTCACAGTGAAGGAACGAGTATCGAGTTCTTGTTGACTAATTGCCCCGGAAGCCGCAAGTTGTTGATAACGCTGAAAATTCTTCTGGGCTTCTTCCAACCGGGCTTTTGCTTGAGCTAAGTCTGCTTGCCTTTGTTTGACAATCGCCTGATTTGCTGAGACAGTTGCTAATTTAGATGCCACATCTGCTTGCTTAGATTCCACATCTGCTTGCTTAGATTGGACATCAGCCTTAGCTTGGATAATTTGAGTTTGCAGGATAGAATCATCTAACACTGCCAAGACTTGACCCTTTTTGACAAAAGCCCCTTCCTTAATATTTTCGGGAATTTGGCGAATTTGCAGTCCATTACTTTGAGGTAACACAGGAATTAAATCCGATGCGGCGACAGTACCAGTAGTATTGAGTTTCTGCGCTATACTCGCCGGTTCTACAGCTGCAATGGTTACCGTCATCGCAGGTTTAGCAGATGATACTGGGTTATTGGCAACAGCCTTTTGTGGAGAATTGGTGTTATGTTTGAATGCACCCACACCACCAATGGCGATCGCAAACCCTAAACCAGTACCTAGCAGTAAAGGCTTTAACCACAGGCGATTTGACTGAGAATTGAGTTTTTGCCCAACATCAGCATCATCAGCCTTTAAAGCGTCTTCCATTCCCAATTCTGATGAACTTTCGTCACTCACATTCATACTTTTATCTCCTGTAATATAAATACTCTAATAGTTTTTTTAAATAAAGTTGAATATTTGTGAAGAAATATTAAATAAGCTGAATTTGTTGAGGCTTTAACTGTCATATCTCTCAGCCTATAAGCATGACATCGGTAGTATTTTTATTACCATTGAAGAATATTTGCAATATATTTAGATATGCAAAATATTGTCAATGAGTATTTGCACTGAATTAATTGAACATTTTTAGTATTTAATATGCAATTAACTGTTGACGGTTGACGGTTGACGGTTGACGGTTGATGGTTGACTGTTGACGGTTGACTGTTGACTGTTGACTGTTGACTGTTGACTGTTGACTGTTGACTAAATTTCAAGGGTAAATCAGTACATTTAGAATGTAGTTTGCTGATTACTTGCGGAAAACACTAAAATGAGTGCGTGATTTACCGAAATGAGTAAGCGTTAAGGCATTTTGAGAACTTGTTAAGACATTTCGTTTGCGGAAAACACTAAAATGAGTTGATGATTCATTAAAACGAGTAAGCTTTAAGGCATTTTGAGAACTTGTTAAGACATTTCGCTTGCGGAAAACACCAAAATGAGAACTCGTTAAGGCGTTTCGAGAACTAGTTAAGGCATTTTGAGAACTAGTTAAGGCATTTTGCCTACTATAGCTGTAGCCACATAGATTAGGACATCAAGCTAAGACAAAACCCTGACAATAAAAGGCTTTCAAGTCTGTCAACAGTCAACCGTCAACCGTCAACAGCTATAAAATCAACTTAATGTATTTTTTGATATAGCGATCGCTTATCTTCCCCCTTCCCCTTTAAGATCCAGACTGACAAATATTGTTGATTTTGTCTGAATTTGAAAGGATAGGCTATCCTATGGGAAAAATAAACCAATAGAAAAAAATCTCATAGGATAACAAAGGAGAAAACCTGTATTCATACTCAATTCCCCAAAGGCGAAACTAATCTAGTACAACAAGGCGTAAATAAAGCTACCATTTCCAACATTCACAAGCCTTGATGTATTAACCTGTTGACGGTTGACGGTTGACGGTTGACGGTTGACGGTTGACTATTGACTGTTGACTTCCGCGTAGCGGTACTAGAATTTTTGCCAATAATCAAAATAATTCTTAACAAAGAGAGTAACCACAGATGTTCAATGCTACGGAAATTTTAATTGATGCTTTTGTTAATCAAATTCGTGAAGGCTATCGTCGTACCTATGGCGCTTACAAAAATGATTATCAAGATATCATCGCCTGGGCTGGCAATATGGCTTTAGAAAATATTGCCAATAGTGATGCCCTTTATCATAACGTCGAACACACTATTTTAGTTACCCTGGTAGGACAGGAAATTTTACGCGGTAGACATATCCGCGAAGGTGGGGTTTCCAGTGACGATTGGTTACATTTTATTATCTCCTTAGTATGTCATGATATTGGCTATGTCAAAGGAGTTTGTCGGCAAGATCAAGAAGCCGAAGGTTTATATGCTACAGGTAAAAATCACGAAATGATTTCTTTGCCGGCTGGTGCTTCTGATGCTAGTCTCATACCTTATCATGTCGATCGGGGTAAACTATTTATTGATGAACGGTTTGGCGGACACAAATTAATTGATGCTGAGGTAATTAAGTCGAATATTGAATTAACTAGGTTCCCCGTTCCCAAAGCCGACGATCATCAAGATACCATTAACTATGCAGGCTTAGTCAGAGCAGCCGATTTAATTGGACAATTAAGCGATCCGCGTTATTTAAAGAAAATTACTTCTTTATTTTATGAATTTGAAGAAACCGGAATGAATAAAGTCTTAAACTATCAAAATCCTGGCGATTTGCGGAAGAATTACGCCAAGTTTTACTGGAATGGTGTTTATCCCTATGTGAAAGATGCATTACGTTACTTAGCATTAACACAGCAAGGTAAACAAATATTAGCAAATCTTTATTCTAATGTGTTTGTTGTAGAACATGAAAGACAGCAAGAAGAATTAAGATTGTTAGTCAATAGTCATTAGTCAATGGTCAATGGTCAATGGTCAATGGTTAATGGTCAATGGTTAATGGTTAATGGTTAATGGTCAAAGAATTCCGGACTATTAATTCTGGACTATTGACTCTGGACTATTGACTGTTGACTATTGACTGTTGACTATTGACTGTTGACTTTTGACTCTTAACCCATGACTATAAACTATTGACCCTTGACTTTTGATTAAAATTATGGATTGGTGGCAAAGACTAAAGAAGAATCCTTTGGCACGATTTGGGGCGATTTTGCTATTAGTGTTTTATATAGCCGTAATTGCTGCTGATTTTGTCGCCCCTTATCGACCATGTGACACTGCTGATTTATCTAGCGGGCGGTGTGATGCGCTAAGTAATAGTTCCTTATTGCCACCAACAAAGATTTACTGGACTACACCTTCAGGACAGTTTATCGGCCCTCATGTATATCCTACAACCCAAGGAAACACTAATTTAGAAACAGGCGATCGCCAACTCATAGTAGACTTTAAAAAACCTTCACCCCTGCGTTTATTTGTCTTTGGTTCCGAATATCGCCTGTTTCAACTCAGTTTACCCCTACCCCCCACCTGGGATGAAGTTACTATTATCCCCGGTATTCCCTTTAATTTGCATTTATTTGGTACAACTGGCGAAGGTAGATTTAATATTTTAGGTACTGATGACCAAGGACGTGACCAATTTAGCCGATTATTACATGGCGGTCGCATCAGCTTATTTATTGGCATCTTTGGTGTAATTATCACCTATCCTTTAGGTTTAATCATCGGCGGTATTTCTGGTTATTTCGGCGGTATAATTGATACCTTAATTATGCGCCTAGCAGAAGTGCTAATGACTTTCCCCAGCATATATTTATTGGTGACATTAGGCGCAGTCTTACCGCCGGGATTAAGCAGCACTCAGCGCTTTTTATTAATTGTAGTCATTACTTCGGTAATTAGTTGGGCAGGTTTAGCAAGGGTCATTCGCGGACAGGTACTCTCAATTAAAGAACGAGAATTTGTCCAAGCAGCACGAGCAATGGGAGGTAAACCAATATATATTATTCTCCGTCACGTTTTGCCCCAAACCGCTACCTATGTAATTATTTCCGCTACCTTAGCCGTTCCCAGTTTTATCAGCGCTGAAGCTGTACTCAGTCTCATTGGTTTAGGAATTCAGCAACCAGATCCATCTTGGGGTAATATGCTTTCTGTTGCTAGTAATGCTTCAATTTTAGTATTGCAACCTTGGTTAATCTGGCCGCCAGCCGTGTTAATTATTCTCACAGTACTTGCGTTCAACTTACTCGGAGATGGGTTAAGAGATGCACTCGATCCCCGCAGTTTACGGCGTTAAATCTTAGCCTGAATTGACAAGAAATTAACAATTCTTAAAATACAGCAAATTGCAATTTGGTACATAAAGATAATTGTTGATTGTAGGGGTATGGCAATGCCCATTGGTTTCAACTTAATGTGAAATCCGCTTGGTGACAAGGTTATGCCCTCACCCCCAGCCCCTCGCTTACCCAATGAACCGCCGTCACCCTCGAAGGGTGCGGCTAATTGAACAAAGCCCACCTTTGTGGGCTAAATTTTCTTAGCCCACAAAGGTGGGCTTTGTAGCGTTAGCCCCAGGCTTACAGCCTGTGGGCGATTCGTTGGGTAAGCCAGAAAACTTAAGTTGACTGTATGGGCAATGCCATGCCCCGAAGCGCATACCTAATTTACCTGAAATACTCTGTATTTGGGGATAATTGAGATCATATATTTACTTTTTTAATTCAAATCTAAGTAAGTCCCATAAATAAGGGACTTACAAAAAATAAATTACCCATATTTCGTAGTGCGTTCGCGTAGCGTGTCCGAAGGACAAACATCTTGCTCGCTGGTGTTCAAAAGCGAGCAAGATGCTCGCACTACAAATTTATTGGGTATTTAAAAAATTGGATGTCCCTAAACCAAACTATATTAAGAAACGTAAATAGATCTGAACCCCTTACCAATGACAAATGACAAATGACAAATGACAAATGACCAGATAAACATCTAACTTTAGAGAGATATAAAATCTGACTCTTTTTATATTTTATTACTATTAATAAAACGCTAATCTAGATTGATAACGCAAAATATCCCTTGAAAAAGATTTCAGCAAGCTATAGGGTTGCTGCCTATTTTCTATTATAGGAATCCAATTTAATTATTGAAAATCTATAGTAGCTTAACATCTCAAGTTTTTAGCGGGCAATGTCCAAAGTAATGACTAACTTTGGCATAAACTTTTCACATTCATAATCAACCACACAAAAAAAGTGCAGTTGTCAAACATTAACTAGTGCAAAACTAGTGAAATTTTTCGTGTCTATGTAATAGCAAAATCAATGTTTGTATGTTTGAAATATCACTATGACCACTACTACTACTCGTCGTAAATCTAACACCTTCTATGTCATATTAATTGCTGGTGCGGCTGCACTGGGAGGTTTTTTATTTGGTTTTGATACGGCGGTGATTAATGGCGCGGTTGCGGCTCTAGCTCAAGCTTATAATGCTAATAGCGTACTCACTGGCTTGGCTGTTTCCTTAGCATTATTAGGCTCTGCAATTGGTGCTTTTTATGCAGGTAAAATTGCCGACCGCTATGGTCGAGTTAAGGCAATGATTATTGCTTCGGTATTATTTAGCATCAGTGCTATTGGTTCGGGAATCGCCTTCACTATTTGGGATTTTATTGTTTGGCGGATATTGGGAGGATTAGCTGTAGGTGCTGCTAGCGTGATTGCGCCGGCTTACATTGCAGAATGTTCTCCTTCAAATTTGCGGGGGAGATTGGGATCTCTGCAACAACTAGCAATAGTCGTCGGTATTTTTATTGCTTTGTTATGCGACTACTTTATTGCAGTATCAGCAGGTTCAGCGAGTTCGCCGTTTTTGTTTGGAATAGCAGCTTGGCGTTGGATGTTTTGGACAGAATTTCCGCCAGCTGTGCTTTATGGAATGGCTGCGTTAATGATTCCCGAATCGCCACGCTACTTAGTTGCACAAGGAAGGGAACCGGAAGCTGCTAATGTTTTAACTAAGATTTTAGGCGGTAATGTCTTTGCCAAAATTGAAGAAATTCGTCAAACAGTACTCCAAGAACGGGAACCGAAGTTTTCTGATTTGTTAAGTAGAAATGGCGGATTGTTGCGGATTGTGTGGATTGGAATCGGCTTATCTGTATTTCAGCAATTGGTGGGGATTAACGTCATCTTTTACTACAGTAGTGTTTTGTGGCGTGCAGTCGGATTTTCTGAGCAAAATTCACTAACGATTACAGTGATTACTGGAGCCGTTAATATTATTACTACCCTAATTGCGATCGCATTTGTTGATAAATTCGGTCGTAAGCCTTTACTGATCTTAGGCTCAATCGGCATGACTGTAACCTTGGGAACAATGGCTTACATGTTTGGTAACGCTGCAACCGATGCTGCTGGTAACCCCACGTTAACAGGAAATGCAGGTATCATTGCTCTGGTAGCCGCCAACCTATATGTATTCTGTTTTGGTTTCTCCTGGGGGCCTGTGGTTTGGGTATTATTAGGAGAAATGTTTAATAACCAAATTCGTGCAGCTGCGCTTTCTGTTGCGGCGGCGATACAATGGGTAGCTAACTTTGCTGTTTCTACAACATTTCCACCAATTTTGCAATATTTCGGCTTAGGTGCTGCTTATGGGTTGTATACAACTGCTGCGGCTATCTCGCTGTTTTTCGTTTTGTTCTTTATCAAAGAAACCAAAGGTATGGAATTAGAAGAAATGTAAATTTTAATTCGTAGTTCGTAATTCGTAATTCGTAATTCCAATAATTACGAATTTTTTATACCCGAAAAACCAAATACAGTCTGAATTTTGAATTTTGAATTAATATTATTCCTTACGGTTGTTACTCAAACACCTTTGGACAGATGACGCTAAGAGGGGAATCATTATCCAATAATCTCATGCAGGCAACATTGGGGATATGGAGACTAATGCTATGAGATGGCAAGCGATTTGGAAATTATTCCAAGAAACTTTTAAAGAATGGAGTGAGGATAAAGCTTCAAGGTTAGCAGCAGCGTTAGCTTATTACACAATTTTTTCTATCGCCCCATTGCTCATAATTGTAATTGCAATTGTCGGTGCAGTTTTTGGTGAAGAAGCTGCTAGGGGTGAAATTGTTCGTCAAATTCAAGGTTTAGTGGGGAGAACAGGCGCAGAATTTATTGAAACTGCAATTCAAAACGCAAACCAGCCAGAAACGGGAACTATTGCTTCAGTTATTAGTATCCTAGTTTTATTATTAGGTGCAACTGGTTTATTTAACGAATTACAAGATGCTTTAAATACGATTTGGGAAGTCAAACCAAAACCAGGCGCAGGTGTAAATACTATGGTGCGCCAACGGGCTTTATCTTTTGCGATGGTTTTGGGGATTGGTTTTTTACTGCTGGTTTCTCTTGTGGTTAGTGCTGGATTATCCGCACTGGTGACTTTCTTTAGTAACCTGGTACCGGGTGTTGATTTTATTTGGCAATTTGTGAATTTCTTGCTGAGTTTTGTAATTACGACAATATTGTTCGGTCTGATTTTTAAAGTTCTCCCAGATGTAAAAATTACTTGGGGTGATGTTATAATCGGCGCTTCTATTACCTCAATTTTGTTTTCCATCGGCAGATTTTTATTAGGACAATATTTAGGTAATGGCAGTTTTGGTTCAACCTATGGTGCTGCTGGTTCGGTAGTAGTTATTTTGGCTTGGATTTATTACGCTGCACAAATTCTCTTTTTTGGCGCGGAATTTACCCAGGTTTATGCAAGAAGATATGGCAGTGGAATTAGACCGGCTAAACATGCTGTACCTTTAAATAGTCCAGATGTACCAGAGGAAAATCATCCACCTAGAAGGACTAATAATAATAGAAAATCTTCATCTAATATTATTAGTAGAATAATGCGATCGCTGACAAAATCTAAGTCTATAAAAAAGCGTAATAGAAGTTAGGAATAAAGGAGAAAATAGGGTGCATTATTTAGCAGCTATGGCTTTTTAAACGCAAAGGAACGCGGAGGTTAGCGCAAAGTTTCGCGGAGTATTTACTAAGTCAATCAGAGATGACAAATGACAAATGACAAATGACTATTGATATTTAATTACACCAACCTACTTAATACCAATTCTCCCAAATTTAGCAACAGATGCAAACTCAGAAATCCTTGTTACATCTGGCTTTCTGAATTTTGAATTTTGAATTTTGAATTGGTATAATTTGCTCAATCAAGTTAGCAATGTTGACTAACAGCTTTTCGGCTTCGATGGGTTTGGGAATATGTCGTTGAAATCCAGCTTTGTAGGCTTTTTGGCGATCGCTTTCGCTAGCATGAGCTGTGAGAGCGATCGCTAAAATTTGCCGATTTTTATTTAATGCTTGCATCTGGCGTAATAAACTATACCCATCAACCTGTGGCATCCCAATATCGCTAATCACTATATCTGGCTTAATTTGGGCAAATATTTGCAAAGCTTGTGTCGCTGAAGCAGCTGTATTTGCGATCGCACCTTGTTGTTCTAACAAAAACGCGACAAATTCGCGAGAATCTGCATCATCATCTACAACTAAAATTCGCAACCCCTGCAAATTAATCGTCCGTGCTAATTCCCGTTCTGTTTGCTTGTGTTGCGTCGTAGCAGTCATAATTGGTAATTTAACTGTAAAAGTCGCACCCTGTTTTTTACCTTGACTCTCGGCTGTCACTGTACCACCATGCAGTTCGACTAAATGATGCACAATCGCCAATCCTAACCCTAAGCCATTAGAGGTGCGTGTAATCGAACTATCGGCTTGACGGAAATAATCAAATACATAAGGTAAAAATTCCGGTGTAATCCCCTCACCGTTATCTTTGACGGTAATTTGAATTTGCGTATCTACCTGCTTGAGTTCAACTTCAATCTGTCCCCCCGATGGCGTGAATTTCACCGCATTAGACAGAATATTCCAAATTACCTGCTGCAATCTATCAGGATCGCCTAATACCTTAGCTACATCTGGCGCAAAAGTCACATTAATAGCCACATCCTTAGCTTGAGCGGCTAAACGTACAGTTTCCATCGCCGCTTCCACAGTTGTCGCTAAATTCACCGGACATTTTTTCAGATTCAGCTTACCGCGTAAAATTCGCGATACATCTAGCAAATCTTCGATTAATTGCGCCTGGATTTTGGCGTTGCGTTCAATTATCTCTAAGGCGCGATTTAAGGTTGTGCTGTCATATTGCCGAGTTTGTAACAGTCTCGCCCATCCTAAAATCGGATTGAGAGGCGATCGCAATTCATGAGACAATACTGCTAAAAATTCATCTTTAATTCGGTTCGCTCTTTCTGCTTCTGCTCTGGCTGCTTGTTCGCGAATTAATCTCGCTCGTTCCTGTTCAACTCGTTTAGTTTCCGTAACATCACGACTAAAAACTAACACATATTCTGCCACACCTTGAGAGTTTAACTCTGGCACAAATCGCGATTGATAAATCCGTTCTTCTGTAGGTGTGGGTAATGCTAATTCTATTAACTGTTCTTGCGCAGTCGTCAACGCTAGCCGCAGCGAACGTTCCCAGCCAGCATAAATATCTGCAGGTAATTCCATTTCCGCCAGGGTTTTTCCAAGAAACGTGTTAGGGGGTTTGCCAGTGGCTTTTTCTATCGCCAGATTCACATACAACAACCGCAAATTCCCATCGAATTGAAAAATCACATCAGGAGAATTATCTAACACCGTCTGCCAATGTTGTGCTTGCCAAGGGGGAGTCAGGGTAGGCGGTAGCGAAGCATTTGCGGATGATACTGAACGATCTACCTGTAGATAGATTTCTAGTTGCTGACGCTCCGTGATATCTTGGAAATATATTGTGGAGCCTGTTTGACTAGGGTAAATACTCACCTCAAACCAAGCATCCAACATCGGAAAAAATTGCTCAAATCTAACTAAAGATTGTTGTGCGATCGCCCGATGACATTCATGATAGAACCTAGAGCCAACAGTTTCGGGACAATTAAACCAAAAATTTTGTTCTAGTAAATCTTCACAGTTTTTATTAAAAATTTGGGCAGCCTGAGGGTTAATCGAAGTGACTCGCCACTCTTGGTTGTAAGTAACAAAGCCTCCAGATAGCCTGTTAGCCACCTCTCCAACTTGATTTTTCACAAACTAACCTCATTGAGAAGCCAACAATTTTATCAATAGCCAAAGATGCAACCAAAACACACTTCCTGGCAAATAGTAGCAATGTTACTAGAGAGCCACTTGGTTTTGGTTAAAATATCGATTGGCTAATTTATTACGCAAGTTGCTGACAAAAGCTACAGTAGTTTAACAAACTTATAAGAGTAAAAATAGCGACCGTAATATCAGCCGCTAACTACCATATTACGGCCTGATTATCAAAGTGTAACAAAAATTATATTGCGCTTTGACTCTCAGCTACAAAACAGTATCGTCATTGTTAGTCATGCGATCGCATTGTAACCGATGCAATCGTGTTACATTGTCATGCGATCGCACGCTCGCCTGTTGCATTGCACATTCACTACAGTCTGTAATCTATTAACCCCCGACTCGACAAAAACATCTTAATTAATCTATCTGATGTGATTTTTGATATCTAAAACCAACTATTTAAGTAAGTCGGCGGGAGTAAACCAAACTATGTTGCGCAATGTAAACATGCTTAAAACCCTTACCAATGACAAAGCGCAAAGTCTGAGCGGAGGTTTCCTCCGCTCAGAACTTTGTAAGAATGACAAATGACAAATGACAAATGACCAATGACAAATGACAAATGACCAATGACAAATGACAAACCTCGCCAGTTGTCTTTAATTACGCCGATTTACTGACTGTCAATTGCAATTAACTACCGTATCGTCAATTAAACCCAATCCTTGATTAATTATTTCCAGCGATTTACAAGTTGGGTTAAATATCTTATATTTGCGATTAGCATTAAGCTGGAGATAAGGCGGGAAATTCTCTGGTTTCAGAGATTTACACTGACTATAAATCAGGCGCATTAATTCCACATCAGCTTTATCGATTGGTAATGCAGAAGAGCGATTGCGAATTTTTCTGCCAAAAATTTTACCTTTAACTTGCGTATCTAGGTTTTCGACTAAACTACAAACACCTAATTGTCTGGTGACTTGACAAGCACCAATACAGACATTAGTATCATCCAAAATTTGCAGTGTATCATAAAGTTCTGTTTTAACTTGAGCAACAGATTTAATTTTTTGAGCAGTTTCGGTGCTACCAATAGCCGCCGGATTGAATACAGTTAAGCTGATTGCAGTAGTCAAAAGTAAGGTTTGCAATTTCATCGATCGTTACCTGGTGATGAATAATCAAATGCAGATATGTTGTCTGAATTCAGGAGATGAAAACTAAGATGGAAAAAATGCGAACATCTTGCACATCTCGATTTCAGTTTCCTCTAGTCAATCTTTCCCGACTGGTGAAGTAGCAAGATAGGCTATTATGCTTTTAAGTTGCACAATCCATCGTGAAGGCTGTTGACAGTTGACCGTTGACAGTTAACAGCCCATATGAGTAGTTATGCAATTTAGACGCCCATTACCTGAGCAGCTGTTTTCACAATAGAGGCTTAAATCCTCCTATGCTTTCTCAACGTGGTTTTGCGGTTACCAAGTTTCTACAAGCTGCAAAGTTAATCGTTCTTGCTGGATTACTTAATTGACAGTATAAAAAATAACTTTGTTTTGCAGTGATCCGAAACACTGCCAAAATTAGGGAAAACGAATAGCAAGTATGAGCTATTCTGCTTTTAAGTTGCACAATCCATAGAAAATTGTAGGTTGGGTTGAGGCTCTGCGAAACCCAACAGAGCTACCCAAATGTTGGGTTTCGTTCCTCAACCCAACCTACGCGGGTTAAGGTTTTTGAGCTTAACCGAGCAGTATTGTCAGCTATTCTGCTTTTAAGTTGCACAATCCATCGTGAGGACTATTGACAGCGCCGCACTGCGATGCACTGAGCTTGTCGAAGGGAGTTTGTCGAAGTGTAAAAAGTAAAAAGTAAAAAGATAATCCCCATCTGAAAATGTCTTGAATTTTGAATACTACCCTTCGGGAACGACTTCGTCGAACGAGTGAGCTTCAGTACAAGGTTTGAATTTTGAATTTTGAATTGTTATGATTAATAACTTGCCACTGTCGGGGCTGATAAAATAACGAACGACTAGTAATTTTACCTGCTTTGACCATAAAACGAAAAGATTCAACGATATCAAAAGAACGTACACCTTCCTTGATATATATCTTCGCACTATATAAACCCGGTAATAAGCAAAAATAAGGCATCTGCATTTGAATTTCCACCCTTCCCGGCAGAATTTTTAAGGGTTCATTATCGCTTGCAGAAGTTATATATAAAATCCGCTCATTTTGTCCCGATAAAGCTGTAATCGATACGCCTAAATTAGCATTATCAACTTGTTTATAGGCTTTGCATTCTACAGATAAATAAGCTAATTGCCCACATAAAGGAGATGTCAAGAGATTACCATGCTCATCTTGAAAACAGAGAGAAACAATATCTATACCTAAGCTTTGACTTTCTGGCTTTTCTGGTAAAAACATCATTCCTAAAGCTGTATCTGTCCCTGCTAAACTTACATCTTCTTCATATTGACGAATTACAGCTTCGGTTTCGCCAGATTTAATTAATTTTCCTTTCGCTAAATAAACCGAATTTTCACAAACATTTAAAACTACATGGGGATTATGAGAAACTAACACAAAAGCTGTCCCCGATTCTCGCAGTTTGGCTAATCGCTGATAGCATTTGACGCGAAAATTTATATCCCCAACCGCCAGCACTTCATCAATTAATAAAACATCAGGTTCTATGTGAACTGCGCAAGCAAAACCCAATCTCGCCGCCATCCCCGAACTATAGGTTTGTACTGGTGCGTCAATTGCATCTGCAATTCCAGCAAAATCGACTACAGCATCAAATCTTTTTTCTATTTCTGGTGTCGATAATCCCAAAATTGACATATTTGCATAGATATTTTCTCTCCCTGTCAAAACCGGATTAAAACCAGCACCTAAAGCAATTAATGGTGCCAATTTCCCCCTAACTTTCACCGTTCCCGTATCAGGATTAATCAATCCGCTAATAATTCGCAGCAAGGTACTTTTTCCGGCTCCATTAGCTCCCACTAAGCCTAAAGCTTCTCCCCGGCGCAGTTGAAAGCTGACATCTTTTAACGCCCAAAATTCTTGAGGACGTAAAATATCACCGTGGCGATTTCCTCCGGTTAACTCTGTACAAATATCTTGGATACCATATAGTAAAGAGCGTTTTAAATTGCGACAAAATTTTTTAGAAACTTTATCGACGCTAATCAGTAATTCAGAATCATTTGGATAATTAATCATGATTAAGAACTAACTCTCTCAACTACAAAAGGCATAGCTAAACGAAATGTTACCCAGGTGATAATTAAACCGAGTAGAGTAATTGCACTCACAACCCAAAAACTATCAGGATTTGAGATACTACCAGTAGTTGCTAATTCTCGCGTTGTTACTAATAAAGGCGTGACCGGATTAAGCTGAACTAATATACTAAATATTCCCTGTTTGGGTACGGGATAAACTACAGGAGTGAGAAATAACCAAAAGCTTGTAATTAAAGTTAATCCTCGCGATATATCCTGATATAAAATTCCCAAGGGAGCTAATAAAATCCCGAAAAATGTTCCCAGTAAAATTAAATGAATCAGCGCTACTGGTGCGAGAATGACTGTCCAACTTACAGGAATTTTCCACCAAAGAAAAAATGCTACAATTAAAATTAATTTGATAGCGAAGTTAAAAAATACCTCACCTAGTTTAGCTAAAATTAACGCTTCTCTCGGAAAGTTAACTCTAGCTAATACTGGTTTGGCGGCGATTACAGCTTGTACCGGGCCATTTACAGCTTCAACAAATGTTTGCCATAATGCAGTACTGAACAATACATAAGCTGGGTAAGGTAAATCTGTATTTTGAATATTAATTACTTTGGCATCATGGGCTAATGTAAATCCTGCTGCCATAATAATTGGTGGTAAAAAAGCCCATGCTATTCCTAAAAAAGATTGACGATATTGAGCGCTAATATCCCGCACTAACAATCGCCAAGCAAGTTCGCGAGATGCTAATAAGTCTCGCCACATTTGTTGCGCTAATTGTTTGGGATTTCGCAATCTACTTTCAGGTGTATAGATAACTTCTTTTAGCTGAGAATTTAATTGCTGAGGCTGCTTCATTACTGATTTTCCGATGTTTGGACGTAACTATACCAAAGTCTGATGAATCACCAACTAGTAATCCAGCGATTCAGCAGTTTATCTACCCCCCGCAGGATTTTATTGACAACCTGAAAGCCAAATTTTCCTAAAGATAATTTCCGCGCTACTGGACGAATAATTGTCATTTGTCTTCGCGATCCTAAGCGTTTGTATCTATTTTGAAAATATTCATCTTCGCTTAAGTTCCATTTTTGACGCAGGTGTTTTAAGCTGGCTAATTCCCAGCGATCGCTCCACCGCAACATATAGTAATGTAAATCTGTCCAGTCTAATGGCGGCCCTGGTACATAAGTCACCACAGATGCAGGCTCTAGGTAAACTGTACCACCAACTGCCGCCACCGACATACACAAATCTACATGTTCTTTCGTAGAAAGTAACGCTTCATCTAAAAAGCCAATTTGCGCAAATATCTCTGTGCGGACTAGCATACAGTGAAACTCTGCTAAACCAGTGGGTTGCTGTGTTAATTGCGGAAGCACATCTGCAACTTTTCGTCCTTGATCGTAAATTTTTTCAATAATTCTGCGGCGATCGCGATCTAAGCGTACCCCTGTTTCTCCACCAGCACAATGTACTTCTTGATGGATGGGTGTACCTTGACATAATAACGGACTAACTATGGTTGCATGGGTGGTTTCTGCACAGTCTACCAAAGGTTGCAGCCAATTGGGACTGACAACCACATCGTTATCTATAAAGACAACATACTTAGTCTTCACTTCCTTCAACCCCATATTCCGCGCGCGGTTTGGTGATAGGTAAGTATTTTGGCGAATCAGTTGAAATTGCTTTTCTTTGGCTTGCGCTGCTAAATAATCGCGAATCGGCGACGGTGAATTACCATCTACATAAATTAAGTTAAATGGATAATCTGTATGCTCATAGATACTTTCTAAGGATTGGCGGGTGTAGCTAAAACGCTCTCTTGGTACTACTACAATCGTGACTAAAGAATGTGCGATCGCGCTTTGGTTCATGTTGTTCACATCCTTGTTACCGCTAAAGATTTGTCTGCGATCTGTAAATTCTGATTACTAATTTGCTGATAAATTTGTACTAATTCATCGTTAAGCTGATTGATATCGTATTGTGTTTCGACAAAAGCACGACCGGCTTTTCCCATTTTTTCCCACATTTCTGGATGCTCCAGCAGATAAATTAATTTTTTGGCGATCGCATCCGCATCTCGTTCGGGAACAAGAAACCCAGAAATTCCGTCTTCTACTAATTCAGGGATACCTCCATGCCTTGTACTAATAACTGGTAAACCCATAGCCATTGCTTCTTTTAATGTATTTACGGGTGCATCTTGATTTCCATCCTCGCTAGTAATACTCGGAGCCAAAAAAATGTGAGAATTATCCAGAAATTCAATAATTTCTAGTTGATGCTTCCAACCTAAAATCTGAATTTTATCCGTAATATTCAATGCTGTAATTAACTGTTCTAACTCCTGCCTTAAAACACCATCACCGATGATATTGTACTCAATATTTGGGTAAAGTTTCGCCACTTGATCCACGGCACGAATACTGTATTCTAAACCTTTTTTGGCTACTAAGCGAGCAGTTGTTAGCAGGTAAATTTTTGCATTTGCTTGAGGTGCGAATCTGGGTTTAAATTGAAATCGACTACAATCTATACCTGAACCATGTACAACAATTTTTTGAGGATCGCAACCTAAACGAATAGCTTTTTTTTGAAAAAATTGGCAATTTGCTAAGAAAAAATCTCCTTTGATAAAGAGTTCCTCATAAACATCCTCTCCATATTTATGGATATATGAACTGATATCGTAGCCGCGAAATGAAGTTACCAACTTACCACGAATTGCACCCAAATCTCGCCACAGCATAGTTTCTAGTCCCTGGGGGCCAAACTGACAATGAATAATATCGTAAGCTGGAGACTTTAATAGGGGAATGACTGAGTACAGTAATTTTAATGAAGCTGCTCGTTTGCCATATTTAAAAATATTCAGCGATCGCAGTAAGACTAAAGGAGCTTTCTTGAAATTCTCAATGATTAATTTGATTGCTTTGAGCAATCGCCAAAATCGATTCGTGGGTATGCTTGGTTGATAATAAGTGCGCGATAAAAGCTGATATTTATGGAAATTGGGATGTACTTTAGAACTATGACTAGGTTGATAAGCATAAATATCAACCTCATGTCCCCGTTCGATTGCACCTGTGATTTGATTAATAATAAATGTCTCCGATAATATCGGAAACTTCCCAACTATAAAGGCTATTTTCATTATTCATGTGCCGATTACTATGTATTCGAGACTTTAGTTAGACAATTTCTATCAAGTTACTTGCTGAATACTCCTTCATCAAAACTTCATGAAATAGAGTAGTAGGTATCTTTATATATGTGAAGTTTATTCTAATAGATACGAATGCTTATTTCAACCAAAAATCTCTTACTAGGAAGAAAATTCGGGAATTAAAGTATAATTTGATTCATTGTAAAATGATTGGATTTAACTTAGATTGTTGTTAACTAATACTCTGGAAAGTCAACTTTACTGGGTGAAAAAACGAACCACGAAGGCACGAAGTACTCAAAGAAAGAGGAAAAGAAGAGAACTAGAAAATTTAATGCACCTAGCATAGTTCCCTTGTCAGAGTACTAACTTGTGTTTGTCTAAAATTAAGTTCGGATTCACTCACCCATTGAACTATTACCAGTACAGCAGGAGATAGAAATATTAAGCTAACTTATCGTCTGCATCAAAGCCATCCAGGGTTTGCTGAACTACTGTAATTATCCAAAATACCTCAAGCTAAAATTCCGTACATCTACCCATAATCTGATAAATTTAAGTTCAGCAAGTAGCGAGGAAAATTTATCACCACAAATATTCACTGTTTTCAATCACCTTTGGGTTGATATTGAACATCACAATAACATCATAATTTTAACAAAAATTAACAATGACAACAGAAGGTTGTTATTCTGACAAAGTTATTATCGTCGGCAGGCGGCGATAATAACTTTGTGCTTTGTCATTTTTCAGTGGTAAGGGTTTCCAGCCTCTTTACGTTTCTTAATATAGTTAGATGCAATTACCGACTTACTGAAACTGATTAATCAATCAAAGTATTTATACAGAGTAAGAGGCTGATAACAATCAGTTGGGGCAAATATTTAGCTAGTAATTTTTTCACAGTATGTATATAGTAATATCCTCTATTTATGGTGGATTTATTTTGAATATTCATATCAAAAATTTGATAAAACCCCACAAGATTTCATTAATAGTTCATTAATTTCATGCTCGAAAATTGCTAAGTTAAAAGCGACTATAAAAAATTAACAGTTATAAAAACTATATGCGTATAAGCATTGGTATTCTATCTTTAATTACAACATTATGCGCTGTGACGGGCATGAGTATGCCAGCGCAAGCACTGAAATTGAACTTCACATACGATACAGAAGTCACAATGGAAGAAAAAGTTGCTGCAGAATTAGCCGGGAGTATTTGGGAACAATATCTTACGGATAATGCAACGATCAATATTCACCTGAAGAAGGGTAATTCCAGCAAATTACCTTCAGGAGTTCTAGCTGGGGCGATTCCAGCTTTTATGAACAATGTAAATTACAGCAGCTTTTACAACGCCTTAAAAAGCGATCGCACCACCGACAACAATATTTTTACTTATACAAATGATGAACTGGCTGTAGAAAATTTACCCATACCCCTTCTTTTTAGCAGTTTAACTGCGGAAATGGAAGGTTTCAAAGATAAGTCCTTTAGCAACATTAATCTAACTAGAGCTAATGCCAAGGCTTTAAATTTGCTAGACACAAATAATACTGATTTAGATGGGGTAATTGTATTCAATGATTTGATTAATACTGGCTTTGGTTGGCAAAATGATTATCTTAGTTCTGGTGTTGGCATTAATAAATTTGATTTTACTAGCGTCTTAATTCATGAAATTGGACATGTTTTAGGTTTTGTGAGTGGCATAGATGCTGTTAATGATAATAATTACAATAATGAAGTAGAGCGGAATAAGTATATTACTTCATTTGACCTATTTCGTAAATCATCGCTCACAACCGATCATGAAATAAATATGACTTATGGCGGAACTGGTAATTCAACTCCTTTCTTTTCCATTAACGGAGGAGACACAGCTTTAGCTAATTTATCTACAGGCGAAAATGAGGATTTAAAATCGAGTTTTTTCTTTACCAACTATCAACCAGATGGTTATCAAGGCAGCCACTGGAAACGTAGTAATAACGGTACTGCTCTAGGAATTATGGACCCATCTTTACCAAGCAATACCAGAAGAGGTTTAACTAATTTGGACTTACAAGCATTGGATGTTATTGGTTATAACCGAGCCTCTAGTAATTTTAATATTCTTTCATCAGCACAATTATCTACGCTGCAAAACCAAGCCCAAACAATTGCTAATACTAAAGGTAATAGCACGCCAGTAAGTAATATTAATAAAATGTTTAAGCAAAGCCGTTGGGGTGGTACGACGACTACAACAACCCTAAATCAAGGTCAAGATTTAACTGAATTTTTAGCTCAAGAAGGACTATTCCAAGTAAACAATGGAACTATGTGGGATAGTTATGATGAAGAACCTCAACAAGTCCCTGAACCTTCTGCGATTCTGGGATTGTTGAGCTTAGGTTTATTTGGTTTACGGTTAGGGAAAAAGAAAATACATTCAGAGACTATTAATTAAGTAAATCTTCAAGCTTGATTAGGAATCTGAGCTATTTATGTATTAATAATTCTTCAGGGCACAATAATGTTGGTTGTGTCCTGATTTTTTTATTTACCTGCCATAATTTTTATGGCTTACACAAGTTTCACAAAAAATAAAAGTTTTTTCTCTGTAATCAGCGGAGCTATCTCTAATTTTGAGGAATAAAGTCCTGACTACGAACTAGGTGACAATATTAATACTCATAAATTTCTAATGGTAAGTTATCTGGGTCTTTAAAGAAAGTAAACTTTTTTCCTGTAATTTCATCAATTCTAATATTTTCTACTTCTATACCTTTTGATTGTAAATCAGTTACAGTTTGCTCTATGTCATCAACTGCAAATGCTAAATGTCTTAAACCGCAAGCTTCTGGGCTATTAGGTCTTTGGGGGGGATTGGGAAAGGAAAATAATTCTATTTGGTTATTTTCACCAACTTTTAAATCTAACTTATAGGAATTTCTCTGAGCGCGAAAAGTTTCGGCAATAATTGGAAATCCTAAAACTTCTACATAGAATTTTTTAGAACGTTCGTAGTCAGAACAAATTATAGCTATGTGATGGATATCTTTTATTTTCATAAAATAGTTTGGCGAAATTAAAGATAACTGGCTGAGGCTGTCATTAGTCATTTGTCATTTGTCATTTGTCATTAGTCATTGGTAAAAATTTCCAGCCTGTTTACAGTTATTAAGATAGTTTGGTTTCTTACCACTGACTTACCAAATTACGAATTACGTAGGCGCAAGCCTTCCCGCAGGGTATTACGAATTACGAATTACGAATTACGAATTATTCTTGTAAAATTGTTTTGGAAACAATTCTGGTTTTCTTGCGCTCTGCTTCTGAGAGTTCTTCACCAGCTTGCAGGCGGGTAGCAGAAGTTTGTAGTACTGTGGCTGCACCTTTATCTCCAATTTGCAAGGCGGTTTTGGCGGCGGTTTGTAGCATGGTTGCAGCACCAATGAGATCGCCCTGTTGCAATTTGGTTTCTGCTAACTGGGTTTGGCGATATTTGGCTAAGGCTAAAATTGACTGCTGTACCTGGGGATTAAGATTTGGTTGGTAAGTAGAAACTACATCTGCATATACAGGTGCGATCGCAGAAAGTAAGCCTTGGCGATCTAGCGCTGGATCGTCATAACGAATTTGCACCTGTCCAATTTCCTGTCTACCTTCCGGTAAATTACTGAGATAAATATTAACTAAAACTACCCGTTCCCCATCTTGCATCAAGTCGCCTAAACGCACGGCAAAGCTTCCATCTGCTTCCTGTTGTACTGGTAACTCTATTGTATCTGGTGCTACTTGGGCAATGGGTTTAAGTTCGGCTAACCGTACTTGCGGTATCAAGGATAATAGCAAGTAGGCGTTAGTTAAACCCACCGATTGCATCCGTCTAAATAAGCGGCTAAATTCTTGGACAGCTTGTTGTGGATGCTCAATATAAGCTAATGTGCCACCACCAGCATCGGCAATTTTTTCTAGTAAATCAGAGTTCCAGTTACTGCCAAAACCCAATGTATTTACAGTTAAGTTCAATCTAGCGGCTTTTTGAGCAAGTTCTAAACAACGTTTGTTGTCATCCGGGCCTAATTGCCATTTCCAGATGCGCAAGCTGCTTTCACCATGTCCATCTGTGAGTAAAAAGGCTTGGGAAACAGCGCCTCTGGTACCTTTCATTAATTCTGTAATTCCCAGTTGCAAACCTTCGGCAATGACTGTACCACCACTTGCTTTAAGTTTGTTTTTAATTTGTGATTTAATGTTACCTAAATCTGCAACTACTTGGTTAGGGATAATTACTTCTGCCGAACCCGCAAAAGCGACTACAGAAATGCGATCGCCTGGATTTAGTCGATCTAATAATCCCTCAACTGCTTGAATCACATTCTTGATTGGTTCCCCATGCATCGAACCACTGCGATCGAGAATCAAGCATAAGTTGAGGGGTAAATTGCTACCAAACTCCTCAGCAATTGCCGCAACAGAAATTCCCAGTTGACGCTGGCTGTTAGCTTGAGCCAGGTCAACATTACTATCATTGAGTACAGACAGTAATTTTACTTTCATGGGTGAGGCGTATCCTGCAATACTGTTTTGGAGACAATCCGCGTTTTCTTGCGATCGCTTTCGGATAACTCTTCACCAGCTTGCAAGCGAGTAGCGGAAGTTTGCAATACTGTGGCTGCACCTTTATCGCCCATTTGCAATGCAGTTTTTGCTGCTGTTTGTAACATTGTCGCAGCTCCAGCGCGATCGCCTTGTTGTAATTTCGCTTCTGCTAATTGAGTTTGGCGATATTTAGCTAAGGCTAAGATAGACTGCTGCACTTGGGGATTAGCATCTGGCTGGTAAGATCTAACTACATTGGCATAAATGGGGATATTAGAGGTAAATAAATTGGTTTGGTTGTTAGCCGGGTCATCGTAGCGGACTTGCACATTCGCGATCGCTTGTTTACCTTCAGGCAACTGTCCCAAATAAATATTAGCTAAAATTACCCGCTCTACATCTTTCATCAAATCACCCAAGCGCACAGCAAAGCGTCCATCAGCTTCTGGTTGTACAGGTAACTCAATAGTATCGGGAGAAACTTGGGCGATGGGTTTAAGTTCCGCCAACCGCACATTGGGCATTAACGAGAATAGCAAATAAGCATTAGTCAAGCCAATTGTTTGAATCCGGTTAAACAGACGGCTAAATTCTTGGACTACCTGATCGGATTTTTGAATGTAAGACAGCGTACCCAAACCAGCATCAGCAATTTTTTCTAAAATATCCTGATTCCAGTTATCACCAAAACCCAAGGTATTCAAAGTCAAATTATAACTAGCCGCTAATTGAGCAAATTTCAAACAGCGATTGTTATCTCCATGCTCATTTTCGCCATCAGTTAACAAAAATACTTGAGAAACAGTATCTTTTTTCGCCTTTGCTAACTCCTCAATCCCCAGACGCAAACCTTCATCAATCGCCGTTCCCCCATCAGCACTGAGGCGGTTAATTTGCCTTTTGATCTGTTCGCGATCTTCAATGACTTGATTGGGTACTAAGACTTTCGCCCGGTGATCGAAAACCACAACACTGAGACGATCCTCCGGACTGAGTTGATCGACCAAACGAACTGCTGCTTGCTTGACAGTTTCTAACGGTCGCCCATTCATCGAACCACTATGATCGAGAATTAAGCATAAATTCAGTGGCACATTGCGATCCAAAACTTCGCCAATCGCAGAAATCGAAAGCGACAATTGACGCTGACTATTCAGTTGATTGACATCTAAATTACTATCATTGAGGATCGGCTGCAAGTTAACTTTCATAAACCAAAGTCCCTAGAGAGGATACACATTTTTATAAATAACTTCACAAGGCAACATCAAACCTACGGAAAACAATATAGATTAATCATCTGTAATTTTTGCAAATGTCCAGAGTCAAGAGTCAAAAGTCAATAGTCCAGAGTCGCGAATTTCTTTACAAATGACCATTGACCAATGACCAATGACCTATATTAAAGAATATCTTAGAAGCTAAAGATTGGCAGATACTCAGCCCCCTGAGGCATTAGCCAGAAATCCACACCTTGAAGATAGCTAGCATCGCGCTAGTATGTATTACAGTTAACGGCATAATTTCAGGCGATCAGTTGCTATGGACATTTCCCCCATCAAGGCTGTTCAAGCCCCCTACTACGGCGATAATTCTTACCGGACGCCGCCGCCAGATTTACCTTCCCTGTTATTGAAGGAGCGAATTGTCTATCTTGGGATGCCCCTGGTACCTGCTGTCACAGAATTGATCGTCGCTCAACTACTGTATCTACAGTCCGACGATCCCGACAAGCCGATTAAAATTTATATCAACTCTACCGGCACATCGGGTTATAGTGGCGATCCCATTGGCTTTGAAACCGAAGCCTTCGCTATCTATGACACCATGAAATACATCAAGCCACCTATTCATACTATCTGTATCGGTTCAGCAATGGGTATGGCAGCGATGTTACTCGGTGCTGGTACCAAAGGTTGCCGCGCCAGTTTACCCAACGCCAATATTATCCTGCATCAACCCAAGAGCTACGCCCAAGGTCAAGCAACGGATATTCAAATTCGGGCGAAGGAAGTTCTGGCTAACAAAGCCTCAATGGTTGATATCATATCTCGCACCACAGGGCAAGCCCCAGAAAAAATTACTAAAGATATGGATCGCCTCTTTTACATGACTCCCTATCAAGCAAAAGAATACGGTTTGATTGACCGAGTTTTTGAAAAAGAAGAACTTGCTAATCCACCTTTACCTGCGAGCATTCTTTAATTTGTCAAGGGTCAATAGTCAATGGTCAATGGTCAATAGTCAATAATATTTGACTGTGGACTGTGGACTGTGGACTCTGGACTAAGTACTAAATTACAAACGGAGTAACACAAATGCCTATAGGTGTTCCTAAAGTTCCTTACCGGATGCCGGGGGGTCAATTTACGGATTGGATTAGCATCTACGATCGCCTGTACCGTGAAAGAATTATTTTCTTGGGACGGGACATTGATGACGAAATTGCTAACCAAATTATCGCTGTTATGTTATACCTGGACTCGGAAGATCCGGGTAAGGACATTTATTTGTATATCAATTCTCCTGGTGGTATGGTTACCTCAGGTTTGGCAATTTATGACACCATGCAACACATCAAATCCGATGTGGTGACAATTTGCGTTGGTTTAGCCGCTTCAATGGGTTCTTTCCTGTTGGCTGCTGGCACCAAAGGCAAACGTATGGCATTGCCGCACTCACGGATTATGATTCACCAACCTTCTGGTGGTACGCGCGGACAAGCAACGGATATCGAAATTGAAGCTAGAGAGATTCTGCGGATTCGTAACCAGCTCAATCAGATTTACGCTAACAACACCGGTCAGACTTTAGCCAAAATTGAAAAGGACATGGATCGTGACTTTTTCATGTCTGCCGCAGAAGCTAAAGAATACGGTTTGATAGATCGCGTGATTGAAGAACGCCCGTAGGGGATGAGGCAGGGGGGCAGGGAGCAGGGAGAGCAGAGGGAGCAGAGGAAGCAGAGGAAGCAGAGGGAGCAAAAGATATGTTTAGCAATGCCCAATGCCCCATGCCCAATGCCCAATGCCCAATGCCCCATGCCCCAATTTGTCAATCCTGAACTTTAACTTAGAATATAAGTCTTTATTATTAATGACCTCAGACTTTAAGTGGCAAGCTTGAAGCTGAATATTTGATGGCTGATAGCTCAAGATGGATCTTGGAGATTGCTACCGTTTATTGGGTTTAAGGTCGGGAGCCTCTTTTGCTGACATTAAGGCGTCTTACAGACGATTGGCGCAGCAATATCACCCCGATATTAACCCAGATGACCACAAAGCTAAAGACAAGTTTATTGCCTTAACAGAGGCTTATAAATTTCTGTTGACTGTAGTTATACCAGAAGATGCTGTTGGCGTTGCTAGTCAAACGCCTGTTTCTGCACGGGAAGAAACAAAAACAGCACCTCAGGAGAAAGCACCAGCAGCAGCAGCGAAAAAGCGACAGGCGACGACACCGAAACCGCCTGGTGTAACTGCTATAGAACAGCGCCTCAAGTGGAATACTTATGAGCAGTTACAGCGATTTTTAAAAGAAAAACGGTTTCCGCAAGCGATCGCACTAGTAGAAGCTTTGGCAGATCGTTTACCAGAAGATGCTGAAGTGCGTCAGTGGCAAGCTATTACCTATCAAATCTGGGGGCGAGTGCTGATAGATCAACATCAAGTACTTAAAGCCAGAATTTACCTTAAAAAAGCGCTGAAGACAGATCCCAATAATAAAGCTTTGGGAAATGAGGTGCAGCGAGATTTACAGCGTTTAGAGCAAATGTTTTGATGGTAGGCGGTGCAATTAAAGATAGCTGTGAGGGTTGTCATTTGTCATTTGTCATTTGTCCATCTAGCTCCCATGCTCTGCGTGGGAGCTATGATCTGTGGGCTGCCGCCTCAATTTATCAGAAGACGAGGCGGAGCCTCGCAATACGCATTTCCAGCCAGAGGCTGGAAACGAGATAGAGAAAGGTTTTACTTTAAGTTGACACCTATGGGCATTGCCATGCCCTCTAGAATATATTGATGTGTCGCTAAATTACTCAGGAATGAGGCAAGGAAAGGCAGATTTGTCCAATAATACCCCATGCCCCATGCCCCTTGCCCATTTACGAAAGCTGCTGATTATCCTCACATCGAGAATATTGAAATTCTAGGTTTTGCTTGTCCCTAGTTCCTGTGTAAGCAATGGGGCAAAATTTTGTATTCGCGCTCATGCAATCCATGTGGGGTGTTTTGGCACACACTATGAGTAAGCCGCCCAAAATGAATAATAAACCACAAATTGCGGCTGTTTGAATTGAGGAAATTTCTAACGCACCGTGAACTACTACTTCTCGCAAGACGGAGACAATGGTAACTTCGACTGCTACACCCACGGCAATACTATGCTCTTGTAGGTAAATCATCAAGAGCCGAAATAATTCTACCAAAATTAATACAAAAAGTATTTTTGCTGTGACTAATTTGTAATCTAATGGCTGGGTAACGGCAATAAATATGCCCCATAATTGCAGCAACATCACAGCAAATAAACCTAAACACAAGACTATGACTATTAAGTCTTGAAACGCTTCCATGTTCTGCACGATCGCACGACGATCAAACCAGCGATCGCAAAATAAAAACCGACTTTTGACGCGCTTTTGCATTTACAATACCATTGCGATGGGTTAGGCTTAGACCACGCCAGATAGTCTAATCTACAATACCAATTCACTCAAATTAACCAAAAATGCCAAAATTAAAAGTTCAGATCCCATCTAATTCTTTTAATTTTGACTTTTGACTTTTGACTTTTGACTTTTGACTTTTGAATTGGTATAGCCCTATTGTTGCGCAATCTAAATGATTCACGCCTCAGCGAGGTTGGTAATTTAAATTCTGTGCTTGTTGTAACAATTGTTGAGCATTTCTTGCCCATTGGGGATTATTTTGTTGAGTGAATAAATCTCGCGCATATTGAAAAACTTGTGCAGCTTCTGCATATTTTTTTAATTGCATAAAAACTAATCCTGCACCATAATAAGCGCTGGCATAATTGGAGTTAGCAGCCGCAGATTTTCTAAAGGCTTCTAAGGCTTCGGGTAATTTACCTTGTTGAAACCAAAGTGAACCAAGATTATAGTGCGCTTCTGCATATCTAGGGTTAATTTTAATTGCTTGGCGAAACGCTTCTCTGGCTTGGTCGATTTTACCTTGTTGTAAATAAACTAATCCTAAATGGTAAGCTGGCTCTGGTGCATTTTGGCTATATTGTAGTGCTTTTTTAAAAGAGGCGATCGCTTTTTCCCAATCTCTCTGCTGTACTCTTAGCAATCCCATATTGTAGTGAGCAAAACCGAGTTTACCATCGAGTTCGATAGCTCGTTGCAAGTAATCATTGGCTAACTGTAAATTATTTCCTTCTAACAGCGAACCGCCTAAATTAGCAAAAGCAGGTGCAAATTTGGGATCGGCTTGGGTAGCTCGATAAAATGCATCCGCCGCAGGTTGTAATTGCCCAGCTTGGCGTAATGCTAACCCTAAATTATAGTACGCTGGCGCTAATCTGGGATCGATTTGGGCGGCTCTTCTAAATAAAGCGATCGCATCTTGTACTCTCCCTGCTTGAATCGCTTGTAAACCCTGATTTAATACATCTATCGCCGGCGGATTACCAGACTGAGCTATGATTTTAGGTGGAGAAATCGCAAAACTAACACCAGGATAAACAATACCACCCCAAAGCAAGATAAAACTCAGCGCTATCGTTGGGCGCAAAGTATGCAATGCTGGAAAATAGCCAACCATTTTATATATTAAGTTTCCTTTCTTCCTCCCCGATTGCTGACTCCAAATCCTGAGTAAGTTCATTTCAACAGTCATACTTTCAACTTGCACGTTTAGTTAACTTTTCTTCATATTTTTTTGAATAAAAATCGCTGGAATTAACAAAAGTTCAACATTTGGTATTAAAGTTTGATTTAATTAACTTTTCTTTAGCTAAATCTTACAACAAACTACAATTTTTCGTTGCACCGATTAAAGGGAGGATAATAACTGATTAAAGAGGAGATGATTCTCCTTTAGAGAACCATTTCTATCCTTGAATACACAGGATAATGCGGTTAGTGATGACTTACCGCAAGGGAGGTTTTATGAACGAAAAAGTAAAATCGGGTTCGCGGAACGTTGCAATTGTCGGCCCCTATTTAAGTGGGAAAACAACTTTACTAGAAAGTCTGTTATTCGTCACAGGGGCGATTTCCCGGAAAGGTAGTGTCAAGGATGGTAATACAGTTGGAGATAGTGCGAATGAATCGCGCGATCGCCATATGAGTGTAGAAGTCAGTGCGGCTAGTGCCGAGTATAAAGACTTACGCTTTAACTTTATTGACTGTCCCGGCAGTGTAGAATTTGCCCAAGAAACCTATAGTGCCTTAATGGGAGTTGATGCGGCGATTGTAGTTTGCGAACCCATCCGCGATCGCGTCCACACCCTGGCTCCTTTATTTAAATTCCTGGACGATTGGGAAATTCCCCACATTGTCTTTGTAAATAAAATGGACAGGGCAAATATTCATGTTCTCGAAACATTACACGCCCTCAAAGCCGTTTCCAGCCGTCCCCTAGTCGCTCATCAATATCCCATCATGCAAGGGGAACAGCTGACAGGCTTTATTGATATGGTCACAGAACAAGCATATCAATATCATCCAGGCGCACCAGCTGATTTGATTCCCTTCCCCGAACATTTAAAAGAAGAAGAACATACTGCACGAGCCGAAATGCTCGAAGCTTTAGCAAATTTTGACGATCACTTATTGGAAGAACTTTTAGAAGATATCGAACCACCCCAAGAAGAAATTATCAAAGATTTAAAAATGGAATTAGGGGCAGATTTAGTAGTCCCCGTATTCTTTGGAGTGGCGGAACAAGATTATGGTGTGAGACCTTTATTAGAAGCGTTAGTTAGAGAAGCACCAGAACCAGAAGTTACAGCAGAACGTCGCTTAAGCAAAGTTGGCAATACACCAATTGCCCAAGTATTAAAAACTTACTACACTCCCCAAGGCGGCAAACTCTCCCTAGTCCGTGTCTGGCAAGGTAAATTAACAGATGGTATTGTTCTTAACGGTGTGCGTGCTGGTGGTATTTATCGGTTGATGGGACAGCAACAGCAGTCAGTGAATGAAGTATTAGCTGGAGAAATTGTTGCTTTAAGCCGTTTAGAAGGCATTAAAACAGGCGATATCCTGACTCTAGAAGGTCAGCCAACAGTAAAATTACCCCAAGCTGGGCAATTGGAACCAGTGTATGCCTTGGCAATTACTCCCGAAAAGCGCAACGATGAAGTCAAACTCAGTAGCGCGATCGCTAAACTTTTAGAAGAAGATCCATCTTTAAATTGGGAACAACATGGCGACACCCACGAAGTAATTCTGTGGGGACAAGGGGAAATTCATCTGCAAGTCGCCTTAGATAGACTGCGGCGCAAATATAACCTCCCGATGACAACCCACCTCCCGCAAGTTCCTTACAAAGAAACTATCCGCAAACCTGTAGCCGCCGTTCACGGACGCTACAAGCACCAAAGCGGCGGACACGGGCAATTTGGTGATGTATTCCTCGATATTCAACCCCTACCCCGTGGTGAAGGCTTTAACTTCCGGGAAACCATTGTTGGAGGTGTCGTTCCCAGACAGTATATTCCTGGCGTAGAAATGGGTGTACGGGAATTTTTGGCACACGGGCCTTTAGGCTTCCCGGTTGTGGATGTAGCGGTAACATTAACTAATGGTTCCTACCACAACGTTGATAGTTCCGAACAAGCCTTTAAACAAGCCGCAAGGTTGGCGATGCAAACGGGAGTACCTCAAGCCCAACCCACACTTTTAGAACCGATTCTCAAAGTAGAAGTAACCACACCCAGTGAATTTACCTCGAAAGCTTTGCAACTACTGAGCGGTAAACGGGGGCAAATTTTAGGCTATGAAGGCAGAAATGATTGGCAAGGTTGGGATAATATCTCAGCATACCTACCCCAAGCAGAGATGCAAGACTTTATTGTTGAATTGCGATCGCTTACTCTTGGTGTTGGTTCCTTCCATTGGGAATACGATCATCTGCAAGAAGTACCGGAAAAACTCGCTGAACGTGTAATTGCTGGTAATGGCAATGGCCATAGTAACGGTAACGGTAACAGCAAGTAATCTGATTTTGCCTTAATCTCAAATTATCGCCCTGCGCTGAATTGTGCAGGGTGATTTGTAGAATAGATACTTTTTTAGGGTGTTTTCACTTCGTTACTTAATAAAATCAAGAGTGATCGCTTTTAATTTGAGTTTTTGCTAAAGAGTATCAAGATTCAATAGAAGATTTACCTCAGTAGCTATCCTTGAATCAATGCTTGAAAGCGCTCATCATCCCGAATGATATCAAAATCAGATTCAGTTTTCGCCCATTCACGACATTTTTCTGGATTAAGTTTAATTGCTGTTTGCAGGTTTTCAACTGCTTGCTCAATATCACATTTGACAGCATAATACCGGGCTTTATTGTACCAAGCATAGTGGTAATCAGGTTTAATGGACAAGGCTTTGTCATAGCTGGCGATCGCTTCTTCAGTGCGTCCTAAATTCCGTAGCGCATTCCCCCGGAAGAACCAAGCATCGTGGTAATCAAGCTTAATTTGTAAGGCTTTGTCATAGCTGGTGATCGCTTCTTCATTGCGTCCTAATTTAAATAGCGCATTCCCCCGGTTGTACCAAGCTTGGTGTAAATCAGGTTGAAATTCCAAGGCTTTGTCATAGTTGGCGATCGCTTCTTCATTGCGTCCTAAATCATCTAGCGCAATCCCCCGGAAGAACCAAGCATAGTGTAAATCAGGTTGAAATTCCAAGGCTTTGTCATAGTTGGCGATCGCTTCTTCATTGCGTCCTAAATCATCTAGCGCAATCCCCCGAAAGAACCAAGCATAGTGTAAATCAGGTTGAAATTCCAAGGCTTTGTCATAGTTGGCGATCGCTTCTTCATTGCGTCCTAATTTAAATAGCGCATTCCCCCGGTTGTACCAAGCTTCGTGTTTATCAGGTTGAAATTCCAAGGCTTTGTCATAGCTGGCGATCGCTTCTTCATTGCGTCCTAATTTAAATAGCGCATACCCCCGGTTGTTCAAAGGTTGGTGGTAATCTGGTTTAATTTCTAAAGCTTTGTCATAGCTGGTGATCGCTTCTTGATTGCGTCCTAATTTAAATAGCGCAATCCCCCGGTTGTACCAAGCTTGGTGGTAATCAGGTTTAAATTCCAAGGCTTTATCATAGTTGGCGATCGCTTCTTGATTGCGTCCTAAATTAAATAGCGCATTCCCCCGGTTGTACCAAGCATCGTGGTCATCTGGTTTAATTTCTAAAGCTTTGTCATAGCTGGCGATCGCTTCTTCATTGCGTCCTAAATTCTGTAGCCCATTCCCCCGGAAGAACCAAGCTTGGTGGTCATCTGGTTTAATTTCTAAAACTTTATCATAGTTGGCGATCGCTTCTTGATTGCGTCCTAAATTAAATAGCGCATTCCCCCGGTTGAACCAAGCATAGTGGTAATCAGGTTGAAATTCCAAGGCTTTGTCATAGTTGGCGATCGCTTCTTCATTGCGTCCTAAATTCTGTAGCCCATTCCCCCGGAAGAACCAAGCCTCGTGGTAATCAGGTTTAATGGACAAGGCTTTGTCATAGCTAGCGATCGCTTCTTCATTGCGTCCTAAATCATCTAGCGCAATCCCCCGGAAGAACCAAGCATCGTGGTAATCAGGTTTAATGGACAAGGCTGTGTCATAGCTGGCGATCGCTTCTTCATTGGGTCCTAAATCATCTAGCGCAATCCCCCGGAAGAACCAAGCATCGTGGTAATCAAGTTTAATGGACAAAGCTTTGTCATAGCTGGCGATCGCTTCTTTATAATTCTGTCCAGCAGATTGCAAATTTCCAAGGGTAATCAGTAAATCACATTGACGGTCAGGTGTTTGATGGTCTTCTGCTATTAATTCTTGAATTGCTAATATTTCTTGAGTTCTTTCTTCTGGGGTGAGGTTGAGATATTTTTCATAATCACCATCCTGAATAATACGTGATGACTCTTGTGCTAAAGTTTCCGCATCGATAGGAAATTCAAATAAGCCAGAACGCCAATCAAAAAAATCAGGCGCACGTTGAATAAAATATTTAATTGCAAATATCGGTAGCAAGAATACAAAACAGATATTAAAGTTATCCCTAAACCGTTCTCGCTGTTGGTTAAGGTTAATTAAAACAGGTGGTACACCCTTCCAACTGTATGAATATCTATCTATGCTATTCCAACCTGCAAGGTTTTTGTACTCTTCATATGCATAAAATGAATGCTCTAACCCTGTAATAAATAAAATATTTATCTCTTTTTTGTTATCTAAATTATCAATTATTTCATATAAATTATTCACAGCTTGCTCAAGTCGTAGAACTGCGATATTTTTATTGGGAATATCTTCTTTAACTTTGGTAATTAACTGCTCACCCTCAGCCGGAGAACAACGAACAAATAATAAGCCAAAGCTTTCTGTAAAATTCAGCGTGCGGACTAAGGCTTGATATTCTTCATCTCCTTCTGTTGGTAAATCTTTATCCCAATCCGTCAGTTCTAGGGTCATAATCCAATACAGTTCAGTTAAAGATAATTGTAGGTTGGGTTGAACGTAGTGAAACCCAACAATATGCCGAAAATGTTGGGTTTCGTTCCTCAACCCAACCTACACAATTTCTAATTGTATATATCTTTATATAAAATTATAATACAGCCCACGCAGGTGGGCTTCGTTCGTATAGCGACACCCTTCAGGGTGTTGCGTTCTATGCCGGATACAATCGATTAAAGGTATCTTGAAATTCCTTAATTCCCTTAATCAAAGGATGAATATCATACCAAACTTGACTTTCTCCATCTCCATTTAAATAACGATATTCTAAAATACAGCGATTAAATAATAAACCTCGATACAAGGCATTATTTTCTATTTCCTTAGAATAATACACATTTGCCAGTGCTTCCCATTCATTGGCAAAAACTGTATTGCGATAAGTATTTCGCAACTCGCTAAATGAGCGCTGTAAAGCTCTGGTAGGAATGGGTAAACTGTTAGTGTATTTAATCGCCTCCTTCATTAATAATAATAAATTTCTCACATGACCTCCACTCATGAGGCATAATCTTTCTAAAGCTTCTCGCTGCTCAAACATATCGACAATAGATAAACTTGAGTCGATTAAACTCAGACGTTTTTGCAATATTTCTGTAACTTTATTAATTCCCCGTTGATATGGTTGATTATCTGGTGTTTGCACCATAATCATCGGCAACACCTGAGTATTACCATAAATATTCGCTAGGTCAGCAGCGCGGTTAGAATACAGTAAAGAAATGGGTATTGTATACAGCAAATGACAATCTAAAGCTTGGAGTTGTTCGCTACGATCGAGAAAAATTTGGTCGTGATTGCTGCGTCCATCTTCTTGAGGTATGGGTACAATCCGGTCTAAGTTATCAGCAATTAATACAAGTTGAGAATATCCTGAAGGTAAGTTCTTTTTAGCATCTTGAATAAACTCATTTAAAGCTGCAATTAAAGTAATTGTATGGGGATTGACGCGATCGCGGATTTTTTGGCGTTGGGTGGGTTCTGTGCGCAAATTTGCGGTTAATTTGGCGAATTGGGCAATTTGCCCTTCTATACTTAAGCTTTGTAAGGAAACCTCAGTTAATGCTAAATCTTTTAAATCTTGCCAGCGATCGCCTAACCAGTTTAATAAACTAGCTGGGGAAGTGGTATCTTTTAATGATTCTAGTAAATGGCGGGTACAAGCTAACAGAATATCTGTATATTGGGCATCTTCTGGATCGATATCTTGTTCATCTGCGGGAAAATAAACTACAAAGCAACCTTGCTCATCTAAATGTTGCTGTAAACGCAGTAATTCTGTAGATTTCCCCGCACCGCGATGACCTGCATATAATTGAGAGGTCATTCTGTCAGAATACAAAATCTCTCTACCTACTTCTACTAATATGTCTCCATCTCCCCGCACTTCTGTACAATCCACATAAGCCGGATCTCCTGCGGGTAAGGGGCGAAATGGATCAAAAGCATTGTATATCCGCTTTAATAGGGCAAAATCCGCAGTCATAAATCTGAGTTTCCGATTTTAGCGCCATATTATCGCAAATTTACGGAGATAGGTAGAGAATTAAATTTTCGGGTGGGTTATAACTTTAGCGTCAACTATTACTCAAATTGGCGGTGCGTTAGCCTGCGGCGTAACACACCCTACTTGAAAAATGAGGCTCAAAGGCTCATTAACGAAGAAAATATCCTCATTAATCAGGTTCAAAGACTCATTAATCAGGCTCAAAGACTCGTTAATCAGGTTCCAAGACTCGTTAATCAGGTTCCAAGACTCATTAATCAGGTTCCAAGACTCATTAATCAGGTTCCAAGACTCATTAATCAGGCTCAAAGACTCATTAATCAGGTTCCAAGACTCATTAATCAGGTTCCAAGACTCGTTAATCAGGTTCCAAGACTCGTTAATCAGGCTCCAAGACTCATTAATCAGGTTCCAAGACTCGTTAAGGGAACTCCAAAAAATAAATAATGCCAAATTGTAGGGGCGGGGTAACCCATTGGTGTCAACTTAAGCTCAAAACCTTTCTCTATCTCGTTTCCAGCCTCCGGCTGGAAATGCGTATTGCGAGGCTCCGCCTCGGAAGCTGATAAATTGAGGCGGAGCCTCAGGATCATCGCTCCCACGCAGAGCATGGGAGCCAGTTAAAACCAGCGCCGAAAATGTTGGGTTTCGTCCCTCAACCCAACCTACTAGCGCGGCAACCTTAAAATGTTTGGTTGATTAATGATATTATTCCGAAATTATGGGATTTCCATTTTTTGAACCCAACAAATTAGACTAGACGCGCTACTACGCCTATCAGAAATTAGTGCGTAGCGGTAAAGGTATCTCGATCAATTAAGGATAAAAATGATAATGGCTGACTCATATTAGCCGCAAAGCCGAGAATCCCTGGATCGCGATGTTCATACAGTAATTCGCCTTGGGAATTAAACAAAAAAGTTCCTCCACGCTGAGTTAAGTAGGCAGAGTTAGGTACATAAGTCTGCCAATTGCGCAGCACTTCTACCATATTCCGCAGACGCAGAGTAGCTAATTCAAAGGGGCGTTGAAACCCACCGCCACCAGCTAATTGGAACAATGAGCCTTTAAAAGCAGGTAGGGGAGTACCTTGAATAATTTCATCATCGCCAATAAGTTGCGGGGCTTGACGATCTCCCCGGTATCCGCGAAAAACTTCTTTGAGAGTTCCCGGACTGCCTAACCCTGCACACATTAACATGAGATTAAGCCAAGCTTTCACAGATACCGAAAGTCCAGGAACAGCCAGATTCAACCCAGAATAAAGTTTGAGTTGTTGATGTAATTTGGCTTCAGGTTCCATAAATAAATGTTGGGGTGAAAATCCTGTATATTCACAGAATTTTGTTCCCGAAGTGCGATCGCCTATTCCCACTGCACGAATCGCGAGTTTTTCAGCAGGAAATTTTGTGGCTTCGCGCTGTAACCACCAAGCATATTCCAGACTATCAAAATCCCCCAGTTGCGGCCAGACTAAAACAAGGATATGGGAAGCAGTCTCGCAATTTTTTAGTATGGGTAGGGTGATGCCATCACTCACGCGCTGAAGTTCGGTCTGCTGAAGGATATTATGGGGATTCATTACCAAGATTAACTGCTATTTTGCTATGCAAATTTTAGCCTAATCGACAATTACCCATAAACCCGCCCCTACTCTGGGTTTACAGCAGATTTCCGGTAAATGAGGTACGCGCTTCGGGGCATGGCAGTGCCAGTGCCCCTACAATCTGGTAGTCTGTCAATTTTGTTTTGAGGGGTTTTTGGTAGTGTGGGCATCTTGCCCGCGTGAGCGTCTCGCTCACACTACTGGGGAGCATCCCAAATGTGCAAAAACGCCCTCACCCTATAAGGGTGGGGCTAGAAATACGAAGCCTGCCCTCGCAGGCTAAAAGTTTGATAGCCTGCGAAGGCAGGCTTTGTTGGTATAGCAATACCCTTGAGGGTATTGCGTCAAAATTGGGATGCTCCCCACTACTGTCCCTCATTTCAACCCTGACAGACTACTAGATAGATTGAGAAACTAGAGAGGCTAGCAGTTTTTATAACCTTTTCTTAATCTAAAAACAGACCTGTAATAGTTTAATTACTGACAATGACAGAAACAGAGGTGAAACAAGTCTCCAGGTAGATTGTCAGTCACCGGGTTTTGCACGGCTTCATTAGGATTGCTATATGCTAATTCTCCTCACTTTTTCCCAAAATCATCTGGAAGCCTTCTCTAGTAAAGATGTTGATGTCATCCTCAAAAGAATTAGAAGCTGTGACAATATCTGGTTGCGCTGTATTCGCTTTCGCGATCGCACTGCCATTGCCAAAATTATCAACCACTTTGGAATTAATCCATCTCGCGTTGATATGATTTTTAACCATTTTCCCATAGGTATTGATGAAGAGATAGAAGATTGTTTATTTGATAGTTATGAAATTATGACTAATCAAATAAAAAATCGCGATTTTGAGATAGCGCGTGGCAGTATTATAGTACAAAATAATTTTATTATCACTTTTGAAAGTACAGAAATTAGAATCCTCACTATTCTTAATAACAATATTCAAAAGGGAATTTTAGATATAAAAACTTTTGGTATAGATTATCTATTGTATTTAATTTATAAAGATATCCTCAATAATTACCATACTGTATTTGACTATATTTCTAGACAGCTTGATGATTTAGAAGATGCTGTTTTAGATAATTCTGGCGATGAATTAACTTATAAAAAAATTGCGACGATGCGACAATCGACTCGCTGCGGAAGGCGGAATTTTCAAAGCATCAAGTCACTTTTAGTCATGATGGATTATGAGGATTTTCAATGGTTAAGTCATCCAGTTAAAGAACTGTTTCAACAAGAATTAGTGCATCAAGTCGATAAACTTTTACAAGAATACCAAGCCTTGAGAATTTGGATGTCAGAATTACTGGAAATTCAACGAGATAATATTGCTAGCAAAACCAGCGAACGCATTAATCGCTTAACTATCCTTTCGACAGTATTTTTACCACTCACTTTTATTTCTGGCTTTTATGGTATGAACTTTAAATATATGCCGGAATTAGAGCAACATTGGGGTTATCCGATGGTAATTGTTGTGATGGTTATAATTGTGATTAGTAGTATTATGTATGCAAAAAAACAACGCTGGCTTTAGCAATATTACGTAACAGCAATTTAATATGAAGTTACATATATCTAGATCCCCCTAAATCCCCCTTAAAAAGGGGGACTTTGATTCTTTCCCCCCTTAATAAAGGGGACTTTGATTCTTTCCCCCCCTTAAAAAGGGGAACTTTGATTCTTTTGCCCTTTAAAAAGGGGGACTTTGATTCTTTCCCCCCCTTTTTTAAGGGGGGCTAGGGGGGATCAAATTCTATGCAGCCTCATAAAAAATCGGTATAACAGCAATTTTCAAGTAATTTAATTAACCACATTTGCAAGGCATTTAAAAAATATTACCTTGTAATGTTTGCATCTTTCATCTATCCTGAGATAGTTTTTCAAGTCTCCTTTAGCTAAAATTTTTCTCTCCATTGAGGCTGTTTTATATTATTCAGGACAAATTTAAATAAATATATATTTAACCTTGAGTAAACCTTGGCTTAACTATAATTAAAACGAAGCCCAGCCAAGAAAAAAATTCTAAAACTTCAGGATTTAAAGCTTAAATAGAATTGATTAAATAGAACTAGGACATGGTAATGTAAGGAAAATAATTTCACAGTGAAAATTTTAATTTAATAAACACAATAATTATGAGTAAAGCAAAAAAGGCTAGCAAAGACCTTAATTTAAATAGTGCTGATTATTACTTTAATCGAGAACTTAGCTGGTTAGAATTTAATCGGCGGGTTCTCCATGAAGCGCTAGATATTCGCAATCCCTTATTAGAAAGACTGAAATTTACGGCTATATTCAGTTCTAATTTAGATGAGTTTTTTATGGTGCGTGTCGCCATTCTCAAAGAACAAGTTCAAGCACAAGTATTGCAGCAAACGAGCGATGGACTAACGCCACAAGAACAATTAAAAGCAATCTATCAACGCCTACATCCAATGGTGATTGAACAGCATCATCACTTTGAGAAGGTGTTACGCAAAGAAATGGCTGCAAATGGTATTCATCTTTTAAATTACATCGATACTAATCAAGAACAGCGTCATTATTTAACGCAAATATTTCAAAAAAAGCTGTTTCCGGTACTAACACCACTAGCAGTAGATCCTAGTCATCCCTTTCCCTTAATGGCAAATCTCAGCCTGAATTTAGCGGTGGTAGTGAAAGCTCCCAATACAGGCGAAGAAAAGTTTGCGAGAGTAAAAGTCCCGAATATTCTTCCTCGGTTTATTTCTCTACCCCAGGAATTGCAACTACAAAATGGTAAATTGAGCTACTGGACAGCTGTACCTCTAGAGCAAATTATTGCTCATAATTTAGAATTTCTATTTCCGGGGATGATTATTAAAGAATATCATCTGTTTCGCCTAACTCGCGATGCTGATTTAGAGTTAGCGGAAGAAGAATCTGATGATTTATTATTTGCAATTCAACAAGAATTACGCAAGCGTCACTTTGATGGTTCGGTAGTGCGGTTAGAAATTCAACCATCAATGCCTAAGTCTGTGAGACAGATGCTAACAGCAGAAATGGAATTGGCTGAAAGTGATATTTACGAAATCAACGGCTTATTAAATTTAAAAGATTTAATGTCCTTAGTGAAATTACCTTTACCTAATTTGAAAGATCCTAGTTGGAAACCTGTGATTCCTTCGCGGTTACGCCATTTACATCAGCAGCAGAAAATTTCCAATGTAGATAGCCAATATCACAATATTTTTGAGGTAATTCAGCAAAAGGATTTATTAGTCCATCATCCCTATGAATCATTTAGTAGCTCTGTGGAAACATTTATCGCCCAAGCTGCTCGCGATCCGCATGTCTTAGCCATTAAGATGACACTTTATCGCACTTCTGGAGATTCTGATATTATTAATTCTCTGATAATGGCGGCTGAAAGTGGTAAACAAGTGGCTGTGATTGTTGAACTCAAAGCCCGTTTTGATGAGGAGAATAATATTACTTGGGCTACACAGTTAGAAAAATCTGGGGTGCATGTTATTTATGGATTAGTTGGACTGAAAACGCACACAAAAATTGTGTTGGTAGTGCGTCAAGAAGGAGAAGAAATCAGGCGATATGTGCATATTGGGACGGGAAATTATAATCCGAAAACAGCTAATTTATATACTGATGTAGGGTTATTAAGTTGTCGAGAAGATTTAGGCGCAGATTTAACTGATTTATTTAATTATTTGACAGGTTATTCTTGCCAAGAGTCTTATCGTAAATTATTAGTATCGCCTGTGAATATGCGCGATCGCATTATCGCCTTAATCCACAGAGAAATTGAATACTGTAAAAACGGCAAAACCGGTCATATTATCGCCAAAATGAATTCTTTGGTGGATACGCAAATTATTGCTACTCTATACGCCGCTTCTCAAGCTGGGGTAAAGATTGACTTGATTATCCGAGGTATTTGTTGTTTGCGTCCGGGAATTCCCGAAGTAAGTGAAAATATTCGCGTAATTAGTATAATCGGGCGATTTTTAGAACATTCGCGGATATTTTACTTTGCCAATGATGCACAAAGTGAAGTATACATTGGTAGTGCCGATTGGATGCCACGTAATTTAGATCGCAGAGTAGAAGCAGTTACACCTGTAGAAGATGTTGAGATTGTGCAAACTTTGCAAAATATCTTAGCAATTATGTGGACAGATAATCGACAAGCTTGGGAACTACAATCAGATGGTTCTTATATTCAACGTCGTCCCCAAGAAGATGGAGTAGAACGGAATTCGCAAAAGATGCTCATGGAAAAGATACAACAATTATCCACTAATAAATTGTTGACAATTCAAAATTAAGAAAGCCATATTTAGCAAGGGTTTTTGAGTTTGGATCTGTTGCTGAATTTTGCAGAATTGGTATGAGTTACAGATAATCCCTGCTCCCTGCTACCCTGCCTCTTCTCCCTGCTTCCTTGCCTCTTCCCCTTTGCCAAGAAAGCAATAATATATTTTTTTAATTAAAAATCCCTTATCTGTCTGCTTCCTCTGCTTCCTCTGCTTTCTGCACCAGCTTTGCAACTTTCGCCTGAACTTGCTGGATTCTTTCCCTAGCCTGTCTAGCTTCCTCCTTAGCCTGTAGAGCTTTTGCCTTAGCCTGCTGAGTTACCTGAGTAATCTTTCTCGCTTCTTCCCTGGCTTGTTGTGCTTCTTCACTGTCTAAATGGACTTCTCGAACACACCACCTGATTCTTTCATCCAATAGCGGCTCTGAAAGAATGACTGGATTTGGCGCGTGCCAATCATCAGCACTGTTAGACATTACAGAAGTAAAGGCAATTCTTTGAGAAATTTTTTGCTCATAACATAAGCTTAGTCGATCTATGAGCTGCTAGTATCAAAAGATTTGCAAAAACTCCTAATTTATCCTTTGTCACGATTTAGATAAGCAGTTTTACGCACCTGGGTAGATGCGATCGCCGCTCTATTCATGGTAGCTGGAATGAATTATCCCAAATTGTATGTGCGGAGTCACCCCGTCCCTATGAGTTGTTACTTACAAATGACCAATGACAAATGACCAAATCTAATACTCAATTTTACACTTGGCAAAATTATCGCTGTGCTTACGAAATTCAGCAACCAAATAATTCTTCACCTCAAGGTATACCCTTATTACTAATTCATCCTGTTGGCGTAGGTTTATCGCGGCAATTTTGGCAAAGATTTTGTCGAGAATGGTATCAATCTGGACAGCAAAACCAAATATATAATCCTGATTTATTAGGATGTGGTGAAAGTGATATGCCCCATGTAGCATACAATCCCGATGATTGGGCAGAGCAGTTAAATTACTTTTTGCAAAATGTAATTCAAAAACCCGTAATTATCTTAGTACAAGGTGCTTTATTCTCGATTGCTATTAAGTTAGTGCAAAAATCACCCCAGTTAATTCACTCCTTAATATTTGCTGGCCCTCCAGCTTGGGCGACTATTACGAAAACAGCACCAAAATGGCAACAAAAACTTGCCTGGAATCTCTTTGATTCACCTTTTGGTAAAGCTTTTTATCTTTATGCACGCACGCCAAAATTTTTGCGCTCTTTTTCAACCCGGCAACTTTTTGCTTCCGGCGATACTGTAGATGCAGAATGGTTAAATGCGTTATTAGCGGGTGCAGAAAATACTGCTAATCGCCATGCAGTCTTTTCATTTTTAGCGGGATTTTGGCGACAAGATTATAGTCAAGAAATTGCGTCTATTCATCAACCGACATTAGTTGTCGTTGGGGAACAAGCCTCAAGTATCAGCCGCGAAGGTAAAGCCGAAACCCCAGACGAACGCCTAGCAGATTACCTCGCCTGTTTACCTCATGGACGGGGAATCAAACTAACTGGGCGTAATGTTCTACCATATGAATCGACTGCTGAATTTGTAGCTGCGATCGCACCTTTTATCGCTGAACCTGCTGGTAGCCGCTCCTAGCTGGTAAAATTATACACTTATTGACATTTAGACTAGCGATCGCCTCATACTATCCATTGATTGATAATTTTCGGAGGTATTATGCTGTCAAATCGCCGAGGACAAAGAGTCCCCAATGTGACATTCCGTACTCGTCAAAACAATCAGTGGGTAAATATCACCACTGACGATTTGTTTGCTGATAAAACAGTCGTTGTCTTCTCCTTACCAGGCGCTTTTACTCCAACTTGTTCCTCTACCCACCTACCAGGTTATAACCAGTTGGCGAATGTGTTTAAAGAAAATGGTGTTGATGACATTGTTTGTATTTCCGTCAACGACGCCTTTGTCATGAATGAATGGGCAAAAGACCAAGAAGCTAGTAATATCATTTTAATACCTGATGGTAACGGTGAATTTACCGAAGGTATGGGAATGCTTGTAGATAAATCAGACCTGGGCTTTGGTAAACGCTCTTGGCGTTACTCCATGCTGGTTAAAGATGGTGTAATTGATAACATGTTTATCGAGCCAGAAGAACCAGGAGATCCCTTTAAGGTATCTGATGCGGAAACCATGCTCAGATATATTAATCCCCAAGCAGTGAAGCCAAAACTAGTGTCTTTATTTGCAAAAGTAGGTTGTCCTTACTGTGCGCGCGCTAAAGCTTTACTCAAAGAACACGGCTTAAATTATGAAGAAATTGTCTTAGGTAAAGATGTAACTACTCATTCTTTAAAAGCAGTTACAGGTGCAACAACAGTACCCCAAGTATTTATTGATGGACAATTAATTGGTGGTTCGGAAGCTTTAGCAGCTTATTTTGGTGAATCATAGTTTATAGTCAATAGTCAATAGTCAATGGTGAAAAATTGTTGGCTGTTGACTGTTGACTTTTGATTGTGGTTACTGAGAGTTTCAAGAAGTTGGGAATTTTGAGCAACCTATTTTTTTATAAGTTTTACAGTTAAATGAATATACGTAAAATAATCCTTTTAATTACTTTGGTTATCCCCGGTTTAGCAGTGGTAGGGGTATCGCTTTATTGGTTTATTTTAGATTATGCAGCATTAGGAAAGGCGGAAAATTATATAGAACAGTTGGCACGAAATAAGCAAGCGAGTGATAGACAATTAGATTATGCCTATCATCGCACTTTAGCTCATCGGATTAATGTATTTGCTGATGGTACTTGGGGATTAATTGGCGGACTAATTACTGGACTTGGTATACATGGAATAGCTACTATTCAAGAGCAATCTCAGAGTAAAAATAAAGCAGAATAATTTGTAATTTGTAATTACAGCAGATTGCCAGTTGGTGAGGTACAGATGGGGAGCATCCCAAATGTGCAAAAACGCCCTCACCCTATAAGGGTGGGGCTAGAAATACGAAGCCTGCCTTCGCAGGCTATCAAACTTTTAGCCTGCGAAGACAGGCTTTGTTGGTATAGCAATACCCTTGAAGGGTATTGCGTCAAAATTGGGATGCTCCCTACAGATGAGCGTTGATTGTAGGGGTACTGGCACTGCCATGCCTCGAAGCGCGTACTGTCACAAGAGGCAGGGGAGCAGGGAGCAGGGAGCAAGGGGGAAGGCTTGGAACGAAGCTTGGACTCCGCCCCAGTAAGAGCGCCCTAGAAGGGCGGGGCTTGATACCCGTGTTCCGCTCCGCTCCACGGCTCCAGGGTAGGGGACTGCTCCCTGACAGGTGTAGGTATTTTACGATCAGGAAAAGTTGCGGGAATAGAACTCATCAACAGGCGTGGGAGGAAATGAACTCCAGCGATGAAGATGAATTGATATACCGTCAGCTGCCCCCTGCCCCCTGCTCCCTGCCCCCTATCCCCTAACTTTAAAGCACACCTCCTGCTACCTTGTAATAAGTGGGATGTTCAGCATTTTGATGCAGGTGAGTTTCAGTCATGAATATAGAAGAGTTTTTTGAGTTAAGCGCTGGTAAATGGTTTTCCCATCGTACCAGCCATATTTTGGCTTCTAAGGAATCAGAAAGCGGTAAATCAAATATCATCATTGAAATGCTGACAGCAGATCTTCCAGAAGTGATGAAACTGTGTCAAATCAATGAAGTGAATCCCAGTCATGTTGGTTGTGCGATTAAAGTTACTGGCAGTAGTGCGATCGCGGGTGATAAAGAAAAACACAGTGGCACTAATATACTAGTCTCAATACCCGATGCCGATAACCCCAATCAAGGTAAATTTCTTTGGGATAAGGGTAATGCAGAAAAAGCTTCTGTGGCGGGACGTTATCAACTCGGTAGTGACGAAGCTTTAACACTAACTATAGAATCGGAAACCATTTCCACACAGGAGCGTCTCTGGTTTGCTAGCCCTAACTTGCGGATGCGGGTAAGTGTAATCAAACACCAGGGCGGCTATAGCTTGACTTCTTTCACATCAGAAATTCGCATGGGTGGCGCTCCCGCAACCGCGAAGGCTGCACCAGCAGCTAATACCGCCTCCAGTTAGCTTTCTGACAGTTTTTCTCCGTGCCATGTGCCTCTGCGGTTATATTAACTTTTAAACCGCAGAGACGCTGAGAACACAGAGTAAGTGTAGTATCCACTATATTTAGATTTTGTTTTTAATATTTACTCCTGCGTATTATTACAGCAATTAATGTAATGAATCAAAAAGCATGAACCCAGAGAGATTAGCCCGACTGCGGGATTTATGTCGCGATGAAGCCGCATTTGCACAGCTACAGCAAATCCTGGGAGATGAAATTCAAAATTTACAGCAAGAAATAAATCAAGCAAATTTCCAAATCCAGCGACAAAAAGCATTATTTCGCGTCATTACTCGCCTGCGTCAACCAATCGACTTAGAGACAATTTTTCAAGCCACAGCCACAGAAGTGCGCCAACTCTTAGCCGCAGACAGGGTGGGGATGTTTCGTTTCTACCCAGATTCTCATTGGGATGATGGCGAATTTGTGTCTGAGGATGTAGATCCAGCATTTCCCTCGGCTATGGCGCAAAGAATCCACGATCATTGCTTTGGCGATCGCTTTGCCGTTCAATATCAGCAGGGACGAATTCAAGCTGTGGCAGATATTGATAATTATGGACTGAGCGATTGTCACGTTCAAGTGTTAGCGCAATTTCAAATTAAAGCTAACTTAGTAGTACCTTTGTTACAAGGTGATAACCTTTGGGGATTGTTATGTATTCATCAATGCCGCGCGCCGCGAGAATGGCAAGCTACAGAGATTGAATTTGCCACAGAAATTGCCAGTCACCTAGCTGTGGCGCTGCAACACGCCGAACTTTTAGCTGATGTGCAAGCAGAAGTACAAGAACGCCAGCAGGCTGAAAAAGCAGTTATTAGCCTCAACCAAGGATTACAACGGGCAATTGTGGAACTACAAGCAGTAAATAAAGAATTGGAAGCTTTTAGTTACTCCGTTTCCCACGATTTACGCGCCCCCCTCCGCAGTATTGATGGCTTTAGTCAGGCGCTTTTAGAAGATTACCAAGATCAGATAGACGATACAGGAAAAGACTATCTCCAGCGCATCCGGTCAGCTACACAACGCATGGGTCAATTGATTGATGACTTACTCAATCTCTCCCGATTAATGCGTAGCGATATGCAGTTAGAAACTGTAGATCTCAGTTCATTGGCGAGGAGAATCGGCACAGAGCTACAAGAAAGCCACCCTGAGCAACAGGTTGAGTTAATCGTGCAACCAGGGTTAACGGCTCAAGGAGATAGCCGACTTTTACAAATGCTATTGACAAATTTACTCGATAATGCATGGAAATTTACTTCCAAACACGATCGCGCTAAAATCGAATTTGGCGTAATAATTTCAAAAACTGGCATTCCCGTGTATTTTGTTCGCGATGATGGAGCGGGCTTTAATATGGCCTACACAAACAAACTATTTAGCCCCTTCCAACGACTGCATCGAGTAGATGAATTTCCCGGAACCGGAATCGGGTTAGCCATAGTACAACGCATTGTCCATCGACATGGCGGTCGCGTATGGGCAGAAGGATTGGTTGAACAGGGAGCTACTTTTTACTTTACATTAGTAGCAGATGAGGCTGGAGCACAAGCGTGACCAATAAAATGATTTTGCTGGTAGAAGACAATCCTGATGACGAAGCTTTAGCTATTCGCGCACTCAGGCGCAATCATATCAGTAATGAGATAATCGTAGCCCGCGATGGTGTGGAAGCTCTCGATTATTTATTTGGTACTGGAGTTCACTCTGGCCGAGATATCAACATAAAACCGACTGTAATTTTGTTGGATCTCAAGTTACCCCGGATTGATGGTTTAGAAGTATTGCGTCGTTTACGGGAAGATAAACGCACTAACTTGTTACCTGTAGTCGTTTTAACTACTTCCAGTGAAGAAAAAGATTTAATTCATAGTTATAGCTTGGGGTGCAACAGTTATATCCGCAAACCCGTAGATTTTATTCAATTTACGGAAGCAGTCCGACAACTAGGAATGTACTGGTTATTAATGAACGAAGTGCCGCCCATTTAGAGACTAAGTCAAGATGCACCCCCACCTGCGTGTTTTGATTGTTGAAGATTCGGAAGATGATACGCTCCTACTGGTTAGAGAGCTACGTCGGGCTGGATACAATTTGCATTATGTCCGGGTTGATACCGCAGATGAAATGGAAGCAGCACTCAATCAACAATTATGGGATATTGTGATTGCAGATTATAGTCTACCTGCCTTTAGCGGTTTAGATGCTTTAAAGGTTGTGCAAAAACGCAAGCTAGATATACCATTTATCATTGTTTCCGGTACAATTGGCGAAGATATTGCTGTAGCGGCGATGAAAGCGGGAGCGCACGACTATCTCATCAAGGGTAACCTGACTCGCTTAGTCCCAGCTGTAGAACGAGAATTACGGGAAGCGGAAGAACGGTATAAACGCCATAGTGCAGAACAGGCTTTTCAGGAAAGCGAAGACCGTTTCCGTACACTTTGTTCTTCAGCACCTTTGGCTATCTTCCAAACCGATGCGCAAGGACAGCTGACTTACAATAATCCTTTATGGTATGAAATTTCTGGCTTAAGTACGCAACAGAGTTTAGGCGAAGGTTGGACGCAAGCAATTCACCCCCAAGAACAAGCTGCGGTGGTTGCAGATTGGCAAGAAACTGTATCAAAACAAAGTACTTGGGTGCAGGAATTCAGGCTGCTAAATCCTCAAGGTGAGGTAAGGTGGGTACGCGCCCTTGCTAGTCCGATGTATTCCGCAGATGAAAGATTTTTAGGTCATGTAGGTACAGTTGAGGATATTACCGATCGCAAATTAGCAGCACAGAAAATCTACGAGCAAGCTGCACTACTAGATATTTCTATTGATGCGATCGCAGTTTGTGACCTAGAAAATAATATCTTATTTTGGAATAAAGGCGCTGAACGTCTTTATGGCTGGACAACCGCCGAAGTCTTTGGTAAAAATGCCGCGAAACTGTTATTTAAATCTGGAGACACTGCACCACCCTTTGTGGAAATACAGACAATATTAGCCACAGAAGGTAAATGGCAAGGCGAGTTACAGCAAGTCACAAAAGATAGTAAAAACATCATCGTTGAAAGTCGTTGGACAATGATGCGCGATGAAGCTGGTAACCCCAAATCTATTTTGACATTGAGTACAGATATTACCCAGAAAAAACAATTAGAAGCTCAATTTCTCCGCGCTCAACGTTTAGAAAGCTTAGGTACTCTTGCTAGTGGTATCGCCCACGATTTTAACAACATCCTCACGCCAATTTTAGCCACTGCCCAACTCCTACCCTTGAAATTTCCCCATCTCGATGAAAGTACGCAGCAATTATTACAAATACTTGAAAGCAGCGCCCGACGAGGTGCGGATTTAGTCCAGCAAATTCTCTCATTTACACGCGGAGTTGAAGGTAGTCGTTCTATAGTCCAATTGCGACATTTACTATTAGATGTAGCTCAAGTTACCCAACGCACCTTTCCCAAATCTATTGAAACTAAAACTGATATTACTCCTAGCTTGTGGACAGTTTTTGCCGATGCTACTCAACTGCATCAAGTGTTAATGAACTTGTGTGTAAATGCCCGTGATGCCATGCCAAATGGGGGCACGCTCTATATTAATGCCGAAAACCTTTGGTTAGATCAAAATTATGCAGCGAGTATGCATGTTGATGCCAAAGAAGGTTTTTATGTTGTCATCACCATTGCGGATACTGGTACAGGAATTCCCCCAGAAATTATGGAGCGAATTTTTGATCCATTTTTTACCACTAAAGAAGTTGGTAAAGGTACCGGTTTAGGACTTTCCACCGTCATGGGTATTATTAAAAACCACAATGGTTTTGTGACTGTATACAGCGAAGTTGATCGAGGAAGCTGTTTTAAAGTTTATTTACCCAGTCGAGAAATTGCAGAAACCAACGCAGTCACACATACAGAATTACCAAATGGTAATGGTGAATTAATTTTAGTTGTTGATGATGAAGTCTCAATTTGTGAGATTGCGAAAACTACTTTAGAAAGCCATAATTACAGAATTATTACTGCTAGCGATGGTATTGGCGCGCTAGCACTTTATGCCCAGCATATAGATGAAATTAAACTGGTATTAATGGATATGATGATGCCAGTAATGGATGGTGCTAGCACAATCATGATGTTGCAACGCATGAATCCAAAAATACAAATTATTGCCATGAGTGGACTCATGTCCTATGAATCTCCTGCGCAAAAGCAAGATTTAGGTATTCGCGAATTCTTAGCCAAACCCTTTACAGCACAAATTTTACTCAATACCCTACAAAAGGTTCTGGCTTAGAAGAGACAAACAATTCAAAATTCAAAATTCAAAATTCAAAATTAAGAATTCTATTTGACTTTTGCCCAATGCCCAATGCCCAATGCCCAATGCCCCATGCCCCATGCCCCATGCCCCATGCCCCATGCCCCATGCCCTTATTCAAACTCATCAATTGTTGCTGGAATATGCGGTTTTGTCTCTTGTGCAATATTGCGCTCATACCAATTCATTAAGGGAGTCGCGCTAATTCCATGCACAATTACCGAAACTACAATTGTCGTGTAAGTTATCCAAGCAATTTGTTCGGCAACATTACCTTTTAAACCATTACCATAGGCGTAGGCTAAATAATATAAAGAACCTACACCACGAATACCAAACCAACCAAATAACCAACGGGTTCCCGAATGTAGGGTGCGGCGCGGAGAATTGAGCGGACGTTTACCGATGGTACTAATCCAAACACCGACTGGTCTAATTACTAAAAATAATAAGATTATTATTAGTAAAGATTGCATTGCATAATTAACTATTGGCTTGAATAATAATATTGACCCCAATAGTAAAATTGTGCCCACTTCTAGCAGCTTTTCTAATCGTTCAATAAATTCTAGTTGTGCTAATGGTTTTTCTGGATCTTGATAACTGTGTTGTGCAACTAAGCCAGCAACAAATACTGCTAAAAATCCATATCCATTAACTACCTCTGTTAATGCATAAGTGATAAAAATCATGCTGATGGCGATAAAATCTTCCATCAAATTATCAGCACGCCGCCGTCTTTGAATTTTTTTATCTAACCAAACTATAGCTTTCGCCACTATAATTCCCATGACTATACCAGAAGCGATCGCCCAAATTAAATCTACTAATAACCAATCTCGCAACCAATTATTCCAATTGCTATCTTTGAGGGTATAAATACCAAAATATACAAAGGGAAATGCTAAGGCATCATTCAAACCACCTTCAGAAGTTAAACCAAAACGTAGCTCATCTTTGTCATTTGTATCTGTTATTTGAACTTCCGAAGCGAGAACCGGATCGGTAGGTGCAAGAATGGCTCCTAATAAAATAGCTGCTCCCCAATCCATCCCTAGTAAAAATTTACCGACAAAAGCTATAGCAAAAATAGAAATTGGCATTAAAAAGCCAATTAAGCGCGCTGTAATATCCCAAATCCCTAATTTAAATGGTCTGACTATTTTTAATCCACAGCTAAATACAGAAATAATCACTACAAGCTCGGTGATTCTTTCCAAAAATTCCGCATTAAATACATCATTACGGCGTAATTGAATCAACCCTACACCATAAGGGCCTAAAAAAATTCCTACTAAAAGATAGATTAAGGCAAAGGAAAGCGGTAACCGAGAAATCCACCCTGAGCCTAATGTAACTATTAGCAAAAGTAGACCAATGACTAGTAAGTCAAGAATATAAACATCTACCATAGCTATTTGTATAAAAATTTAACTGATGCTTTGTCAGTGTAGTAGCGATCGCACTGGCGACTTAATCACCTGGGGAGAGATTTTGTCAAAATAATTAACAATAATTTCTACCTCTATTAGCTGAAGACAACCCATATCCTCAAAGAATGACTGCTTGTCTCCAATGTTTTCTATACTATCCATCAACACATTGATGTCCCTACACCCCGTAATTTTTTACTCACTATTGGCGAGAAAATCTCTTTTAAGAGTCAACAGTCAACAGTCAGCAGTCAACAGTCAGCAGTCAACGCTATTTTCCAGTTATCCTCCTATGTATCCGAAATAGATCACGGAAGAGTTGTATATAAATTATGTAGTCAACAAGACTCTAGATACTCAGACTATCAGCACTGAGAGTGTTAATGATATCAATAACACTATTATCTAGTGATATCTGCATAATAATAAATTATCTTTATTCAGCAGAAATTAGCAGTGCATAAATTTAGTCAGGGTAACCTATGAAATCAATAGTTAATACTTTGTAGATTCGTTCGTTCTATGGCTACTATCACCAAAACTTCCCTATCAGCAACAGTTAAAGCAACTCAACTAGATAAGATTGATTATTTTGAATCGCTGCAAGCTAATTTATTACAAGCAGTGATTGAAAATCTCGGAGATGGACTGTTAATTTTGGACGAGCGCGGTAAATTATTTCATGCAAATGCATCTGGATTAACAATCTGTAGTCAATTAAATCAAGAAAAACACCAGGCGAATTTTATTCACCCGGTGATTGAAGAGCTTTGCAAGTCTTTAAGAGAAAATTACAGATTTACTACCGATCATCCAGTTATTCTTTCGGATGAAATTGTCGTAAATCAGTCAAAAGTTTTCCGCGTGCGGGTGAGATTGCTAAATTTAAATGTTGTCCATAATTCTTGTTTTTTAGTCACGATTGAAAATCGCTGTGAGTCTTTGAAAAATGTCGCGTTTTCTGAAATCAGAAAATACGATTTAACGCCGAGAGAAGCGGAAATTTGGTCTTTATATAGAAGGAACTATAGCTATAAAGATATCGCTGCTAAATTGTACATCACGATCAACACGGTCAAGAAGCATATGAAGAATATTCATGCTAAACGTCAAGCTTGTCAGACTATTCAGGATAGTTATTAGTCATTTGTCATTTGTCATTTGTCATTTGTCATTTGTCATTTGTGAGCCACTGCGTTGGATGGGTTCAGAGGCGTTCCCGCAGGGTAGCAAGTGGCGTCATTGGTAAGGGTTTCACGCATATTGACTTTTTGCTACATAGTGGGTGCAATTACCAAATTATCTGCTAGATTGTGACTTTTATTGCTTAAGGAGCTGCTGAAGCTTTTTGTAAGCGGATTAATGCATTGGAAACTTGGCGTTTTAAGTTTTCATCTTTTTGAATATCTACAGTAATTTGGTTAAATCGCTCAATGGTTAAATTATTATCTTCGACTATTTTCTGGGAGTGTTTACAGTAATTAACGGCGATACCTTGAGCTTTTTTTGGTAGAGCGCTTATGCTTTTAGGATCGTTACAAACTATTTGGGGGATTTCTCTTCCACCCATCAATTTTTTAATGTCATCAAAGGCTTGTTGACGAGCAGGTTCCATTGCTAATACTGCTTGAGCATAGCTATTGATTTCATTACTGTTAACTGGTGATGGACTTTGCGCATTAGCTTTAGTGCTAAATATTAGCACGCTAGCGATTAAACCTGTAGTAGCGATCGCACTATAAGACAATGTTCTGGAAAACATTTGCTTTAAGCTATCTCGAAAAAATAAATTAGCAGTTTTTTGCATATAACCTGTGACACAGAACTCAGTAGGGATATGATATTCGCTCTGAATTATTTTAGGAGTAAGAAGTTCCAGAAATTTTTTCATCCATGAAATTTTTATATAATCCTGGAAATTTTTATATTTTGTGTCAGTTTCTCCGAGAGACTTGACAAAGTTCTATCACTTTTGTCTGCATTGTAGCTATATCGGAATATCCTTGTTTGAGGCTGACTTCTAATTCTAGCAACAAGGGTAAAATACTGATTAGTTGCTGTACAGAGAGAGATTTGACTTCTTGCTGTAAAAAATAAATACGTTTGGGGTTCCCAACTTCTGCTGCTTTAGCGATCGCATCCGGATTTCGCTCGCCACTTTCCATCATAATTTTTACCCATAGCCAGGTGCGAAATTGACCAATCAAGGTTGCAACTATCCGCAAACCTGGCTCGGAAGCATTCATCAAATCGTTTAAGGTAGTTAAAGCCTTAGCCGTATCGCCAGTTCTAATGGCTGCGGCTAACTGTAAGCTATTTTGTGTAGTATTTCTGATTAATTTTGTAATAATTGCTACATCTAAAGGCTGATTATTTCCAGCCCCATACAAGCGTAATTTTTCCATCTCATTGTAGAGGAGTCTTGTATCATTACCAACAGACTCAGCAATTAATTCCACAGCTTTAGGTGTCAATTTTACACCCAAACTTTGGGCAGCTTGATTGACAGCTTGTACTAGTAACTCTGTTTTCCAAGGGGGAATCAAGGGAAATTCGCGAAACTCGGTAGCGAACTGCTTTAATGTTTTTGTTGCTTTTAAGCGTTCGTCGGGTTTGTTACGACTGGTGAGCAATAAAAATGAGTTTTCGGGGATGACAGGTAAGGTGCGCGTTAGTTCAGCTAACACATTATCTGGACAATGCTGACATAGAGTAGTATTAACTAACCAGACTAATCTCCCACCAGCGCCAAAGCTGGGTGTCATCGCTTGATTTAACGCTTGAATCACTGCATCATCTCGATCTGGGAGAAAGGAAGTATAGTTAAAACTTGTCCATAAAGGATCGAGAACGCGATCGCTTAATGCCGACACCGCCTTTTCTATGGCAAAATCATCTTCACCCCAGTAAACGTAAATTGGCATGGAAAAACCTCAGTTCTTCTCTTTTTCACCCTATCATGAGGCAGGGGGGC
>NZ_JACJQG010000030.1 GCF_014696435.1 Calothrix anomala FACHB-343 | reverse complement strand
CTGCCCGGTTGGCAGACCTTATGGCGAGGCTGGTTGCGATTACAGGATATGTGTTGGGCTGCTGATTTGATTACCCAATCACTTTAAAAGATGTTGGTAATGACAAGCCCTTATAGGGTGAGGGCGTTTTTGCACATTTGGGATGCTCCCCTCTCCCACAGTAATGGAAGTGCGTAGCGATCGCACTAAATTTAGGCAAGGCGCGTAAATCAACAAAGCATTCTCTACAATATTTATTTACAACTTGTCCCAATTTGCATCTCGGCGGACACCCAAATAGAGGTATCTTTTTGGCTCGCAAATACGCTTAACGAATAAAAATTACTTCTTTAGAGAGATGACAAAAAAATTATTTACTAAAAAATATAGCCTTCACTTTAATTTACAAAACTTCCTGCGTCGAAAACAGGTTGTAGTAAATTCCATACTCCTATTCACCCTCGCTTTTTACCTGACTTCTCTTCCCATTACCTTTGCCAACCAACCAGCAACTAAAATCCCAAATGTTCAATTTGCGCCAAATCCAGAAAAGCTGATTGAAAAAGGTGAACAGCTTTATCAATCAGGGAACTTTTCTCAAGCAGTGATAGTACTACAAGCAGCTGTTCGCACCTATAAGCTGCAAAAGGACAATATTTACCAAGCCGCAGCTTTGAGCAATCTGGCTTTGGTATATCAGCAATTAGGCTTGTTGCAGGAAGCTGAAAATGCTATTAATACCAGCTTAAACTTACTTGGTTGGGATGTAAAAGATCAAAAGTTAAAAGTTAATCATCAAAACTCAGAACCTTTGGAAGTTCTGGCGCAAACCTTTGACATTCAGGCGGGACTGCAACTATCCGTGGGACAGTCAGAAGTATCTTTAACTACTTCCCAAAGAGCGGAGAAACTTTGGCAGCAACTAGGAAATGGAGATAGAGTAACATACAGCCGCATCAACCAAGCTCAAGCCTTAAGGGTTTCTGGCTTCTACCGCCGTGCATTAGATACACTGCAAGCGGTTAACAAACAGTTGCAAACCCAACCCGACTCACCGATGAAAGTCGCTGGTTTGCGATCGCTAGGAAATGCACTGCAACTAGCGGGTGATTTTGAGCAATCTCAGCAAGTTCTCCAACAAAGTATCAATATCGCCCAAAACCTCAAATTACCCCAAGATATCAGTATTGGAGAATTTAGCTTAGGTAACACCAAAAGAGCCGCAGGTGATTTTGCTAGCGCGATCGCTCATTACCAAAAAGCTGCTGAAGTTGCACCTACCCCCTTTACCAAAATCCAAGCCCAAATCAATCAACTGAGTCTGCTGCTGGAAACCGAAAAAACCGCAGATGCCAAAGTACTTGTTCCCATTATCCGATCGCAACTGGCTAATTTACCACTTAATCATTCAAGTTTATATGCCAGTATACATTTTGCTCGGACTATTAAAAATCTTGGTGGCAATCAAGACATTGCCCAGATACTCGCAAAAACTGTACAGCAAGCGCAAACTCTGGGAGATAGGCAAGCAGAATCCTACGCGCTGGGCAGTTTAGGGGAAGTATACGAACAAACTCAGCAGTGGAATGAAGCCCAAAAATTGACCCAGAAAGCATTATTGATTGCGCAAGAAATAGATGCTTCTGATATAGCTTACCTTTGGCAATGGCAATTAGGAAGGTTGTTGAGAGCCAAGGGGGATATAACAGCTGCGATCGCATTCTACGATGCAGCAGTTGCCACCCTGCAATCTCTGCGTAGTGACTTAGTTGCAGTTAACCGCGACGTACAATTTAATTTTCGCGATCGCGTCGAACCTATTTACCGTCAGTCAGTGGAATTGCTTTTACAAGAAAAGGGAGAAAACAAACCAGACTTAGATAAAGCCCGCAAGCGCATTGAAACTCTACAACTAGCCGAATTAGACAATTTCTTTCGAGAAGCTTGCTTAAATAACCAATTTGTGGTTCTCGATCGAGTAGTAGATCAAGATAATCCTCATACTGCTATCTTTTATCCCATTATTCTCGAAAACCAGTTAGCTGTTATCCTCAAACTTCCTAACAAACCTCTGATATATAAAAATAATGTAGTGAGCCGCCAGCAAGTTGAACAAGTTGTCATGCAATTAAGAAAAGATATTGTTCAACCTGAAAAAACTAAGAAAGTTAAGGAACTTTCAGAGCAACTTTATAACTGGCTAATTCAACCAATTGCCGATGAGTTAAAAACTAGTGGTGTCAATACACTAGTTTTTATTCCCGATGGACTTTTGCGAAATATTCCAATGGCTGTATTGTATGACGGTAAAGAATATTTAATCGAAAAATATGCCCTCGCTCTTAGCCCTGGATTGCAACTCTTTACACCCCAACCATTAACAAAAACTAACTTTAATGCCCTGGCTGGAGGACTTTCCGAAATCCCCAAAAATGAGAAATTTGCACCCCTGCCTAACGTTAAAAATGAACTAAATAAAATTCAGAAATTAGGCGTTAGGACTACTACACTACTAAACGATCAATTTATCAGCACAATTTTAGAAAAAACAATTAACGAACAACCTTACAGAATTGTTCATTTAGCAACACATGGAAAATTTAGTTCAAAAGCCACAGAAACTTTTATTTTGGCTTACGACAAACGCATTTATGTTGGTGAACTTGATACATTGCTCAAGAGTAGAAGTGAAAAACGTAGCGAACCTGTGGAATTGCTAGTTTTAAGTGCATGTGAAACCGCATCTGGAGACAACCGCGCCACATTAGGTTTAGCCGGAGTTGCTATTAAAGCTGGTGCGCGAAGTACATTAGCTTCATTATGGAATATTAATGATGATTCAACAGCTTTCTTTATCAGCGAATTTTACAGCCAATTAACTACTGGTAAAACGACAAAATCAGAAGCACTACGTCAGGCGCAAATTAAAATGTTAAAGAGTGATAATTACAGTCGTCCTGCCCAATGGGCACCTTATGTGCTTGTGGGTAATTGGTTATAAGCTGTTCCAAATCTAGTGGTCTGTCCCATTAATTTTGCTGGGTAAAAAACGAACCACGAAGACGCGAAGTGCGCGAAGGAAGAGAAAAGTAGTAGTAGGGGCACGGCACCAGTAAGATTATTGTATATACGAGAAGATTGTCGATGCCGTGCCCCTACAGTGTGGTCTATTTACCTGAAAATTGCTGTAATATTTGTAGTGCGGGCATCGTGCCCGCGCGAGCAAGATGTTTGTCCTTTGGACACGCTACGCGAAAGCACTACTTATTTTTACTTGATACCTAAGAGACTTCCAAATAAAAAAATAGCCAATCACTGAGCGAGCAGAATTTGATAGTCGCCTCACCATATTCCCTATTCCTCCAAGGGAGCTTTGGCAATGTTTCCCAATTTAATAGACTCCAGCAAACTTTGCCAATCGCTTTCTAAAGATGCATTATTAGGATTAGCTTTACGCAATTGTGCTAGTAAATTTAAAGCATCAAACCAAATGCCATTTGCAGCATAAATAGCAATCTTATCTTGCGGTTGTGCTGTCGCTATTTGGTTTGCCAAACTAGAGTCCAAATTGATTCGCTGTACATCACCTTCAACATAAATTGGAATGCTAGCACTATCTTGTCCGCTACAATTGACCTTGAAAAACCAACGATAGGTTTTACCTACTTCTAATGGTAGAGTTGTTGATGGTAATTCAACATTTATCACTCCTGGTTTTGCTCTTAGAGATACAGCATTTTTATAAACTTCATTTTCTTGACTATCCTGCAAGACAAACTCCGCACTTGCATTAGCAATCTCTTTTGTATAAGGAACGTAAAACCAAAAACTTGGACGTTCATCTGTAGTTAATCCCCACACATCCATTGAGATTGTCGAAACTGATTTATCACCAGAATTTTTGGCTGAGTCACGTTCTTTAAATGGTACTAAAGCCATTAAAGGTATCTGTACATAGGGACACAAATTCCGGCTTCCCATGCCAATACTGCGTCCTGATATAGTGCTGAGTCCGGCTGGGGGTTTTGTCCAACGGAAAATAGGTCGAGATTGATTTTTTGGAGGAGAAACTGGTTTATTAGACGATGCTGGTTTTGGAGAAGAGCTTGGTAATTGAGTTTGGGCTTTAACCAATACTGGATATTGAATTACATTGCTCAATATCAGCACAGTCGGCAATATCCATTTTATTGATTTAAACGATGATTTCATAGCTATAATTATCACAATAAAAGTGATTTATGATTTTTTATCTAATTTTTAGGTAGCAATATTTTTTAAATTATGCTGTATTTCATCTTGATGAATGAATTATCTAAAAAGTTAAATTACATATCCTCAAAAAGTTGATTTTTTAATTATTATTTAATAATAATCTTTTATTAGTTTGGGATTTTCGCTTATGCGTAAGAATGCTTAAATTTTTGATGATGACTATATTTAGTATTGAAGCCTAGATACCTATTTATTAGTTGGCTTTTCTCGTTTTATTGACTGAATTCAAAGAATGAATGTACCTATTTTCTAAAATGTTGGACAGGACACAGATGCTTGCCAAGAACTACGCAGATTTACTTGCGGGGAATAGGCAACCAGCTTAATATCACCATTACCATCAACCACCCACCCTTGAGCTTCGACAATTTGCGTAGCAGACTTGGCTAATATTGGCGTGACTTGCACTTGGTTAGAAGTTGCAGGCTTTTGTGTTACTCTCACCCACTCTGACAACATACTGACATCTTGTAATGGTTGATTGGGGCTGATTGGCAATCCCCCCCTTCCAGTAGCGGTAAAGGAACTCTGACTTTGCCGACTACCAGGGGTGCAACCGTTGGCAATTTGCCCAGAAACATCGACGACATTAGTAGATAGTTGTACTAAACCGCGACTGGGATCAGCATCTGGGGTGTTAATTTGTATAGTGCCGCTTAAAGAAGGGTTTGCTTGAGAAACGGCGGTGATGTCATTGCTTGGCAGTTGATATGGGTCTAAATCCAGTGGACGCAATCTTTCTAGATCTTGTCGGCTAAGTGGTGCGATGCCAAAGATATTAGTCGCGTTAATTTGGATTTTGCCGCCAGCACCGTTGAATGCATTGGCAGTAATATCGCTATTTTCATTGGGTGCAGCGACAAGAAATTTTGAGTTGATATTGATGTTGCCGCCATCACCGCCTTGTTGCTCAGTACCTGCGTTGGTAGAAATTTGAGCGCCACGACGCAGCAATAGTAAATTGCTGTTGAAGTTGATGTTACCACCCTGATTGCTTGCTGTTTCTGCTGAGATCAGACTTTGATTATCCAGTGTCAATTTTCCTGCCCGAATGTCAATATCGCCTCCTTGACCACTACCCTGACTATTTACAGCAATTATTGCTCCATCCTGAACAAGGACGGTTCTGGGGTCAATAAAAATACTACCAGCATTTCCTGTTGATCCAGGGGTTGTGTTAGCATAAAGCCCACTAGCTGCGCCTGTATTGTCCGGATTGCCTTGAGCAAATTGAAAAATTCGGTTTTTATAGGTCGGATCGCTGCCAGATAAAGTAATTTTGTCAGTGACGTTAAGGATGATATTACCTGCTTGTCCACTATCATAGGTAGTCGTGATTACCTGTCCACCATTTATTGCTTCAAAGGTGTCAGCATTAATGGTGATGTTGCCTCCGGGTTTATTGTTGAGTGTGCGGGCATTAATCACACCGCCATTACTCAGCCGCAATAAAGGCGTATTTACAGTAATAGCGCGTCCTTGACCTAACGCCCCAAGTTCTGCACTGGTAAATAACCCGCTAGAAAATCCACTGACTCCAACTCCGTCTATGACGACTGCATCACGAGCATTAATGGTGATATTTCCAGCATCTCCGTTGCCGCGTGTTAGGGCTTGCAGTTCAGTCCCATTGCTCAAAAACAGTGAGCCAGTGGCAATTTGCAGGTTTCCGCCCTTTCCTGTACCACTAGTTTCAACGTTGCTAGCAATATAGTTTCCTGTCTGCCCAAAGATATCCATTCGGCCAATTAAAGAAATGGTATCACGGGCATTGATAGTAATATTGCCTGCGTCTCCTTGCCCTAAAGTTGCAGAGCCTATGCTAGCACCCTCACTGAGGAAAAATGACCCAGTTGTAATCGAGATATCTCCACCTCGTCCATTGCCTGTTTGTTTTACCTCACTGATAATTGCACTGGAACGAAGGACACCTTCAATTATCCTCCCTGTCAACAAAACATTATCTCGTGCATTGATTGTTATGTTTCCTGCATCTCCTTGTCCAAACGTCCTAGAAGATAGGAAAGCACCGTCAGCCAGAAAAAGTGAACCAGTTGTTATGTTGATACCACCAGCTTTGCCTTCAGACTCACGAAGTATATTATTAAAGATGCCACTCAGCTTGTTCTCGCTGCCTATGCCATTAATACTGACTGTATCATCAGCATTAATGCTTATTGTACCTGCATTTCCTTGACCATACTCTGCTCTAGCAGACAGTACACCTCCATTGGAGAGAGTGAGCGATCTAGTTGTAATGTTGACATTGCCGCCATCACCCTGCCCTCTTTTGTTAGCAAATAACTGAGCGCCATTACTGATTAAAAGTGACCCTGCATTAATATCAATATCTCCTCCTCTGCCTTCCCTCTGCCATGCCGTATAGCTTAGTATAGAACTTGTTCCTCTTGCATAGACAGGGATAGTAGAGTCAGCGCCTGCATTGTCAATAACCACAGCATCATTAACATTGATTGTTATCTTGCCCCCATCTCTTCTGTTGGCGCTGGACTCCACTGTACCTCCGCCACTAACTTTTAGCGATCTGGCGGTAATGTCAATATTCCCACCTCTGCCCTCTTCTCCTGAATAACTGTATACTGTGCTAAAAACAATTATGTTTTGAAGACCAATGTCAGGGTCAGGATCGACAAATGTGAAAAGGGATACGCCGTCAATAATTACGGTGTTACGAGCATTTATTTTGATACTCCCTGCATTTCCGTTTCCATCTGTAAATGTGCCGATGCTACCACCATCAGTTAAGAAAAGCGATCCAGTTTCTACCTTAATGTTGCCACCATCTCCAGTCGCCCCAAAATAAACAGAATTTCCAATGTTAGCCAATGGCCCTATGGTAGTTGTCTCAGTTGTATTAAGATTAATGTCTCCTGCTTGACTCGCAGTTGAACCTAAACCTGCACCAATGCCAGCATCAATAGTCGTCGATGAAACTTGCAAGTTCCGGGCATAAATTTCAACACCTCCGCGATCGTTTCCTTTGACTGATAAAGCACTGTTTACAAGAGATATATCACTTCGTGCTATATTCTCTGGAAAATTCAAGCTCAACAGATTTCCATCCCCATTCAGCCCAACTATCCCTGCACCTAAAACTCCGCCCAGATTAATCTGTCCTCCCAGCGCTTTTAAAGATCTAAAGTCTGGATTATCTGGATTAGACTGACCTTGTATAGTGATTGGGCCTCCCACAAGAGTAATGGTTTTTGCTGGATCAACAGCTAGAGATCCCTCAAGCCTAATTGCCCCTGGTTGTTGTCCTCCATATTGCAAGCCAATCGGCACATTAATTGCCAGCAAGTCGGGTGGTTGCGGATGAATGGCACTAAATTCACTACCATTTTGGAAGACAAAACTATTGGCGGTGCTAGCCAGAAAAGAACCCCGAATGTCTAGTTGAGCATTGGGCCCGAAGATAATACCATTTGGGTTAAGCAGGAACAGGTTGGCATTACTGCCTTGAATTTGAATCAAACCATTAATCGAAGAAAGACTACCACCTGTGACACGAGCCAAAATATTTCTGATACTGGCAGAACTCTCAAACTTAGCCACTTCGCCTGTATCTAAGTTGAACTTGCCAAAACTTTGAAAAAGATTATTGCCAACAGTTCGTCCCGCTCGTTGCGGAATGAGATAATTTGGGCCTGTCAAAGTCTCTTGAGGAGCCAGCGTACCGTCAAGGGTAATATTTTGAGCCAGCGCACACATGTTAGAGAAAGTAAATATTGCTCCACTAAGAACAAAAGCACTGACTAGCTTAGTTTGCCAACTGGGTTGTCTTAGCAGTTGAGTTATTGAACTAACTTTCTTGGAAAGTTTTGTAGAAGAACCGGTTTGAATTGGAACTGATTGGTTTTTCACGCAGCTGGCAATTTTTTGGCAATGGCAATCTGTCAATATTTAATCATAAGTTGAATAGTCCATAGAAAAGCCGATCAATTTAGACCAAGATGAAGTTGGAAGCAAGAGTCAATCCAACAGTATCCTGAACGATCGCAATTAAGTTGCCACGGTCATAGATTGCTGTATCAAATGCGCTAGAAGAGCCGTAGCCAAGGTCTCTATTTTGATATAAATTGTAGCTGCCACCACGATAAACTTGAATCTTGTCACCCTCAACAGCACTGAAATCCTGAATAATCGCTTTGTTGGCGTCACTACCCAAAATTATTGTCCCATTAGTATACGGAGAACTGGAAGCGTCACCAAGGACAAACTTATCTGCACCAGTTCCTCCCTTCAAAGTATCGATTTGATACACAGATGAAGATCCATAGCCTACAAGGTAATCATTTCCATCGCCACCATATAGTTCATCACTTTCCGTACCACCATATAGGAGATCATTTCCATCGCCACCAAATAGATCATCACTTTCCGCACCACCATATAGGAGATCATTTCCCGCACTAGCATCTAGAAAATCATTACCATTCCCGCCGGACATTGTATCATTGCCCACGTCCCCAAATAGCCAATCGTTTGAGCTACCCCCATAAAGATAATCATTTCCAGCAAAACCAAAAAGCGAAACACCACCTGAGAAAGCAGAGGCATTAAGAATATTATTACCATCACCACCAGCCAAAACTGCATCTTCAATACTAATCAAGGTATCAGTTCCGTTTCCAGTCAGTCTGGTATTGGTAAGGACAAAGTTAAAATTGCCTTGTTCAACAACAGTATCGTAACCATTACCTCCATCAAGGGTATCGTTACCAGCTCCGCCTGTCAGCTGATCAGGCATATCACCGCCAAAGATGTAATCGTTTCCTCCTTTACCATCGATTACATCGACTCCTATATAACCATCAAAAGTGTCATTGCCATTAGTCAAGGTAAACACATTTGGTGTGCCATCAATACGGTAAGGCATAAGTTTCTCTTTGTTGATGTAATAAATTGACTATGTTGGAAAAAAGAATTGAAAGGATGCAGAATTACTGTATCTGCTTCCCTCTGTTGTTTTATTAGTTGGCCTTTTATGGTTTATTCACTCAAAAATACTGAACGAGGAATTTTTTGAGAAAAGCCGATAACTAGTGCTGCTAGGCAGAAGTTCAAGAAAATGAGAGCAAGCTAGGTCTAGGATAATGGGTAGCTCTAATGCTAGTAACTCCAGTATTTAGCGATCGCAAAGGAATATCTCAGAAAATACAGCAGATTGCTTGTGAGGGACTGCCAAAAAATAAAACATCTTCTTTAGGATAATGATAATTATTATAACCGGGGAGAAAGTGGCAGTCGCTTTTTCCCCTCCTTTTTGTAGTAAATTCAGTAATAATGATTGAATTTTTGGGTGCAGCAGAGGTGTCTATGGTATTAACTTCTTCCCTAAAACAACTATTGAAACAAATAGCATTTCAATTAAAAGGTGCTGCAATAGGCTTTCTTTATAGCATCAACAGTCCAAGGTTTTGGTTTAGATGGACACAGACTTGCTCCCCTCGGAATTAGGATGGAATCGAGATACTATCCGTAAAGGGATGAAAGAATTAACTAGTGCCATTACCTGCGTTGAAAATATGAGCGCAAAAGGGCGCTATAAGGCAGAATCCATTTACCAAATCTGTTAAAAGATATCAGACTATAACTAGCCTATGCGTCCTCGTTTAGAAATTATTGAAATATTCTCTACCTTTGCCCAACTAGAAGCAGATAGATTTAGCAAATGGCTAACAGAAGTTAAGTTGCGCCGGAGTATGCAAAATAATTTGGCAGAGATCGCTAATAATCAAGACCAGGCAAATAAGTTTACAGAAAATTTTTGGGCGTTTTATTGGTATAAAATATGGCGTTCAAACTCTCATTTAAGTAATCTGGCAAAAGCACATTTATCAGCTTATTTGCAGGAAACTTGTTATTGGGCAGCCGAAAAAGCGATCGCTAAATTTGCTGTTTTTCAGTATGGATTAGCTGATTATTTCCAAATGGGCATTGCAGAGTTAGAAACTATCTTACAAGGGTATAACCCAGACAAATCCACGGCTTTGAAAACCTATGCCACCATAGCCTTTCCCAGCAGATTGAAGGATCTGCTGCGCCAACGCAAGGAAGCGGATATTTGCACAAACTGGGGACTTTTACGCAAGGTGAGTAAAAAAGTAGTGCTAGAGGCGCTGCAAAATGCTGGATTATCCCCCACACAAGTCGCCCAATATCGCCTAGCTTGGACTTGCTTCCGGATGCTATATCTGCAAAATCAACCGGGAGGAATACAAAAACTGCCCCAACCAAATCGTCAACTATGGGAAAATATTGCGCATCTCTACAATAGCGAAAGACTCAGCCAGCTAACTTTCCCCACCGCAGAATGCAACTGGGAAATGATTGCGGAATGGCTGAACAAAACTACTATTTATGTACGTAATTATCTTTACCCTAGTGTTAGTTCTTTATACGTATATAATCAAGACGAAGATTCAAATTCGGAGTTTGACATCAAAGATCCAACTTCTGAATCATTGCTAGCTGATATTCTTGCCCAAGAAGAAGCTCAAAACCGCCGCAATCAAATCTCGCAAATGAATGATGTCCTGCTGTCAGCCTTAGAAGGACTGGATTCTCAATCTCAGAGGATACTCGAACTCTATTATCAACAAGGCATGACACAGCAACAGATTATCCAAGAGTTAAAAATCAGCCAGCCTACAGTTTCCCGTCGGTTACTCAAAGGTAGAGAATCATTACTCAAGGCCTTGATTGATTGGAGTCAAAAAGCACAGAATATTTCCGTAAGTTCCAACCAAATAAAAGATATGAGTGCAGCTTTGGAAGAATGGTTGAGAATTTATTATGCAAAATCTAGCTTTAAGGCTTCAACCGTATGAGGTATCAAAAATGATAAGTATGTTTACGGAACCAACGGAATTATTATTAGAAGTATCGCCATTATTGCGATCGCAGTCTTGGCAAAATAGCCAAATTTATGCAAATCCTAGCAGTCGTTGGTGTGCCTATATCAATCAAATTTGTTTGGATGTGTTTTTAGACTGGGTAAAACAAGAGTATTTTCCTGATGCCGAGATTTGGTATAGCAGTGCAGATATGCCAAGTTTTTGGGAGTTTGTCAACGGAACGGCGATTTCCTTCGGTGGTAAGAAGGTAGTGTTAATTCCCAGCGAAGCAATTGACTCTCGAGAGTTAGAAATTCCCCAAGAATGGGTGGATATTCAGAGTTGGGCAGCAGATTATTATTTAGCAGTGCAAGTCAAACCAGATGAGGATTGGGTGCGAGTTTGGGGTTACACCACCCATAAGGAATTGAAATCACTTGCAAATTATGACTCCATTGACCGCACCTACTGCTTGCCAATACAACATATTACCAAAGATATTAATGCCTTCTTTTTAACTTACCAATTTTGTCGAGAAGAAGAAACCCAAGCAGCGATGCCTGCGGCAGGCTACGCCAACGCATCCTTACCAGAATTAACAGCAACCCAAGCAGAAAACCTTTTACAACGGTTGGGTAACCCTAGTGCAAAATTTTCCCGGCTGGAATTACCATTGACAATTTGGGGAGCGTTACTAGAGCAAGAACATTGGCGACAGCAATTGTACAATTACCGCCAAGGCAAAATAAAAGTTAATCTTAGTCAGTGGTTAGAAGGATTGTTTTCATCAGGCTGGGAGGCTTTAGAAATATTTTTTGGTACAAACGGTAGCAGTATGGCTTTAGGATTGAGGAGTGGCTATGGTTTGGGAGAAGTTGCAACCAAGCGAGCCAAGTTGATTGATTTGGGAATGCAATTAGATTCCAAAACTGTAGTTTTACTCGTTGCTCTCATACCTGAGGTAGATAGACAAATAAGCGTGCGAGTGCAATTACATCCGACTGCTGGGGAATTCTATTTACCAGAAAATATTAAATTAGCTTTACTTTCGGAATCTGGAGATATGCTTCAGGAGGTGGAAGCTAGAAGCCAGGATAACTTTGTACAACTGCCACGTTTTGATGTGGAATCGGGAGAAAACTTTTGCATTCAAGTAGGATTAAATAACTTTCAAATCAGAGAAAATTTTATATTTTAGTCATTAAACAAAGACGGTGATGAACAAACTAGTCGTCTTCAGCTTCTTATCAGGTGATTTGCATCAAGGATTTTCTGCGGTGACTGCTCAAGTTTGGGACAGTAATCGACAATATCCGATGAAACTGACAGGGACTCTACCACCAGCACCAGAACTAAGCGAACTATATCATCGCTGGCAGCTACTTTATGAGGCACTCCATCAACGTTTGGGGTCGCGTTTACGCATTAAAATTCATGCACAAGATGTCACGAATATCTCTGTGAGTGAATTTGGTGAAGTCTGCCAACAATTAAAAAACTCTATAAATAGGTGGTTGAACTCAGAACCATTTCAAAATATAGTCCAACAGTTAAGAACTCTACTCAACAGAAATGATACAATTAGAGTAATTTTTGAAACAAATATTCCCTTACTTCAGCGACTTCCCTGGCATCTTTGGAACTTTTTTGATGATTATCGTCAAGCAGAAGTAGCATTAAGTTCCCACGAGTATGAACCCCCACACAACGAAAAGAGAAAGCCCATCGGTAAGGTAAAAATCCTTGCTATCTTGGGTAACAGTGAAGGAATTGATATTGATAAAGACCGCACTTTGCTCAAGGGGTTACAATCTGCCGAGATTGAGTTTCTTGTGGAACCAACCCGGAGACAAGTTGACCGATATTTGTGGAATCAGGATTGGGATATCTTGTTTTTTGCTGGACACAGTTCAAGCCAGGCTGATGAGGACACCGGAAAAATTTATCTCAACCAAACTGAAAGCTTAACTATTCCCCAACTTAAGAATGCCCTACAAAATGCGATCGCCCGCGGTTTACAATTGGCAATTTTCAACTCCTGTGATAGCACGGGTTTGGCAAGGGATTTAGCCGATTTAAACATTCCCCAAATGATTGTCATGCGCGAACCGGTACCAGATTTAGTAGCCCAGGAGTTTCTCAAAAACTTTCTTGTCGCTTTTGCGGGAGATAAGCTTTTTTATACAGCAGTACGGGAAGCACGAGAAAGACTTCAGGGATGGGAAAATGATTTTCCTTGCGCCAGTTGGTTACCTGTTATCTGCCAAAATCCGACAACAGTTCCGATAACTTGGTCAGAATTATGTGGTAATTCCCATGATTCTATCCACTCAAATCTTGGGATTAGACAATCAATAGCAACTATACTTTTGAGTACTGCAATAGCTACTTTATCCATCATTGGTTTACGATTTTTAGGAGTATTTCAAACACAGGAACTACAAGCTTTTGACCACATCATCCGCTTGCGTCCTCAAGAAGAACAAGATTCCAGATTGCTGGTGGTTGAAGTTACAGAAAAAGACATTCAAAACTTATCAGAACTGAGACGCGGACTAAAATCTATATCCGATCAGAAATTAGCTAAATTACTTGAGAAATTACAAACATATCAACCGCGAGTTATTGGTATAGACATCTATCGAGATATCCCCGACTTTCAAGAAAAATTAAAACAGTTACCACTAACTGCACAGTTAAATCAAGAAAACGTAATTGCTGTCTGCAAAGGCAAAGATAGCGAACACGATCCTCAAGGTATTAAACCTCCTATAGGTGTTCCCGTCGATCGTCAAGGTTTTACTGATGCCATCCGCGATCCAGATGGTATTATTCGGCGTCAAATCTTAATGGTGAAACAGGAAATTTCTTCGCGTTGCACAACTCCTTTCTCCCTCAATCTGCAATTAGCTGCCCGTTATTTATATTCTGAAAATATTCAATATGAACTTACTAATAATGGTGTGATTTTTCATTCGCCTACTCATAATAAAACATTCTGGCGATTAGCAGCAGGTAGTAGTGGAGGTTATCAAAAAGGAGTAGGCAAAGTAGATTTAGGTGGTATTCAAATACTCACAAATTATCGGAATTCCAAGTTTGAACAAGTTACTGTGGAAGATGTATTGAGTGGTGCTGTAAAATCTGATGCCGTTAAAGATAAAATTATTCTGATTGGCGTAACTGCTCAAAGTCTCAGAGATAGCTTTCCTACTCCTGATAGTGTGGGACAACAACCTTATCAAGAAACTCCAGGACTGTTGATTCAAGCACAGATGACTAGCCAAATCATCAGTGCTGTGTTGGATCGACGGCCAATTATTTGGGTTTTGCCTTACTGGGGTGATATTCTTTGGATTTGGGGATGGTGTTTAGTCAGTGGCTTGATTGTTTGGCCGGTGCGATCGCTCTTAGTACAGATATGCACCGTAGTTACCATAGCAGTAGTTTTGTACGGAGTCTGTACACTTATACTTTTAATACAGGGAGCATGGTTGCCTTTGATTCCATCAATCCTGGGAGTTATATTTAGTGGTGGAAGCGTATTGGTATTTAGGCTCTCAATGTAACTATATATTATGCAATATATAATTTTAGCCTCAAAATTGAATTAATACGAGTAATTAAAAATACTTTTGTATATTAAATGTTTTCTCACTATGATTCCGGATTGCATTCAAACCTTGTCAAAAATGGCGATCGCGTATTACCTGAATCTAAAATATCAAAAAAATATTTCTACCTGGGTGCATAAAGCTAAAAATCTCAACCAATAACTAAATAGAAGGGGAAATGCACTATTGCCAACCCCATCTGCACAAATTTTATCCACAACAGAAAACTTGAGTAAATAAAAATCAAAAGCAAAACCAATCAACGCCACGTTATCGAGCGGGCTATCAACAGAATCAAACACGATATGAAAAACTTGCAGCTAATTATACAGCCATGATCATGATCGCCTCCATTTTATTCTAGTTATAGTTTGAAAACACGCCCTAGCGGCTAGAGACTAGCTTGAAAATAGCGTTGACGGTTGACTGTTGACTGTTGACTATGTCAACGTGATTTTGGGTGCATTGAGATACGCTTGGGGATTTTCGGGGTCAAATTCTAAGCCGTTAAAGAACTTTTCGATTCCTCTTGATGTACTAGCTGGAATTGCTGATTCTTGACCGATAAATTTAGCTGCTTCTCGCCATAAATCCTCACGATTGACTGCATCAATTAAGGGTTTGGTATTAAAATCAGGAGAACGATAACCCCAGCGCATATCTTCAATTAAAAACCATAAATCGTGGCTTTTGAAGGGATAAGAGGCATTTTCTCGCCAGTATTTAATCGCATGGGGACTATTTTCTACTACCCGCCCATTGCCATAATCGAATTTACCTAAAAGGCGATCGCGGATCAATTCACTTTTGACCCCAATCCATTGTCTTTGTGAGACAATATCAAATAATTCTGCTTTATTTTCTGGGCGATCGCACCAAATTTGCGCTTCTAAAAATGCCGCTAGCATGGCTTTGGCTGCTTTGGGATATTTATCAACCCACTCAGCGCGCATGGTAAAGGCTTTTTCTGGGTGATTCGGCCATAATTCCCCAGTTGTCACCGCCGAATAACCTAATCCTTGTTTAATCAGGCGATGGTGCCAAGGATCGACTACACAGAAGGCTTCCATACTCCCACTCCGCATACTTGCAACCATCTGCGGCGGTGCAATGACAATGATGGATAAATCGCGATCGGGATCGATACCGCCATGCGCCAACCACCAACGCATGAAAAAATCACCAGTCACCCGGCGATAGGGAACAGCACAACGCACAGTTTCACCAGCTTTCGCTTTTTGTAAGAAAGCTGATTTTAAGGGCGAACTGTCTGTACTCAAATTTAAATTTTTATATGTGTTGGCAACAGATATTCCTTGTCCGTTGAGATTCATTCTTGCCAAAATATACATGGGAATTTTTCTTCTATAAGTAATTTCCCCAGTGGACATGAGGTAAACCATCGGAAATAGCAGATGTCCGCCATCTAAGCCTTCATCTGCTGAACCTAACATGAGTTTGTCGCGCATCACCGCCCATGAGGGTTGTTTAACAACGCGAATATCTGGTAAACCATATTTCGCAAAAAAGCCTTTAGCTTTGGCAATAATCAACGGGCAACTGCTAGTCACAGGCACAAATCCTAGTGTAGCAGTTGTTACTTCGGGCGTATCGCGATCGCCTGCATAGACGCCAGCATTTAATTGCGTTTTCGCTACACTGAAATTACTACAGTTGCTTAAGCTATGAGCGATAACAGCTGCACCTGCCGTTGTGAGAAATTGTCTGCGCTTAAATTTCACCATGTGGGGAATTCAAAATTTATACTTGTACTGAGGTTGTAAGAAGTAAAAAGTAAAAAATTATCTTTTTACCTTTGCCTGATTTGGTCAAAATAGTTAAAATTTATATCTACAATCGTTTGGCTTGTTCTTGACCTTGTAAAAATTGCATTAATTCATGGCGTAGGTCATGAAATTTGGCAGTATCGCGAATTTCTAAAGAACGGGGATGTTCAAAGGGTATGTCTAAAATTTGACCGATGGTAGCAGCAGGGCCATTTTTCAACATGACTACGCGATCGCTCAGTAATAAAGCTTCATCCACATCATGAGTTACCATGATAGTTGTGATGTGATAGCGATCGCAGATACACATTAACTCTGCTTGCAATGAACCGCGCGTTAGCGCGTCTAAAGCACCAAATGGTTCATCAAGTAAAAGTAATTTCGGCTGAACCGCCAAAGCACGGGCTAAAGCTACTCGTTGTTTCATCCCCCCTGAGAGTTGCGCGGGTTTTTTCTGGGCGGCGTTTTTCAAACCCACTAATTCTAGGTGCGAGGCGATAATCTCCCGGCGTTCGGCTTTCGATTTCCCTGGCATAGCTTTATCAACAAACAAAGCGATATTTTCCCAAGCTGTCAGCCAAGGTAATAGGGAATAATTCTGAAATACTACCATGCGATCGCGGTATGGTCTTTTAACTAATTGCCCATCTACATACACTTGTCCTTGAGTTGGTTTTTCTAAACCGGCGACAATATTTAATAGTGTAGATTTACCACAACCAGAGTGACCAATTAGGGAGACAAAATCCCCCTGCTCAATTTCTAAATTGATATCTTTAAGAACAATGTTCTTCGTACCATCTTGGACAAATTCCTTATGTATATCCCTGATTTCTACGAAACTAGGCATGGTATTGACTCTCGGCTTAAATAAATAGGGGCTAGGGGCTAGGGATTAGGGAAGAGAAATTTTTATGTTTGGTTGTGAGATTTTCTTGTGATTAACTGATATTTAGGACTTACGCACCGAACACAAAAACCCTCACAAGGGTGGTCAAAAGTCAAAAGTCAATGGTCAAAATTCAGGTTTTTGGACTATGGACTATTGACTATTGACAATTGACAAAAAGCAGGAAAAATATCTGACACTGCGTAAGTCCTAATATTAATTACTCTTGCGGCGTGACTTTTTCGGAAATATAGCCCATAATTTTATCGAGGATAAGACCGCAGCCACCTAGATAAAAAATTGCCAAAATAATTTCGTGAATATTGGCATTGTTGTAAGCATCGACAATAAAGAAACCAATACCATCATCAGAAAGCAACATTTCCGCCGCCACAACTGCTAACCAAGATAAACCGAGAGCAATTCTCAAGCCTGTAAATATATAAGGTAAAGTTGCCGGTAAGAGGATTTTATAAAAATGTTCTAATGGTGATAAACCCGCTATCTTAGAAACATTAATGTAATCTTTAGGTACCAGACTGACACCCAAAGCTGTATTTAAAATAATCGGCCAAATCGCCGTTATACAAATTACGAAAATAGCTGAAGGATTAGGTTTGAGAAATACTGCTTGGGCTAAAGGTAGCCAAGCTAAAGGTGCAACAGGACGCAGTAATTGTATTATTGGATCTATCGCTTTTCTACAAAAACTATTTAAGCTAATAAAAAAACCAATAGGAATACCGATTACTATCGCCAAGGAATAACCTACCATTACCCTATTTAAACTGGCGAGAATTAGCCAGAAGAAACCTTTATTATTTCCTCCTTTCTGAAAAAAAGGATCTCTTATTAAATCCCAGGTTTCAGTCACCACTGCAAATGGTGAAGGTAATGACGTATTAGGACGCAAGCTTAATAAATGCCAGATTATCAAAAATATACAAATGCCAAAGAACGAGGGCAATAACTCCTTAAGCTTTTGGGAAGCAACTTTTGCTATTCGCTCGAATAAGTTTCTATACTGAGGTTGGGAATACATTTATTTGTAGCCTAAAGAATTGATACTATCCAAAATAGCCAAATTTTTCCACTAATAGCAATATTTTGCAAAAACTCAGCACTTCATCGCGGATTTCTCACCAAGCTAGGAGAAATAGGGCAAAAAATTGCCAAAACGTATATTGCTAAAAATTACCCTCTCACAGGGCTTAACTGATGTCTCCAATCAGGTGTCGCATAAGATACAGCAATTCGCAACCGCAAGATTAACTAATGGGGCACAAAGCGATCGCTCTCGTCATGGGAGCATCCCACTTTTTTAATCAATACCCTAGAAGGGTATTGCTACACAAACAAAGCCTGCCTTCGCAGGCTTCAAAAACTTATAGCCTGCGGAGGCAGGCTTCGTCTTTATAGCCCCAGGCTTCCAGCCTGCGGGCGTTTTAAAAACTGGGATGCACACTCTCGTCATCTTGTCTGTTAGAGAATATAGCAATTCTATTTGATATCCGAACAAAAAGGATAAGGAAGACAAGGAGGACAAGGAAGATAGGTGTTTGTAAATCCTAAACGGATTGCTATGTAATATATGTATATTTGCTTATATAAGCGTATTTAAATTTACATGTTTAAATTTCTAGATAAGGAAGCGATCGTAAACTCCTCAATCAGCAAATTGAAGCATATAAGTGTGGGAAATTTGAGTAGAAATAAGGGTTTTTTGAGGAAAGTATCGATTGAGGTTACTGACTTAATTAATTGGGAATACTAAGTTGATAGACAAAATATGGCACCTATAAGCGCAGCATTATGTTGGCATTTTTTTCCTCTGGTTTCTACTCACTTGGTTTTATGGCTCATGGACATTGTTATTTGTGGAATACCGGATTAGTCTGGCTTCACATTATTTCTGATGCAACCATCGCTCTCGCTTATTATTCTATTCCACTGTTACTAATTTACTTTATCTCGCAACGCAAAGATGTACCTTTTAATGGCGTGTTTATGTTATTTGGTGCTTTTATTATTGCTTGCGGTACTGGACATTTAATGGAAATTTGGACGTTATGGCATCCAGATTACTGGTTTTCTGGGACACTGAAAGCTTTGACGGCAATTATCTCTATATATACAGCATTTGCGTTAGTTGACCTCATACCCCAAGCTCTCACATTACCTAGTCCCGCCCAATTAGAAACAATGAATCAATCACTCCTTAAGGAAATTGTTGAGCGCAAGCGCGTTGAGCAAGAATTACGTCACGCTGAGGAAATAGCAAATAATGCTAGCGAAGCCAAAAGTGAATTTCTCGCCAATATGAGTCATGAGTTACGCACACCTCTAAACGGTATTCTTGGCTATACACAAATTCTCCAACGGACAGAAAATTTAAGTGAAAAAGCTACTAAAGGAATTAGCATTATTTATCAATGTGCTTCTCATTTATTAACTCTAATTAATGATGTGTTGGATCTCTCCAAAATTGAAGCCCGAAAACTGGAATTGAATCTGATAGATTTTTACTTACCGGCGTTTCTCGATAGCGTGAGTGAAATTTGCCGGATTCGGGCTGAACAAAAAGTGATTGAGTTTAATTTGCAACTTGACAGTGATTTACCAACAGGGATTCGCGCTGATGAAAAACGTTTGCGCCAAGTCTTGATTAATTTGCTGGGTAATGCTATTAAATTTACCCAACAAGGGAGTGTCACCTTTAAGGTGAAAGTCCTGAATCAAACAGCTAATAAACAAGGAGAAATCATCTATAAAATTCGCTTTGAAATAGTAGATACGGGTACGGGTATTACCCCCGAACAAGCCACAAAAATCTTTCTGCCTTTTGAGCAAGTAGGTAATCAAAAGCGACAAACCGAAGGTACAGGTTTAGGATTAGCCATCAGCCAACAAATTATTGCGTTGATGGGGAGTCAAATTCAGTTAGAAAGTAAGTTTGGCAAAGGTAGCACTTTCTACTTTGATTTAGAAGTAGCAGAGTCTCAAAACTGGGCAACCTTTTGCAGAATAGTTGATAAAGGTACAATTATTGGTTATGAAGGACAAAGACGGAAGATTTTGATTTTAGATGATAAATGGGAGAACCGTTCCGTTATCGTCAATTTACTAGAGCCAGTGGGCTTTACGGTTGTAGAAGCTACTAATGGTCAAAAAGGATTAGAACAGGTAAAAATTCACAAACCAGACTTGATTATTACTGACTTAATTATGCCTGTAATGGATGGTTTGGAGTTTATTAAAACCTTGCGCCAATCTGAAGAATTTAAACATATAGCTATTATTGCTTCTTCCGCTAGTGTCTTTGCCAATGACCAATATAAAAGTATTGATGTGGGTGCTAATGCTTTTCTGGGCAAGCCCATAGATGTAGAAACTTTGCTAGAATTACTACGGCAATTTTTGCAATTAGAATGGCTGTATGAAGGCAATAATAATTCCTTAAAAAACCCCGATTTAGATAGTTTATCTCTGAATAATAGAATAGTTGTACCTGCTCGTGAGGTTTTGCAAAATTTACATGAATTGGTACAAGACGGCGATATTCAATCAATTTTAGAAATAGCGGTACAACTTGGGAATTCTCACGAGGATTTAGGTGCATTTACCGAGCAAATCATCCAGTTGGCTAGCAACTTTCAACTTAAACGCTTGGAAAGCTTTATCCAAGAATCTATGAATTAATTAGGTGTAAATTCTATTTTTATCTATAGTTATGAGTGAGATTGGCAATAAAGGATTTATCTTAATTGTGGATGATAATCCCACAAATTTATCTGTGCTGTCAGAAGCGTTGACTAGTAAGGGTTTGCGTTTTCGGGTAGCAGTTGACGGCGAAAGTGCGATCGCGCAAGTCGAACGCAATCAACCAGAGTTAATTTTACTCGATATTCAAATGCCGGGTATTGACGGATTTGAAACCTGTCGGCGTTTGAAAGCTAATCCAGTTACCGCAAATATTCCGATTATTTTTACCACTGCTTTAGCCGATATCGAAAGTAAGACTAAGGGTTTTATTCTTGGTGCGGTAGACTACATATCAAAACCCTTTGCCCAAGAAGAAGTCATTGCTAGAGTGCTGGTACATTTAAGACTGAAGCAGCTAAATGAATCTTTAGAACAACAAGTACGCGATCGCACTTTGGCTTTACAACAAGCCCAAGTTAAACTAGTGCAGCAAGAAAAATTATCTACGCTAGGAGAATTAATTGCTGGGATTGCCCATGAAATGAATAATCCCATCAATTTTATTAGCAGCAATATTCCCCCTTTAGAAGAATATATTGCTGGGATATCAGCAATTTTGAAACTATATGAACAAGAGTATCCCAACCCCCAGGAGACAATTAGTACAGCAATTGCAGACTTAGATCTAGAATTTATGCTCAACGATCTAGTCAAAATAATCGATTCATTTAAAATCGCCAGCGAACGCATCCGTAATATTTCTAATTCATTGCGTACCTTCACCCGCGCCGATAGCGATTGTAAAGTACTTGCGGATTTGCACCAAGGGCTAGATAGTACATTAATGATTTTACAACATCGCTTAAAAAATAATAGCGATCGCCCCTGTATTGAAGTAATTAGAAATTACGGAGAATTACCAGAGGTTAACTGCTATTTAGGGCAGATGAACCAAGTATTTATGAACATACTAGCTAACGCCATTGATGCGATTGATGAAGCCATATTTCAAGGCAAAATGATCTGTAAAAATCCCCAAATTAAAATTACCACAGCAGCAGATTCAGAAAATCATATTTTAATTCGGATTGCTGACAATGGGATGGGCGTTCCTGAACGACTTAAACAACGACTATTTGAGCCTTTATTTACCACTAAACCTGTGGGAAAAGGTACAGGATTAGGCTTATCAATCGCCCATCAAATTGTCGTTGAAAAACACAATGGCACATTAGAAGTAAATTCTCAACTAGGCGTAGGTACAGAGTTTACAATTGCAATTCCTCAAGAATAATTTAAGTTAAATGTTGAATGTTGACTGTTGTAAGGGCGGGTTCACAAATATCTTCACTGCTCAACGATAATTCTCAATAAACCCGCCCCTACTGACTATTGACTATTAAATTGCCATCGCTTTACTGCTGTTTGTAATTCTCCTGACAACCAATAATCAAATTGTGGATAAACAGGTAATCGCGGTACTAATTCCCATCCCCCAATCTGTAAAATTTCTCTCAATTCCCCTGCTTGAATATGGGGATAATCAGGGTTCACTTCATCTTTTGGGCTAATTCCACCTAAATCTCTCGCACCAGCCGCTATACAAGCAAGTAACCATTCACCATCTTTGACTAAATTCGGCGGAATTTGAATTGTAATTTCTAGCGGTAAAATTTCCCTGGCTTTAGCAATTATCTCTGGTAATTTATGGGGGTCAAAATTTGGCGCGTCAAAAGTTTGCTGATTTCCTGGACTATGGGGTTGTAAAATAACTTCTTGAATGTGATGATAACGCTGATGTAATTCAGATATAGCTGTTAATGTTTCCCAGCAATCGGCTAATGTTTCGCCAATTCCTAATAATAACCCTGTAGTAAAGGGAATTTGTAATTCTCCCGCCCATGTTAATTGTTGTAATCGCAATTCTGGTAATTTACTGGGGGCGTGACGATGTACTGTAGTTAATAATTGAGGTGTTAATTGCTCTAACATTAACCCCATTGAAACATTAACACTCTTCAGCTTTTGCATTTCTGCAAAACTAAGCGGCCCTGCATTAGTGTGGGGGAGAAAACCCATTGTTAATGCTAACTGACACAAATCATAAATTCTTTGGAACCACGCTTCACGCCTGGGGGAATGTGGATGTACTTCTCCGCTAAGAATGAGAATTTCACATACATTTTTTTGTTGTATTTTTTCTAAAATGCTGGTGGCTGCTGCTAAAGTTAACCAAGGACTTTTATCAGGATCGGTGCGAAAATTACAGTAGCTACAGCGATTAAAGCATTCATAAGTTGGGACGATTGTATAAGCTGGGCTATAGGTGACAATTCGAGAATTATCAGTTGGCATAAATCAATTCAAAATTCAAAATTCAAAATTCAAAATTCAAAATTAAAGACATATATTATACTAAGTTTCTGTGGAGCTGGGCATTAACGCTCTCAGGCTGGAAGCCTGGAGCTAAACAAACAAAGCCTGCCTACGCAGGCTAAATTATATGTATTTATTTATGAATTTTACAGCTATTTTCAGGTAAATAGACCACGCGGTAGGGGCACGGCACCAGTAAAATTATTGCATGTACCAAAAGATTGTCGGTGTTCCCTACGACAGATGTGGTTTAAATAGGTGAAAACTGCTGTAATACAAATATAAATTGTAGGGGCAAGGCAATGCTCATTGGTGTCAACTTAACGTGAAAGGCTTTATTGCTCAAGATATTCCATCTAGCTCCCATGCTCTGCGTGGGAGCTAAAATCATGAGGCTCTGCCTCAATTTATCAGCTTTCGAGGCAGAGCCTCGCAATACGCATTTCCAGCCGGAGGCTGGAAACGAGATAAGGAGATAGAGAAGGCTTTTGAGCTTAAGTTGACACCAATGGGCAATGCTTTGCCGCTACGCGAAATCTATGATGTATTACTGTTGGGAATTATGAATTATGAATTATGAATTAGGTTTCTAGATTCAATTACTCAATTGAATTTTCAAATAAGTGCGTAGGCGTAGCCCGCCTTTGACATCGCAAAAAACAATAACGCCTACCTACACAGCAGCTTATTATCAAACAGCGCCATTTTTCAGCAAGCTATATCCTTTTTTATCTGCGGAAAACACCAAAATGAGTGCGTGATTTACCGAAATGGGTAAGCAATATAGCTTTTTACCTGCGGAAAACACTAAAATGAGTACGCGATTTACCGAAACGAGTAAGCGATATGGCTTTTTGAGTAGGTGAAATGGTATTTTCCGCAAGGAAAATACAATAATGAGAACTCGTTAAGGCTTAACGAGAAGGTGAAATGGCTTTTTGCTTACTGAAAACAGGAAAATGAGTAGTTAATTTAGATAAATGAGCAAGCGATCGCCTTTTTTGTTTACTAAAATTATAAAAATGAGTCGTAAATATGTGTAAATGATAAAGCTGGCGAATTTTCAGCAAAAAAACTGAACTTGAAGCCTTTTTTCTGCAAGGTAATGCTTTATCTGCTTTAATATCTTGATGTATCTCAAATTATCTATAATTTGTAAATAAAAATGGTGCGTTAGCCTACTGGCATGGCAAGGCTAAAATGTTGCAAAAAAATGTAGGTTGGGTTGACGTAAGGAAACCCAACACCAGCATCTATGTTGAGTTGCTGAAATTCATGTTGGGTTTCGCAAAGCCTCAACCCAACCTACATCTAATGTACTATTTTAGTTGTGTAAATCCACTACGGAAAATAATTTATTTATTACACGAAGTTGTATTCATGCAGATTATTTATATCTTGTTGTTTAGCATGAATGTTTTGTAAATGCTTTTTTACTGTATTAATAGTAATAAATAGTTTATTGGCAATTTCTTTATAAGAAAGATTCGCTAACCTTAGCTGCCAAACTTCTATTTCCCGTTCGGTTAAATTGTATTTTTTGGCATCCGCGATCGCAATACTTTGGCTATGTTGATTACAATCTTCTATTGTCACCAATAAAAAGTTGCTTGGGCTGGCAGATAGTTCTAACCATCTAGCCCTAACGCGCAATTTGATTGTTGGCTTTGGTTGAATTTCTGACTCAATAATAATTTTTTCGGTAGTAAATAGCTCATAACTTTCAATTAAAGATTGACAAATCTGCCAAATTTCTTGGGGTATTGCCGAGCTATCTGCATCTTTTGGCATTAATTGCCGACATATTGCACGGGCGTATTCATTGGTATGAATTAATTTACCTTCGGGTGAGACAATCAATACACCATCAACAAAGCTTTCAATAATCGCTTGGAGTAAATCAAATTTTGCTAAAGGTTGTAAATCATCATTTGTGGGAGTTTTTTGATTTTGTTTTTCTTCGGAAAAAGCCAGAAAATTTAAATTGTTTTCGTTATCTGAAAATACCATAATTAATTGCCTCCAAAACTCAGCATTACAGCCAAATAGGGATACCTGTGATGTTAATCAGGTGTTTAACTAAATTTTGGGGTTGGCGATTATGTCTATGCAATGAGTAAGCAGCAAATATAGTCAAGGCGATGAAGTTTGCGTAATTTAGCTGAATTAAGGTGAAGTTTTTATAAAGATGATTGGTGCAGGAGTCTCAACCTGGCGAATTCTCTTCGCAAACCAGTCACTCTTGAGTTACGTAGAAGTCTGGCAACCGAACGCACTGGTTCGGCTATACAAACACAGTCTAATGCTGGGGACTAATCAATTGTAACTGCCGTTCAACCGCACAAGTTAGGAAAAGTCAGGAGTTTTGCGAAATGATGCATCCACAAAGTATTGAACAATGGTTTCCCCAGGAACAACAGCGCAAATATGTCTCCCAGTTGCAAGGGCGAGTGGGGATAACGCGACGACGGGCAGAATATTTTGTCAAGTTGTGGGTTTATTTACTAATTAAACAACGCCAAGAATTAGGTGAGCGTTTTTCCAAACCTTTGACAGAACTGGATTTACCCGATGGGTTTGTTCCTTGTACCCATCGGGAAGCCCAAGAAGTTTTTTATGGCGAACAAGAGCGGGGGAGCGATCGCTCTGCGGGTATGATGATTGATAAGCTGGTGGCTTTGGGGCTGATTGAAAAAGACTTTGATGGTAATAGTACTTGTATTCGCATCCGTTCTTTATTACCCAATCTGCAAAATTCTCAAGTAGCTAAAGCCGATATTAAACTTTTCGCTGATGATTTCAATCCCCGCACCGATGCTGTACCCGTTGCGAGTTTTTTAGCCCGTAACTACAACTGGATGAATAAAAAAGCGACTGCATTACCCCATAGAATTGTCAGAATTATCCGGGGTTGGGCGGAACAATATCCAACCGGGATGAGGGTTTTACGCCGTAGCGATAACCAAGATGCTGTAGCTTTTTATGCGCTGTATCCAGTCGCGAGAGAATCGGAAGCTAATTTCTTTCTCCCAGCCCGCAAAGGCTTACACATGAGTGCAACTTGGGATATTGATCCATTTGAAATTGCCCAAATAGGCGATCGCAATTGTACATCAATTTTTATCCGCAGTTGGCAAATCGATTTACCTTACAATCGGCTAATTAATGTCTGTCAATTATTAAAAGATACACAAAAAACATTTTTGCGTCTCCAAGCTGATTTTCCTAACATTTGCGATATTTATGCTCTCACTATACATCCCAGCCACGAACAATTAGTAGCAGCATTAGGGTTTCACAGAACTAACCCAGATCCCCAAGTAGCGCTAAATTGGATGTATCTACCAATAGATAAATATTTAAATTTAGATATTGATCGAGCAATATCAGGACTCAATTTTGTTAATGATTAACTAGGGCGGTGCAATTAAAGATAACTGGCGATGGCTGTCATTTGTCATTTGTCATTTGTCATTTGTCATTGGTAAGGGTTTCAAGCCAGTTTACGTTTCGTAATATAGTTTGGTTTTTTTCCACCGACTTACTTAACCCTCTTTAATCACTCTAGCCGAATAAGAATCTCAAACCCTTTTTTTTAAAGGTTTTTATCAATTGAGGCGTAGGTTGGGTTGAGGAACGAAACCCAACACCCGAAAACCTTGGTATTGTTTGGTTTCACTCCGTTTAACCCAACCTACATTTATTATTCTCTTCCCAAAGTGATAGAAGAGGGTTAATTGCTAATAACGTTATGCAACCGTCAACCGTCAACCGTCAACCGTCAACCGTCAACCGTCAACCGTCAACCGTCTAAATGTCATTAACTTTTCTCCCTCCAAATATACAGCCAATTCAAAGTCTAATTGCTCAACAAATTGGAATGGAATTGTCTGTACTTCGTCTCGATAATATGCACCCTTTGGTTAATGGTAATAAGTGGTTTAAACTCAAGTACAACCTTTTGGAAGCGCAACAAAGAAATTTAACCACCTTGCTTACCTTTGGTGGTGCTTATTCTAATCATATATTTGCCACAGCTGCGGCGGGAAATCTCTTAGGATTCCGCACAATTGGAATGATTCGGGGAGAGGAGAGATTACCACTCAACCCTACACTGAGTTTTGCTGTGCAACAAGGTATGCAAATTTTCTACTTGGATAGACAGAAATACCGACAGCGCCACACAGCAGAATTACAAGCAGAATTACAGCAACGCTTTGGTAATGTGTTTATCATTCCTGAAGGTGGGGGAAATCTGAACGGTGTGCGCGGGTGTATGGAGATAGTAAATAATGCCGCATTTGATACTGTATGCGTAGCTTGCGGTACGGGTACAACTTTAGCGGGAATTATTTTGTCGTTAACCAAAAGCCAACGCGCTATTGGTTTTCCGGTTCTCAAAGGTGGGGAATTTCTCAAATCGGATGTAGATAATTGGCTGAAAAATTACCTCGCTTCTGGTTTACCTGTAGCTCATGAAGAAATCGCATCTTGGCAACTAATCTGTAATTATCACATGGGTGGTTACGCCAAAGTCAACGACGAATTATTACAATTTCAGCAGCAATTCACCCAAGAACAAGGTATACCTTTAGATTATGTATACACCGCCAAAATGTTTTATGGCGTCATGGATTTATTAAAACAGGGATTTTTCCCAAAAGGCGATCGCATATTATTAATCCACACAGGCGGCTTACAAGGCAATATTCAGAGACGCGATTAATCGCGTCTGTACAATTGTCAGTTGTCAGCGATGCACTGACAGCTACATGAAGTGTTATCAGTTGTTAAGGTTAATTACTCTGGACTATGGACTATTGACTATGGACTATTGACTGTGGACTATTGACTATGGACTAAATTTTTATACCTTATGCAGCGTGCAAATCGCTTGTCTTTGCTAGGTGCGATCGCATTAGTAGCGATAGTAATTATCAGCTTATTTGCGGCACCTAGCAACAGCATTCTTAATAGTGGTTCTACTTATAACCGTAGTGCTGATGGCTATGGTGCTTGGTATGCTTTTATGCAAGAACAGGGTAGTTCTATCCAGCGCTGGCAAAAACCGTGGGATGATATTAAAGCCAAAACTCCCGTGACGCTGTTACAAGTATACAGCCGTCTGAATTATGCAGTCATCACTTCCCAAGAACGCGCATGGATTGAAAAAGGTAATATTTGGGTAATTTTAGGCGCACAGTACCCAGTAAAAGCCGCTAAATTTCAGACAATGCAACAATCGCCTGTTGGTAATGTCAAAATTGATACGCGCAGACGCCAAAAAACAGACGCTGAAGAAGAGATGTTATTAGGCGATCGCTTTGGTGCTATAGTTTGGCAGACAAAATATGGTAAAGGAAAAGTTATCTTTTGCACCACTCCCTATTTAGCAGCGAATGCTTATCAAGATTATTTAAGTAATTTTAAATTTCTTGCAGATTTAGTCAGCAAACAAAATCATCCCATATTTGTGGATGAATACATTCATGGTTATAAAGACGCTGATATTAGACAAAAAGAAGGTGAAGGTGACTTATTGACTTATTTTGCTAATCAACCTTTAATTGTAGCCATATTGCAAGCAGGTATATTTTTATTAGTGCTAATTTGGTCACAAAATCGCCGTTTTGGTAAGCCAATAGTTTTAGAAGCACCAGTTTTAGACAATAGCGAAGCATATATCCAAGCATTAGCCGGAGTCTTACAAAAAGCCGAATCCAGCGATTTTGTTGTGGAGATGGTAGGGAAAGAAGAACAATTACAATTACAAAAAGCTTTAGGATTAGGAGAAATTCTCCTCGAACCTCAAGCCTTAATTGATATTTGGGTAGAGAAAACCGGAAGAAGTGCAGCCGAATTAGTTACAGTATTAAAGTTTAAATCGCCAAAACGATCCATGAGCGATAAAGAACTGTTAAGCTGGTTGGGCAAATGGCAGAAAATTCAAGAAATTCAAAATTCAAAATTCAAAATTCAAAATTAAGAATTGATTTTACCAATGACAAATGACAAATGACAAATGACAAATGACAAATGACAAATGACAAATGACAAACATGAACAATACACATTCTAGTTTAATTCACCTGGAGCAAGGACTCAATCAAGTAATTGTGGGACAATCTAGCTTGATAAAACAGCTAATAGTAGCATTACTAGCGGGAGGACATATAATTTTAGAAGGTGTACCGGGAACGGGTAAAACACTCTTGGTAAAAGTGCTGGCGCAGTTAATTAAAGCAGATTTTCGCCGGATTCAATTAACGCCAGATGTATTACCTTCAGATATTACTGGGACAAATATATTTGATTTAAATAGCCGCGATTTTACTTTAAAAAAAGGGCCTGTTTTTACAGAAGTATTACTAGCAGATGAAATTAACCGCACTCCTCCCAAAACACAGGCGGCGCTGTTAGAAGCAATGGAAGAAATGCAGGTAACTCTCGATGGTGAAAGTTTACCTTTACCAGAATTATTTTGGGTAATTGCGACACAAAACCCTCTAGAATTTGAGGGTACTTATCCTTTACCAGAAGCGCAATTAGATAGATTTTTATTTAAACTAGCCGTAGATTACCCCGAACCTGCTGCGGAAAAGCAAATGTTACTTAATCGTCAGGCTGGATTTGCAGCGCGACGGGGAGATATTAATCGTTTGCAACCTGTCACCACAGTCAGCGAAATTTTGCAGGCGCGACAAGCTGTAAAAGAAATTGATGTTGATGAAAAAATTATTGATTATTTACTAGCTTTAGTGAAAAACTCACGCCAACACCCCGAATTAGCATTAGGCGCATCACCTCGTGCTGCTGGTGCTTGGTTGCAAACATCTCAAGCAGCAGCTTGGTTAGCAGGAAGAAAATTTGTCACGCCAGATGATGTCAAAGCTGTTGCATCACCATTATTGCGTCATCGCCTGATTTTAAAACCAGAAGCAATGCTTGATGGTTTACAAATGGATGCGGTGATTGCATCGGTGATTAATCAAGTACCAGTTCCCCGGTGAGGTTGATTTATGTTTGTTTTATTGAGGCGATCGCACTGCCATAATATCATTGACCGTTGCAGGCGATCGCACTTCCACACTATCATTGGGAACCGAAGGCCATCTCACAGTTAAAATCGTACAGTCAGACTGTGCAATCCAACAATGGGGTACACCCGCACACCACAGCACATAATCACCGTCACGAGATAAGATAATTTCTCTATCCTCAAATTGAAGGCAAAATTTCCCACTAATTAAAATAGAAAGCGTAGCAGCTTGATGATTAATCGCCCACTCGCTTCTACATTCTCCTGCTTTATGAACACCCCATTTTATTTCTATTGCTGAAGTTGAGCGCGGATCGTCATCTGGTGTAATAAAATGTCCCATAAACCAACCCCAGCGATTTGCACCCTCGCTAACAGCATTCCCAAAAATAACATTAGGCTGCATTCTTTACCTCCAATTTAATCTCGAACAATTCTGATAAAAATCATCAAAATCCTTATTTCCTTATAGTTTGTCGCATTAATTTTGATTGGTTACAAACGAACCGCAAAGACGCGAAGTACGCGAAGAAAGAGAAAAGAAGAAGAAACTTATACCGATTCTCTATAAACTTACACTAAATGATTACCTCTCTGTTTCTTGGCGTACTACCCTACGGGAAGCCGCTAGCCTGCGGCAACGCTCCGCGAACGCGTCTAATGCGTACTTGGCGGTTTATTAATAAATATTAGGTGCATCATCACAAAGAAATGGTTATTACCCGACATAATTAATACGACAAACCCCTAGCTCCTAATCCCTAGCCTCTATCAACTCAGGAACTAAAATTTTCCCTGTATAACCTGCATGATTGTATTGTTCTAAAGCTTGAATTGCGCCTTCTTCTTTACCTGAGGCTACCAACGCCACACAAGCACCGCCAAAACCCGCACCAGTTAACCGCGCACCATATACACCTGGAGTATGTTGTAAGATTTCTACCAATTTATCTAATGCTGGTACGGATACTTCATAATCATCCCGTAAACTAGCATGGGATGCATTCATTAACTCGCCAAAACGCTCAGGTTTTACTCCTTGCAATACTTCCAAGACACGGTTATTTTCTGTCACCACATGACGGGCGCGACGGTTTAATGGTTCGGGCAAGCTTTCTGTTACACTAGCATCAGTAATATCCCGCAGTGCCCTAACAAATAATAATTTCGCTGCTTCTTGACATTCAGCGCGACGCTGATTGTAACCGCTACTGGCTAAGGTGCGGGGTACGCCACTATCTATCACGACAATACTAGTGTTACTTGGCAAAGGAAGTAACTGACGTTCTAAACTGCGCGTATCTAAAAACAAAATATGTTGATTGTCAGCCAAGCTACAAGCCATTTGATCCATGATGCCGCATTGTACGCCAGCATAATGAATTTCTGCTTGTTGGGCAAATTGCGCAATTTCTACATCATTAATTGGAAGCTCCAAAAGTTCGCGAATTGCTCTAATTGTCGCTACTTCTAAAGCGGCACTGCTAGATAAACCAGAACCGATAGGAACTGAAGATTGAACGTAAATATTGAGTGGTGGAATGGTGTATTGTGCTTGTTTCACTACTTCTATACAACCAAAAATATAACTAGCAAATCCTGAAGGCGAATGATGAATATCTAAAATACTCACACGTTCTTGCAGATTTTCTGAATAAAATTGATGTTGTTCATCATTGCTATAACCTAGCTTTACCGTTGTTTGTTGGGGAATCGCTGTCGGGAGAACAAAACCATCGTTGTAGTCGGTATGTTCGCCCAACAAATTCACCCTTCCTGGTGCGCTAGCTTCAGTTTCTGGTGGTTTATTAAATATCTCTTGAAAAGTCATAATTTCTCTAAAATTGCCAATTTATATTCATTCTCCAAAATTCGCCTAAAAAATCTACTTTTCTTCATTTTGAATTTTGAATTTTGAATTTTGAATTTTTATGATTTTTCTAAAGGTACAGCGCGGAATCTACCTTCTACTTCAACATGAGGGAAGTTTGCATCAAAAGTTAAATTTTCTAATTTCCCATCTTGGAGAATGACAAAAGTATCTTCTACCTTTGCACCTGTGACACTTGGGTTCCAAGCAATAGCCATATTTTCCGTTAAAAAATCCTGTGTTTGAGGCGTGGCTACAATTTCTCGCGCTAAATATCCTGTAGTTCCTCCTTGGTGATGTTGGCGAATAGCATCAGGAAAACCATGCTGTTCGTAAGCTTGAGCTAAAGCATAATAAACTGCATCCAGCGTCATTCCTGGTTGAGATGCAGATAAAGCTGTAGCTTCTATTTCCCGCACATGACGATGTAATTCGGCGTCATCTGGAGAAAGGCTACCAAAACAGACGAATCTTGTCAGGTTAGCATATAATCCATAGCCTCTGGCGCAAAAAACCAGCATTGCTTGGCGTCCAATTCTTTCACCTGTGGCTGTAGCATGGCGGTAAAGAGGTAAACGTCTCTCACCTGCTACTAATGTCAAAGCTGGATGCAAACCTAGCGCCCATAAGGCTTCCGCACCCGCACCAGCTAATTGAAATTCTGTCCAATCAGGTTGTGCTGCTTGTAATACTTCTGTCATTGCGGCGCTGGCTTTTTGTCCGACTTGGCGATATCTTTCTAATTCTGTTGGTAATAATCTGCGTTTAGATTGTTGTAGAGATGGTGGTATGGGTTGTTCTAATTGAGAAGAAGGGCGATCGCTAATTATCTTACCTCCAGATGTGGCATCGCGCACAAAAGCCTCACGCGCCGCCGCATCAGCCCAAGGATTAACATATAACTTAAAATTACTTGCTAATTCTTCATCTTTCAGACGTTGGGCTTCAATTTCATCCGTCAATATCCATGCATCTTCTTGAGTAACTAACAATTCGGCTACCCCTGTTTCCGCAGTTAGCAATACAGTGTGAGAAGCGCCAGCAGTCGCCCAAGCAAACCAATCTGTACCGCGCAGACGTACACCCTCAACCTCAGCTTGCGAGAGGGTTTGTCTGATTATTTTTAACTTCTGAGATACTTCTTCATTCATATAGTATTTTCACAAATGAACACAGATGATTAATTATCAAAATCATCTGCATTAATTTGCGTCCATCTGTAGTTTTAGATTTAAGTAGCCGTCATAAACTGGGTACACCAGAACAAAAAATTGATTAATCCCCCATGCCCTATGCCCTATGCCCCATGCCCATTTTCCAGCTAGGTGTTTCTAATTTTGGCTAGAAAATTAAATATTTTCCGAGACGTTAACACCCATGATTTTAGCTGGTATAACAATGCTGTAATAAGCAGCTGCGATCGCAGCTAATGCATTCAGTAAAACATTGTTACCAAATAACGGCATTAAACCGAAAAATGTCTTCGCAAAAGGTAACAATCCCAAAATAGCTAGCAGCGCATAAGAAATTGCAAAGCCCCGGTTGAATAGCCGCGCCGTTGTAAAATTGTTATAACAAGCAATGCCTAACAATCCTACAGAACAGCGAACAATATTATGCAAGAAATTAGTAGGAATTAACCCAAAAAGATAACCAAAACCCGCAGAATATGCACCAGCAGCTTGATCTACTGGTACATAAGATGCGCTTGAACCTGGTAATGAAACTAAAGCTGGGATAAATCCCGCTAAACCTAACAGTAAATAACTAATGCCAATAACTAAAGAAATGTAACGCTCCGTCATTCTTGCCTGGTTGATGTTTTCCATGCTTCTTCTCCGGTTAATTATGTGCTAGTTGAAATATCAATAGGTTTACTCGACTCCAAAGCTATCTCAAATGAATTTCCCAGATTTTGATAATAATTGCAGACTTTGCTTGACGATATCCATTCATTACGAGCAGCATTGAGGAGAAATAATCGCTTCAATGACTGAGATAAATAGAAGCGATCGCCTAATCTTTACTAATCCCAATATAAGGATATTAGGCATTGCTAACAATGCTTTCACCTAACCTAAGACAGAGAAAAGATATATAGAAATCTGATTTGATTTGTTAAAAATTAAAATTTGCTGCTACCTACTAAAACCCTGATACGCTGGGCAATGCCAACCCCATTAAAAAATATACAGTAGGGGCATGGCAGTGCCATGCCCCGAAAGGCGTAATGTTGACTTTACATATAATATTTCACAAAGCCTTGAAGATTATTATATAAAAACTGAAAGCCTTAAAATTAAGTCAACAAGATTAATTAATTTACTTATTTAGAGCAAAATTTGATTAAAAATTAAAGTAATAAATGCTACAAAATAAGTTTAATAATTATCTAGAAAAATTAATACAGCATATTTCAGGTAAATGAGGTAAGCGCTTCGGGGCATGGCAGTGCCAGTGCCCCTAAAATCAACGATAATTTGTACATCACCAACTGGCAATATGCTGTATATGCATTTTGCAATATTTATCGAATTAAATGTACGCAACCGGGCAGACTAAAACTCTTACATAGACTTATAATCAACAGTAAATATCTTTTCCTTTGTGGATTCACGTCTTTGCGTAAGACGAAAATATTTAGGGAATATATCAATTAGCGTACTTACAGTCATTTTGTAAAGGATTGACCGTAATATATTGCCATTTGAATGATAAAAATTATGAATAATTGCATATCTATAGCCATTTAATGTACTGGGCTAATTTAGCCATCAAGAATATCAACTTTTCCCACAACAGATAATACTGAAGAATTAATAAATAAATTGATTTTATATTTATTTGGATAGATGAGATATAAGAAAATTAATAGTAATTTATTATTAATTCAACCAATTAATGATTATACCGATTCCATAGGTAAATAAGACCAAACTATGTTGCATTGCCTGAGAGTGAGTTTGGTGCTACCTGAACCAGAAAAGGTATTAGCGATTGGCTAGTGAGAATTAATAATCGAAATACAGAGAGCATCTATGGCAAGTGAAAAAGCTAAAGTTAACAACAATGGTGTTAGCAATATTATTTCGCCAAAGCAAGGTACAAACAAGCGATCGCATTTAGAGGAGACGCAATCATCAACTCAATCACTCTTAAATATAGCTTCATCAAATAAAAAGACCCAAATCACAGAAACCTTTCAAGATACACCCGATATTATCTGCTTATCTCATTTACGCTGGAATTTCGTCTATCAAAGGCCGCAGCATCTTTTAAGCCGTTGCGCCCAAGGAAAGCGAGTCTTCTTTATTGAAGAGCCAATTTTCTCCGACGATCCCGTGGGAAGGTTAGATATCAGCGAAGATTCTACTGGTGTCATCGTGGTTCTACCCCATCTCCCACAAGGTTTGAGCGCAGACAGAATCAACGCAGATTTACAAATCTTAATTGATGGGTTATTTGCCGCGCATAATATCCATAAATATATATGTTGGTATTACACACCAATGGCGATCGCTTTTACTCGCCACTTGCAACCCCAAGCAGTCATTTACGATTGCATGGATGAATTATCTGCATTCAAAGGCGCATCACCTACCTTAAAAAATTACGAAGCCGAACTATTCAAGATTGCAGATCTCGTATTTACAGGCGGACAAAGCCTCTACGAAAGTAAAGCCAATCAGCATCTCAACGTCTATGCATTTCCTAGCAGCGTAGATGTTCCCCACTTTGCGCAAGCGAGAACTATTTCCGAACCTGCAGATCAAGCCCATATTCCCCATCCGCGCCTCGGGTTTTTTGGCGTGGTTGACGAACGAATGGATATAGAATTGCTAGCTGGGATTGCTGAAGCCCGTCCAGATTGGCATTTAGTAATTATTGGCCCTGTGGTGAAAATCGATCCCGCAGCTTTACCACAACAGGAAAATATACATTATCTCGGCGGTAGAGATTATAAAGAACTACCTGCATATTTAGCCGGGTGGGATTTAGCGATGCTACCATTTGCGCGCAATGATTCAACACGCTTTATTAGCCCCACCAAAACACCAGAATATCTAGCAGCCGGGAGACCGGTAGTATCTACCTCAATTCGCGATGTGGTGCGTCCTTACGGCGAGTTGAAACTGGTGCGGATTGCAGATACAGTGGCTGATTTCGTCACTGCTGCTGAACAAGCAATGCGAGAGGACACCAGAACATCCGAATGGTTGAGTCGAGTAGACGCCTTTCTAGAAAAAATTTCTTGGGATCGGACTTGGGCTTCGATGATGAAGCTGATTGATTCTGCGATCGCAGCTCGCGATAGTGAAGATAAAGCAAACTCTAAAGGTGCAGCCAGTACCCAAGCACCAAATATCATTACCAGAGATTTTGTCTTTGATTACCTGATTGTGGGTGCTGGTTTTTCTGGTAGCGTCATTGCAGAACGTCTCGCCACTCAATCTGGTAAAAAAGTCCTGGTTGTAGATAAGCGCAATCACATTGGTGGTAATGCTTACGACCATTATGACGAGCATGGCGTTCTCGTACATAAATACGGCCCTCACATCTTCCACACCAATTCTCGCGAAGTCTTTGAATACCTCTCACGCTTTACTCCTTGGCGTTCTTACGAACATCGCGTTCTTGCTAGTGTAGATGGGCAACTTGTACCAATTCCCATCAACCTCGACACCATCAATAAGTTGTATGGGATGAGTCTCAATTCACTGGAGATACAGGATTTTTACAAATCCCTAGCTGAACCCATCGAACAAATCCGCACTAGTGAGGATGTGGTAGTCAGTAAAGTGGGGCGAGAACTGTATGAAAAGTTTTTCCGAGGCTATACCCGCAAACAATGGGGACTCGATCCATCGGAACTAGATAAATCAGTAATTGCCCGGATACCTACCCGTACCAACCGCGACAATCGGTATTTTACAGATACTTATCAGGCAATGCCATTACACGGCTTTACCCGGATGTTTGAGAATATGCTCAATCATCCAAATATCAAGGTAATGCTGAACACAGATTACCGGGAGATTAATAAAGCAATTCCTTGCAGGGAAATGGTTTATACAGGCCCTGTAGATGAATTCTTTGATTATCGCTACGGCAAACTACCATACCGTTCCCTTGATTTTAAGCACGAGACACACAATACGTCGGTGTTTCAACCTGCGCCTGTGATTAACTATCCCAATGAGCATCTTTATACCCGTGTGACGGAGTTTAAATATTTGACAGGTCAGGATCACAGTAAAACTAGTATTGTGTACGAGTTTCCCAAAGCTGAGGGCGATCCTTACTACCCTGTACCGCGTCCAGAAAATAACGAAATGTACAAGCAGTATAAGGCGCTGTCTGATGCCGCATCAGGAGTATATTTTGTTGGGCGGTTAGCGACTTACAAGTATTACAACATGGATCAATGTGTCGCTCAAGCTCTGACTGTATACAAGCAAATTGCAGTTAAAGCTGTGTAAGTAGGGTGCGTTATGGACTTTAGTCCTAACGCACCGAGAATTTTGAATAGTCCGGTGCGTTGCGCTACGCGACAACACACCCTACAAAATTTGATAGGACTTATGCAAGGACAACGGAAAAAGAAACCGCAGAGTCCGCAGAGGAATAAGAATTTGAGAGATTTTGTGGGTAAGTCTTAGTTGAAAAATCAAATATCAGCTTGAGTTGTAAATTATGGCTTCTGCTTTCCAATCGACACTTAACACTACGAAATCACAACTTCCCTTAGAAGTGTGGGCTGGTGTGGAGTGTACGGTTAATCGTGTGGGTGAAGAGTATTTCGATCAGTTAGAACGCAACGGTCATGCAATGCGCTTGGATGACCTAGATTTATTCGCTGAACTGGGGATACAGGCGATCCGTTATCCTGTGCTGTGGGAGCGGATCGCGCCCAATGGTTTAGAGAATGCTGACTGGTCTTGGGCGGATGAACGATTAGAACGTTTACGGGAACTCGGTATTCGTCCGATTGTGGGTTTAGTACATCATGGTAGCGGCCCCCGTGATACGAGCTTGATAGACCCAGAATTTCCAGAGAAATTAGCGGTTTTTGCCCGTGCGGTGGCGAAACGCTATCCTTGGGTGACCCATTACACACCAATCAACGAACCACTGACAACAGCCAGATTCAGTGGGATGTACGGACACTGGTATCCTCACGGCAGAGACGATTTAACTTTTGCCCGTGCGTTATTAGGGGAATGTCGAGCGATCGCACTTTCGATGCAAGCTATCCGCGAAGTTAACCCCGATGCCAAACTAGTACAAACGGAAGATTTGGGTAAGACTTACAGTACAGCAAAACTAGCGTATCAAGCAGAATTTGAAAATGAGCGCCGTTGGTTGAGTTTAGATTTATTGTGCGGTCAAATTACTCCAACTCATCCCATGTGGGATTACTTGCGCGACAGTGGTATCAGCGAGGCTGAACTGGCAGTATTTAGCCAAAATACCTGTCCGCCTGACATTATTGGCATTAACCATTACCTCACAAGCGAGCGCTTTTTAGATGAAAATCTCGAAAATTATCCAGCTTGCACCCATGGCGGTAATGGGCGGGATAACTATGCAGATGTGGAAGCTGTACGAGTATGCACTGAAGGTTTAGCAGGCCCGCGTACCTTGCTCAAAGAGACATGGGAACGCTATCAACTACCTCTAGCTGTTACAGAAGTTCATCTCAGTTGCACTCGTGAAGAACAGTTACGCTGGCTGAATGAAGTTTGGAATGCCGCCCAAGAATTACGAGAACAAGGTGCGGATGTTCGCGCTGTCACAGCTTGGGCGCTTCTCGGCAGCTTTGATTGGAATAGTTTACTGACTCGCTGTGTTGGATATTACGAGTCAGGGGTGTTTGATTTGCGATCGCTACGTCCCAGAAAAACTGCGATCGCTAAAATGGTGCAAGATTTAGCAGCAGGACGTAAACCCAATCACCCCATACTTGAAACCCCAGGCTGGTGGCATCGTCCAACACGTTTGGTTTATCCAGCAGTTAGCTGTGGCAAAAGCAAAGAGGAGTTCGCTTCTCAACTTTCCCCTCGTCCTTTGGTAATTATTGGAGCTACAGGGACTCTGGGCAAGGCTTTTGCACGGTTGTGTGAAGTTAGAGGTATATCCTATCGCCTACTGACACGGCAAGATATGGATATTGCTAATCCAGCTTCCGTGAATCAAGTCCTTGATGAATTACAACCTTGGGCAGTTGTTAACGCTGCCGGATATGTGCGCGTAGATGATGCCGAACGGGAACCCCATATTTGTTTAAAGGTAAACGCTGAAGGCCCGGCAATTTTAGCAGCCGCTTGCGCTCAACATCACGTAGCACTCCTGACTTTCTCCTCAGATTTAGTATTTGATGGCGCTGTCTCTAATCCCTATGTGGAAACTGATAACGTTGCTCCTCTGAATGTCTATGGCTGTAGCAAAGTATTGGCAGAAAAGCTAGTATTGCAAGCTAATCCTGCATCTTTGGTGATTCGCACCAGTGCATTTTTCGGCCCTTGGGATGAGTACAACTTCGTCACCATCGCCTTACGCCAATTAGCAGCCGGGAATACCTTTGTCGCCGCAGAAGACGCGATCGTCTCTCCTACCTATGTACCGGATCTCGTTCATACCAGCCTAGATTTGCTGATTGATGGCGAGAACGGTTTATGGCACTTAGCGAATAAAGGGGCTATTGCTTGGGCTGACTTAGCAAGATTAGCCGCCAAAAAAGCCGGTGTGAGTGTCAACAGTTTAATTTCTGTACCCACCCAAGAACTAGGTTTCATCGCTCCCCGTCCAGTCTACAGCGTTCTCGGTAGCAGTCGCGGTGAATTAATGTCACACCTTGATAGTGCCATTTCCCGCTACTTGGAAGATAGAAGATAAGAAATTTGAGATTTTGTGAAAAACGGATTTTAAATCCAATGCCCAATGAAAAACACAATTTTAGTTACGGGAGGAGCCGGCTATATTGGCTCCCATGCAGTATTAGCTCTAAAAAATGCAGGTTATGAAGTTATTGTTTTAGATAATCTGTCTAATGGACATCGAGAACTTGTAGAAGATGTTTTGCAGGTAAAATTGATTGTTGGCGATATGAGCGATCGCTCTCTTCTTGACAACATATTTTCTACTCACAATATAGCTGCTGTAATGCATTTTGCTGCCTATATTGCTGTAGGTGAATCTGTTACCCAGCCTGCCAAATATTATCAAAATAATGTTGTCGGTACTCTGACACTTTTAGAAGCCATGCTAAAAGCGTCAGTCAACAAATTTATCTTTTCTTCTACTTGCGCTCTTTACGGTGTTCCTCAGTTTATTCCCCTAACAGAAAACCATCCCCAAGACCCAATTAGCCCTTATGCTACTAGCAAATGGATGGTAGAGCGAATTTTATCTGATTTTGATACAGCTTACAATTTAAAGTCTGTACGTTTCCGCTATTTTAATGCTGCTGGTGCTGACCCCAATGGCTTGTTAGGTGAAGACCACGAACCAGAAACTCATCTGATACCATTGGTGCTATTAGCTGCTTTAGGTAAACGGGAATCTATTGTTATTTTCGGTACTGATTACCCGACAACAGATGGTACTTGTATCCGAGATTATATTCATGTAACTGACTTGGCACAAGCACATATTTTAGGTTTAGAATATCTGCTTAAAGGTGGAGAAAGTGAAGTATTTAATCTCGGCAATGGTAGCGGCTTTTCGGTTAGGGAAGTAATAGAAACTGCTAAGGAAGTTACAGGAAAAGTTCTCAAAATCGAAGAACGCGATCGCCGCCCTGGTGACCCGCCTATTTTAGTCGGTAGTAGCGATAAAGCCAGACAAAAATTAGGTTGGCGACCTGAATACCCCAATTTAAATGAGATTATTCGCCATGCTTGGGAATGGCACATAAAAAGGCACAAATAACACCAGTTCATCAGAAGTCGGCGGGAAACTCCGATCCCTGGGTGGAGAGGGATAGCTGCCCGCCGACTTGGGGTATTGGGCATTGGTAATTCTTTGCCATGCTCTCTTCCTTATGTCCAACAACTCTAACCAAGGATCGGAGTTTTTCATAATTCGTAATTAAGAAAATCACACTATTCAATACATAAAATAAGCAAGATGTAAAGATTTAGTGCCTATTTCCTTTGGTAGATTAAATTAACTTAAAAGGAATCAAAATATAAGGTACGGAATTAAAAAGTTAATTGTGAATTATTTACTTTATGCAAAATATTTATGGCAATATTCAAGGAATAAAAGCTAGCCAAATCAAACGATTACAGCAGCTTTACGAGCAAAGGGAACCGGGAGATAGATTTATTACGGCAGAGTTTGCTCAAACTTTAGCTAATTTAAGTACCGATATCCATCACCAAATTTGTTGTTATATAAATCGGCGCGGACAAGTTATCCGCGTTGCAGTAGGAACACCAAGCCAGACGCAAATTCCAACTGATGAATTACCCCGTCGCAGTGCAGAACGTTTAAGCGGAATTCGTTGTATTACTACTCAATTTAAATCCGAATTGCCTGATTTATCAGCGTTGGTAGCAATGACAAATCAGCGCTTAGATGCTTTGGTAATGTTAACTATAATTGATGGTGAAATAGATGACGCTTTTTTAGCTTATCTTTTCCCCGATCCAGAAAATCCTTGGATAATTTCGCCTCCTCTAACTTTGGATGATTTAACTGAACAAGAATTCGATATTTTAGTTGCGGAATGGGAAAAAGAAATTGCTGATGCTGGAGGGAGTGTATTTCTTTCTCAAGACATCATATCTGACCAAGATAGAGTTTTATTAGTTGGAGTACATACCGATGATGTATCTACCCAAAGGTTTGAAGATGGACTTGCGGAACTGGTGCGTTTAGTTGAAAGTGCTGGGGGAATTGTCCTCGATGTCATGCGACAAAAGCGCGATCGCCCCCATCCGCAAACTGTTGTTGGTAAAGGAAAGGTGGAAGAAGTCAAGCTTTTAGCCCAAAAAGTTGGTGCTAATTTGATTGTTTTCGATAGAGATATTTCTGCATCTCAAGCCCGCAATTTGGAACAAGAAATAGGTATAAGAGTTGTAGATCGTACAGAGGTAATTCTCGATATTTTCGCTCAACGGGCGCGTACTCAAGAGGGAAAATTACAAGTAGAATTGGCACAACTCGAATATATGTTACCTCGCCTGCGCGGTCGCGGTCAGGAAATGTCTAGATTAGGTGCGGGGATTGGAACGCGGGGGCCTGGTGAAACTAAGCTAGAGACGGAACGGCGAGTGATTCAACGGCGAATTGCCCAACTACAAGAAGAAGTTAACCAATTACAAGCACATCGCGCCCGGATTCGACAACAACGACAAGAACAAGAAATTCCCGTTGTGGCATTAGTCGGTTATACAAATGCAGGTAAATCTACTTTATTGAATGTATTAACTAATGCCGAGGTTTACACCGCAGATCAACTCTTCGCCACCCTCGATCCGACAACACGTAAGGTGGTAATTATTGAACCGGAAACAAAACAACGCCGCTCAATTCTGCTGACAGATACAGTCGGGTTTATTCACGAGCTCCCACCACCGCTAATGGATGCTTTTCGCGCCACCTTAGAGGAAGTGATAGAGGCAGACGCTTTAATTCATGTTGTGGATTTATCTCACCCAGCTTGGGAAAACCATATTGTCAGCGTTGAAGAAATACTCGCAGAAATGCCAGAAATTCCCGAAAAGAGTCTGATTGCTTTTAACAAAACCGATCGCGTCACCAAGGAAACTTTAGTAGCAGCACAGGAAAGATACCCAGAATCTGTGTTTATATCAGCGACTCAGCACTTAGGTTTAGAGACATTAAAAAGGCGATCGCTTGAACTCATCGATGAACCTACAGAATCAATTACAATTCCGCAAAATTCTTACTAATTAAAGGAAATTCTATGATACCGACTATCATCGTTCACGGTGGAGCAAAAACCATTTCTGATGAAAAAGTTGCTGCAAATCATGCCGGTTGTACAGCCGCCGCAGAAGCTGGCTGGGCAGTATTGATTAGTGGCGGTAGCGCTGCAGAAGCAGTGGAAGCAGCCATTCGTGTATTAGAAGCCGATCCAACATTTAATGCTAGTTTGGGCGCAACTCTCAACAGCGATGGCGAAGTAGAGTTAGACGCAGCGATTATGGAAGGCTCTTTAAATTGGGGAGCAGTTGCAGCTGTTCAAGGTATCCGTCATCCCATCTCTGTAGCACGTAAAATTATGGATGACAAACCCAGGCTACTAGTAGCGCGGGGTGCAGAACGCTTCGCTACCGAATGCGGTGCAGAAATGTGTAATAAAGAAGACTTGATTGCCCAAGAGCAATGGGAACAGTGGAAAGAGGATCGAGAAGTTAGCGATCGCCCTAACACCGTAGGTTGTGTAGCTTTAGATGCAAGCGGTCTCTTAGTTGCTGGTACTTCCACAGGCGGAACTACGAAGCAACAGTGTAGTCGCGTCGGTGACACTGCCCTTGTTGGTTGTGGTTTATACGCAGATAATAAACTTGGTGGTTGCTCAACCACAGGTGATGGCGAATCGATTATCCCGGTGGTTTTGGCGAAAACTGCGATCGATTTTCTCACTGGTGACAGACACCCAGACGAAGCTGCAAAAATGGCAATAGAGGCTTTGAAATCTAAAGTTAAAGGTGAAGCGGGATGTATCCTGATAGATCGTCAAGGAAGGGTAGGCTGGGCGTATAACTCATCACACATGGCTTGTGCTTATATGACTCCAGAACTAGATCAGGTGGCTTTCTTTACCCAAAAATAACTCATAGATTCTAAAATAAAACTTTTAATTTTCATAATCCTACCCATAAATAGATGCGGTTACTCAGAGAATTGAATAATATAGAAATCCCATTTAATTTATGAAAAAAATATCCGTATCTGTAAGGTTGGCAACGCTTACGGAAACCCGGATATAGTGGGCTGTATTATGGGTGCCGTATCTTAGAAACTTGAATTAATTACAAAAAAGGTAAATCAGGAAATGCTGACTGTATTTTCTGATTTACGAATTTGTTGTAGTTAAACTCACATGCAATATTTACAGAATTCACTTCGTATTGCAGATGCGAGATATACAAAAGAATGTGTTATTGATAAACATATTTAAATGCTTTTAGCCAGGAGAATTAATATGCAATTTCAAATAGAATGCAATAGTGAAAAAAGTAGTCAAGTTTGTTTAATTTGTCGCCAAACTTTTCAGATGCTAGCAGCCAGATTAATTGTCTGTAATGATGATGGAGACGGCTACGGGGAAATTTGCCACCAATGTACAGCTAAGGGTGGTAATTGGGTGCAAGGTCAACTCCAAGAATTCAAACACAATATTGTACTAGCTTAAATATGAGAGCAAGGCGATGGAGAAAATAGCAACCCTTGATGAGTTGATAACAATTAACAGCAAGTGATAAAAAAGTTATCACAAATATTGTTGTATGGTGTGAAAATATTACGCTCAAACTCAACTAATTGTAGAGGTATTGGTTGAGTTTGAATTTCTTAAATCTGTCTGATATTAAGAAGAATTTTTGCTGCATAGTGGGTTAGCAAAAGTTGCAACCCACCTAACATTTTATGCTGAATTCTGAGCTTTTCTCAGCTTACTGATAGGCACCAAACCTAGTGACATCTCCATTATAGGTAGTTCCATCAGGCATGAGAGAATTAGACAGATCTGCACCAAATAGCTTAGTTTGCTTAAGGTTGGCATTTGATAACCTTGATCTTCTCATTTCAGTATTGGACAAATCTGTTCCTGATAGATTAGCGCGAGAGAGAATTACTCCCCTTAGCTTGGCATTTTTCAGCGATGCATTAGACAAATCTGCATCAGAGAGAATAGCCTCTGTTAAATCGGCTGAGGTGAGATTGGCATTTGATAGCCTTGTATTACTCATCAGAGCATTATATAAATCTGCCTCAGCTAGATTAGCCCCTGTTAGATGAGCCTCCTTTAAGTTTGTCCCCATGAGGATGCCTCCCGATAAATTGGCTCCCGTTAGGTTAGCGCCTTCGAGTGTTGCATCATTGAGTAAAGCACCAGAGAGATTGGCGTTTGATAGATTTGCGCCACTGAGAGCGCTACCATATAAATCTTTATTCGATAAATCGGCTCCTGATAAATCGCATTTAACACATGCGTTAGTCATAAGCAACTTATTGTAATCACTTGAAACGACAGCGTTAGCCGACAATGTAGAGAACGTTAAGCTAACGATAATGGCAAAAGCAATAGCAGAGAGTCTACGAAACCAAGAGGTCATACTCATATTAGATTTGAGAATTAAGGTTTTGTGGTGATTGTGTCAGTGAACTTTTGCAGAAGAGGGTTAACGCCAATCGTCGGATAGGTTTGGGAACTGACAATAAAAGTTAAATCGTTCTCCTCAATACCCATATCTTGCGACTATTTTGGCTTTTGATACCAGGCGATCGCATACCAAAGCTGGACGATATGAGAAGCGATCGCTCCGCATATTTTCGACCTCAGATGTGAAAAACTTACCTAATAGTCAAAAATTACTTGTTATCAGGGAGTTCTGCATTAACAATAACCAAGATTTATTATCAACAGCTTATATACGTATTTACATCAGTATTTATACGTAAGCAAATGCGGATTATACGCAAATTAAGTCTGTTGGCGTTGTTAACTTATTCAGTTAATTGGGGTTAATTTAGGCTAAATAGGTAAATCTTTGTATATGCAAAGATTTTTAACCTTCTTGTAATTTTACTTCAACTATAGGAATCCGATTTGATTTCTGAAAAAATCTAAGTATATGTAGGGTGCGTTATCACGAAGTGTAACGCACCGTATTATGGGAGTTGGTGCGTTGCGCTGCGCGACAACACAACGCCAGTTCGCTCAAGTCGAGCCAGCCGCTTGCGGGGGTTCCCCCCGTTGTGCGGACTGGCGTGGGAAACCCGCCCATGCGACTGGCTCCCCTACGTATTTCTTCAAAAATCAAAAATGAATCCTATAGTTATATTTTTTACTTATAATTCTTTACTCTGCTTCAATTAAATCTATTCTTTGCTTAATTGGGAATAGAACTCGCAGGATCTGACTTAATGGTGTAGAACGCTGTTCTTGCACAAAAAGCAAAGGTAGAAGTGCAATCATGCGCAATAAGCCAGAAACTACAAACAATCCCAGCAATCCCCCAGCTACAGGTATACTGGCGAGAAAACTACCGCAAGTCGTACCCATCGCGCCAGTAATTCCAGCAATTGCACCTGCGATCGCAAAATAATTCGACTGATGACGCAACGGCGCTATCCCCATCATCAAATTGTTAGTACAGAGGTCAATTGCAGCCCATGTTCCTCCAGCTAGCATATGCAAAAAGGGTAACCATACCCAAAAGGAAATTTCATTACTGCTGACAAATAACCATAGTAGAGGTGTCACCGCTACCAAAACTCCTACTAATAGCAATAATGGACGATTCCCTACTCGGTCAGCTAGCTTTCCCCACAACAGCAGCATTAACATATTCGCCGCAGTTCCCAGACCGTTATAAATAGTAACTACACTAATATCTATATCTAAATCATCGAGCAAATAGAGGTTAAAGAAGGGGGCGCTGATATTAACAGAAAAACACCAAATGCTCAGATAAAATACAAATTTCAAAAAATTACCATCTTGGAGAAAACTAAAATTTATCCCTTGCGGCTGTGGTTCAGATATGTCTGAATGTGCAACTTTTAAAAGTTGTGGATTTACATCTTTCATCCAAGTTTGACAAATTATACTTGTGACTCCAAGGATGATTCCTAAAATTAAAATTACGCTGTAACCTTGAAGGGTTCCCCCAGGCCAAGCAGATACCGCCAATCCTAGCAGTGGTACAGCAAAAAAGTTGATTAAACCAAGAATACTATTGCGAAAACCGAAATATCTCCCCCGCAATCGCTGCGGTACTAATACAGCCGACCAACCAAGCCAAGGCGCACGACCAAAAGCTTCGATAATATTAGCTACTAACAGAATTCCTAATGTTAACTGGACTACTTGATAGCCAGCAAGCCAAGATGAATTAACTAACCAAATCGCTGGTACAAGAATCAACCACAACATCCGGGCTGGGAGAAATATGCTGACAAAATACCAGCGAAAGCTTTGACTTCGATTAATCAAATATGCTCCTATTGGTTGCAGCAGATTCACCATTTGCGGAATAGCTGCTACCAGACCAATTTCTACAGGGCCTGCACCTAACTCTAGTAAGAAATTACTCAACAATGCGCCGCCGATAATACTATAAAAAATACTAGCGAAGATGCTTTCACAAGTTAACGCCCGCAAACTGATGCGAATTTCGGGTTTAGAAATAAATTTTAAAAATTGTTTTGGCGTCGGAGAAATTACCGTTTCTGTTAACGCTCTATCTTCTGGTATTTCTTGAATCGGAATAGGAGGAAAAGAGGTTACTTCTATTAAAATGGTATCTTCTGGGTGCAGTTCCATGAATTATTGCGTAATAATTAAAGATTTAATTTTTTAATGAACCGCCTTCTCTGCGAGAGGCTTCCGCCAACGCGCAGCGTCTCGCAGAGAAGACGCCAAGTACGCCAAGGATAAGAGAAAAAATTGAGAATTAGTAAATTTCACAAATGATTTAGGATTTATTAATAAACCGCAGAGGCGCAGAGGAAGCAGAGAAAAAAGAAGAGATTTATTGCAACTTTTTATGCTTGTCAGTCTAATACATATACTTAAATTTTTCAGAAATCAATTGGTATTAAAATATGAGTTTTCTCAAAGGTTTAATCAGCGCATCTTTTAGAAGATGCGCTGGTTGTAATTTCCCAATTTTCACTTTATGCGGAAATTGGCATTTGTAGATTCACAGCGATCGCCTGTAACTCTTTGGCTTTCTCCTCTGGTAAGGCGTCATTAGCAAACATACCGGCGGCGAGTTCGGTTCCTGCTAAATACTTGAGTCTGTCGCTGGTGCGATAGGGTGGATAAAACTGGGCGTGTAAATGGGCTTCTGGATGGGGTTTACCGTCGGTTGGCGCGCCGAACCAAGCCATGAGATAGGGAAATGGGCGATTCCACAAACCATCATATTTAAGAGTGACGGTTTTTAATGCTTTGGCTAATCCCTGACGTTGCTTTGCACTCAAGTCTTGAAAGTTAGGAACTGGTTGTTTAGGCGCAATCCATACTTCGTAGGGATAACGCGCACAGACGGGGACGAAGGCGATCGCATCTTCATCTTGATATAGAATACGCTGGTTATCGGCTATCTCTTTTTGAATTAAATCCGCTAACAAACCCCGTTGCTGTTCTTGATAAAATTGCCGTTGCATTTCCAAGATTCTGGCGGGAACTGGTGGTATAAACGGATATGCATAAATTTGCCCGTGGGGATGGTGTAAAGTTACCCCTACCTCAACACCTTTATTTTCAAAGGGCAAAACATACTGAATTTGGGGATTTGCGCCGAGTTCGCGATCGCGATCGCCCCAAACTTGTAACAGCAATTCTAGGTGGGCTAATTCCAAGGAACTGAGGGAAGCATGGGGGTCTTGAGTAAAAACCACTACCTCGCAAGCACCATTAGCAGGTAAGGTTTCCACAATACTCGCTGGTGGATTATGTGCCGTGAGTGCCATTGAAGGAAAGCGGTTATCAAACACAGCAATATCATATTTCCCTGGGGGTAGTTCTGTGGGAAACTCTCGGTTACTGGTGGGTGCGAGGGGGTTATATTCTGGCGGCGGCATAAAAGTCCGCCCTTGACGGTGACTGGCGTAAGCTACCCATTCCCCCCGTAAGGGGTGCCAGCGCAGGTGGGGATTGGCTTGCACTGGCTCATTACTGGGGCTAGTAGCTGTAATATCTGGGGAAATTGGATAGCGACTATATAAAGTCAGTTGGCGTCCATCTGGCTTTAACAACTTGTGGGAGTACATAAACCTCCAGAAAGGGTGGCTGCGCGTATCTTCTCCAGGGGAATTTTCGGCGTGCGATCGCTGTACAATAACCCGTTAGCTTCTTGGAAGGTATCGGCAAATTGTGTATAGCAGAAACCGCTAAACATATCGATGTGATTCACACTTTCTAACAGAGCAGTGTATTTGATTTCTAACTCTGAGAGATTCCAGCAGCGCTCATATCCCCAAGCTTTGTTAGCATCAGGCTGTTCTTCTGGCGCGTAGGCTATACCGCCAAACTCGGTCAACATGACTGGCTGTCCCTGATGTGGGTAGTTATCCAGTGTGAGGATTCTGCCTCCGGGACGTTGGCGATTAAATAAATCTGATAGCTGGACTTCTGGCCCGTACCTACGAGCTAAATGCTGGGGATTTGTATCGTAATCATGAATGGCGAGAATATCCGTATCTGTACTTTCCCAACCATCATTACCAATCACCGGACGAGTCGGATCGAGGGTCTTGGTTAAGTGATACATAGCCAAAACATAGTTCCGGTGAGCTTGTGTCTCAACTAAATTTGGCACCCCCCAAGACTCATTAAATGGTACCCAAGCAACAATACAGGGGTGATTGGCATCACGCTTAATAACTTCTGTCCACTCATGAGTCATGCGTTCCACTGCTCTGGGGGAGAAGCGATAAGCGCTTGGCATCTCCTCCCATACTAGCAATCCCAACACATCTGCCCAATATAAAAATCGCGGGTCTTCTATTTTTTGGTGCTTGCGAACTCCGTTGAAACCCATCGCTTTGGCTAGTTCCACATCTCGCCGCAATGCTAAATCATCGGGTGCAGTCATCAGACTATCAGCCCAGTAACCTTGGTCTAGCACTAAGCGCAAATAGTAGGGGCGACCATTGAGCATAAAGCGATCGCGCTGAATACTGACAGTCCGCAAGGCTGTATAAGATATGACTTTATCTAATAATTGTCCGTTATGGGATAAATCAATCTCTGCCTTGATTAACGTCGGTTTTTCCGGACTCCATAACAATTCATTGCGGTAGTCATCGATACCTGGGTCTGATAGGGAAATGCGGCGGTTAATCTCGCCATTGAATACTTCATAAATATCATTAGCCAGAATGCGATCGCCTACAGTTAATTTCATCTTCATTTGTACGCCAGCTGCGGGTGTATCCCCTGCCAGCGCCGCATAACAACCAATTTCCCAGCGTTCAAAGTCAGGAGTCCAACGGATGTGATCGATATAAGTCGCGCCCACACGTTCTACCCAAACTGTCTGCCAAATTCCACTTGTACGCGGATACCAAATACTGTGGGGTTCTAGTTGCCAATCCTGCTTTCCGCGCGGCTTGGCTAAGTCTTGCGGATCGTCCTGCGCCCAGACTGTAACTTTTGTGATGCCACTGTCATTTAAAGCAGCAGTAATATCCATTGTGAAATTGGTGTGTCCGCCTTCATGCTCACCAATATATCGATCGTTCACCCAAACACGAGCGCGATAATCTACAGCGCCAAAGTGCAGTAATAACCTACCCTCACCTTCGGGAGTGGTAAATTCTCTCTCATACCAGCAGTTAGCATGAAATCCTGTATCGCCAATCCCACTTTTGATAGATTCAGGAGCAAAGGGAACTTGTATATCATGTGTCCATTGCTTGAGGTCACTTGGTTGAGCGCATTTGCCTTGGTCATCAAATGCGAACTTCCACTGACCGTTGAGATTTTGCCAAGGCGATCGCGTTGCATCGGTAGTAGAAAGGCGCTGCAATTGGGGACGCGGATAAGCTATATCAATTAACTCTAAACTTGGCTGAGTAACTGCATGAGATTTTAAATCCACAGGATTATTCGCCAACTCCAACAAATTCATCATCATATATTCCTAAATTTGCTTTGTAAAAGAGTTTAAAAAACTTGGCTTTTGGTCAATATTTCTAGAGTCAAAACTATATAAATACCTAAAAATATTTACTATCTGCTAACCAGGCTCTGCTTTAAGATAGGGAAACTAATTGTCGAGCTTGCTTATCAGAAAATTAGTAATTTACCCCTATTTGACTTAGGGGTATTTAATTAGGTACTACCTTTTGACTCGTGACATTATGGCATATTCGAGACAAAAGTTAATAATTATTTTTGACTAAATTGGAAATAAATTTTTTACTACCTTATACCGAAATCATAGCCCTAGATTAATAATTTTAATCTTAGATGTTAGGCTGTGTCAGCGACAGCATGTCACACCATTCATCACGATTTTGGGGATTAATAACGAACTCTACAGTAGAAAATGAATCTCGAAATTTAAGTTCTATATTAATTATTTTAATGTTAAAGCAATCCTAAATTATTTGTGAAATTTGCAACCTCTCAGTTTTTTTCTCTTATCCTTGGCGTACTTAGCGTACTTGGTGAAGCAGTCCGTTCTTGGGGGTTTCCCCCATGAGGAACTGCTGAACCCGAAGGGCGGTTCATTAAAAAAAATTTTTCACAACTCCGATAGGATTGCTATAAAGCTTATGAGATAATTTGACCGCCATTACTAATAAAATTATCTGCCATAGCTGTTAAAGAAGTAATTACTGGCAAAATCTCTAGGTTTAGCTTAAAATGCCAGAAATTGCTGATGATTATCGCTATATTTGATTAATTAAAAATGGTTCCAGCCAATAGAGTTTATTTATTATTGCTGATAGGAATTGCCATCGCCCCTATCTTGGCTATGGTTTTGGGTATTCCCACTAGTATTGCGATCGCGCTTTTATTTGATGTCCTGGTATTAGGATTAATGGTTGTGGATGGTTTGCGGGTAAAACGCGATCGCGTGCAAATCAACCGGGAAATTCCCTCACGTTTATCTATTGGGCGAGACAACCCAGTAGTGCTAAATATCACCTCTGCAAATTCTAATGCCATTCTTGAAATCTGCGATTACTACCCTACAGACTTTGGCGTATCCGCAGCAAAACTGAGAGCAAATGTAGCTGCTAACACTAATCATGAATTAACCTATACCGTCCACCCCACACAACGAGGAGAATTTGACTGGGGAAATATTCAGGTAAGACAGTTAGGTTTATGGGGGTTAGCGTGGAATGATTGGCAGATTCCCCAAAAACTGACAGTTAAAGTTTATCCAGATTTAGTGGGATTGCGATCGCTTTCTATTCGCCTCGCCTTGCAATCATCTGGAGCGATTCGCCAACGGCGCATGGGAATTGGCACAGAATTTGCCGAACTGCGTAACTATCGTACTGGTGATGACTTACGCTTAATTGATTGGAAAGCTACCGCCCGCAAAGTTGGCGCTTATGGAAATACAGCCCCCTTAGTTAGGGTTTTAGAACCAGAACAAGAACAAACCCTGCTGATTTTGCTGGATCGGGGAAGATTGATGACAGCGAAAGTGCAGGGTTTGCAGCGCTTTGATTGGGGGTTAAATGCAACTTTAGCTTTAGCTTTGGCGGGATTACATCGAGGCGATCGCGTTGGCGTGGGTGTATTCGATCGCCAAATGCATACGTGGATTCCACCAGAACGCGGTCAAAATTATCTCACACACTTAATTGACCGCCTCACCCCAATTCAACCAGTATTACTAGAATCTGATTATTTAGGAGCCGTTACCAGCGTCGTCCAACAACAAACAAGGCGGGCATTAGTAGTATTAATTACCGACATAGTTGATGTCACCGCCTCCACCGAACTCCTCGCCGCCCTTTCTCGCCTAGCACCCCGTTATCTCCCCTTTTGCGTGACTTTGCGCGATCCGCAAGTCGATCGGCGGGCGCATACATTTACAGAAGATGTTACAGAGGCTTATATCAGAGCGGTAGCTTTAGATTTATTAGCACAGCGTCAAGTTGCATTTGCCCAATTAAAACAAAAAGGTGTGTTGGTACTTGACGCACCAGCACATCAAATTACAGATCAATTAGTGGAAAGATACTTACAACTTAAAGCGCGGAATCAGCTTTAACAACTGGGGGAGCATCCCAATTTTGACGCAATACCCTTCTAGGGTATTGCTATACCAACAAAGCCTGCCTTCCCAGGCTAAAAGTTTGATAGCCTGCGAAGGCAGGCTTCGTATTTCTAGCCCCACCCTTATAGGGTGAGGGCGTTTTTGCACATTTGGGATGCTCCCATAACGGGTGTAATTCCAGCAATATATAGCAATCCTAAATGATTTATAAATACTTATCTTCCTTTTCCCTTTTGTTTGCATCTCAAATAGGATGGCTATAGTATATGAACTTACCAAAAATCTGGGTCTAAAGCCTCGCCCTTCTAGGGCGACTTTTCTTCCTGTAGTCTATCAATCCAGTCTTCAATCATTTGAGTCATTGTTTTGCGTTTCTGTTTGGCAATCCTTCTTAATTTTTCAAGCCTTTGAGGGTCAACTCGTACACTTAATCTCTCTTTCATCGCGCTATCCATCGGCTACCCGTTTATGGTATCATGGATATTATGAAAACACTGAAGTTTAAGTTATATCAGCACAAACGGAATAGACACCTTAAGCGCATAATCAACGCTGCTGGGGTGATATACAACCATTGTATTGCCCTACATAAACGGTATTATCGGATGTTTGGCAAGCATTTACGGAGCGCAAAACTTCAGTCTCATATCGCCAAGTTAAGGAAGCGTAATTCTTTCTGGCAATCAGTAGGTTCTCAGGCGGTACAAGATATTTGTCAACGCATTGAGAAAGCCTACCAATTATTTTTTAAACACAATAAGAAGGGGGTTCGTCCGCCAGGATTTAAAAAGGTTAAGAAGTACAAATCTTTCACCCTTAAGCAAGCAGGTTATAAATCTTTGGTGGGAACCAAGTAAAAATTGGCCTGCGTGTTTATCAATTTTGTCAGTCTAGAGAAATTGAGGGAAAAGTCAAAACCCTAACCATTAAACGTACTCCGTTAGGTGAATTGTTTATGGTTTTGGTTGTTGACGATGGGAATAACCCAGAAGTTGAAGTTAAGACGGGTAAAATCGCTGGCTTTGACTTCGGATTGAAGACATTTCTCACCTGCTCAGACGGCACTAAGATTGAGTCTCCCCAATTCTTCAAGCAATCCCTAAACGCCATCAAAAAAGCCAGTAGGCAACAGTCTAAAAAACTAAAAAGTTCCTCCAATAGAGAACGAGCAAGAAAGAATTTAGTACGCAAATATGAGGATATTTCTCATCGTCGGCGTGATTGGTTTTGGAAACTAGCTCATGAGTTAACTGATAAGTTTGATGTTCTCTGCTTTGAGACTTTAAACCTCAAGGGAATGCAGCGACTTTGGGGTAGAAAAATATCAGACTTAGCTTTTGGTGAGTTCATGGCATACCTAGAATGGGTTGCCAAAAAGAAGAACAAATTAGTTGTTTTTATCGACCAGTGGTGTCCCAGTAGTAAAACTTGCTCAAATTGCGGTCATATCTTAGAAAGCCTGGATTTGTCGGTCAGACAGTGGCGTTGTCCTTCCTGCCAGTCAGTTAACCCAAGAGACGAAAACGCCGCACGTAATATTCAAGTGGTTGGGGCATCAACCATTGGGTTAGGCGATGTAAGTCTGGCTGTGCCTGCAATTGCTGTTTGACCCCAGAATCCTCACCCTTCAAGGGTGGGGAGTATGTCAAAAAAGTGTCCCCACTTCTTTTAAATAAACCCTTGTAAAAGGTTCATCTTCTCCCAAGGTGTAATCTTCAATTAATCCTTTACGACTAATCGAAACACTGTCTCCTTTTTTAATCACGACAGTAGAGCCTTCTAAAATATCCCGAACTAACATCATTTCTATTTCGCTGGGATTATCGAGAACCACCATATTACTACCTTGGTAAAACATTCCATCCCGATCTAAAATTTCCTCATCGTATGCGGCAATTAACAAATCTAACTTGGGATTGCGTAACAAACTTTGAACGTTGGTATTGTAATCTTTGCTTAAAACTTTTTTCGAGCGATTAACAAAAACTCCTTCACGACAAACAGCGCCAACTGTCCAATCAGGATGTTGTAACAGAATATGATCTATGGTTTCTTGCAAATCATGGACGGAGATTTTATTAAAAGTGATAATTGGGATTCTTGCCTCTGTACCTGACTCAAAAAATGTACTTAAAATATGGGAAGGTACATCCACACTATCGCCAACCGCCGGGTTAAGATGCATCAAAATACCGGGTGCAGCGTTAATTTCTAAGATGGCAAAGTTACCATCTTTCCAAGATTCCGCCAGACTTTTGGTAATCACATCAATCCCCAAACAAGTTAACCGAAAGTGTTGGGCAATATCCTGCGCCAAAATAATGTTGTCATGGTGAACTGTGTGAGTAGCATTAATACTAATCCCACCAGCAGAAAGATTAGCTACTTTGCGCAGATAAACAGTCTGGTCTTTTTCAATTACACTATCTAATGTCAAACGCTGTTCTCTTAAATATAATTCCATCGCTTCATCACGCTGGATTTTACTCATAGGAGAAGTTGGTGTATCCCAACGTGCAGGTTTGCGGTTTTCTTCGCGAATTAACTCATCAATAGTGGAATAGCCATCACCCACAACGGAAGCGGGACGCCTTTCTGTCGCGGCGACAAATTTACCATTAACGCACAGCAAGCGAAAATCTGCCCCAGATATGCTTTTTTCGACAATTATCCTTGTGGCTTGTTCTTCTGGAATTGCCGCTAACGCTCTATCATAAGCTGATTCTAGTTCTTCTGAGTCTTGGACTTCGGCTGTGACACCAATTCCTTTATGTCCGACTACAGGCTTGACAGCAACCGGATAGCCGATTTCTCTAGCTACAGCTAAAGCATCTTTTTGGGTATTGACAATATCACCTTCCGGTACGGGGAAACCCAAGGTTTTTAAGAAAGCTTTGCAGTCATCTTTACGAGTGGTAAAGTCAGAATCTATATGACTATCACAGTCAAAAGTTGTAGCAATACCGCGAATATGTTTTTTACCATAGCCGTATTGCATTAAGCCTTCTTCCCACAAATAAAAAGTGGGAATAGCTTTTTCATAGGCTGTGCGTAATAAAGCGTAAACTGTGGGGCCACCGTAAGCCGATTGTCTAAATTTATTTTGCAGCCTTGCTAGCTCATCCTCAAACAGAAAGTCTGCATCTCGGTTAATCGCCTCAAACCAATCCCAGACAAAATAGACTACTCCCCTGGTTGTGCGTTCGTGCAGCGATTGAATAGCGATACGCACATTATCTGCATTTGGCTGGATACTCCAACGGGTGAGGTGTAACCCCATTTCTAGCTTTCCGACTTCCGATAGAGTTTGAGCAAATAAATGGGCGTAGGATTCGTATTCTCGATTGCCTAAATGAGGATAGCGATCGCTAATCATCGCAACATAGTCCTCAATGGGCACAGGTGTTCTATACTCCGTCAGTACAAAGTTGAACACTAAAGCCCCTACTTCCAGATAGGGATTAGGGCCCATGTAATGCTTGAACTTGAAAATATCGAATACGTCAGTTTTTCTAGCGTTGATGCGAACTGCATCGGTGCTTTTTTCTTGAAGCATTGATGATAAACCTCTAGCTAAACACCCTGAAGTCGGGACGCTCAAAGGCGTTTACCCAGACCTATCGATGAGCAATTGATTCGATTTACGCTTGGAGAAGCGATCGCTTAACGACTGTTCAGAGTATAAAACTCAACCTTCACTGAGACAGCTTAACCTTACTCAAAGAAATCTTCAGCTATCTAAGGGCATAATCAAGCAGTTTCTTTATTTCTCACTCAGTATGGACAAGATTGAGAATATTTTTCCATTCATATTCCCCTTCAAAAATATAACCTTTGAAAGGTGCAAACTATTTGCAAGTTTTATATATCTAAAATACGGTTTATTAATAAACAGCAAAGTATGAACAGTTCACAAGTTTCTTTAAGAAATGAAGTTCGGGAACTTGCCGATCGAGCATTTCACCTTAAGCTAATTTCTGGTCATGGAGATGGCCCAGATATCGATGAATACCAAATTGTTTATCAAGGTAAACCTAGACATCTTCCCCTCGAACAAGCTCGTCTTTTTTTACTCAACTTGATTTATAGAAGTCAAGTTCATTAAGTTAAAAAACACTTTTTTGATCGGGATGCATATTTTCTCTCAATTATACTCAACACCACAAATTTTTACCAATTAAATAAATAACAATTATCTCATAAGCTCATAGAATAATTTCTATGGGCTTATAAAATAAAGCATATATAGGATAGATTAAGTCTAGATTAATATAGTAAGATTTGTTGATAAAACTTAATTTTTCTTACTTAATTCATCGTCAATTTAAGGCTTTAAGACCCCTTAAGCTTGTGGTAGCTCAACTAGTGAGGGTCGAAATCCCCGACTAAAAATGTCTTTAATTTTGAATTTTGAATTTTGAATTTTGAATTGTTAATAATCTACCAAATGGATGATTTTATCGCTGTAATTGTCATGCTTTATTGAAAATACTTACAGAAAATTTTAGGTGAGATCGTGGTAACAACAGATATTAAACGGCAGCTAGTGATAATTGGTGGAGCTGAAGATAAAGAAGGAGATTGTCAAATCCTGCGGGAGTTTTTACGGCGTGCAGGCGGTACCAAAGCTCATATTGTCATTATGACAGCAGCAACAGAACTACCGAGAGAAGTTGGCGAAAATTATATTCGAGTTTTTGAACGCTTAGGAGCAGAAAAAGTTCGCATAGTTGATACAGAAACTCGTGAAGATGCAGCTTCCTCAACAGCTTTAGAAGCCGTTAACGATGCAACGGGAATATTTTTCACTGGCGGCGATCAAGCACGGATTACCAGCATTCTTAAAGACACTCAAATTGATGAAGCTATTCATAAAAGATTTGCTGAAGGTGTTGTGGTTGCGGGTACAAGTGCTGGCGCTGCAGTGATGCCTGACACTATGATTGTTGAAGGAGATTCCGAAACAAATCCCCGAATTGAAATAGTTGATATTGGCCCTGGTATGGGCTTTTTACCTGGAGTAATTATCGATCAACATTTTTCCCAACGCGGTCGTTTAGGGCGCTTAATTTCTGCTTTATTACAAGAACCAGCAGACTTAGGATTTGGTATTGATGAAAATACCGCTATGGTGGTTACCGATAACCAAATTGAAGTTGTTGGTGAAGGTGCAGTGACGATTGTTGATGAATCAGACGCCACACACAACAATATTGACGAAATTTTGAAGGATGAACCTTTGGCAATTTTCGGAGCAAAGCTTCATATTTTGCCAAATGGCTATAAATTTGATTTAAAAACTCGTCAACCTATCTTACAAAATGCTTCTATTGCTGATGCATCTGTACCTGTCGGTTCAGGTAATATCTAACTTTTAGTAGATGTATTTGGACTCACTAGAAAGTAAATATTTATTTTTTAGTAATGTTGACTGCTAATATTCCCCCAACTCCTGGAAAGTTAGGGGGATTTATAACATTAACTTTACGTTTTAATCAGCAATGTATGTAGCCATAACATCAGCCCTGCTTGACAGAATTTATTGTAATGAAAAAATAAGGATTCAAAATGGGTAGCTTAATTGATTTTAAATTATTTGCACCTCGTAATCAAAAAGCTAGTTTAATCGGCTCTTTTTCTGATTGGCAAGAAACGCCAATGGAGAAAAATGTAGATGGTTATTTTTATACCCAAGTAAATTTAGCAGATGGTATTTATCAATATAAATTTCGCGTCCAAAGTCAAAGTCCTAATTTTTCCCCAGATGAATGGGTAGATGTCATAGATCCTTATGCCACAGATGTTGACGAACAGCAAAAAGTGGGTTTAGTACAAATTAAGAATGGTAAAAGAATAGTTGATAGTTATAGTTGGCAGTATGACGATATCCCATTACCAGAAAATAATGAATTAGTAATATATGAAATGCACATTGCTGATTTTACTGGTGGTGAAGTTGATAGGGAAAAACGAGGACAATATTTAGATGCGATTGAAAAATTAGATTATCTCCAAGAATTAGGAATTAATGCTGTTGAATTAATGCCAGTGAATGAATACCCTGGCGATTATAGCTGGGGTTACAAAGTTCGCCATTTTTTCGCCACAGAATCTAGTTATGGTTCCACAGCAGATTTAAAGCGATTAATTGATGAATGTCATAGTCGAGGCATTCGGGTATTTATGGATGGAATTTATAATCATACTGATGAAGAATGCCCGTTAATGCTGATAGATAGAAATTACTGGTATTACGAATACATGCACTATCCGGAAGACCCGGATAATTACTGGGGGCCAGAGTTTAACTATGATAATTATGACGAAAAATTAGATGTTAAACCTGCTTGGCAATATGTTGGTGATGTAGTGCGGTTTTGGGTACAAGAATATCATATTGATGGGATTCGCTTTGATGCGGTGCGCCAATTAGCTAACTTTGACTTTTTGCATTGGCTGGCTCAACAAGCAAAAAAGAATACTGTTAAAAAACCGTTTTATAACATTGCCGAACATATTCCTGATACTAACAAAGTTACAGCACCAGAAGGGCCCTTAGATGCATGTTGGCATGAAAGTTTTCATTACTTTATAGTGCCTCATGTTTGTGGCGAAAAATTTGAACTAGATCATCTCAAGCAAGTTTTAGATCCGCGACAGCAGGGTTATAAAACTGGTACTAATGCGATCAATTATATATCCACACACGATCGCGAACGTTTATTTAGAGAATTAGGCGATCGCGGAATTTTTGATCAAGCTGCATTTACCCGCGCCAAATTAGCCGCAGTCCTATTAATGACAGCAGTGGGTATACCTATGTTATGGATGGGTGAAGAATTTGGCGAACACAAGCGCAAAAGCGAAAAAGTCACTCAGCCAAAGAAAATCGCTTGGCCATTGTTAGAAAACCCCCAAAACCGCGATTTATTCGATTATTACAAAAAACTCATTGCCCTACGTAAACATAATCTAGCTTTGCAAAGTGACAATATAGAGTTTTTCCACGAAGATACACAGGCGAAACTCTTAAGCTACCTTCGCTGGGATAACCAAGGTTCGCAAGTAGTCGTTGTCGTCAATTTCGCTGATGATTATCTCAACGATTATCAAATTCCCAACTTCCCAAAAGCCGAAAATTGGCAAGATTGGTTCACAAACACGCCTGTAGAAGTAAGCGAAGATGCTTTAATTACCGATATCCAACCCTACACAGCCAAAATATTCATTACTGCGTAATCAGAACTTCAGTCCTAGATTAACTTTGCTTAGTCAGGACTTACGCAAAAATTGCCAAAAAGCTTAATTTATGGAACCGCCAAGACGCCAAGAACGCCAAGAGTTCGTAGAGTGTGCGTAAGTCTTATTAGTACACAATTTCATTAATTCATAGCGAATTGGCTGGTGAAATACTCAGCGAAACTTTGCGCTAACCTCCGCGTTCCTCTGCGTTTAAAAAGTGATAAATTTATGCAAAGCAGTACTTACATCCCCAACTTCCTCAATAACTCAGGTATCTCAGCTTGATTCACCCCACAGCTTAAGGCCTGTGATATTATTAGAGACTGCTGCATAAATTTAGAAACACTAGAAATTAAATCCGATCATGGCTCTGACGCAACAGCGCAAACAAGAACTCATTTCCAGCTATCAAGTTCACGAAACTGATACAGGCTCTGCCGATGTCCAAATTGCAATGCTTACTGAACGGATTAACCGTCTCAGCGAACATCTGCAAGCAAACAAAAAAGACCATTCTTCTCGCAGAGGCTTGTTAAAGCTGATTGGACATCGTAAGCGCCTTCTTGCTTATGTCCAAAAGGAAAGCAGAGAAAAATATCAAGCTTTAATTGGTCGTTTGGGAATTCGTGGTTAAGGATACCGCTTATGTCTGCTGAAGAATCTGAACGCAGCCGCTTACCTTTTGAACCGAACACAAAGCGCCAAAAGCCAGCAAAGGCTAAAAGTCAACCACCAGCACAGTCTAAAGAGTCTGGTGAAAAGACCACAAAAACAACCAAGCAGCCACCCTACACCAAAGAGGAAATGGCCATCCCCAAGGTTGTCAGCCAAAGGATGATTCGCCGAGTAGCGGCATTTTGTGGTATACCAACAGCTTTAGGTATTGCCACGTTAGTTGCTAGCTACATACTGACCATTTATACCGACATCAGATTAGCTCCCATTGCCGTGTTGTTGGTCAACATGGCCTTGTTTGGCTTGGGAGTATTAGGAATCACCTATGGCGTGCTTTCTGCTTCTTGGGATGAAGACAGAGTTGGTAGTTGGCTGGGTGCGGCTGAGTTCGGCACCAATTGGGGACGCATGGTGGATGTTTGGCGAGAAACTCGGCAGAAAAAGGTGTGATTTTTGGCGCTCAGATATCAGAAGACTGTAATTTTGGGTAAATTTTAAAGTAAATGTTGAAGTTGAAATTGATAACTTCAACATTGCTAATTAAAAATTTATGTTTATTTATATCCCCAATCTTCAGTCATAAATATACTGAGCGCTATATTTTTAAAATTGAATTTTAATATTTAATAAAAAATCAATATTTCTGCTAAACCATTGATAATTCATCAGATTACGCTCCTCAGATTAGGTTGAGAAACAATATTAAATCAGGTTTCTCATGTTGTCCCCAGTGGCAGTGTATTACATTAAAGAAAATACCTAAAACTCAGAGGAAGTATACATTCTGCTGTCATAGACCTACTAATAAATTTTAGGTGACGGCTTATTTACTAACTCAAGCTTCTTTTGAAAACCACGCTAACAAACAACTCAACTAATCAGGGAATTTAATATGATTGTTGTAATGAAAATTGGTTCCCCAGAGGCAGAAATCAATCGGATTAATGAAGAATTAATCGGTTGGGGACTGACACCAGAAAAAATTGTTGGTAAACATAAAGTAGTTATTGGTTTAGTTGGTGAGACTGCGGATTTAGATCCCCTACAAATTCAAGAAGTTAGCCCTTGGATTGAGCAAGTTTTGCGGGTAGAGTTGCCTTATAAACGTGCTAGTCGTCAATACCGCCACGGGGAAGCTTCGGAAGTGATTGTTAGCACCCCTGACGGGCCTGTTGTTTTTAGCGAACATCATCCGGTAGTTGTAGTTGCTGGCCCCTGCTCCGTAGAAAATGAGGAAATGATTATTGAGACGGCGCAGCGCGTTAAAGCCTCTGGAGCCAAGTTTTTACGTGGTGGTGCATACAAACCCCGGACTTCTCCTTACGCTTTCCAAGGACATGGTGAGAGTGCTTTGGAATTATTGGCGAAAGCTAGGGAAGTTAGCGGATTAGGAATTATCACAGAAGTGATGGATGCCGCCGACCTGGATAAAATCGCGGAAGTTGCCGATATGATTCAGGTAGGCGCGAGAAATATGCAAAATTTCTCGCTACTGAAAAAAGTAGGCGCGCAATCGAAACCAGTACTTTTAAAGCGGGGAATGGCGGCGACAATTGAGGATTGGTTGATGGCTGCTGAGTATGTGTTAGCCGCAGGTAATCCGAATGTAATTTTATGCGAGCGCGGAATTCGCACCTTTGACCGTCAGTATACTCGCAATACCCTAGATTTATCGGTAGTGCCTGTTTTACGCAAGTTAACTCACCTACCAATTATGATCGATCCTAGTCATGGTACGGGTTGGTCTGAGTTTGTACCTTCGATGTCTATGGCCGCGATCGCAGCTGGTACTGATTCTCTCATGATTGAGGTTCACCCCAACCCCAAAAAAGCTTTGTCAGACGGGCCTCAATCCCTGACACCAGACGCTTTTGACCATTTAATGCAAGAATTAGCCGTAGTTGGTAAAGCTGTAGGACGTTGGCAAACAGCAGTTGCTGTAGTTTAATTCTCATCAGTCAAAACATAACTACAAATGTACGCAGGTAAACACCAACATTTATCTGCGTGCATCTTTTTTCTTTAAATTTATTGAATTGGTAAAAATAAAACTTTTGGTATAGATAAACATATTCCTATAGTAGAAGTTTAACTAAAACTCAGCATTTATTGTTAATTTAATTAGCAGATTGTCGTTAATATCGTAATTTATGCATAATACCAATTATATGTGAGGCTGCACATTAACGCCCTCACCCTAGAAGGGTGGGGCTAAACAAACAAAGCCTGCAAAGGCAGGCTAATTATATGCATCTTCATAGAAAATTGGTATAACTCGGTTTATGCTTAATTATAAACTATTTTTTGGATATAAAAATATTTAAATACAACAAAGATTAGATTTTTTTATGAGCGCAAAATACAAGTTTGATTACTTTCAAGGCAGTTCTTTATCAGATTTATTTGCACAAGATATCATCGATGAAAGTTATGCTTTTATCCCCAATTATCCGGCTACTGCTAGTTGGGCAGCTTACCCTAATACAAAAAAATACTATATTCAAGATGGCAGTAGTGAAGCTACTAAAACCTCATTTGATAAAATTTGCCAAAAAGAAGCTTGGAAAAATTTAGCTGTGCTTGGTGAGTTCCTTCCTGGAATTACGATCATTCCCCCGCACAACTTACTGGTTGACTACTGGCGAGAGCATTTTGACTTTAACTACGTCAACATGGAAATGTTTGATTGCTCTGTTTATTTAGAAGAACTCAGCCATAGCGATCGCTTTGACAAAATCATCACCCTATTTCCCTTTGATAATTTACAATATGAAAAACACGCGATCGCACCTCATACACACTACCATCTACTAAGTAAAGTCACCCTAGCTGAACTGGGGGTACAATGTCCAGCATACAACAGCTACAATCTCCATAACGTTAGTTTGGAAAATATTCATTTACCAGAGCAATTTCCCTATTTAATTAAAACCTCTCACGGACTCTCAGGAGAAGGTACTTATATTATCAAAAGCAATAGCGATTTAAACTATTGCTATAAAGAATTAAAGAAATATCTGGAGATTAAGTTACTCGATTGGATTATTGTCTCAGAATTCATCAAAAATGCTGTACAGAATTACTGCGTACAATTCTATGTCAGCAAAACCGGAGAAATAACCCTAATTGGGACAACAACACAACTTGTCACCTCAGAAGGTAATTATTTAGGCGGACTAATTAATTACCGCGAAACTGATATGAGTAAGTTTTTTGAAATGATTGCTACTATTGGTCAGTATGCTCATCAACAAGGTTATTTTGGAGTAATTGGTTTTGATGTCCTAGAAACCCAGGATGGACAACTTTATACAATTGATGCCAATTTTCGCGTTAATGGCTCCACACCACTTTGTTTGCAGCGTCATACCTTGCTAGAACTAGGAAAGGAAGTGGCTAAATATTCCAGTGACTACCGGATAGATGGCACATTAGACGCTGTTTTAACCGCTTTCAAACCAGAATTAGATCGTAAAGATTTAATTATTTTGTCAGCTTTAGAAAAGGTGAAATACGGCAAAATTTACACCGAAATTTATGGCATTGTTACCGGAGAAACCCTTGCCGAAATGCAACAAATTGAGCAGAAAATGCAAAATAAAGGCTTGCATTGTCTCTAATTAGGTGTACGCTCAATCATATCAATTGCTGTTTTTAGCCAATCAATATAAGTCTGTTCTCGTTGACTGACTAAATCTAGTACCAGTCGTTGCATGATCTGTTCGCGATTTGTGCAATCTTCTAGTTTTGGTAGTTGAATATTGTCACACTCAGCCCGTTTTTTGTTGCGTATAGCTAGCTGTTGTTCTAGCAATTTAATAATAGCTGCATTCGGTAATTGAGCGGCGAAAAATAACTGCACTAGCAACGGTTCTCTGATTGTTGGTAAAGGCTGATGACATTGCAACCATCTGCTAAATTCGGCTTTTCCAGCTTCTGTAAGAGAATATACCTTACGATTAGGGCGATCGCTCTGAATTTCAACGCTACAACTAATCCAACCCTGCTCAACCAATTTATCTAGGGTTCTGTAAATTTGTGCTTGATCTGCAGGCCATAAATGTGCAACACATTGATCGAAACAAGTAGTTTTCAGATCGTAACCTGTCATCTCCTCTTGCTGAAGTAGTCCGAGAATTGTATGAGCTAAGGACATAGGCGGTTTTCCGAAGCTAAAGTAGGGGAAACTCAATCTATCATTTTTCACATCATCTTATGCTATTATAAGATTAATCATATATAGGATAAAACAAATAAAAACTAAGTTTTTATTTCACACTCCAACCAAGAGCGATCGCAGTGCAACCACTGCCAAAAGAATACAATGCTTTTATATATGTGCTTGATGGTGAAGGCTTATTTGGTACAGAAAAAGAATCGGCAGGAGTTGGGCAAATGGTATTGTTTGTACAAGACAAAGAAGAAATAGTGCGATCGCTAATTCATCGAACGCCACATCACCATTAGACTTCCTACTCATCGCTGTTGTACCGCTAAAAAAACAGTTGTTCGCTATGTGGCCTATTTGTAATGAACACTGAAGCCAAAATCATTCAAGCAATAGCCGACTATCGTAACGGGAGGATGGGTTAAATTGACTTCTAAAACACTTCTACAACGCATCGATCAACAGCAATTTTTACGTAATTTGCGCAATAAATTCCTCAATTTGCATTCCACCTTATTGGATACAGAACGCATCGCTTACGAACAAGTAAGCGGTAGAGTATCCAGCGCAGAACTTTTGCAACTAGTTATCGATCACGAACAATTTGCTTGGTTACATAAAATTTCGGAGCTAGTTGTGCAAATTGATGAAATGCTAGCAGCAGACGAACCCATACTACCGGAATCTCTGCAAAAGTTAATTGCCGATGCGCAAAGACTCATTGTACCTTCAGAATTAGGCAATGTTTTTGCCAGAAAATACTATGCGGCTCTCCAGCGCGAACCTGATGTTGTCTTAGCACATGCAGCAGTATCACAACTTCTGGCATCCAAATAAGTTATTTTCAATCTGGCAATGCACTCAACCCACCTTCCTCAAGGTGGGTTTTGCTTCACTAAGGCATCAAGTAAAAAGAAGTAGTGCGAGCATCTTGCTCGCGCGGGCAAGACTTCGGCGTGAGCGCTCAGTCGAACGCTGCCCGCACTAAAAATATTAAATTGTTCAACTTATTTTTACACGACTTCTAACTAGCCATCTTAAAATTCGATTGTAGAGCGGACATAATTGGAATTTATGGCTAAACTTTTTGATTGTATTACAGAAGAATTGCAAGAATTTATTAACCAGCAGCACCTTTTTTTTGTGGGTAGCGCACCTTTAAACCCCACAGGTCATATTAATCTATCTCCCAAAGGATTAGATAGTTTTCGCATTCTCTCCCCCAACCGAGTAGGCTATTTAGATTTAACAGGTAGCGGTAACGAAACCTCAGCACATTTGCAAGAAAATGGGCGCATTACGTTTTTATTTTGTGCTTTTCAAGGCGCTGCTCGAATTTTACGCCTTTACGGTCGCGGGTATACAGTATTACCAGATTCCCCAGAATGGGACTCCTTTTATCCTCTTTTTACAACGCTTCCTGGATACCGCCAAATCATCATAGCTGATATTGAACGAGTGCAAACTTCTTGTGGTTTTGGCGTACCACTTTATGAATATCAAGGACAACGCGAGATTTTAGTCGATTGGGCAAATAAAAAAGGCAAACAAGGCGTTAAAGAATATCAACAGCAAAAAAATCTCATCAGTATTGATGGCTTACCAACTCCATTAAGCAATTTACCTAGAGATTAGGGGAAATAAGCAAAAAAAATTACTATTTTCTTCTTATACCAATTCACGAAAATCTTGATACAAATCCAATGCTTTTTAATTCTTTCCCCCTGCTCCCTGCTCCCTGCCCCCCTGCAAACCCATTTGTATCAAACTTAAAGTGAAACGGTATTACCCAATGCCCAATGCCCAATGCCCAATGCCCCATGCCCCATGCCCCATGCCCCATAATTTATGAATTATTCAATTCGTCCACTTATACAAGAAGATGAACCTTTTCTTTGGCAAATGCTATATGAAGCGGCACACATGGCTGAAGAAGGGAATTTAACTATACAGGATGCCATAAATCATCCCGAACTAGCTAGATATGTGAAAAACTGGGGTGCTAATGGTGATATGGGATTTCTGGCTAGTTTAGTAGATAATAATCAGCCTGTAGGCGCTGCATGGATACGGTTACTGACTGGCGAAAATCGCGGTTATGGATATATTAATGACGAAACTCCAGAACTGGCGATCGCAATTCTGCCAGAATATAGAAATCAAGGTATAGGTACGCAATTAATCACTCATTTATTAGCCGCAGCCAAAGCCTTTTACCCCTCAATATCATTGAGTATCAGAAGTTCAAATCCTGCTTTACTTTTATATCAAAAACTTGGTTGGCGAGCGGTTGATGGTAGTGAAGTCATCAACCGAGTCGGCGGTACTTCTTTCAAAATGAAACTTGATTTATCAAAATAAATTATCCTAAATTTTAGGGGCAGGGTAAGCCCCATTGGTGTGAACTTAACGTGAAACCCTTCTACCGCAAGGAACTGAAGTTCCTTGCTAATAGTCAAAGTCATCTCAAGATGACTAAATATCCTCAAAATCTTGAGTCTACTTCCGTAGGGGCGGGTTCACAGATATGCTCCAATAATTCACGACTATCTCGCTTAACCCGCCCCTACTTGGGTTATTAGCCTGAGAATTCATTCTCAGGCGGATGACAAAGCTAAGACAGAGGATATTTTTAGCTTAAGTTGGCACCTATGGGAGTCACCCCGCTCCTACGGGTTGCAAGCTTGGTAAGTTAACGATCGCGATGTTTTTTATTTGGAAGTCCCCTACACATACAATTCGTATTGTAAAAGCACTTCTGTTTCTTGTTTAGCTGCTTCTATCCATTCTTGCATAGCAGGTAGTTCTAAAATTGCCTCTGCATATTTCCGAGAAATATGATCTAATTGCACATCGTAAGTCACAAACCGCAATACCACAGGGGCAAACATAGCATCAGCAATGGTAAATTTACCAAATAACATATCGCCATCTGCTGCAAATTTTTGGCGAAATTCTTGCCAAATACTAGTAATCCGGTCAATATCTTTTTGCACTTCCGATGTTAACCCTTTTCCAGGAAATTTAGCACGACAATTCATTGGCATATTCTGCCGCAGATTGAGAAATCCTGAGTGCATTTCTGCACTAATAGAACGAGCTAAGGCTCGATTAATTTTATCTTCTGGCCACCAATGCAAATCAGGAAATTCTTCAGCTAGGTATTCGCAAATAGCCAGAGAATCCCAGATACTTTGATTATTATCTAAAAGTACAGGTACTTTTTTTGAAGGCGAATATTCCTGAAGTTGAGATGCAGTTTCTGGGGTGTAAAGAGGAATGCGAATTTCCTCAAATTGCACCCCAAACTGCTTTAAAGCTAACCAAGGACGTAATGACCAAGATGAATAATTTTTATTACCAATTACTAATCTAAGTTGCGTCATGTTGATTTTTATTACCTGTACAACTGCTCAATCCACATACATACATCAACTTCCGAACCGGAAGAGTAGGATTTTCCGCTTACAGGATCGTAAGCTTGCCAATAAATATGACCTTGGCGATCAACCTTTTTGATAACCTCTAATTCTTGAGAATCTGATAGTAGTATTTTTACGGTGTTCTGCCAGAATTTATGCAGTATTTCTTTGATTGAAGTGAGGATATTACTAGCTTTAGAAGTTATTTTTATCTCTTCTGGTTGTAGGCATCTCAATTCATTCCTCATATCATTATTCCTGATAGATGCTCGTGACAACAAAACTCTAACAACACTTGACTAAATAATCAAAACATGGCTTGTATAGTTGCTATAAATGCCATTTATACATATAAAAAACACGAATATAATATTTTTGACAAAACTAAGTCAGCTATTTACGCTGTGTTTTAGCATAACTAAGTATAAAAATCTTTCTTCCCTCACACCTAGCTCCTAACTCCTAGCCCCTAACCCCTAGATCAATTCGCCATGAAACTCTCCCAACTTCGAGCCGTAGTTGCTGTAGCAGATTGTGGTAACTTTAGTGAGGCAGCTTTAAAATTGCAACTTTCCCAACCTGCTATTAGTCATGCGATCGCTACTTTAGAAGAAGAATTAGGTGTACCTTTGTTTGCAAGAGGTCGTCATGGTGCGATACTTACACCTGCGGGAGAGCGTATTGTCTATCATGCGCGTCAATCATTGCATCATCTAGAGATGATGGAACAAGAAGCGAATCTGTCTAAAGGGTTGCATGGTGGACATGTGCGGATTGCAGCCTTTCGCAGTGTTGCTACTCATTTATTACCAAAAGCGATCGCACAATTTCACGATCAATTCCCAGAAGTAGCTGTAACAATCATAGAATGTCTTTCCTACTTAGAGGTAGAACATTGTTTGCGCGAAGGACGAGCCGATTTGGGCGTCACTTATTTACCTACTAGTGATGAATTTGAAGCCTGGGAAATTATCAGAGATGAATATGTCGCGTTGCTACCACCAAACGCCAAGGTTAGCAGCCCACAAATTACTTGGGAAGATATAGCAGTATATTCACCAGTATTGTTATCTTGTTTACCCTGCGGGCGCAATCTCCACAATCACATGAAGTTTGTCGCTAATTTTATCCAGACTAACAGCGATATTCAAGAAGACTCTACGATTGTCAGCCTAGTCAATCAGGGACTAAGGGCTGCTATTATTCCCCAATTAGCAGCCGTACCAATTCCTCACAATGTCCAGGTATATAGTTTACCAACACCCCTGGAAAGAATCATGGGTGTTGCAATTTTAGCTAATGGGTTGCAAATTCCGGCTGTATTCACATTTTTAGAAATGCTAAAGAAATTTGATTTTTACACTTTGGCTAAATCTGCTTATTTATAGTCAAGGTTGGCGTAATTAAATATATAACTGGCAAGGGCTGTCAATAGTCAATAGTCAATAGTCAATAGTCAATAGTCATCGGTTTCTCGTCGTCTCCCTTTTCCTTCTTGTCTTGCCAATAAATAATCAATTAAAGTTTAGTTTTATATACTCTGATTAGAGAAAAATATTATATGGCAAAAAAGTTTTTTTGACTCAGGTGTGGGATAATGAAAACCTTTACACATCAGAATTTCAGATTTTGAGTATCAGGAAAACGTATATTTGGGGATCAAAGTTTTTGTAAATTTTCTCCACAGTTGTAATTGCCGAGTCTGCCGTGGGGATCGCGTAAGTTCAAGGGATAGATAACTGATTGGAGAACTTGTGGCGAAAATAGCTGTCAACAATCAGTTTTAAATGGGATGATAAAGTAACAACAGAGAGCAGGGATTAATTATGATTCTTCCCTTGTTTCTTCTGGTCGTAGGATAGCATCGCAATATCGGATCAGAGTTGTCAAGCGATCGCTAATTGTTTGCAGCCTTGCTTGTGCAGTTGACACCTGCCTTGCACCTTGGAAAAACATAATGTCAATTTCCAACAACCGTAGCTGCTTACTCATCTCTGTCCGATAAGACTGCTCCTTTGAGTCTTCCTCAGTTAAAGGTACAATCTGCTGTACAAACAATTGTTTTAAGGAGGCTAAACGCTGTCGCAGTTGATTCGCATTGAGTGGGGTGTTAGTAGCATCAGAGCGGAACTCCTCTAGAAAGCTAGCCAATACCTGATATTTATCTGTATTTAGAGACATCCAGTGCTAGTTAAGATAGTATTAATGTCAAGTAATTTTTTTTCTACAATAAACTTTCTTAAGCTCTTTTTAGAACTAGAAGCCTCAAATTACGCTTTGAGGCTTCATTTGCCAGCAATATATATTTGGGATGATGCAGCAAGAAACCCGCACTGGATGATTACCATAGGCAATAAAGGTATCAGATTTATATGACTTGATGAACTAGCCTTTGGACAACAGCATTTGCTATCGACAATGCTGTAATTTTTGTCCCTATCTGAAATTAACCACAGATCACCTCTAGTCCCCTTTGTATGAGCACTATAGTTCTTAATTCTTCAGTTGATATTCCCCTTCCGGATTGGCTTAAGAAATGCATAGTCCATTCATCAACTAATAATGGCAATGCTGAAAGCGATCGCAGGTTTAACGATGCTAATTTAATTTGTCGTGCATTTGAATTTGCTTATCAACTGCATCAAGGACAATACCGTAAATCTGGCGAACCTTACATTTGTCATCCCGTCGCTGTAGCGGGATTACTACATGATTTAGGTGGTAGTCCTGCTATGATAGCAGCTGGATTTCTCCATGATGTAGTGGAAGATACAGATATCACAATTGAGCAAATAGGAGAGCTTTTTGGCGCAGAAGTTAGACAATTAGTTGAAGGCGTCACCAAACTTTCTAAAATTAATTTCAAAAGTAAAACAGAAAGTCAAGCGGAAAACTTTCGGCGGATGTTTTTAGCAATGGCGCAAGATATTCGCGTCATTGTGGTGAAGTTAGCAGACCGTTTACATAATATGCGAACTTTACAAGTAATGCCAGATGAAAAACGCCGCCGTATTGCCCAAGAAACCAGAGATATTTTTGCGCCCTTAGCTAATCGTTTGGGGATCTGGCATTTTAAATGGGAACTAGAAGATTTATCTTTTAAATATTTAGAGCCTGATGCTTTCCGGCAAATTCAACAGCACGTTTCTGAGAAACGCACATCGCGAGAAGAAAAATTAGCTAAAGCCACAGCCATTTTACGCGATCGCTTGCAACAAGCCAGCATCAAATGCCTGGATATTAGCGGTCGTCCCAAGCATCTTTATAGTATCTACCAAAAGATGCAACGACAGCAAAAAGAATTTCATGAGATTTATGACTTAGCAGCATTGCGAATAATTGTTGAAACTAACGAAGAATGTTACCGTGCTTTAGCCATAGTTCATGATGCCTTTCGCCCAATTCCTGGTAGATTTAAAGATTACATTGGACTACCAAAACCAAACCGTTACCAGTCATTGCATACTGGTGTAATTGGGCTGACAGGTCGTCCGTTAGAAGTACAAATTCGCACAATGGAAATGCACCATATTGCGGAGTACGGAATTGCTGCCCATTGGAAATATAAAGAAACAGGCAATTCTAATAATAGCCATTTAAGTGCTACTGATGAAAAATTTACTTGGTTGCGGCAATTACTGGAATGGCAAAGCGATTTAAAAGATGCCCAAGAGTATTTAGATAGCGTCAAAGATAATTTATTTGAAGATGATGTATATGTATTCACCCCTAAAGGTGATGTCATACCCTTAAGCCCTGGTGCCACCAGTATAGATTTTGCTTACCACATTCATACTGAAGTTGGCAACCACTGCGCCGGGGCAAAAGTGAACGGGCGGATGGTTCCCCTATCAACCCGCTTGCAAAACGGGGATATTGTGGAAATCATGACGCAAAAGAACAGCCACCCCAGCTTGGATTGGTTGAACTTTGTCAGAACCTCCGCCGCTAAATACCGGATTAAACAATGGTACAAGCGATCGCGCCGGGAAGAAAATGTAGCTCGCGGTCGGGAATTACTAGAAAAAGAACTGGGTAAAACCGGTTTTGATAGCCTGCTGAAATCAGATGCAATGCAGAGTGTCGCCGAAAAATGTAATTACCACAGCGTAGAAGATTTACTTGCCGGTTTAGGTTACGGTGAAATCACCTTAAATCTAGTATTAAACCGTTGGCGTGAAGTAGTCAAAGCCCAACAACCCCTTGCTGTTGTTCAGCCATTTCTCCCCAAAGAATCAGCCGCAGCTAACAAAGCTTTACGCGATGCGCCTGCAACCTCCCGTGCCAGCGATTCGCCAATTGTTGGGGTAGAAGGTTTGGTATATCATCTAGCTGGCTGTTGTACGCCCATTCCTGGCGAACCAATTATTGGTGTAGTGACCAGAGGTAAAGGCATTTCCATCCACCGCCAAGGCTGTCATAACCTCGAATGCGTAGAATATGAACGCCTAGTACCAGTAGGTTGGAACCCGGCCGCCGAACATAGTTCTCGTCCCCATACTTACCCGGTGAATGTTCAAATTGAAGCATTAGACCGAGTGGGTGTTTTAAAGGATATTTTATCGCGGTTAAGCGACCAGGGAATTAACGTCCGTTATGCCCAGGTAAAAACAGCCATTGGACAACCAGCATTAATGGACTTGGGTATAGATATACGCGATCGCCCCCAACTAGAACAAGTGTTTGTGCAAATTAAAAAAATGAGCGACATTCTCAATATTCGGCGCATCGGTCAAATTGACGAGTAGGGGCGGGGTTTTATCCCGCCCTTTGTGCCAATGGTCAATGGTCAATTGTCAATGGTCAATGGTCAATGGTCAATGGTCAATGGTCAATGGTCAATGGTCATTTGTCCTCCTTGTCCCCCTTGTCCCCCTTGTCCCCCTTGTCCTCCATGCCCAATGCCCCATGCCCATCACTTAATCGCTTTCCTCACCAATTCGGGAATTTGGGAAGGGCGTTCGGCTACGGGTACATGTGCTTCTTGGAAAGCCAATAATTTATGTTGTGCTGTGCCAAAGTTGGGATCGCGGCCGATAATGGTGGCTAAAGTGCCAGTTTGCCGCCAATGTTTGCCTGGGGGGGCGTGTTTCCCGGCAATATAGGCAATTACTGGTTTATCAATGGCTTCGGCAATGTAGCGGGCTGCGGCTTCTTCACTACCGCCGCCTGGTTGCCCGACTAAAACAATTGCTTGTGTGCTTTCATCCTCATCGAGAATTTGCAGCCATTGCAGAAATGATGAGCCAACTATGGTATCGCTGCCAATACTGACGCTAATCGATTGCCCTAAACCGGCTTTGGTTAATTCCCAAGCAACTTCGTAGGTGAGAGTACTGCTACGGCTGACAATTCCCACATTGCCAGGGGTATAAAATTCACTGGGGTGAGTACCGAGAATAATTTTCCCCGGAACGATGATCCCCGGACTGTTAGGGCCGACTACCAAAGTTTCACAAGCTTCGGCTTTGCGGAGTAATTGCACCATATCTAAAGGTGGCACGCCAGCCGAGATGATGATAATCTGGCGAATATTCGAGGCGATCGCTTCTAAGGCTGCATCTAGAACTTGGTAAGGATTAACACATATAATAGTTGTGTCAATAGGCCCAAACTGTTTGACAACTTCCTCCACTAAATCGAAGACTGGCAGATCGTACAATTGTTTTCCACCAAATCCAGGATTTACACCAGCAACTAAATTAGTACCATAAGCTTTCATTTGCGTCACATGAGTTGCTGTGATAAATTCACTGAAACCTTGGATGATGACTTTACTGTCTAGGGTTAAATTCATAAAAAATTACGGTAATTTTGCCATCCCAGCGCTATAAGTACGGGGAAGATATCAATACATGAGTTAACGATCGTCTAATTTGCACAATCTTGGGTTAAGACAGTCATTAGTTGTGAAAATAGCAATAACCAATGATAGATAAAGCGATCGCACAATAAATATGTGTTTTAGATTACACGAGTTTACAACAGATAATTTTGACTATATTTTACAAATATTGTGGAAAAAAACTGATTAATTCTAGGTTATGCTACAAAAATGTTAAACAAGTATTGCATAACACATTCACTTATTGTTACTTTTCCCAAAGTTCCAATGAATTGGGATCGTCAACACAAGTTATACCAATTTTAAAAAAGAATGCGACAGATGCGTAGGTTGGGTTAAACGGAGTGAAACCCAACATATACAAGGCGTTGGGGTGTTGGGTTACCCTTCGGGAAGCCGCTCCGCGTCTACGTTCCTCAACCCAACCTACATTTGTAGCGATCATTCTTCAAATTGGTATTAGTTGTTAATTACAATACTCATTCAACATCTAGTGTATGTCTGGATTGCAGCTATTTTGATTCGCCGACTCTACCGTTTAGATACAGTTGACTTAGCCAAACGTACTGATTCTGCTACTGCTTCGTCTAGATTTTCGACTACGATCGGGCTATCACTTTGGGTTTTCAAGCTAGCTAAATATTTTCTAGCTGTGTCAAATTCTGAACCAGCCAGCCGGACTACTAATCGGGGAGAACCACTATCACGACGGCTTCTTTGCCCATTAGAACGGACAGCTTGGGGTTTAATTTCCGTTTTATCTTGTTGAATAAATTTGCCAATCACCTCAGCCAATTCTGTATCTTGGGAACTGCTACCTAAGAGATTGATCAAAATTACTTGTATGCTTTTATCAGCAGTCAAGATTTTTAAACTGGTATCTAAGCGATCGCAAAATGTCGTCTCGGCTGTATCGCTTAAAAAAGCATGACGTAAATTTAAGCACAATCCCGGCTTACCCCCAGAATTGACAACTAAATCTAAAGTTGCCAATACCGAACCCGTACCATTACCGAGAATGCCGATTTTACCGTGTGTTTCTCCACTATCCCATTTACCCCCATGCCCGTTATTCTCGCTATTACCGTGAGATTTGACAATTTTTGCTGCCATTTGGGAAATTTCTGGATGTCGCCCAATCGCTCGTTCATTAACTCTGACTTTACCATTCAAAGCCATAACTTGGCCGGAAGCACTCACCCCTAGAGGATTAATTTCGACTAAGTCTAAATCTTTCTGGATGAATAACTGATACATTTTTTCGATCGCATCGCTAATCGACTGCATCAAGGTACCTTCTAAACCCAACTTTAAAGCTAGTCTGCGGGCATAAAAGGGCGAAAACTCCTGTTCTACCACCACATATTCCATTTTTTCCCCGGCTGATTCCCAATCAATATCAGCTTCCTTGCAGCCTAAAAGCACTGGGCGACAGACCGCAGTATCTAAAACTACTGCTAAATATAATTCTTGCTTGGCATCATATTTTGACTCTGCCAATACCACCTCTGGTAACTCGCCCCAAATTGGCAAATTGAAGATTGTTTGCGCAGCTGCGATCGCATCGATGGTTGTTTCTACAATCCTGACTCCACCTGCTTTCGCCCGTTCAGCTGCATGGACTTGCGATTTTAACACTACAGGATAACGAATTTTTAACCGCTTGAGATCGGTGGGATGATCGATTCTTTGAGATGGCAATACAGGAATGCCGATTTTCCCAAACCATTCTTTAACTTGGTATTCTAATAAATCCATGAACACGCACCTGGTAGCGACATTTGCAGAGTATTTCTGTAACTATTGCTGTTAATCTTTCACAGCAACTTGATGACAAACTTAGCTATGCATACCTATAAAAATTTAATTTCATCAATCAATTTTATCTAATTCAGTCAATAAGGTAAATTAAACTTTCCCCGTCAAAAATTAGTAGTAGTTCCCCAATAGGTAATTAATCTCCTCAGTAAATTTCCCAGGTTGTCAGTGAATCATCATATTCATCAGCAACCGCGATCGTCAGGTATATTTAGCTTTTGACAATTCTTAGTGTACTGTAAATGCTCAACTCAAGCTCAGTAGCAGCGATGCATTTTATCTGCCTTGGGAACTGAGGGAAAATAACCAAAGATTTTATTATGCCCATTTTTTAGGAGTAATTTCTCATTTCCGTAAGATTGTCAAATAGTACTTGAATTGGGGGACAACTAGGTAGAGACAGGTAATTCCTGTTCTATATATTTTTGGTGAAAACTCAGAATTTGTGTTAGAAAGTTGGTCAATCTGATTCTCTGGCTCTGGTTGCTTAAACTGTGCATCTGCATTCCAAAAACGAAAGTCCTAACTTTCCCTCTCTCGAAGATAAGAAACACTATATAGAAGAAACCTCTATGAAAGTAGCAGTTCAGCAAGATGACCTACAGCTACTAACCAAAACTTTGCAGGAACTATTTCTGGCCGAAGTCCCGTTTGGTGGAGCCTTCCAAGTGAAGTGTGCTGTCAATAATGATGAATTAATGATTCTCATTCAACATCCAACAGGCTTGACAGTTGACACTCACACAGTCTTTCAAGTACTTGAGGATGCCATCCAGTCACTACTAAGTCATCGGCATGAACCTATACAATGCTTTCTGCGAGTATTGGGTGAAAAACGTCCTTATACCAAACGTTCCCTCTATATTAATCAGAGGGTAGAAATTGATGAGATAAATGCCTATAATCTGCAACAGGCAAGTGTTGCGCAAGAATCTACGGATAATGCCTTTGGTAATGAGTTAATCTTCCCTTCTTTATCCGATCCTATACCGGAGAACAGAAGCGATGCAGTGAATTCCGACTTCACGCCAACTAATGCCAAAACTGCATTCAGTGATGAGACTGACTTACCTTTTACACCACCTGTATTTGGCCGTTCATTTGCTGATGAATTTGACGAGTCAGTCACTCCCCCTGATTCCACACCAACATTCAGCGATTTCAACCACGAATCCGATGCAGCCTTTGCTTCTACTATCTCCAATGGTTCTTTTAGCGATGACATTGAGGAAGAAGCACCCTTCGATCCCTTCGCAGACTCACCAAATTTATTAACTTCTAAGTCCAAAAAACCCATCAAGTTAATATTGTTGGCTGTAGCTGGTGTAGGAACTTTGGTTTTAGGTAGCGGAATTTACTTTCTCGCCAATCCTTGTATTCTTTCAAATTGTCCAGCAATACAAAATGCGGAACAATTAACAACTGAATCTAAACGCTTGATGCGTCAGGCGAAATCTGAGCAGCAATTAGTCGCAGTACAACAACAAATCGAAGCTTCCAAGACTGAACTAGCACAGATTCCTGGCTGGTCGCTGAATAAGGGCAAAATTGAGGAACTACAAGCTAATTTAACTAGTTCGAGCGAAAAAATCGATGGGGTAGTCAAAGCTTTACAAGCAGGAACTTTGGCTATCAAGAAAACCCAAACGCCTACTACTAACTTAGAAGAATTACAGGCGAGACAAAAACTATGGCGAAGAGCGATCGCTCCATTAGAAGCCATATCTAATAGTAGCGAATTGTACAATTTAGCTCAAGTAAAATTGATGAGTTATCGTGCTGGATTAAACAGTATTAATCAGCAATTACTCGTAGCTGAGAAATGGCTCAAAAAACTGACCGCAGCAAAAGCTGTAGCGAATGCCGCCACCCAACAAGAAACCACAATTAAATCCTTAAGGGATTTAATCAAAGTTCAGTCTACTTGGCAAGTAGCAGTTAATGCTTTGATTATCATTCCGCCTAGTAGCTCAGAATATCAACAAGCACAAGAACTGTTAAAAGAATATAAACCAAAATTAGCAACAGCACGCAATCGCGCCACTAAAGAACAACTAGCCGCAAAAACCTATCAACAAGCTATTAACGCCGCCAAGCAAGCTAAAGAGTTTGAGCAGAAGCAACAATGGCAAGGGGCAGTTGCTCAATGGGAACTAGCTTTACAGTCTGCTAAACAAATAAATGAGGATAGCTTTCAATATCGTCAAGCGCAATCTTTAATTGAACCTTATTCTACAACCCTCAAGCAAGCACAAGCAAAACTAGAAATCGCGAATAATTTGCAAAAAACTCGTACAGATCTCAATAAAGTTTGTACTCAGGGGCTACGGATATGTACTTTTACTATCAGTAATCAAGAAATTAATGTCCAATTAACCCGTGAATATGACCAAGCAAGGCAAAGTAATATACCAGCAAATTCAGGAAATCCGGGGATGATTGCCAATGGCAATAGACACTTGGAAGTTTTACAGCAAGCTTTAGGTGTAATTAGTGACAATGCGAATATGTCTTTAGCTATCTACGATTCCCAAGGCAGACCAGTATATAAGCGATCGCTAGAAGGGTAGATTTGATTATAGGGCATGGGGCAAGTGGGCATGGGGCATTGATTGCCCTGTGTCTTTGTTTGTGCTTGTCCTGAGGATTTTTTATCGGAGACTAATGGATTTTCTTATGCTTATGGCTAGTGGAATTTATGCGATCGCTAACATTGGTCGGTTTAAAGTGTTTGTTGGTGATGTCCATAGTATTAAACTAGTTTGGCCGGGAATCTTGGACATGCTGAACAGTGGTAGTTATCCCCACACAGCATTGCAACAAGAATGGCGACAAGTCTCACAGCAGCGACATTTCACATTTCACACCCACCAAGAAATTCAAAACAATCCAGAAATTGTTGGTATTGAGCAGCTGACAACTGACACGCGCGATTTAAAAGCGTAATAGTTTATACATAACCAAAGCCCGATCCTGTCTGGATTCTTAATTTTGAATTTTGAATTTTGAATTTTGAATTGGTATAAGGCTGTATTCTCAAATAGGGGAATTCTCGATTTAAAAATTACTCTATGTCAGCTGGACAAAAACTGCGTCAGTTATTAGCGCGTCCTGAAATTATTGTGATTCCTGGGGTTTATGACTGTTTGGGTGCGAAACTAGCCCAAAAGTCAGGTTTTGAAGTAGTAGCTACTAGCGGTTTCGGTATTGCTGCTTCTACCTTGGGTTTACCAGATTACGGTTTTCTCACGGCTACAGAAATGCTCTACAGTGTAGGGCGAATTGCTCAGTCAATTGATGTACCGTTGATTGCGGATTTAGATACTGGCTATGGTAACGCCTTGAATGTGATGCGGACTATCAAGGATGCTGTACAGTTGGGTTTGGCTGGGGTACTGTTAGAGGATCAGGAATGGCCGAAAAAGTGCGGTCATTTTGAAGGTAAGCGTGTGGTTTCCCTGGCAGAACATGCAGGTAAAATCCGCGCGGCTGTAGAAGCTAGAGGTGATAGCGATTTAGTTATTATTGCCCGGACTGATGCCCGCGCGCCACTAGGTTTAGAAGAAGCGATCGCTCGCGGTCGTGCTTATATTGCAGCTGGTGCAGATATACTATTTGTGGAAGCGCCCCAATCTGTTGAAGAATTAAAAGCGATCGCCACCGCTTTTCCCAACGTGCCACTAGTCGCTAATATCGTTGAAGGTGGTAAAACTCCGCAGATGTCTCCGGCTGAGTTACAGCAATTAGGTTTCAAAATCGTCTTTTTCCCCTTAACTGCTTTATTAGCCGTCACAAAAATTATGACTGCTTGCTTTGAGCAGCTTAAAGCCGAGGGAAACACAGCGAATTTTTCAGAATTAGTCAGCTTTCAAGATTTTCAAGCACTGGTTGGCGTTCCGCAATATCTGCAAATTGAAAAGGAGTTTGCGGCAGAAAATTACCAGCCAATTTCTGACAAAATTTAGTAATAATTCACCAGCAAAAATTTAACATGAGCGCTAACATTTCTGACATTACAGTTACAACCATCAATGGTGAGAATAAGCAATTAAGCGAGTATCAGGGTAAAGTACTCTTAATTGTGAATGTCGCATCCTACTGTGGTTATACTCCTCAATATGAGGGGTTAGAAAAGTTGAACCAAGAATATCAAGATGCGGGATTAAGCATTCTGGCTTTTCCTTGCAATGATTTTGGCGCACAAGAACCAGGTAGCAACGAAGAAATTGTTCAATTCTGTACTAGTAAGTATGGAGTTAGTTTTGAACTATTCGATAAAGTGCAAACTAAAGGGGCGCAAGAACACCCACTTTATGCCAGACTCACAAATGCAGTTGAACCAACCGGGCCTGTAGCTTGGAATTTTGAAAAGTTTGTAGTTAATAAGCAAGGTGAAGTTGTCGCGCGGTTTAAAAGTAGTGTTAAGCCATATTCACCCGAATTAATTGCAACTCTCGAAAGTGAATTAGCAAAATAATCAATTCAAGGATGAAGGATAAAGTAGGTAGGTGTCATTGGTCATTTGTCATTGGTCATTTGTCATTTGTCATTTGTCATTTGTCATTGGTCATTGGTAAAGATTTTATTTTATTTTCTTTACTTTTGGTAAAATATTTTGGTTGATTTTGACTGACTTACTTATACTTTATCCTTCATCTTTAAATTTTATGATTATCAATACAGCTGCGTAGGTTGGGTTGAGGAACGAAACCCAACATTTCCATCGGTTTGTTGGGTTTCACTTCGTTCAACCCAACCTACAATGATCCTTAACTGAACCGTCTTGCTATATAATTTTGCGTAATTGTTAAAAACAATAAAAATCTTTTTTTCTCATCCCTAGCCCCTAGCCCCTAGTTCAGTTAGCGCCAAAAACATTAAGCTGCGTAGGTTGGGTTGAGGAACGAAACCCAACATTTCCAGGGATTTGTTGGGTTTCACTTCGTTCAACCCAACCTACAATTATACTTAAATGAACCGTATTGCTATATAATTTTGCGTAATTCTTAAAAACAATAAAAATCTATCTTTTCTCATCCCTAGCCCCTAGCCCCTAATCCCTAGCCCCTATCTTTATGAATATTGCAATTATTGGTTGTGGTTATGTTGGTTGTGCAGTTGCTAAATATTGGCAAGAAAAAAATAACTTTGTCGTGACTGCAACTACAACCACACCTGCAAGAATCTCAGAATTAGAAACCGTATCCCAAAACGTTATCGTCACAAAAGGCAACGACTATGAGGGTTTAAAAGCAGCATTAACAAATCAAGATGTAGTGCTGTTAACTGTCTCTGCTAAAGGTGGTGATTATGAAACAGCCTATTTACAAACGGCTAAAACTTTAGTGTCCATTTTACCAGAAATATCTACTATTCAGCAAGTTATATATACAGGCTCTTATTCTGTATATGGTAATAGAAATGGCGCGGTTGTCGATGAAGAAACAATCGTGAATCCTAGCAACCCTAATAGTATTATAATGCGACAAACTGAAGAAGTATTACTATCAGCAGCTACTGAAAATCTTCGCGTTTGTATTTTGCGTTTAGGCGGTATTTATGGCCCTGGTAGAGAATTGATAAAAATATTTAAGCGCGTTGCGGGTACAACTCGTCCTGGTACTGGTGATGATATCGCTAATTGGATTCATCTTGATGATATTGTGGGTGTAATTGACTTGGCGCGGGAAGATAATTGGCAAGGTATTTATAATGTAGTAGATGATGCACATTTAATTAATCGAGAATTTTTTGCTCAGTTATTTGCAAAACATAATTTACCGTCAATTAGTTGGGATGCTTCCCAAGAAAGTAACCGCCCATATAATGTTTGGGTATCGAATCAAAAAATCAAAGATGCTGGATATGAATTAATCCACCCGCAAATGATTTTTTAATTGATATATGATTTTCTCTATTACCAATCATTAGATGCTTGAAACCAATACCAGCGATCGCCTAATGGATAAATATGGTAATTAGCAGCACCAAAAGGGCTAGTTTGCGAATTTGGTTGATATGCAAAGCCGTAAGAAACTGTATCCGGGCCTAATCCATCACCATGACTATAAACTCTAAAATAGTTACCACCATTAGAACTTGAGGCATATTCATCAACTTGATAAATACCTAATTTAGCCTCAATTAATCGCGGTTGATTAGTTTTGCTGGGATTTTTTGCTAACCATTGTACAAAAGCTGGGCGAGAAAAAAAGAAGCCAATTCTTCGGGGTACATAAAACTTTAGCAAACTATAGGAAACTATAATAATGAGGAATGTGACTGTTAACCTTTGGAATTCTGACTTGAGGGATGGTTCTTTGCGCCTTAACCAAAGTTTAATTCCCGCGATCGCACAAGCAGCTAACAAAATTAACCAAAGAAATGCGATCGCAATAAAACCTAACAATCCATTAATAACACCAGGATAAATACTCAACACCAAGGTTAAAGCACAGGTGAAAATCGCATAAAACAATAATAATTTGCTTGGTGTAATGGAAATGGCTGTCATTGGTCAATAGTCAATAGTCAATAGTCAATAGTCAATAGTCAATAGTCAATAGTCAATAGTCAATAGTCATTGATTATTGTAGGGGTACGGTGCTGTCTGAGAATTATCTATATTCAGCAAATTGTAATCTGCTGTAAGTAATTCGGTATAAATCAACCCAACTATATTAAGAAATGTAAATAGACTTTAACCTCTTACCAATGACAAATGACAAATGACAAATGACAAATGACAGCCTTTGCTAGTTATATTTAATTACGCTGACTTACCAATCATAATTATTTTTTGAGACTTAATATTTATTTTAGAAATTAGCGCTCAGTGAATTATTCAAGGCTGAAGAAATATTACAGCAGTCCACTCTTGATTAACGTTGGTAAACGTCCAACATTGAGCTGGAGGCAAATGATAATATCTAATTATAGTTAACCCCTCCTGCTAAAATCCTTCACCTGGAAGAGGTTTTGATTGCTTTGACGAGCGATCGCCTGTTTGGATTAACTTTTTGATCCTCCTGCTGGATGATGTCTTCAAAAAAATTAAATATTTTTTGCCTTGTATAGTTTTATGCTGTTCTGCTATACACAGGCAAGTTTTTACTGAGGGGTGGAGGTGCTTAACTGAAGTAGGCGATCGCAATCTGTCTGCTGATGAGTTTATTCAGTAGTCAGTATTCGTTTTTTTGGGTGTATTTATTCGATTAGGTATAAATCTTTATTCGCACAAGTGAGTCAAGCTATGAAAACAGGCTTTTCTCCCCAGCACACAGAACAGGATTTTGATGATTTAAATTCATTCAATATTCAAAGTTTTTGTCAGCTGCAATCTGAGCAATTAATTAGTCACTATCCCATTATATTTGCGCGGATTGTCTATTATGATAGTCTGGGAAAAACTCATCAAGAAGTTATTAGTTATGCACCAAATCAACCGCCATTTTCTGCTAAAGAATTAGCTTATCTTCGTTCGGAACGTTGGCTGAATAATTATCCAGCAGTATTTGAGGTACAACCAAGTAATTTGCATGATATTGCCACTTTCGCTTATATTTGCCCCATAGGTTATAGAAATCAAAAACCAGAATATATTCAGATAATTACAAAGGAAGCACTTGCATTAGACAAGCAACAGCAATTACAGCAATCTGCAATGTTACTGAGTAAGTATGCCAGCATATATCTAATATATGGTAGACAAAAAACCGAAATCCAATTACTAGAAGAGTTAATCCATAAAATTGGGCATCAGTTGCGTAATTCTTTGGCAATGATTGGACTTTACGCTCACAATTTATACTTGGGTTTGTCCGGGAATAAATGCCAAGAACAAGCTACAATTATTCGTGAAGGCATAGAAGATTTAGAGACTAATTTAAGTCAATTAATAGATTGCGGTCAAGGGGCGAAATTAAGAAAATCTCCTCAAGATTTAAGAACTTTAGTGCTAGAAAGTATCAAAGGATTAGAACCATTAATTCAACAAAAACAAATCAACATTAATATTCCCACAACATCTACCAATCTCCTCATAGACCGCTTACAAATGAAGCAGGTTTTTGATAATCTTTTAAGTAATGCAGTTTACTTTAGTCCTCATGGTGCAACGGTAACTTGTAGCTGGCAGATTTTCCAAGAGGAAATTTTAATTAAAATTAGCGATCGCGGGACGGGATTATCGCCAGAAGATATTCAAAAAATATTTACGCCTTTTTATTCTCGGCGTCCTGGAGGTACAGGATTAGGTTTAACTATTGCGAGAAAAATTATTTTAGACCATCGCGGAAACCTATGGGCACAAAGTGTAGCAGAAGGTGGTGCGCAATTTTGTGTAGTTTTACCTCGACTGAAAATGTCTAGGAGTCTGGAAGATGGTTAATAGTAATAGTAACAAACTTACTGTTCTGCTCGTAGATGATGAAGAACGTTTTCGTCAAGGTATACGTACTCTCTTAAATTTTTATAGTATTAGTGCAGCATTACCAATAGAAGTGGTAGGTGAAGCTGATTCTGTAGAACAGGTGTTAAAATTTACGCTAAAAAATTCACCAGATTTAATCTTACTAGATTTACAATTAAGCGGTAGTGATGGCATTACAGTTTTACTCAGGCTGAAAGAAATTGCTTACACTGGTAAAGTTTTAGTATTATCAGCACATCAAGAAGATGATTGGATTTTTCGCGCTATGCAAGCGGGTGCTGCTGGTTACGTGTTTAAAAATCGTTTGGCTACCCAATTAGGTGATGCTATTAATACAGTGATGCAATCGGAGATTTACTTACCTTCAGAAGTTGCTAGCCGATTTTTCCGCTTTTTTCAAGCTTACTCCGATTCGGCTTTAAGAGCTTGCCATCAGTTACACTTAACAGAAAGAGAACAAGAAGTTTTATATTGGTTAACTCAAGGTGCTTCTAATGAGGAAATTGCCAAGCATTTATATGTGACAGTTGCTACAGTCAAAGCCCATCTCACGAGTATTTTTGATAAGTTAAAAGTTACTAGCCGAACTCAAGCTATTGTAGCGGCGCTGAAGTTAGGGTTAGTAAAAGCGTGATTTGTCAGTTGTCAGTTGTCAGTTGTTAAAAAAGTCACAGTCAACAGTCAACAGTCAACAGTCAACAGTCAACAGTCCATAGTTTCCAACCTTATGCCTGCGGAATTTTATCAAGAATATCCTTGTTCGTACAATGCTCCTTTAAATTGCGATCGCCCTTTTCAAACTGCGCAGGAAATCAAAGGTGCTAAATTTTGTTTAGAATGCGGTTTTCCGGCGACTTTACCCGAAGAAGCTGTGATTAAGGGAAATCGGGATAATTATCAGGTAGGTAATTTTTTGGGAACGCGGGGAAATGGGCGATTATATACAGGGATTCAACTTAAGGATCGCCAGCCTGTAATTATTAAAGAATACCTCCTCCCCAGCCGTTGTTTTAACGAACAAGAAACTCGCGAACGCAAGGACACTTTTAAGCGGGTGGGAGGGGTAACGTTAGCAGATAGCAGAACACAAAATTTCCGACTTGTCAATACCTGGGAAGCGATCGCGGATGAAAAAGGCGAACGCTGCTATTTAATTACTAAAGGTACAGAAACCGCCCAAACTTTACGTCAATATATTACCCAAAATGGGGCAATGACAGCCCTACAAGTGCGCGAATTACTCAATCAAGCTCTGCAAACTTTAGAATTTTTACATAGTCAAAAACTGCGGTTTCCTTCCAATCAAGTGCAGCAAGGATTAGCACATGGTAACCTGAGTTTAGATAGTATCTTAATTCAACTAGAAAATAATCAACCATATATCTATTTTGACGATTTAGCTATTTGGGAAAATGTCTTTATTCCTCCGGCTAAAACCCAACCTGCACCTTGCAAGCGAGAACAAGATTTAGAAGCATTAGGATTAGTGGCGTTTTATTTATTGGTAGGAAGAACCACAACTTATTCTAATGAACCTCTCAACCCTAGAGACAACGATCATTGGCCTCATACAGATAATCATTTAAAAAAGTTTATCTACCGCCTATTAAGACTCGAAAATCCCTTTGCTACTGCGGAAGCGGCGCGTCAAGCTTTACTCCAACTTCCCCAAGAAAATCAAGTAAATAATGTAACGCAATTATCAGCATCAGAAGATAAAGAAAAAGATTTCCGAAAAAAATTAATTTGGCTGTTAATCTTTGTCTTATTATTACTAGGCGGGGGAATTTGGTATTATTTATCCCAGCGCCAACCAACAGAAGATAAAAGCAAATATGCAGTTTGGCTGGGACTAGTGCGCAGATTTTCGGAAGTAAATAATGTACCTTCAGGGAAATTCAGCTATACAGGTGAAAGAGATGGCACCTGGAGTTTTATTCTTAAGCAACAAATTGAAGATCAGACCCTGGAAAAATGGTTAACAAATCCCAAACCAGAAGTTAAAGCCGAATTTAACTATCAACCAGTTAAGGCTCAAGATTTAGATAATGTTAATCAATCTTTAGAAGCAGTAATTAGCGGCGAGCAAAACTTTGCAATTACGAGTGTAGTTGATAAAATCACAGATAAATTAGAAAAAAAGTCCTTTGCTGATGATGGGTTACTTGTATATGTAGCATTTAATAAAAAAGATTCTAATTTAGCCAATGCTTTAGGCGGAAAAATTACCCTAGAGCAATTACGCCAAATTTATACGGGTAAAATTACCAATTGGCAACAAGTTAATCCTAAATTGCCGAATTTACCAATTAAACCATACGCACCGACTGAACCGGAAGCGATATATCAATTTCAAAAATTAGTTTTGCAAAACGATCCTCAAGATGTAGCTTTATTTAAAAATATCCCCAGACTGGATACAACCAAAACGCAAAACACCATCCGCAGTGAAATTTTGGAGGGTAAACAAACGGGAATTATTGGTTTTGGGATTTTAACCAAAACCTGGGCCCAGTGTACCGGCTATCCTTTGGCGATAGTTAATGGTAATAACAATCCTAGTCAACCCCTATTTCAAAAACGCGATCGCCGTCCCATTAACCCTGCTGATGACCTGTGTCAGCATGATAACTATTTTTTTGATGTCACGGCTTTTCAACGCTATCCTTTAAGATACCCTATATTTGTGGTCTACCCTAAAGACAAAAGTCGTCAACCACCGGGGTCTACATTTGCTGAGATACTAACTACTCGTCAGGGCCAGTGTTTACTTAGTAAAGTAGGTCTTGTCGCTTTACAAAATATACCTGATGATATAAAGTCCTATGCCTGCAAATCGGTGCCCTAATCCTAGTTGTGAATATTTTAACCGGGCTTTGCCCAACAACGCCAAAGTTTGTCCTTGGTGTTCAACTCCCTTGGGGAATGTAATTTCACCCACACCAACCAAACAAGTTTCGCCACAACCAACATCACCCCAAGCACATCCCCAGCAGCCAATTCCACCCCAACCACATCCACCCCAACCACATCCACCCCAACCACATCCACAGCAACAAATTCCCCAACAGCCAATTCCCCAACAGCCAATTCCCCAACAGCCAATTCCCCAACAGCCAATTCCACCCCAACCAAGTTCTATACCTGGGGTAAATCAACCCACCTATCAACCCCCAGCTGATTATGCTACAGAATATCAGCAACGAGGGAATCCATATATTCCACCTGTACAACCAGGTTATCCCCCACCACCAAGGCTACCAGTTCTCAAGCTGATTCACACCACGGGTAGAGAATTTATTTGGTCGGGAGAAGCCGGTTTTATTGGTCGTCGCAGTCAAAGTATGACAGTTCCCCCAGAAATTGACTTAACAGGGATTCCCAATGAGGGGATAGTATCTCGTCGCCATGCGCGCGTCAATTGGGACTGGTCGCTCAATGCTTATATGATCGTTGATATGAGTACAAATGGTATCTATTTAAACAACACACCTTTAAATCCTGGCGTGCCATATCGTTTACTCAATGGCGATTCAGTGCAGTTTGGTCAGGATAATCTCGTAAGATTTACGGCGTATATTATGTAGCAATAATTACTTTGCTTATAGACAAATAAATTCCCATCCTTCGTAGATATTACGGGGGATTTTTTATTTGGTCAATGGTCAACCGTCAACCGTCAACCGTCAACCGTCAACCGTCAACCGTCAACCGTCCACCGTCAACAATTTCAATGATTTTGCTGAACAACGTGGGTTAATTCGTGCGCCAGTAATTCTTGACCTGATTTGCTTCCTGGTTTATATTCACCTTGACGGAAGAAAATATCTTGTCCTGTGGTGAAAGCGCGTGCTTGAATTGATTTGTTCATTTGGTCGGAGTTAGAATCGTTGTGGATTTTAACACTACTGAAATCATAACCAAATGCTTGCTCCATCGGTTGTCTGACATCATCGCCAAGGTTTTGTCCGCTTCCGCGCGCTTGTTGGATAGAACTTTCTAGATTTGATGAGGTTTGGATTCCACTTCCAGTAGATTTTGCTTGTAATTCTTGATCTTCTTCTGGCATTTCTTCTCGTTGTAGGGGAGTGAGAGAATTTGCGAGAGATTTTGCTTGTACTTGCTCTTCATCTTCTTCTGGCATTTCTTCTCGTTGTAGGGAAGTGATAGAATTTGTCAGAGATTTTGCTTGCAATTGCTCTTCATCTTCTTCTGGCATTTCTTCCCGTTGCACTAGGGGAGTGATAGAATTTGCGAGAGATTTTGCTTGCAATTGCTCTTCATCTTCTTGTGGCATTGCTTCCCGTTGAATCGACTGCTGATTTGCAGGTTGACTCATGTTTTGCATTACCTGCTGTGCTACTCTATCTGCTTCCTGTTCGTACATATCGTTAGGCTGACTAACTGTTAGTTTAGCTTGAGGACGCAGGGAGATGCGGCTAATATCATGGGTTAATGGTTGACTTTGGCGTTGTACCTGAGTCAAGGCTTGAGGTGTAGTTTCAGCAGATTGGGAACCAAAGCCGCGTTTTGGTTGCTTGAGTGTAGGTATGGAAATGGGTGGAATAGCTGTATTATTAGTCTTCTGACGCTGGGCTAATATCCGTTCTTTCATAATTTTCTCCTAATGCCCTAGCAGCAAGCAAATTTTTTACCAATATGAATATCTAGGATACTGCGATCGCATTTCTCAAACTATTCTGCCAAAGTCTAATTTGCTGTCACTCAAGTTCGACTTTTGGCTAATGTTGATTCTGCGGCAGTACCTTTAGCCTTGATTTTAGGATAGATTTTTGATTTTTAGTATGGATTCCCAAGACAAGCAAACTTTTTTTACACCTGTTGGCGAGGTTGGGGGTTCTGTTGCTTATGGGGGTGTACCTATCACCTCTAACGGCAAACAGGCGGCTAAAGCGGCTGATAAGTATCTTAAAGATTCATTGCTGTTAAATAAGCTGACGGATCGCGTGTATGAACTTTTACTGACAGACTTGCGTTGTCAACAGGAAAGATTTAGTAACTATACTCATCAAAGGTGGTTGTAATGCCTGAAGGTAATAATAACGGCAATGTTACTCACGAATTAAAGTATGTCACTACCAATCACTTCTATTTAGAAATAGATAGTACGATTGCTGCGTCTTTTACAGAATGCTCTGGCTTAAGTTTACAAATCAAGAAAAATGTTTTTATGGAAGGAGGTGTCAACGATCAGCAAAGAATTTATTTAGGACATGCGGAATTTTCTGATGTTACTTTAAAACGTGGAATTACCGATAATCCTGGTTTTTGGAACTGGATTAATGCCATGTTTGATGAAAATTCTACAAAGCGGCGTAATGTCAATATTCTGGTTTTTAATCAAGCTGGTGAAACTATGATGAGTTGGACTTTAATTGGCGCAATTCCCATTGCTTGGAAAACCCCAAATTTACAAGCAGATGGTAATGCAGTTGCGATAGAAGAATTAACTCTAGCTTATGAAGGTTTGCAATTAGGTAAATCTAATGGAGGCGGTAATCCGCAAACTAGGGAGAAAAAATCAGGATTTTTCTTGTCTAATTAATTGGCAATTTTTCATGTGAAAATCATGCCAATTATTATTAAATAAATTCTGTAATTTTATACAAGTATATTAAACAATATCACTAATCTTGAACTCTTCCCAATGACAAATGACTAATGACAGCCCTTCTCAGCTATCTTTAAATGCACCGCTATACTTAGGAAACAGAATAGCATTAATTGGTCTTGGGGTAAGAAAGCCTTTAGGTCAAAAGCATAGCCTTTTATCGCGGAAAGAATTTAGTTCTGTGCCTGGACAAAGCAGTGCTAACAAGTCTTTAATAAATCATTCCCCATTAGTTACATATTCACAATTTTTACTATCTCCAGAAAATCCCACTTTCAGCGAACCGATAATAGATGATCATCATGCTGCTGAACCGGATTATATTAATACTGGGGTTACTTTTATTGATTTTGATAATGCTGATGTCAATGAAGAGATTAGCAATAGTTTAGATAATCAAAATATAGATAATCATCCGTCAGACTTAAATCATCAATCTCAGTCTAAGTCTAAAAAATCTCAAAAAAGTTCTAGCAACCAAGAAAAATCAACAGCTAAATCTAAAACGACGAAAAAAGCTAAATCATCGGTTAAGGATAAAGGTAACAAGCAGGATCAGCAAATTAACTTGAGTGCAGTAGATAATGCTGCAAGTACAGCTATAAATTTAGAAAATAATCAAGCACCTAAATTCACAGATAATAATAATGATAGAGATACAGCCAGCACAATTCCCAATACTATATTTTTAGATTCGCCTTTAGGAGAAAATTTAATTGGTGAGGAAACATCAGGATTGACTGATGCTGCTGTTAGTAATGTGACTGCTGAGTCAGGAGTGATATTTCATGATGAAAATATATCTGATAATCTAACGCGATCGCCAGAACATACAACGTCGCCAACTCCCATAAATCAGGGGTTTCCGACTCCAGTAACAGAAAATAATATTGAAAAAGCTGTTAAAAATACAGTCTCATCGGATATTAATATTCGCCAAATTCCCCAACAACAAGAGGTTGATAATTCTGCCAATTTTATCGCCAATCAAGCGGTGAATGTGGATGTGTCAGAAAATGCGATCGCGCGAAAATCAGAAAATATCCCTGTAGAGTTAACTCCCACTCCACCTGTAATCTTCAATCCGGTGGCAGTAACACAGCAACCAATAAACAGCGATAATATCATTCCCCATCAACCAACAGTTGCTTCCCAATCGGTGAATTTGGATGTCTCAGAAAATGCGATCGTGCGAAAATCAGAAAATATCCCTGTAGAGTTAACTCCCACTCCACCTGTAATCTTCAATCCGGTGGCAGTAACAGAGGAAGCAATAAACAGCGATAATATCATTTCCTATCAACCAACAGTTGCTTCCCAATCTGTGAATTTGGATGTGTCAGAAAATGCGATCGCGCAAACCACAGAAAATCCCAATATCCCTGTAATTGCGGATAATTCAGTAAATTTGAATGTTTCAGAAAATGCGATCGCGCGCCAAACAGAAAATCCTCATTTACCCGTCGAGTTAACACCAACTCCACCTGTAATCTTCAATCCGGTGGAAGTGACAGAGGAAGCAATAGACACTGATAATATCATTCCCAATCAACCAACAGTTGCTTCTCAATCTGTGAATTTGGATGTGTCAGAAAATACGATCGCAAAAAAATCAGAAAATCCTCATGTACCTGTAGAGTTAACTCCTACTCCACCTGTAATTGCGGATAATTCAGTAAATTTGAATGTGTCAGAAAATGCGATCGCGCGCAAATCAGAAAATATCCCCGTCGATTTAACTCCCACACCACCTGTCATCTTCAATCCGGTGGAAGTGACAGCGCAACCAACAGACACACAAACAGAGAAACTTGTGATTCATCGGGAATTTGACACCGATAATATCACTACAGACCAGCCAATAGTTACTTCCCAATCTGTGAATTTAGATGTTAGGGAAAATGCGATCGCGCGCCAAACAGAAAATCCCAATATACCTGTGGAATTAGCACCAACTCCACCTGTCATCTTCAATCCGGTGGAAGTCATAGAGCAACCAACAGACACCGATAATATCATTCCCAATCAACTAACAGTTACTTCCCAAGCGGTGAATGTTGATGTTTCAGAAAATGCGATCGCGCAAACCACAGAAAATCCCAATATCCCTGTAATTGCAGATAATCCTGTAAATTTGGATGTTAGGGAAAATGCGATCGCGCAAAAATCAGAAAATCCCAATATCCCTGTCGAGTTCACTCCCACTCCACCTATAATCTTCAATCCGGTGGAAGTCATAGAGCAACCAACAGACACCGATAATATCATTCCCAATCAACCAACAGTTACTTCCCAATCTGTGAATGTGGATGTTAGGGAAAATGCGATCGCGCAAACCACAGAAAATCCCAATATGCCTGTAATTGCAGATAATCCTGTAAATTTGCATGTTAGGGAAAATCCCAATACACCTGTCGATTTAACTCCCACTCCACCTGTCATCTTCAATCCGGTGGAAGTAACGGAAGAACCAACAGACAGCGATAATATCATTCCCAATCAACCAATAGTTACTTCCCAATCTGTGAATGTGGATGTTAGGGAAAATGCGATCGCGCAAACCACAGAAAATCCCAATATACCTGTAATTGCAGATAATCTTGTAAATTTGAATGTGTCAGAAAATGCGATCGCGCGCCAAACAGAAAATCCCAATATCCCCGTCGATTTAACTCCCACTCCACCTGTAATCTTCAATCCGGTGGAAGTCATAGAGCAACCAACAGACACCGATAATATCATTCCCAATCAACCAACAGTTACTTCCCAATCGGTGAATGTGGATTTGAGGGAAAATGCGATCGCGCAAAAACCAGAAAATCCCAATATACCCGTCGAGTTAACTCCCACACCACCCGTAATTGTAGATAATCTAACAGTCGCTTCCCAGACGCTAAATTTGTCAGATGCGCCAGTAAGTCAGGTTTCAGCATTAGATAATAGCCAAGTCAACACAGATATTCCCACTGGTGTGACTCCGCCTATTTTCAGTGAAAATACAGAAATAGATACAAATACAGCATCTAAATTTACTAAATTTACTTTTGCCCAAAATCAGACACAAAACCTAGAGAATTTACCAGCACCTCAAGGTTACGCCACAGGGGGACAAGTCACGCATTCCTCAGTAGAGAAGCCACACATAGCATCTTCGGATACTGTACCTGCTATGCTCACACCTGGGGAGTTTGTGGTTAACGCTAACGATGCCCAAAAAAATCTTCACATACTCCGGCATATTAATACAGGTGGTGCAGCAGAAGATATAGTTCTTCCCAGTTTAGAAATACCTACTCAAGAAAATCCGACTAAAGTCGATTCTTTTCCCGACACTTCATTACAGCGTCATCCTGCTGACTTGGGAACAGAAATTAGTCAGCAAAGGTTGTCTCCACATCATTCTTTGCAGTCGAATCATGTAAATCGTCAAGCTACAGCAGCAAATCCAGCCTCACAGCATTACTCCCTACCAACATTAATATTCCGCAAACCAAGCGTTGATCGTAACACAGCTTATGAGACTCCTAATCAATGGTCAACTGTAGAAGAATTGCTGAATGGAAGTAACGATCCATTTACATTTTTTAACTTAAATAATGAAGGAGAATCTAATTGGCAAAATTCTGCAGATTCTCAAAGTTACCAAACATCATCAACATCACCACAGGTATTTACTAAACGCCTATCTCCCCAAGGCTTTGCTAATGGTGGTGAAGTTAAAGCGCCTGATATAGCTACAGATATACCACCAGTTACTCAAACAATCCAAAATCCATCTGTAGCTAATCCTGAAGCTGATGAATCTGCAAATTTAGAAGCTTTAGCCTATGAAATATATAACAGGTTGCGACAAAAAATAGAAGTTGAGCGAGAACGTCAAGGTATCTATTTAGGACGCTTACCTTGGTAAATTTTATCTCAAAGTCACCCCAAAGAAGGAGAAAAATTAAAATGGCTAATCCATCAATTTTCATTCCCACCAAACGCAATCCCCAACTGCAAAAAGCTAAACTTGTGGGTTATAACGGCGAAGCGCCAGATATAGAAGTTATGTTTAATCCCACAGAAATCAGTTTTACGCGTACTGTTAGCTGGAAAAGCGATCCAGGCAATAGAGGAACTACGCTGTTACCTAAAGTTAACTTTTCTGGTGTCGAGCCTTTTAAATTTACTTTAAAACAATTACTTTTTGATACTTATGAAACCAAAAAATCAGTCATAGATGAACATATCAATATTATCAAAAAAGGAGTAGAAACTATTGAAGGAAATCCCGACAAACGCCCGCCAGTGTACATTTTTACCTGGGGAACCGAATATTTTTACTGTGTAATTACTAGTCTAACATACAATTTAACCATGTTTCTCACCGATGGTACACCAGTCAGAGCAATGGTAGATATTGCCTTACAAGAAGTAGATAAAAACAACCTCCCCGGTAACAGACAATCAGCTTCCACAGGCTCAGATCGCGCCCAAGATTCCCGTCTGAGTAAATAAAAATTAATCTAACTTAATAGTTATATTTTAATAATTTTAATTATCATAAATCTTCCCATGCCCCATTACCCATGCCCCATGCCCAATACCAATTATGCCTGATCCAACTCTCTATTTAAGTCAACCAAAAATAGAATTAGGAGGACAAGCCGCTTCTCCTGAATTAATGAAAGATTTATTACAAATTACTGTAGAAGAAAGTTTACATTTACCAGCGATGTTTACGCTGGTTGTGCATAATAGTTATATGCCCACGGTTGACCGTGCAGAATATAAACCTTGGCGACATGAAAATCTCTTTGAAATTGGTAAAAAAATTAAAATAGGTTTTACTTCTAGTACGACGCAAGACGGGAATTTTCAGAAAAAATTAGATGATTATTTGATTGAAGCAGAAATTACAGCAATGGAAGTTCACTTCAATGAAAAATCGGAAGCCCACATGATTATACGCGGTTACGATATCTCCCATCGTCTCCATAGAGGTCGTTATAATCGCTCATTTTTAAATAAAACTGATAGCGATATCGTTAAAGACATAGCTTCAGAAGCGGGAATAGGAATTGGTAAAATAGAACCCAGTGGAGAAGTTCATGAATATGTCTTTCAAGAAAACCAAACTAATATGGAATTCTTGCGAGAACGGGCGGCGAGAATAGGTTTTGAGTTATTTATTCAGAATAATAAATTATATTTTCGCAAACCAGAAAGCCAGGAATCTATTCAATTAAAATGGCTAGTGGATATTAGTAAATTTAGTACCCGCGTTACCAGCGCAGAACAGGTGAGTTCTGTAGAAGTGCGCGGTTGGGACTATACTCAAAAACAAGCGATCGCATCTACAGCCAAAGCCGAGAAGGTAATCACGGAGACAGGTAACAATAAAGGTAGCAGTAGTAGTAGCAAGTTTGCCAACTTAAAAGCGCCGAAAATGACAGTAGTCGATCAACCCATTGCTACCCCTAACCAAGCCCAAAAAATGGCGCAAGCTTTGTGTGATGAACTTGGCGGAGAATTTGTCTACGCAGATGCAAAAGCTGTCGGTAATCCCAAAGTTAGGCCGGGAAAAATCATTGAAATTGAAGGTTTGGGTAAACGCTATAGTGGTAAATATTATGTCACCGAAACTCGGCATTTCTACACCCAGCGCATTTACACCACAGAATTTAGCATTCGCGGATTGCGGGCGGGTAACTTATTTACCACTCTTTCCAGTCAAACCCGTCTCCAACCCGGACAAACCTTCTTAGTCGGAATTGTTACCGACAACAAAGATCCCAAGGGATTGGGGAGAGTAAAAGTTAAATTCCCCACCCTCACAGAAGAACATGCTAGCCACTGGGCGCGAATCGTAGCTGCGGGCGCAGGAAATCAACGGGGGTTTGATTGTTTACCAGAAATCAACGATGAGGTATTAGTCGGGTTTGAACATGGTGATATTCATCGCCCCTATATACTAGGCGGCGTTTGGAATGGTAAAGACGCGCCACCAGAAGGCGTGAATGATACAGTTGTCGGCGGTAAAGTTAGATTACGCACCGTCAAAACCCGTACAGGACATACCTTACAATTTGTCGAAGAAGCTCAAGGAAGCAGTAAAGCCGGAGTGCGCGTCCAAACCAAAGGCGGGCATAAAATTTATCTTAACGATAGCGATCGCTGTATTGAAATTCAAACCAACGGCGGTCATAAAATTAAAATGGACGATCAAGGCAAAGCAAAAATTACCGTAGAATCCACAGGCGACTTGTCATTAAATGCACCAAAGGGCAATATCGATATTAGCGCCGGGATGACTGTAACCGTTAAAGGTACGTTGATTAAGTTGAATTAATATTTGTATATTTTTACTCACGCCAAGGCGCAAAGGCGCAAAGAATTTATCGTACATTCAAGGGTTTAAATCCCCGACAAAAAATGTCCTTACAGCATCTTCCTGTAAATAGACCACACTGTAGGGGCACGGCACCAGTAAAATTATTTTATGTGCCAAAAGATTGTCGGTGCCGTGCCCCTACGACAGATGTGGTTTAAATAGGTGAAAACTGTTGTAATTTTGAATTTTGAATTTTGAATTTTGAATTTTGAATTGTTATTATGCCAGGAAAACCAGCAGCAAGAATTACAGATTCTGTAGCCCATCCCTTACCGCCAGTTCTGACACCGGGGCCTGGTAGTAAAGATGTGTTAATTGGCAATTTACCAGCTTGGCGAGGAATACCAGCTGCGGCGGTTCCAGCTTTGCAGTCTGCAAAACAAGCAGCCGATGTAGCTATTCAAACAGCTGAAGCAGCGACGGCGGCGGCAGCAGGAACACCAGGGGCACCAGCCGCTTATTCAGCAGAACAAACCCTGAAAACATCTTTAGGGGCGAGTATGGGTAGTATGATTTCTGCTGCGGCTGCATCTGCTATTCCTGGCGCAGATATTCATCAATGTACTACACCCTTACCCGTACCTCCCCACGGCCCTGGTGTAGTCATTGATGGAAGTAAGACAGTATTAATTAACGGACTACCCGCTTGTCGCCTGGGTGACACTGTTTTAGAAGCACTAGGCCCGCCCAATAAAATTACCAAAGGTGAAACGACTGTTTTAATTGGGGGTTGATGGAAGAAAGGCAGAGGGCAGTCTTTATGAAACAAATTTCATCGCCATGTATGAAAGGCGGAAGGGGGAAAAATAATTCAAAATTCAAAATTCAAAATTCAAAATTAAGAATTCTATTTGCCCAATGCCCTTTATCATTTACACATATTCAGTACTCATTTTTAAATTTTTTGTAAACAAAAAAGGCGATCGCTTTCTCGTTTATCGAAATCAAGTACTCATTTTCCTGTTTTAAGTAAGCAAAAAGCCATTTCACCTACTCAAAAAGCCTTATCGCCTACTCATTATTGTGTTTTCCGCAAGTAAAACACCATTTCACCTACTTAAAAAGCCTTATCGCTTACTCGTTTCGGTAAATCACGCAGTCATTTTGGTGTTTTCCGCAGGTAAAATACTATTTCACCTACCCATTTAGGTAAATCGCGCACTCGTTTTAGTATTTTCCGCAGATAAAAAGGTATATCAATTGCTCAAAAATTGCCATGTTTGACAATAAGCAGCTGTCTAGCTACCCTTTGTAGTTTTTTGCAATGCCGAAGGCAGGCTACGCCTACCCATTTGTTCTCAAAACAAATTAGGTAATTGAAAAACACTAATACATCATAGATTTCACTTCAGGGCATAGCACCCCGCCCCTTCCTTGTCCCCCTTGTCCCCCTTGTCCCCCTTGTCCCCCTGCCCCCTGCCCC
>NZ_JACJQG010000003.1 GCF_014696435.1 Calothrix anomala FACHB-343 | reverse complement strand
GCGTGGTTATAAACACGCCGATGGGTTTCTAACCATTCTTCAAATATGGCTACTTGGGACTGCGTTGGCTTTAATTTAAACTCGTAAGTCAGGTTAAACATTTAATCACCTCCTAACTTAATTCTAGCATATCTACCAATCGCATTACCGATTAGTAGAATAAAGTCGCCCTAGAAGCGGCGCACTGAAGCTCACCCGAAGTGGGCGAGGCTCTAACCCCATAAGTTTCGGTAGGGGCAAGGCACTGCCTTGCCCTCTAGAATATATCGGACTCAAACTATAGCTGATATACAGCATATTTCAGGTAAATGAGGTACAAGCTTTGGGGCATGGCAGTGCCAGTGCCCCTACAATCAACGATAATCTGCTGTATATATACTTTCCTTCCCAATGATAGAGAAAGTAATTATCCTGGTTTTCTAAAGTTGAGTCATTGTCCAACATCCTTTGAGATGCGATCGCATTTCCGAAAAACGCAACAAATAGATTACTGTGGAGAAGCAAGTTTATGACTCAAGCCAAAGAACTACAACCACCGCAACAGCAAAATGCTCCTGGTACTGAGGCGCAAATGACGCCCAAACCTCAGTCTGATGATGCCAAATACCGGGGAAGTGGCAAATTACAAGGTAAAGTAGCTTTAATTACTGGCGGTGATAGCGGTATTGGTAAAGCTGTTGCTATTTTCTATGCCAAAGAAGGCGCAGATGTGGCAATTATGTATAAAAGTGAGCAAAAGGACGCGGAAGAGACAAAACGCCTGGTAGAAAAAGAAGGCAGACGTTGCTTAACAATTGCAGGTGATATTGGTGACGAGCAATTCGATCAACAAGCTGTGCAGCAAGTCGTCAAGGAGTTGGGACACCTGGATATTTTGGTGAACAACGCTGCCGAACAGCATCCCCAAGAAAGTATTGAGAATATTACAGCTGAACAATTGGAGCGGACTTTCCGCACCAATATATTTAGTATGTTCTTTCTCACCAAAGCTGCTTTACCCCACCTCAAAGAAGGTAGTGCAATTATCAACACTACCTCTGTGACTGCATACAAAGGTAGCCCCCAACTGCTCGATTACTCAGCAACGAAAGGGGCGATTGTAGCTTTTACTCGTTCTCTCTCCCAATCTCTTGTAGAAAAAGGAATTCGGGTGAATGGTGTAGCTCCCGGCCCGATTTGGACTCCCCTAATTCCCTCTACTTTCCCAGAGGAAAAAGTCAAGAGCTTTGGTTCTCAAGTACCAATGCAACGCGCCGGACAACCGGAAGAAGTCGCACCTAGCTATGTATTTCTCGCATCCGATGACTCTTCTTATATGTCCGGTCAAATTCTCCACCCCAACGGCGGCGAAGTGGTGAATGCGTAATTAGGGCATGGGGCATTGGGCATGGGGCATTGGGCATGGGGCATTGGATTTATCTTCCTTATCCTCCTTCCCTTCTCCCCTTCCTACCAGTCAACAGTCAACAGTCAACAGTCAACAGTCAACAGCCCTCACAATAGATTGTGCAACTTAAAAGCAAAATAGCCTACCTTCACCCTAATCTCTTTTCTAAATACTGACCAATCATTAACTGTTCGCCAGCACGAGAGATAATCGTCTGGCGAGTGCGGTATTTAGTGCCAATGAGTTTTAACTCTTCCTCAAATACCGAGCCGTTGTACTCTGTGCGCAAACATAATGTTTTGGGATTGGGGAAATAATATTCGGCGGTGATTGGCTTAGATGTGGCGAAACCGCGATCGCGATACAAAATATTTCCTAATGCACCAAATAATGTGGAACCTTGAGATTCTGGCTTACCTGTGACTACATCTGTACTATCCCAGGTGACTTCTGTACCACATACCAAACTGACTGCATCTGGTAATTCGTGTAATTGCGCTAGTTTTTGCAATTCTTCGCATCCCGGCTCTAAAAACCGAATTGCGATCGCACTGACTATTTCTTTGGTCGTTCCTGATGATAGGGTGTAATAACGCCGTTCCGATCGCCACTTACCCACTGATTCCTGAAAAAATTCTGCAATCTGTGATTCTTCAGTGGTTTTTGTCAGTTTGAGTGGTGATTTCACTGCTTTCCTTCCTTAGACAAAATAATATAGATAGTAATAGATAGTTTGGCTTGGAAACTCACTACATTACATCTGTCCCTAATACCAAATTTCTTTACTATTTTTAATCTAAACTAGATATTGAAACTATTACTGATAGTTTGGCTACAATGCTAAACAACCAAATTTTTACTTTCTTTCTGCCTGGGGATAGAAGCTAAAAATTAAAAAATTATTTTGTAGTCTTGCTTTGTCTTATATCTTGCGGCAGATCTTAGGAAGGCTAAAAATACGTATACTAAATTTACATGAGGAGTTCAGTACCATTAAATTCTCTGGCACTGTCTAAAACTAATTCTTCCTTCTGCAAAATGCAGGCTGGAAATCTAGCTTCAACCACTCAGGGGAAAAGTTGATTCCATGCAAATTCACAAAGAATTGGTGACAGCAGTACAGCAAAGAGAATTTATCTGCTTTTGTCTTTGTAGACGGCTGTTTTCAGCCAGCGCCGCCCGATGAGAAAATCAATGATTTTGGACGGAAATAAGCCGCACAAACTCTTAAACATGCCAAATACTATAGCTGCATCCCAAATAATTAACTCTCGGTTACATCACAAAGCTCATCAAGAACATAAGCAAAAGTCTAGGTTAGTAATTGCTTGCTTCCTGGGCTTGAGCTTATTCACAACGAGTTGTGCTTCATCTCCCAAAGAATCAGCCGATGCTCAATCTCAAGGGCCTAATGCAGGTAGACAAGGGGGTGGCGCTACACCTGTAGATGTGGCGATCGCGCGCACGGATAGCCTGCAAACACAACCGGAGTATACTGGTACTACCATTCCCTACCGTACAGTATCACTGCGATCGCAAGTTGAAGGGCGATTATTAGGATTAAATGTCGATGTTGGCGATCGAGTTAGACAAGGGCAAAATATTGGACAATTAGATGATGTCCTGCTGTTAACAGACCTCAAGCAAGCAGAAGCAGAATTAGCCTCACTGCAATCAGAAGTAGCCAGAGCTACAAATCAAGTAAGTAATGCCCGCGCTCAAGTAGAAAGTGCTAGGTTGCAATTAGTACAAGCTCAAGCGGATTCCCAACGCCAACAGCAACTAGTTAAACAAGGCGCGATCGCGGAGCAAACAGCCCAACAAGCCCGCACTGAAGCGCAAACAGCCGCCCAAGCCTTACGAGCTGCCACCGAGCAAGTACGCACCGAACAGCAAGCAGTCGCCGCCGCCCAAGGTCGAGTAACCGCCCAAAAAGCCGTAGTTGCCCAAGCTAAAGAACGCCGCTCCTATACCCGCTTAACATCTCCCATCGCTGGTGTAATTACTGAGAAAGTGACAGAACCAGGTAACCTACTGCAAGCAGGTGGGGAAGTATTAAAAATAGCCGACTTTAATCGCGTTAAAGTCGTCGTCCAAGTTTCCGAATTAGAACTGGGACAAATTAAAATTGGGCAATCTGTAGAAGTGCGTTTAGATGCTTTCCCCGACCAAACATTAGTCGGGAGAGTCGCCCGCATTTCCCCCGCCGCCGATGCGACAGCTAGGTTAATTCCTGTAGAAGTAGTCATTCCCAACAGCGAGGGTAAAATTGGTAGCGGATTATTAGCAAGAGTTAATTTTGCTACTCAAGCAGCACAGCGAGTAGTAGTACCGCAAACAGCACTTCAGAAACCAGCTAGAAATCAAGCTGCTTCCCAAACTACAGAAAATAAACAAGCATCAAATGAGCAAACGGGTACTTTATTTGTAGTTACAAATACTGAAGGTAAAGCCCAAGTCACAGCCCGTTCTGTAACTCTAGGAAAAAGAGCTGATGCGAAAGTCGAAATTTTATCTGGGTTGCAACCAGGAGAAAGCTATGTTGTGCGCAGTGGTAAACCGCTAAAAGATGGGGACGCCGTGCGTCTTTCAATTATTTCAGAAAAATCTCAGTCAACCCCGAAAGGGAATCAACAGTAATTTTTGAATAATCAAAGAGAAAGATGCAACAGGTCAAACAAACTAGCGGTTTTAGTATCAGCGCTATCTCCATCCGCCAACACATTGGCACACTTATGCTTACCCTGGCAGTAATAGTTTTAGGTGTATTCTTTATCCTAAAACTGCCAGTAGATTTACTACCATCAATTACCTATCCCCGGATTGGGGTGCGGATACAAGCCCCCGGCGTTTCTCCAGAAGTTGCGGTTGATGAAGTCACCAAGCCTCTAGAAGAAGCCTTTTCCGCCACAGAGGGAGTATTACAGGTTTTTTCCCAAACTCGTGAGGGACAAGTCAGCTTAGATTTGTTCTTCCAACCAGGGGGAAATATTGACCAAGCCTTGAATGATGCAACAGCAGCATTTAATAGAGCCAGAAGCACCTTACCAGATACCATTGAAGAACCGCGCTTATTTAAAGTCGATCCTTCCCAATTACCCGTATATGAATTGGCGTTAACCTCACCATCCTTAGCAGGTGTAGATTTGCGGGTTTTCGCTGAAGAAGAATTAGCCCGCGAACTCGGTGTAGTTCCCGGAGTCGCCGGGGTAGATGTATCGGGGGGAGTGCAAGAAGAAGTTAGGGTTAATATCGATTTAGACAGGTTACAAGCCTTAGGCGTAGGTTTAACCGATGTCTTAGACGAACTGAGAGACCGTAACGTCGATGTCTCTGGCGGTCGGATTTTAGGGCAAAATTCCGAACCTTTAACCCGGACTGTGGGAAGGTTCAAAAATGCTCAGGAATTGAGAAATTTATCTTTTGAGGTAGGCTCTACTTCATCTGCTAACTCAGCCAGCAATCCTCTAAGTACAATTCCAGCACGCCGCGTTTACATGCGGGACTTTGCCGAAATTATTGATGGCTCAGAACTACAACGGGTTTATGTTCTTTTGAATGGGGAAGAAGCGGTTAAAGTCAGCATTCAAAAGCAACCAGACGCAAACACCATTGATGTTGTTGATGGTGTAAAAAAACGTTTAGAAGAACTGCGCCAATCTGGGGTGATTCCCGAAGGGACAATTTTGACACCTACCCTAGATGAATCACGGTTTATCCGTAATTCTATTTCCAATGTTACCAGTTCTGGTTTGATTGGGACAGCATTGGCCGCGATCGCAGTTTTACTCTTTCTTGGTTCCCTCAGACAAACATTCATCATCGTCATTGCTATCCCCCTAGCCACTCTCGCCGCAATTATCTTGATGGGAATGTTTGGTTTATCCCTCAACGTTTTTAGTTTAGGTGGTTTAGCTTTAGGTGTCGGTATTGTCGTTGATAACTCCATCGTCATGTTGGAGAACATCGCCGAAGGTGCGGGAATGACTCCGGGTAAAGATAACAAATCCCGCTTGAGTTCGCAACAACTCATTTCCCAAGCTGAACAAAGTAGCCAACAAGTCGAATCAGCCCTGATTGCTTCCACCAGTACCAACTTGGTAGCGGTATTACCGTTTTTGCTCATCGGTGGATTTATCGCCCTACTCTTCAACGAATTAATTCTCACCATCTCCTTTTCCGTCGCCGCCTCAATTTTAATCGCCGTTACCGTTGTCCCCATGCTTTCTTCGCGGATGTTGGGATGGCGTGTTTCCAGTAAATTGAGCGAATTTTGGCTGCTAAAACAATTTAACCGCAGATTTGATGCTGCTACAGGCGGATATGCTCGGTTTTTAGCTGGTATATTGCGCTGGCGGTTAGTTGCAGTCGCTTTAGCACTGCTGCTTTTTGGTGGTGGTAGTTTGTGGATGGCTCCACAAATTCCCCAAGAAATTCTCCCCCGCATCAACACCGGACAAGCCAACTTAAATGCTCAATTTCCCCCCGGTACACCCTTAGAAACCAATCAAAAAGTCATGAATGCGGTGAACGAAATTCTCCGCAGTCAACCAGAAACCGAATATGTATTCACGACAATTGGGGGTGCGCTCTTTGGTAACACCACTAATGCTAATCCTCTGCGAGGTACTAGCAACATTACCCTCAAAACAGGTACTAACGTAGAAGCTTATGTAGAAAGAGTTACCCAGCAATTTAACAAGCTGAATTTAGCCGGAATTCGCCTGCGCCTTTCCCCCGGTCAAGTCCGAGGTTTAATTCTCAACAACTCACCCATCAGAGGTGCTGACATTGATTTAATTCTTCAGGGAAATAACACAGACACCTTAGAACAAGCTGGTCGTCAAGTATTAGCCGCCTTAGAAGAGCAAGCCACCCTCGCCAGATTCCGTCCTGATGCAGACGACCGTCAACCAGAAATTCAAATTCTTCCCGATTGGGAACGAGTTGCAGCCTTAGGACTGACAACTCAAGACATCGGTGACACCATTCAAACAGCCCTCGAAGGTAGCGTACCCACTCAACTACAACGGGGTAACCGCTTAGTAGATGTTCGCGTACAGTTAGATGAAAGATCAGTACAAACACCTTCCCAACTAGAAAGGTTACCTTTGTTTGTCGATAATAATCGTCAAATTCGCTTGCGAGATGTTGCCAAAATCGTTGAAGCTCAAGCACCTGGAGAAGTACAACGCATTAATCAACGTCAGGTATTCTTAATAGCCGGAAACTTAGCCGAAGGAGCTAGCTTAAGTGACGCTCTTGCCCAAGTAAATAAAGTAGTTAATAGCATAGATTTACCTGAGGGCGTTAGTTTATTACCAAGTACAGCTGCTGAATCTAATCGACAACTTCAAAGTTCGTTACAGCTATTAGGCGGACTAGCTAGCTTTTTAGTCTTTGTAGTGATGGCGGTGCAATACAATTCTCTCATTGACCCGCTAGTAATTATGTTTACAATTCCCTTAGCATTAGCTGGGGGTATATTCGGACTTTACATCACTCAAACAGCTATTGGTGCGACTGTGATAGTTGGTGCCGTGTTGCTAGTAGGTATCGTAGTTAACAACGCCATCATCATGGTAGAACTAGCAAACCAAATCCTCGAACGGGAAGATGTTGACCGCAAAACAGCGATTTTAAAAGCAGCACCCCAAAGGTTACGTCCAGTATTAATGACTACAATTACTACTGTTTTGGGTATGTTTCCCCTAGCCTTAGGTATTGGCGAAGGTTCAGAATTTTTGCAACCATTAGGAGTAGTAGTATTTTCCGGTTTGTCTTTAGCAACAGTATTGACTCTGTTTATCATTCCTTGCTTCTACACACTACTCCACGACATTCTTGATTGGCGCTGGACAAAGCCCATTTTTACGCGACTGCGTTTATTGGGGAAAAAATTCTCGTGACATCTGCTCCAAAAAACTTATACCAATTCAAATAATCTTGGCGACACATCAAAATATTCTCGAGGGCATGGCAGTGCCAGTGCCCCTACAATCTGTCGCATTCTTTTTTCCAATTGGTATAAGTATAAAGCAGACATAAGCTCGCAAAATATGAAGCACTTGGCGATCGCTCTCAATTACAATTGCATTAAGGGACTTCCAGAGAATAAATTACTCAATTTATTTAAGCAGATTTTTCTTTACTCCCCCTGCTCCCTGCCCCCTGCCCCTCTGCCTGCATAGCGATTGGTTATTTTTTTAATTGGAAGTCCCTAACTGTATCGTCTCCATAAACGCCGCCAAAGCAAAACTACTAATATAGCGATGACAAAGCCGCTGAGGGTGTATATTCCCTTGGTAGCTGGGACTAGCCACCAAGGTTCTTGGTTTGCCTGCTGTGTAACTGTTTTTACCTCTTTGGTTGTTGTTCCTGCTTTTGTACTTAATGGCTGTGTAACTGTCTTTACTTCTGTTGTTGTCTTTACGTCTTCTATACTGGGTTTGAGATTGAAAGAATTAATTAGGAACGATCTAACAGGGTTATCGTTCTTTTCACCCAATCCTGGCAAAGCCGCAACAAAAGAGCCAAAAGTCCAGCCTACAGCCAGAAGGCTAAGGAATTCTTGAAAATTGCGATCGCGTTCAGCTTTTTCTAATTCAACTCGACTGCTAACTGCATTAATAGTATCTGAGAGTAATTTTAAACCTCGCTCTAGGTTTTCTGAGTCTTTAGTTATCTGTAGCCGATATTTATCTTTAACTAATTTACTAAACTCTGTGAAAAACTCAACTTCTGTTTCTTTATTTGCTGTAATTTTCTGAGATTTTTGTTGAATTCTCTCTAGCCGTTTTTCATAATTGCTCAAATTAATATCAATCGTCCCACCCTGAAAATCAAGTATAGTTAATTCTCTGGTATATTCATTAAGTGTATTTTGCACATCGACTAATGTTTTCTGCAATGTATTTAACTCGCCTTTCTTCTTTCTAGCTTGTTCAATAGCATCACTTCCGACTTTAATCTTCGTAAAATAATTTTGTAGAGAATTTTTTAAGAAACGACTTTGGCTATAAGCCCAAACTATTTTGTGGCGATAATAAAATAAACGTATCCAGTCAGCATAAAATTTGCCAGATTGGTCTAAAGTAGCTTCATCTGGATATATTATGATAATAAAATGCTGATTATTTTGAGTTAGTTCAAAAATATTTGCTCCGAGAAAGTGTCCTTGACCTTGTAAATCTCCTTCCCAATCTAAACCGGGCATTAATGCTTGATAACAAGCTTGAGCAATCTCTTCAGAACTCTTAGTTTGAGCAGGAGGTAGCCAGCCAGAAAGCATCCAGGTTTGCCCAATAGTCACTGTTTGACTCTTTAATATGCGCTCAATTTCAGCTTTGATATCGACAAATATTTTAGCAGGTTGAGCATGAGTTTTATTTTTGAATGCACACTCTACAAGTAAGCCATAACTATCACCGAGTAGCACCGGATAGAAATAGCCTTCATATTGTTCATTATGATGTTTTGTCTGTGCGTATACATCTTGGAGAAGATGAACATATTCACCTTGTAAATCTTGCCCATTTTCTAACAATAATGGGCGAATGTATTCAGGAATTTTATTGTAATAAGATTGTTGATTTTGCTTAATTTCTTCTGGATTATCTCCTAAACTATATTTCAAGTCATAGAGAAACAGGTCAATAGTGGGATAGATGAGGTCAGTCATTCAAGGAAATCATTTTAGATTGTTGATTCTGGATGGGAAACACAGACAAATAAAATTTTTCTCCTTCAGGGGAAAGACTATTACATTGCCACTCAGTCAGCCAAAAAATTTAGTTTTTAGCTAATACAGCAGATTACCAGTTGGTGAGGTACAGATTATCGTTGATTGTAGGGGCACTGGCACTGCCATGCCCCGAAGCGCGTACCTCATTTACCTCAAATATGCTGTATATCAAGCCAATTGAAACCGAGTAGGATTTATGGTTTTAACCCATTTTCATAGATTTGACCATTAGTCTAGTAGTCGATTAATAATTACGCAAGTGAAGGTAGGAACTAACCCCGCCTTTTTCAGCTAGGAGGGTTAGGGAAAATAAAGTCAAGCGCTATGGCTCTGGCAAATATAGATAAATGAGATAGCGTTATTTTTGGGCAAAATTTTGGGTTAAAAATTGTTGGAATTTATCAAAGCTACTTAATTTTTTGGCAGTTTCCGAAGGGTTGGGAGTTGCCATAACCCTGATAGCCATATTGGTAATTTCATTGCTTCTCAAGTCTGAGGAACTAACTTGTGGAATACCACGAGTTACCACTTGAGGTTTCTGCTTTGGGGCTGCTTGTTCTAGTTCAGCCTCGCTAGGTAGTAAATTTAACGGGATTTTATCGCCTAAATTATCTAATAAAGATTTAGCAGCTTGAAACCTTTGATTTAAAGTTTCATTAGCTTGGATCATCACCAACAAACGGGGTTCGATGAGTATTTCCCAGGCTTTTGGGTTGGCAGAAAGCTGTTCAGCTACTTGGGATAAGTCGGATTGTTCTGTATCACTGAGAGTAATTTCTGAATCTTGCAGGGCTAGTAACAAAGCTAATAAAGTATTGTTAAGATTGCTGGTTTCCATGAGGAAAATAACTAATATTTTTTGTTTACATAATCAACTAGTTTACCTGATACTTAAATTCATTGGCAGCTATGGAAAGAGAAGCACTGGTGATCGGCATTAATCGCTATCCTACCTTGATACAAAAACCTAGCGATCGCCCGCCGCATCTCAAAGCCCCAGCAACTGATGCCGAAGCCATAGCCCAAATCCTGGAAACTTATGGTAAATTCCATGTCGAGCGTTTACCAGTAGCTTATAATCAGGATGGATCTTACTTTGTCGATCCTCAGCAGCAGCTAACAGTCCAAGAATTAGAAACAGCTATTGTTCAACTTTTCAATCCCCCTGGGCGCAGCATTCCTGATACAGCCTTGCTGTTTTTTGCGGGGCATGGTTTACGCAAAGATATCGGTGGAGTCACAGAAGGCTTTTTAGCTGCCAGCGATACTTGTCCTGTGATTGGACAGTGGGGACTTTCCCTAGACTGGCTACGCAAACTTTTACAATCTTCGCCAGTGCGGCAGCAAATTGTGTGGTTAGATTGTTGTTATAGCGGTGAGTTATTGAGTTTCGATGATGCCGATCCTGGGAGTTTTGAGACAAAGGATAGATGTTTAATTACCGCTTCTCGTGAATTTGAAGTCGCCTATGAAGAGTTGAGTGGCAATCATGGGATTTTGAGTGGCGCATTAGTAGAAGCACTTAAACCGGAAAATCATGCTGAAGGCTGGGTGACAAACTACTCCCTGGTTGACTTAATCAAGCAGCAGCTAAAAACTGCCCGTCAGCGTCCGATTTTTCATAACACTGGCACAGAAATTATCCTCACGGGACAAAAAGAAAAAATTGACCGTGCTGTTTTAATGGCAGAATTCTGCCCTTACAAAGGTTTAGCAGCTTTTGAATTTAACGAATCAGACCCGAAATATTTCTACGGACGCACCGCTTTAACTGATTCGCTGTTGGAGAATATTAGGCAAGGGAATTTTTTGGCAGTTGTCGGCGCTTCGGGAAGTGGTAAATCTAGTGTAGTTAAGGCAGGTTTACTGCATCAACTGAAGTTAGGCAAAAGATTGGGAGGAAGCGATCAATGGGTAATCAAGATTTTTCGCCCCGGAGAGCATCCCCTCAAAAGTTTAGCTAGAGTATTTTTAGATAATATAATTCCTCCCCAGGTTCAGGATGCCCAAACACAGACAGATACACCCAAATCTGAACTTGAAACAGCAGAAGAGTTACTCAATCAGGGTGCAAGGGGATTAACTCAATTAGTCCAAGCCACATTACATCAGCTAGAGCCTGATGCAAACACTCCATCCTTGCAAACCCCAGTTTCCCATCCCGGCATTTCTCACAAAACGGTAGGGGCAGGTTCACGAGATATTCGTGAATCATCGAAGCATATTTGTGAACCCGCCCCTACAGCCTCTGGGCCTAGATTTTATAAATTTGGTGAGAAATCCGGGCATCGTCTCATTCTCGTCATTGACCAATTTGAAGAAGTTTTTACTCTCTGTAAAGATGAAAACGAACGACAGGAGTTTTTTGAGTGTTTGTTAGGGGCATTAAATAATTCTCTGTTGACAGTGGTAATGACGATGCGGGCAGATTTTTTTGGGAAATGTGCCGAACAAGAATATGCAGGATTAGCACAGAAAATTCAAGAGAATCTGATTACTGTCACCCCCATGAATAAAAAGGAGTTGACAGAAGCCATTACCCAACCTGCCTATCAAGTCGGGTTAGAAGTGCAACGGGAACTAGTAGAACAAATGTTAGCCGATGTGGAAGGCCCTGGTAGTTTACCTTTGTTGCAATATACCCTAACGGAATTATGGCGGAAGCGAGAGGTGAATCGCTTAACTCTGGCAGAATATAGCAGACTGGGTGGAGTTAAAGGCACGCTACAAAAACGGGCTGATGAAGTTTATGATGCTCTCGACTCCACAGAACAACTGACTGCTAAACGGATATTCATTGAGTTAACTCAGTTGGGAGAAGGAACAGAAGACACCCGCAGACAGGTGTTTAAGACAGATTTAGTCAACCCCCAGCAATCGGCTGAAGTGGTGGAACAAGTGCTAATGAAGTTGACAGATGCCAGATTAGTGGTGACATCGGAACTGCAAGCACGGGGAGAGAGTCAAAAGACCGTGACAGTGGTGGATGTAACTCATGAAGCATTGATTCGCCATTGGCCAAGACTGCGTGCTTGGGTGAGTGAAAACCGAGCCGCCATCCGCGTTGAGCGCAAGATTGAGGCAGCATCAGAGGAGTGGGAAAGTAAAAACAAGTCCAAAGATTATCTGTTTACCGGGTCAAAATTGGCAGAAGCAGAGAATTACTTACAAGAGTATGGGGATCTCGGTTTGCTGTCGCATTTAGCATCGGAATTTGTGCAGAAAAGTATTCAGCAACGTAATACAAGTAAATGGGTTAGGTTTGGCGTAGTTGCTGCTTTTGTAGGCGTGGTAGCTATAGGCGCAGTGGCTTCAACAATTTTTGGATTTGAGTCTCGCAAACAAGCAAGCATCGCTAATCTGAGAGAAAAAGCTACAAATATCAAATATTTACTGTCATTATCAACAAATGTAGAGCCATTAATTTCAGCAATTGGGGCAACTGGTGAAAGTCAGTCACAACTGGGGGAAGTTTTAAGTGAAGTTCAATCTAGTTTATTAGAAGCAATAGAAGCTGTGCGTGAGCGCAATATTTTTTCCGGTCATACAGGACGTGTCACGGATCTGGCGTTCAGTCCCGATGGTCAGTACATTGTCAGTGGCAGTGATGACAGTAATGACAAGACGCTACGGATGTGGGATACAAAAGGCAAGTTGCTCCACACCCTCAACGGTCATACCGATACTGTCACGGATCTGGCGTTCAGTCCCGATGGTCAGTACATTGTCAGTGGCAGTAGTGACAAGACGCTACGGATGTGGGATACAAAAGGCAAGTTGCTCCACACCCTCAACGGTCATACCGATACTGTCACGGATCTGGCGTTCAGTCCCGATGGTCAGTATATTGTCAGTGGCAGTAGTGACAAGACGCTACGGATGTGGGATACAAAAGGCAAGTTGCTCCACACCCTCAACGGTCATACAGCACCTGTCACGGCGCTGGCGTTCAGTCCCAATGGTCAGTACATTGTCAGTGGCAGTAATGACAAGACGCTACGGATGTGGGATACAAACGGCAACTTGCTCCACACCCTCAACGGTCATACAGCACCTGTCACGGCGCTGGCGTTCAGTCCCGATGGTCAGTACATTGTCAGTGGCAGTAGTGACAATACGCTACGGATGTGGGATACAAACGGCAAGTTGCTCCACACCCTCAACGGTCATACATCTGTTGTCTGGGCGCTGGCGTTCAGTCCCGATGGTCAGTACATTGTCAGTGGCAGTAATGACTATACGCTACGGATGTGGGATACAAAAGGCAAGTTGCTCCACACCCTCAACGGTTATACAGGTCTTGCCAGGGCGTTGGCGTTCAGTCCCGATGGTCAGTATATTGTCAGTGGCAGTAATGACAATACGCTACGGATGTGGGATACAAACGGCAACTTGCTCCACACCCTCAACGGTCATACACGTGAAGTCACGGCGCTGGCGTTTAGTCCCAATGGTCAGTATATTGTCAGTGGCAGTTATGACAACACGCTACGGATGTGGGATACAAAAGGCAAGTTGCTTCACGCCCTCAAGGGTCATACAGGAGGTGTCAATGCGCTGGCGTTCAGTCTCAATGGTCAGTACATTGTCAGTGGCAGTAATGACAAGACGCTACGGATGTGGGATACAAACGGCAAGTTGCTCCACACCCTCAATGGTTATACGGGTCTTGTCAGGGGGCTGGCGTTCAGTCCCGATGGTCAGTATATTGTTAGTGGCATTGATGACAAGACGCTACGGATGTGGGATACAAAAGGCAAGTTGCTCCACACCCTCAAGGGTCATACAGGAGGTGTCAATGCGCTGGCGTTCAGTCCCGATGGTCAGTACATTGTCAGTGGCAGTGTAGACAATACGCTACGGATGTGGGATACAAAAGGCAAGTTGCTCCACACCCTCAAGGGTCATACAGGAGGTGTCAATGCGCTGGCGTTCAGTCCCGATGGTCAGTATATTGTCAGTGGCAGTGTAGACAATACGCTACGGATGTGGGATACAAAAGGCAAGTTGCTCCACACCCTCAACGGTCATACAGCACCTGTCACAGCACTGGCGTTCAGTCCCGATGGTCAGTATACTGTAAGTAGCAGTTATGACAAGACGCTACGGTTGTGGGATACAAAAGGCAACTTGCTCCACACCCTCAAGGGTCATACAAGTTATGTCACGGTGCTAGCGTTTAGTCCCGATGGTCAGTACATTGTCAGTGGCAGTGATGACAACACGCTACGGTTGTGGGATACAAAAGGCAAGTTGCTCCACACCCTCAACGGTCATACAGAACGTGTCAGGGCGCTGGCGTTCAGTCGCGATGGTCAGTATATTGTCAGTGGCAGTGATGACAACACGCTACGGTTGTGGGCTGGTGGTAATTGGCAAGATTGGCTAAAAGTGGGGTGCAATAATTTACACGAGCATCCTACACTTCTAGAAGCTAAGACTGACGAAGCAAAAGCCGCAGCGCAAACCTGTCTCGACTTTGCCAAATGGAGCAACAGCGAAAAAGCTCAATTTCTAGTTAATCAAGGTCAAGCCATAGCAAAGGCAGATGGTGATATCAAAACTGCGGAAGCTAAGTTTAATCAAGCCCGAAAATTGGATTCTAACGTAGCTATCCCTAGTACAACAGAAGTCAGACAGTTAGCTGCCCTTGCTTTGGTTACTCAGGGAGAAAAGCTCGTTAAAGATGGTAAAGTCAAGGAAGCTCTTGCTGCCTACGCAGATGCACAAAAATTCGACCCCAACTTGAAAATATCTGCTGATTCTTGGAATAAACTCTGTGGGAATGGCAGTTTGAGGGGATATGCCGCAGATGTCATGTTTGCCTGTGATAAAGCGGTGGCACTTGAGCCTGAAAATATAAACATTCGTCCAATTCGGGGTATTGCTAGGACGCTGACTGGAAATACTCAAGGAGCAATTGAAGACTTTGAGGCATTTATCAAATCGACTGATAATAAGCAAGACAAAGCACAAATGCAAAGTTGGGTTAATGCTCTCCGTGCTGGTAAAAATCCTTTCACTGAGGAAGAGAAGCAACGTCTATTAAACTGAAGTTCGCCTCAAGCAAAAAATGGTAGTAATAGGCGATCGCACTTCAGAATATCTTCAACTCGCTATCATTAAATTTAGAATACACGACCAGGCACAATGGGCTGTTGATGGGAGTGCGATCGCAGATAATCCCACACCCATTAAAATAACCCTGGAGAAGGGGAATTAAATCTCTTGCTCCCCTCTCCTGGTGGGAGAGGGGCTGGGGGTGAGGGCAGAACGTTGTCGCCAAGCGGGTTTCGCCTTAAGGTGACACAGGTGCGTAGAGTGCGCGCCCCGCCGCTTGGGGCTTGTGATGTTCTTTCCCATGCCCCATGCCCCAAGCCCAATTCCCAATATCCAAAAACTCCACCCACAATGGGATGGAGTTTTTCATGAAAATAAGAAAATTTTTGTGGAGTTTCCTAAAAATTAACCTAGCTTGAAGGCATCATTAAACGTTGCCCACTAGGAGGAGAAGAAAGGTTTAAGAAGGTGATTAATTTCAGTGTGCGACGGCGAATTTTCCAACGCCCATTTTGTTGGATCACTTCATCTTCATAAGTACCATTAGCAACATCAATGCTAGTTTCAGAACGTTTGTGAGTCGCATGGAGATAAGAAGTCATTGTTGCCTTATTACCATTCACATTAATGTTGATTGTACCTATCAAATGTTGGGTAGCTACATAACCATTCCCTTGGAATACAGCATAAACAAAATCTGCCCAAGCATTGGTACCGATATATGTCTGGGTGACTCCACTAGGGAAAACTGCTGTAATCGTTGCATCCGGTGTAAAGCAGTTCGGATAAATATTCTTTCCTTCTATGAGATCTCCTCTCCCAATTGCATCTGTTCCCAAAGCATAGCAAACCGTCAATTTTTCAATATCTGATTGAGCATTAGGTTGCGACGCAAAAGCAAATTCAAATGTCCCCCCTAGTATTACAAGTACAGTAGCAACCACTGCTATTAAGGTTGTCATACCTGGAAAACTCATCAATCGCTGATATTTGTTTTTTTTCATTTAATTTTGCTACCCTACGTAAGTCATTACCAATTGTTCTACCTAGAATTGCCCATCTAAATATAGATGTCAATGTTTTTACAGCAATGCTAAATACTGTTGCATATTTGGGAATACTAAATGCGAAACTCGCAAATATACAATGAGTATGGTTAGCACTCAAATTACTATTCCCGGATATCAAGTCAAAGAAATCATTTATGATGGTTCCAAGACTTTGGTATATCGAGCAATCCGAGAACAAGATTCCTTAAGAGTAGTCATCAAACTGCTGAAAAATCCTTATCCTAGCTTTAGCGAACTGGTACAATTTCGTAATCAATATACTATTGCTAAAAATCTTGACTTCCAAGGAATCATCCAAACCTATAGCTTAGAAACTTACCAAAATGGTTATATATTGGTGATGGAAGACTTTGGGGGAATTTCTCTCAAGGATTATTTTACTCATAATAATTTACAGATAACGCTTCTACAGGAATTCTTGCCAATTGCTGTATCTCTGTGCGATACCTTAGATTTTCTCTATCATCAGAAAATTATTCATAAAGATATTAAACCCGCCAATATTTTAATTAATCCCGAAACCAAGCAAGTTAAATTAATAGATTTTAGTATTGCTTCCTTACTCCCAAGGGAAACCGAATCCCTGAAAAATCCTCAAGTTTTGGAAGGAACATTATCCTATATATCACCCGAACAAACGGGGAGAATGAATCGCGTAATTGATTATCGCACTGATTTTTATTCTTTAGGCGTAACTTTTTACGAATTATTAACTGGTCAATTACCATTTCAATCAGCAGATCTGATGGAGTTGATACATAGTCATATTGCTAAAATGCCTGCGGTATTAGGGAACAGGGAAGAGATTCCCCCAGTACTGTCAGATATTGTGATGAAACTGATGGCGAAAAATGCGGAAGACCGTTATCAAAGTGCCTTAGGATTAAAGCATGATTTAGAAAAATGTTTAGAACAAATCACAGAAATCGGGGAAATTAATGATTTTGAAATTGGGAAGCGGGATATTTGCGATCGCTTTCTCATCCCTGAAAAATTATATGGTAGAGAAAAGGAAGTTGAGCAACTATTAGCAGCATTTGCCAGGGTTTCTCAAGGTGATAGCGAACTCATGTTAATTGCTGGGTTTTCTGGTATTGGTAAAACTGTGGTAGTTAACGAAGTTCATAAACCCATTGTTAAACAACGGGGATATTTTATTAAAGGCAAATTTGACCAGTTTAATCGAAATATTCCTTTTTCAGCATTTGTGCAAGCATTTCGGGATTTGATGGGGCAATTACTCGCTGAAACTGATGCGCAAATCCAACAATGGAAAAGTAAAATTATTCAGGCATTAGGGAACGATGGACAGGTAATTATTGATGTTATTCCCGAATTAGCAAGAATTATTGGTCAACAACCACCTGCAATAGAATTATCTGGGACTGCGGCTCAAAATAGATTTAATTTATTATTCCAGAATTTTCTGCAACTATTTACCAGCAAAGAGCATCCTTTAGTAATATTTTTGGATGATTTACAATGGGCTGATTTGGCTTCATTGAAGTTAATTCAATTATTAATATCAGAAACAAATCAAGGATATTTACTCTTAATTGGTGCATATCGAGATAATGAAGTCTCCCCAGCTCATCCGTTGATTATGACCTTAGATGGGATTAGCAACGCGGGGGCGATTGTAAATACACTTACCCTCCAACCTCTGAGTCAATTACACTTGAATCAACTCGTAGTTGAAACATTAAAGTGTGCAGAAAATTTGGCATTCCCTCTTTCGCAATTGATTTATCGCAAAACTCAAGGTAATCCTTTTTTTGTTACGCAGTTTCTCAAGTCATTACATGAAGATGAACTAATTATTTTTAATTGGCAAGAGGGATGCTGGGAATGTGATATTGCTCAAATCAATCAGCAAACACTCACTTCAGATGTTGTTGAGTTTATGGTATTTCAATTACAAAAATTACCAGAATTGACTCAACAAGTATTAAAGCTTGCTGCTTGTATTGGCAACTCTTTTGATTTAAATACATTAGCAATTGTGTGCCAATTATCGGTCGTAGAAACAGCTGCATCTTTATGGAAAGCCTTGCAGTCAGATTTTATTTTGCCCCAAAGTGCGGTTTATAAGTTTTATCAAGATGCTGAAGAACAAACTCAACTGACAATTAGCAATAAGCACAGCTTAATGCCTTTGGCGTATCACCACACAGCTAAGTATAAATTCTTGCATGACCGCATCCAACAAGCAGCTTATTCTCTAATTCTGGAAGCAAACAGACAAAAGACACATTTACAAATTGGGCGATTGCTTTTACAAAGTATTCCCCCAGCCAAACAAGGAGAACAGATTTTTGATATTGTCAACCAGTTAAATATTGGTAGGGTATTAATTGACGATATCCAAGAACGAAATCAATTAGCGCAATTAAATCTGATTGCTGGAACAAAAGCGAAAGCTGCGACTGCTTATACTGCGGCTGTGGAATATTCTTTGATTGGGTTAGAATTACTTGATGAAGATAGCTGGAAAAAGCAATATCAATTAACATTAGAATTACATGTATTAGTTGCTGAATCTGCTTATTTAAGTGGTAATTTTGAGCAGATGCAACATTTTACAGCAATCATTCTGCAAAATGCCAAAACATTACTAGATAAGGTTTCTATCTACGAAATTCAGATTACTGCTTGCATTATGCAAAGCAAACAAATAGAAGGAATCCAAATTGCCCGCTCAATTCTGCAACAATTAGGCATTAATTTTCCCGAACAACCAACACCCTTAGATATTCAACAAGGTTTACAGCAAGTTGTTGACAATTTACAGGGTAAATCTATCGCGGAATTAGTTCATTTACCAATAATGACAAACCCCGAAAACATCGCAGCGATGAAAATCTTAATGCGAGTCCTTCCTGCGGCTTTTCAAAGCGATCCGGTAATGGTTCCCTTAATCACCTTTGCAATGGTTCAGTTATCGATTAAATACGGCAATACACCTGTTTCTGCCTATGGTTATAGTTTGTATGGATTGCTGCTTTGTGGAGCCTTTAGTGATATTAACGCTGGCTGTGAATTTGGTAAATTAGCTTTGGGCATATTATCCAAATTTAATTCTTCAGAACTAAAAGCGAAGATATTAACTGTTGTTAATGCACACATAGCCCATTGGCAACAGCATATTAAGGACACATTAACACCTGCGATCGAAGGTTATTCTACAGGGCTAGAAACAGGCGATCTCGAATATGCTGGTTATTGTGCTTATATTTATCCAGTTCATTCTTTTTGGCTAGGGAAGGAACTAGAAATTCTAGAGAAAGACTTTAGTATTTATGTTGATTCTTTAAAAAAAATCAAGCAGCAAGTCGCTTTCTATTGGAGTTCAATTTATTACCAAACTGTGTTTAATCTCCAGGGTAAGTCGGAAAATATATATAAGCTAATTGGCACAGCATATGATGAAGAAGCTATGTTAATTACCCATCAAAAAGCCAATGACTTGTATACAATTAATCACTTGTTTGTAAATAAACTATTCATCAGTTATTTATTCGATGATTATGACCAGGCATTAAAAAATTCTGAAATGACAGAACAGTCTCTAGGAGGAGTTACTGGGCTGGTTGTTGTGCCTTTGTTTTATTTTTACGATTCTTTAGTACGATTAGCTTTGTATTCTAGAGTTCCCCTTTCTGAGCAACAAGCAATTATAGAAAAAGTCCAGAATAATCAGGAAAAAATGGCAGTTTGGGCTAATCATGCCCCGATGAATTATTTACATAAATTCAACCTAGTCAATGCAGAAAAATATCGAGTTTTAGACAGAAAATATGAAGCGGGAGATTGGTACGATCGCGCTATTTCTCTTGCCAAAACAAACGGTTACAGTCAAGAAGAAGCCTTAGCCAACGAACTTGCTGCTAAATTTTATCTTGACTGGGAAAAAGAAACAGTCGCCGCAGGATATATGCAACAAGCATACTACTGCTATTCCCGTTGGGGTGCTAAAGCCAAAACCAACGACTTAGAAAAACGCTATCCTCAACTACTCAAACCCATCCTGCAACAAAGACGAATTCACCCCAATCCTTGGGAAACAATCTCCACCATTGTGTTTCGTAAAACATCTTCATCTGCTCATAGTTCCACGGCTAGTACTAGCAATATTTCGGAAATTCTAGACTTTACCAGTGTACTCAAAGCGGCTCAAACTATTTCTAGCAGTATCGAATTAGATCAACTCCTCACTAGCCTCACCAAAATAATCTTAGAAAACTCTGGTGCAAAAAAATCTGTCTTAATTCTCCCCCAAGAAGATACTTGGAAAATCCGAGCAATCACTTCTATTAATTCTCAAATGCAAATCCAAACATTGCTCGAACAAAAGTTACTAGATACTTGTCAAGATGTACCCCAAAAAATTATTAATTACGTTACTAATACTCAGCAAACAATAGTTATAGATAACTGTCAAACAGATATTCCTGGACTAATTAGCGAATATATACTCACACACCAACCAAAAAGTATATTATGCACACCAATTATTAACCAAGGAAATTTAGTAGGTATTCTCTATCTAGAAAATCAACTCACAAACGGGGTATTTACCCAAGAACGGTTGCAAGTAATTAATCTACTTTCCTCCCAAGCAGCTATCTCTTTAGAAAATGCTCGACTTTATCAAAAAGTCCAACAAGCGTTAGAAGATTTACAACAAGTCCAATTACAAATCGTCCAGAGTGAAAAAATGTCAGCATTGGGCAATTTAGTAGCAGGGGTGGCACATGAAATGAATAATCCTCTTGGTTTTATTTCTGCCAGTCTTACACAAGCTAAACCTACAATTGCTGATATTAGCGAACACCTAAAATTGTATCAAGCAACTCTACCTAATCCAACTGAAGAAATTATTGATCACGCCACAGAAATTGACCTAGATTACATCCAAGAAGACTTACCAAAGATGATGGATGCAATGGTTATGGCTTGCGATCGCCTGAAAAATATCAGTACCAGTCTTCGCATTTTTTCACGAGCAGATAAAGATTACAAAGTACCTTTTAATATCCATGAAGGTATCAATAGCACTATTTTAATTCTGAAACATCGTCTTAAAGCTAACGAACAACGTCCAGCTATTGAGGTGGTTACTGATTATGGTAATTTACCACAGGTTGAATGCTTCCCTGGGCAATTAAATCAGGTATTTATGAATATTTTAGCCAATGCCATTGATGCTTTAGAAGAAGCAAATAATGGGCGGAGTTTTGCAGAAATTAAAGCAAATCCCAACCAAATTACCATTAAAACTTCACTAGAAGGGAAGCACGTAAAGATTTCTATTGCTGATAATGCTCTGGGGATGAGTGCAGAAGTAAAAGACAAGATATTCGAGCATTTATTTACTACGAAAGCTGTCGGGAAAGGAACAGGATTAGGATTGGCGATCGCTCGGCAAATTGTAGTAGATAAACACTCTGGGTTACTCGAATGCAATTCCTCTCTAGGAAAAGGAACTGAGTTTATCATTCAAATACCTATAGCGAGCCTAAATGAGTCGTAAAATTTTTCGTTGACGCAGGGAACAGCCTGGAAAATGGTGCCTTACGCTATTTTGCAGTGGATATTTGAGTGGCTTATGCGACACACTACTGCGGAAAATTGACCTTTTATAAGGTAATTGATTAATTAAAATTCTGGAACAAACAAATCTCTTTTATTACCTGCATAGTGTTTATAAATTATCTCAGGAGAATTACCAACTAACCGAGCAACGTCTTTAGCATCTAATCCATTTTCTAGTGCTAAGGTAATAAAAGTGTGTCTAGTTTGATAAGGTTTTCTATATTCAATTCCTAATCCATTTAGTACAGGTTTCCATACACGGTTTCTAAAGTTGCCAGTATCAATGTAAGTTTTTCCTTGAGGACTGGGGAACAAAATATCATCATTGTTTTTACCTTCACATACTCTTTCAAGTATAGGTTTCAATTTTTGATTAACAGGAAATTTCCTTTTCTCTTGAGTCTTTAATCCAGATTTTTTGGCTAATCCGTTGTCTGTTAGCACGACTGCACAATCAAATGTTACATATCTAAAGTCGCTTGAAATGTTTTTTCTCTCTAGTGCGATCGCTTCTGAAGGTCTACAACCAGTGAGAAATAAGAACTCTACATAGTCACTATAATAAGAATGCTTAACTCTAGAGTATTTAGAACAAAATTTATTACTCCTAAATGCTTCGATTATTAAATCTCTTTCATATACACTAAATGGGTTTATTTCGCCATCATCATTTTTTTGAGATTTAGGAATTGTGATTTTACTAGACATGCCCTTAAAAGGATTATTAGTAATAATTTGAGACTCAATTGCCCAATCACAACAAGCACTTAAACGCACAATAAACCTTTTAGCCGATTCTGGAGGAATATTACTTAAAACCCAATCCCTAATTTCAACTGCTTTCTCTAAATCATGAGTAGGTAATTTGGATAGGTAGTTGCTAAAAACTCTATATTGAAATCTCATTGTGCTGGGTGATGAGATTTTCTTTTTGTGTTCTATAAATTGTTCCCAAATTTCATTAAGGCTAATAGGATATTCTGATTTCTCTGCTTCTACTAATCGAAAGGATTCAGGACGGTATTTATTTAATGTGTAGTCAAATGTCCCTGGAACCAGAATATTACCTTGAATGTCTCTCTCTATCTCTTTGGCTTTGGCTTCTGCTATCTGGCGGTTCCCTGGCGTGTCATCTAGTCCAAGTGTTAAGTATTTTTGCTTTCCATTAAATAATTGCCGGGGTAACGACAACCGTAAGCGCTTGCGGAAACTTTCAACTACGACGGAACCTTTAGTATTGCGTTTTCCTGATTGCATAATGAATATCTTAGACGCTCAGTCTAACATACCATATTTGTGATAGTCATTTGATAGTCAATTTGGGTTGTTTAACAAATGCTAGACAGTGCTTATGTACTATATTTCAGCAATGAAGACAAAAAATAAATCCCTAAAACCTTTATCATTCATAGGTTCCAGGGATTTAGGATATCTACGGGACTGGTGCGTCTCGAACGCACGGCCTAGCGCTTAGGAGGCGCTCGCTCTGTCCAACTGAGCTACAGCCCCAATTAGCAACCATATATAATAATAGCAGTATTGCTAACTAGACTGCCACGCCTCATCCCAAGAACCACCACCAACTTCTACGCCACACAGAGAACTTTGTGCTTGGAGAATAATTTGAGATTTACCTTCACTAACATCACGCAATTGCAATTCTAATTTGCCTTGCATCGTATCCCGACAACAGTAAATTAAACCCTCTGCCGTTGGCGCACGTAAAGGTGTACCCGGTAAATCTGTAGTTCCAATTAACTCAATTTCATAATGGGAATTTCTCCCTTGCATTTCCCATCTTCCCCAAGGCTGAATATTCCATGTAACTTGTGAATTCCAAGGTACAAATTCATAAAACCTACCTTGATAATGCAAGCCAATCATCGCTACAGATTCCATCCACCACAATACACCCCGTCTGCCACCCCCTGCGGTTAATGCTAAATCTGCTTCGCCATCAAAGCTATTACAATTTAACCAAAACCATTTTTGCGGAAACGCACCGCCCCAATTTTTCTCACCATAAGCTGGGGCGTTAGTGAATTCATATATTTTCCCATTCCAATCAATCCAACCGCTAGCCAAACCATGAGCCATTAAAATCTGCCAGCCTGGTTCAAAAATCTGCAAAAATGATACCCAGCCCGCAGTTGATTGTTGTAGACTGCCATGATTACCCCAGCAATACACGGGCTTTATTTCATACTCCCAACGGCAGTAATTACCAGTAGCCGGATCGCTAATTATTCCCTGATTTAAAGTCGCTGTAGCTTGATAACCTTGTTGAATGTGGCTGGCAAACTCTGCGGGGAGAAGGTAAAAAGGTTTAGTGGTTAAATCTGTTTGTCCCCAATGACCCAAAGCTAACACATCCTTACTCGCCCAGAATTTTTTTACATCCGGGAAAGTCCGACATAAATATTCATCATTCGCCCCTAAAACTTGCGCTGCACCACCGCTATAAGGTTGATTACCGATAGGGTCTTCAATAGAATACATAAAAGCAAAAGTTTGCCCACAATCGGGTAAAGTAACCCGATAATACCACCCTTCAAAAAAACGGCGATCGCTTCCATCCCAATGGTAACCAGCATGGGGTGTTTGCGTCATATCAAGGAGATTTTTGGGAATACTCAGCATAGTTTCAATGTGTTGTCTATTTCCCAGTATGCACAATAGAGTTGGTTTAGCGATCGCGATCGCAATTTCGCGCACAAGGTTATTACAATAGAGTGAGTGTAAATTTATACGTTAATTTGCTATGCAAGATTTAATATTTGTACACAGCCTGAAAGGACATTCAGATAAAGTAAAGTCTGTTGTCTTTAGTCCTAATGGGGAAATGCTAGCCAGTGGTAGTGATGACAAAACTATAAAAATTTGGCATTTAGCTAATCAAGAATCTCGCACCCTGAAACTCAGAGAATCTTCCTGGTTTGGAGGCGTGAATTCAGTAGCTTTTAGTCCCGATGGCAAAAAATTAGCTAGTGCTAACGATGATAAAACTATTTAATTATGGGATGTGAACAACGGAAATGAAATTAGCACATTCACAGGACATGAAGACAAGGTTTATTCTGTTGCATTCAGCCCAGATGGCAAAACTTTAGCTAGCAGCAGTAAAGATAAAACTGTTAAATTGTGGTCGTTGGAAACAGGCAGAGAATTATACTCACTTAAGGGACATACAGATGATGTTTTATGTGTTGCATTCAGCCCAGATGGTAATATTTTAGCTACTGGAGGTGCTGGTAATGATAAAACTATTAAACTTTGGTACTTGACTAAACAAAAAGCTTTAACTCTTATTGGTCATGCTGACTGGTTTGGTGGAATTAATTCTCTGGCTTTTAGTCCAGATGGTAAAACATTAGCCAGTGGTAGTTGGGATAAAACAATAAAGTTATGGCATGTAGAAAATGGTCAAGAGTTGCACACCTTTACAGGACATTTGGATCGTGTTTGTTCTGTCGCCTTTCATCCAAATGGCAAAATTATAGCCAGTGGTAGTCAAGACAAAACAATCAAAGTATGGCAAGTAAATAATCCCAAAGAAATCTCTACCTTTTCATCTCCCGATGGTGATGTTTATGCAGTTGCCTTTAGTCCCAATGGTAAGCTGTTAGCTAGCGGCAACAAAGATAAAACTATTACACTCTTCCCTTTTTCGTGAAGCAGTCAGATTAAGTAAATTTCTGGGAATACTAAGCATAGTTTCAATCTGTTACCTACCTATATCCCAGTATGCGCTTTGATATCAATCGTGCCTACCAAATTCTGGAATTGAAACCTGATGCATCACCCCAAGACATCAAGCAAGCTTACCGCCGTCTCGCCAAAATTTGGCATCCAGATAGTTTTCTGGAACCGCAGCAAAAGCTGGTAGCAGAGGAAAAAATTAAAGAAATTAATCAAGCTTACGATAAATTAAAGTCTCATCCAGCAGAGGCGACGATAAATCAATCTGCAAATAAATCTTCGTCAACAGAGGATATCAAGGTTGATGCTTATCAATCTAATGCCGAAACTTTCTATCAACGCGGCATGAAAAATGCTCAACAAGGCAAATATCCAGAAGCAATTGAAGATTTTACCCAAGCAATTCGCCTCAATCCTAATTACTTTGAAGCTTATAAATATCGTGGTTTAGCTTGCTCAAAATTAGGCTATGAAAATCGAGCTAAATCTGATTTACAAAATGCTGCCAAACTAGAACTGCAACAGAAAATTAAACCGCCTCAACCTACATCATCACCAAAGCCACCGCCATCTGATTCACAAAATCAAAGTTCACCTTGGAAATGTGTAAATACTTTAAATCATTTAGGTTGGGTTTTAGCAGCAGCAATTAGTCGAGATGGACAATATATTGCTAGTGGAACTAGTGACAAAACTGTTAAAATTTGGCATTTGCAAACAGGACAATTATTACATACTTTAACTGGTCATAGTAAATGGGTCAGATGCCTAGCTTTTAGCCCAGATAGTCAAACTTTAGTTAGTGGTAGTAATGATGGCACTATTAATATTTGGCAAGTATCTACAGGGAAATTAATCAACACAATTAAGGTACATTCAACCCCTGTAGTTGCTGTTGCTATTAGTGCTGATGGTCAAACTCTGTATAGCGGCGGTACAGATAGTGCAATTAAAATTACCCATATAGCTATGGGGCAATTACTCCAAGTTCTCAAAGGACATGCTGATGTAGTTTATTCCCTGGCTATGTCTCCTAACCAGGATATATTAGTTAGTGGAAGTGGCGATCGCACTGTTAAAATCTGGAAAGTCAAAAGTAAAAAACTGTTGCTGACATTGGTGGGACATTCCAGTTGGGTAACAGGTGTCGCCATTAGTCCCGATGGGCAAATTATCGCCAGTAGCAGTTATGATCAAACTCTCAAGCTATGGAATCCCAGTACAGCTAAAATAATTAACACCCTCGCCGGACATCACAGTTATATTTGGGCTGTGGCTTTTAGTCCTGATGGTGATTATTTAGCTAGCGGTAGCGCCGACCATACTGTGAGAATATGGCATGTGAAAACAGGACAACAGCTTTATACTTTAGCTCATCATACCGACTGGGTTAACTGTTTGGCTTTCAGTCCCGATGGTAAAACCCTGGTTAGTGGTAGCCGCGATATGACAGTTAAAGTTTGGCGATGTGTTACTTAACGATACCTAATTTGGAATAATGCGATCGCACTTTTCAATTCTTTAATTTCACCTTCAGCTTTAATTCTTCTTTAATGCGGTTGAGAATGGAAGTCTCATCCAAAGTTGATAAAATCTGACTAATGACCGCTTTTGGCCCGTCAGGCCCCCAAGTTGCGCCATTAGCTAAATAAGCTTTAGTTACCTGTCCAATTCCATAGGAAGAAACACCAGCAACCCCAGCTTGGGTAACAGCTACGGAAATATAAGGGCCGATAGCTACACCTGCTGTTGCCGTTGCCGAAATCCCCAGTATTGTTTTTAACCCACTCAAACCTAAATTAGCCAAGAGTTCACTGACACCAATACCGCCCATACTCAAGGCAATTTTTTGCAGTAATTGTACAGCCCCGGCTTCAGTCATGGGAATACCGTAAAGCTTAGATAATCCCAAAATCAGAAAAATATCGATAGCAATGCTACTCAGTATATCAACAACAGTTACCGGATTAAGTGCGATCGCTAATGCCTTAGTCATCACCGCTTTCCAAATTAGCTGATTGGCATTCTGTTCGCGAATCATCAGTTTACGCTGGACTAGTTGCTCATTCACCACATCCGCGTAAAGCATAGTATTTAAAGCCACTAACGCCTTACCTTCACGCTGAAGAATTTCTAATATTTTCAGCTTTAGTTCATCAATTTGGGCATTCCCTGTGCGTAACTGAATCCCCCGACTACCATCAGCCCGCATCACCGCAGTTTTTACCAATGGTGAAGCCGCCGCCATGACAATTTCTAAAGGCGAGACTAATTCCTTTACCCGCTCATCCCGAATTTTATGATAAATTGCCATCCGATCCGCTTCGGGATACTGGTCTACCTTGTTAAACACTAGAATGATTGGTTTACCAGCTTCCCGCAACTGAGAAAGCGCCTGATGTTCTAACTTTGTCATATCCCCAGAAATCACAAACAGAATCAAATCTGCCTGTTTTGCCACCTGTTCCGCTAAAGCTGTACGGGTATCGCCATCAATTTCATCTAATCCCGGCGTGTCGATTAATTCTACCTGCGATTGACCCCCAGCAGGTAAAGTTACCCGCAAAGCCCTTTCAGTTTCACCAATTAACTCTTCGCTAATACTCCAGTTAACCGTTTGTGCATCGCGAGTTACACCATGTAAAGGCCCGGTTTCAAACACAGGTTGTCCCACTAAAGCATTCAATAGCGAAGATTTCCCCCGTCCCACCATGCCAAAAGCAGCAATTTGCAGTACCATGCGGTCTAATTTTCCCAGCATGGTTTCCAAATCGTCAATTTCTGTCTCTAAACCCCGTTTTTCTTGGGGGGAGAGGTCGAGATTAGCTACTAAATTACGTAACGCCGTTTGTGCCCGTTTATAGTTGAGTTCTGTTTGAATATCTTCAAAACTAAAAATGGCACTATCTAATTCTTCCTCCCAGTTGGGTGAATTGCTGTGATGAGGTTCGGGCAATATCGAAGTCATGGTTTATTAAAAGGCAGAGGGCAGAGGGCAGAGGGCAGAAGGGAATAAAAGAATAAATATCTATGACAGAAGTTACGCAAAATACCTTTGAAACTCTTATTTCTTCGTGTCCTTCGTGTCTTCGTGGTTCGTTTCTTCCGTAGTTTGTGCATCAGTTCTATATGACTTATACACAATTTCAGAATTCTTCTCCCAAGGGGAGACGCTGCGCGTTGGCGGAAGCCTCTCGCAGAGAAGGCGTTCTTGGCGTCTACCCTGAGGGAAGCCGCTTCGCGTCTAATGCGGTTTAATAAATAAAGTTATTTTCTTTCTCCTCCTGCCTACCTTCACAACTCAATTCCGATCCTAATGTGTTTTAGCAAGAGTTAGCAGAGAAAAACACACTATTCCTGCTTCACCCTGCTTTCACCATCCACACCAAAAAACTCAGAACAGTTTCTAACGGTGGAAGCGGATAATCGGTTAAATCAATGGTGACAGTTTGTCCTTCCAGCTTCAGAAATCGCCATTGCGTACCACTGCTGACTGTACCGTAAACTGCTGTAATCGATTGTCCTTTAGCTTCATTGAATCTTTTTGCAGCTACCATTTCCGCCATACATTGTCCAATTCCCGATTTTAAATCAGATTTTTTCGCCTCAACAATTACAATCGCAGGTGCTTCCACTGTTAACTGTTCGGGAGAACGACTGATTAAAAAATCACATACACCATTCAACCCGATACTGGCGTCAACGTTAAATTCCTCCCCAGAAAAGACGCTAATTGAAGCCTTGAGGATGCGTCGCACTTCTAGCAATACGGGATTAATAATTACCTCAGAACGAGCTTTTTCCGTATCCACTGCGATCGCCCAAGGTAAATCTTCTAAAATAGCTTGCAGTCTGGGACTAGGTTGTATAGGTTGGAGCGAGTCAGGAAAAAAGCGTACTCCCTCTACAGTATTGAGGTGAAAATCTTGTTTCACTTTTTCAATGGTAAATTGACTGTAGGGCATAGTTAGAGATTTTTATAGCTAGCAAATGTATTTCTAGCCTAACGTTTTCAGCAGAGTGAAAATATTAGCCTGGAAATTCTGTGCGATCGCTCATTCACCGTACATTCACTTATGCAGCAAGTATTTTTTGTTTGAGATAAAATGAAATAAGTGAAAAAGTGCGATCGCATCCCCAAGTTACCATCACAGCTCGCACCCTTGCATAATTAAACATTCCTGGCTGAAAATTCATTATTATCCGCAAGCCATACAAAGTCACAAATATCACAAAAATCAAGCCACGCACTGAGAATTTAATATCCTAATAGGTAGTTTAAAGGTTCAGGGAATAGGATTGTCCGAAAAAGTAGTACATTGAAAAATGCATCTAAATAGCGTTAGGAACTTGACTAAATCACCTGTGCGGAAAATAGTTATTGCCGGTAACTGGAAAATGTTCAAAACCCAGGCAGAATCCGAAGAGTTTTTACGCGGATTTTTGCCTCACCTAGAGGAGACACCAGACAATCGCGAAGTATTACTGTGTCCTCCTTTCACCGACTTAAGCATATTGTCCAAGTATTTGCATGGTAGCCGCGTTCAACTGGGCGCGCAAAACGTCCACTGGGAAGAAAATGGAGCCTACACAGGTGAAATTTCTGGCCCCATGCTGACAGAAATCGGGGTGCGCTTTGTCATTGTAGGTCACAGCGAACGCAGACAATATTTTGGCGAAACAGACGCAACCGTTAACCTCCGGTTAAAAGCTGCACAGAAATATGGTCTTACCCCCATTCTCTGTGTAGGTGAAACCAAAGAACAACGAGATCATGGCAAAACCGAATCCTTGATTATCAGTCAGCTAGAGAAAGGTCTAGTAGATGTCAATCAAGATAACTTAGTAATTGCTTACGAACCCATCTGGGCAATTGGCACAGGTGACACTTGTGAAGCCACAGAAGCAAATCGTGTCATTGGCATCATTCGTAGCCAGTTGACCAATGCCAACGTTTCCATTCAATATGGTGGCTCAGTTAAGCCCAATAATATTGATGAAATTATGGCTCAACCAGAAATCGATGGCGTCCTCGTCGGCGGCGCTAGCCTCGAAGCTGACAGTTTCGCCAGAATTGTCAATTATAAATAATGGGCATGGGGCATGGGGCATGGGGTATTGGTGATTTGTCAATGGTCAATAGTCAATAGTCAATAGTCAATGGTCATTTGTCATTTGTCATTTGTATTCCTTCTCCCCTAGTCCCTAGCCCCTAGCCCCTAGTCCCTTGCCTAATGCCCAATGCCCAACATACCAAATAACCTCATACTCCGGGGACGCTGTTTCCAATGGGGACAGCAGACTTACCTCATGGGCGTGTTAAATGTTACGCCCGATAGCTTTAGCGATGGCGGGGAATTTAATAATCTTCATGGAGCTGTAGCCCAAGCGAAAGCACTAGTAGCTGCTGGTGCAGATATTATTGATGTCGGCGGACAATCTACTCGCCCAGGGGCAGAGCAAATCACGCTGGAAGAAGAATTGCAGCGCGTTCTTCCAGTTGTGCAAGCCCTGCGCTCAGAAATTGATCTACCTGTTTCCGTAGATACAACTAGAGCAGAAGTAGCAAAAGCATCTGTAGCTATTGGTGCTGATTTAATTAATGATATTTCTGGTGGCACCTTCGATCCGCAAATGTTACCCACAGTAGCTAACTTGGGAGTGCCAATAGTGTTGATGCACATCCGGGGAAATCCGCAGAATATGCAACAACAAACTGATTATCAAGATTTAATGGCAGAAATTTATAACTTTCTCGCACAGCAAATTACTGCTGCAACGGCTGTAGGCATTGACCAGCAGAAAATTATAATCGATCCTGGTATTGGTTTTGCTAAGAATTATGAGCAAAATTTAGAAATATTTCGCCGCTTGCAGTCATTAAAAACATTAAAATGCCCTATTTTAGTAGGGCCATCCCGTAAAAGTTTCATCGGCCGAATTTTAAATCAACCAGATGCCAAAGCACGAGTCTGGGGAACAGCTGCGGCTTGCTGTGCGGCGATTTTTCATGGCGCTGATATCCTCCGCGTTCATGATGTCAAAGAAATGCGCGATGTCTTGCTGGTAACTGATGCCATATATCGGCATTCAGCACCAGACTAACCACCATTGCCATTGCCTTCATGACTAGTTGATTCAGCAATCACCTCTTTCATCAAGTCACTACCTGTGCCAGGATCGACAAAGACAACTTTAGCATTGGGGCTTTCGCCTAATCTGTAGCTAGCATTGATATAGTCTTGAGCTACTAAATAACGCAGAATATCTTTACTTTCAGGATTGGTACGCAAAGCTTCGGCAATTATCTGCATAGAAGTCATAGTTCCTTCAGCTTTCTTAATTGCCGCTTGCCGTTCTCCTTCTGCTTCCGAAATCAGCGCCCGTTTTTTAATTTCGGCGGCGCGTTCTTCTTCCATTGACTTGCGTACACTTTCTGGTGGGGTAATGCGCTGAATATCCAAGCGGATAATTTCCACGCCCCAACCTCCAGTTGTATCATTTAACTGGTCTAAAATGGCTTTATCCATTTCCCGGCGAGAAACATTAGTTTCTTCGACAGTATTCTGCGCAATAATTTCTCGGAGTGTGGTGTGAGCTAACTGTACCAACGCGCCTTGCAAATCATCAATGGCGTAAAAGCTCTTTTCTATATCTTTAATCCGCCAATAGAGAATAGCATCAACTTCTAGATAAATATTATCTTTAGTGATTACATTCTGGGGCTTAATGTCGATATATTGCTCTCTGGTAGTATCTTCCATGACAATCTGATCCACCAAGGGAACAATAAAGTTCAACCCCGGATTAAGTTTGCGGTGATACCGCCCTAATCTTTCCACCAAGGCGACATTACCCTGGTTAATTAACTTTGCCGATCCTAAGGCGTAACCTATAAGTGCAAAGACTATAGCAATGATTGGCTCCATAGATGCTCCTACGCTTGCTTTTGGAGAAATTTTAGTTTAAAGGACATGGTACTATCTTGTCCTATCTCTAAGTCTAATGTTTTGAGTTTGTAATTTTTTAAACATCAACTTAAACATTGGTTCACCCATTGCAGCTGGTTTGCTACAATCAGACCAATGTGGCTGAATGCACCCGCTATTAAAGCATCTTGCTTACATCCTGGCAAGCTATCTCTGTTTTGGTAGGGAGTAGGGGGCAGGAAGTCTGGAAGTCTCCCATGTGTCTACAGCCAAAGTTTTTTTGGCAGAATGCGCGAAGGGGTAGGTGTAAAACAAGAACCTTGCAGAAAAATTGCTGAAACTCTTTATCTGTCAGATTTTTAACGTTTAATTACTATTGATGCACTCGCGCGCCTTATGCAGAGAGACTTTCAGTCATTTTGGGTTTGCTAGTTCTCTATTTTGCATGTTATGATTACTCCATCCGCGCTGCCGAACCTTGAAAACTCCATATAACTTGACTTTGAAGCTTCCGCAGTTGAAATTTCAAATAATCCCTATGAGGGATTGAAACATTTCCAGGGGCGAATAACTCGAACCCGCAAGAAGGTTGAAATTTCAAATAATCCCTATGAGGGATTGAAACTTTTCTTGTGCTTCTGAATCTCAGGAAATGCTAATGTTGAAATTTCAAATAATCCCTATGAGGGATTGAAACAAAGACCTTAACAACTACACAATTAGGGATGCGCGTTGAAATTTCAAATAATCCCTATGAGGGATTGAAACTTGCACTGGTTTGACAATCATTTTTAATTCGTTCAGGTTGAAATTTCAAATAATCCCTATGAGGGATTGAAACATTTAGGATTCTCCTACTGGTAATAGCCGCACTAATGTTGAAATTTCAAATAATCCCTATGAGGGATTGAAACTTGAAAAGCATATTCAGCAGTTCTCAAGCCTGCGGTTGAAATTTCAAATAATCCCTATGAGGGATTGAAACGATTTTGCAAGAAATATTGATACTGCTGCTAAACGTTGAAATTTCAAATAATCCCTATGAGGGATTGAAACTATCTACTACAACCGGAGTGTGGGCACTAAGCACGTTGAAATTTCAAATAATCCCTATGAGGGATTGAAACAATTATATCTTTAGTCTTATATACCGAGTATTGGGTTGAAATTTCAAATAATCCCTATGAGGGATTGAAACGAGAATATTGTTGTTGATAATAATGTAGATTTTGTTGAAATTTCAAATAATCCCTATGAGGGATTGAAACGCGAGTTATAAAAACTTAGTTGTTACACCCTCTGTTGAAATTTCAAATAATCCCTATGAGGGATTGAAACAGAAGATGTACGAGACGGAATTAATCAAAAGCTTGAGTTGAAATTTCAAATAATCCCTATGAGGGATTGAAACACATTGAGAAGCCTAGCAATATAGGACTAGATAAGGTTGAAATTTCAAATAATCCCTATGAGGGATTGAAACGTGCTTTAATCCACCCCATAGGCGATCGCCCTCTTGTTGAAATTTCAAATAATCCCTATGAGGGATTGAAACAGAGAAACCTCTAAACACTCTCAATGATGGTTTAGTTGAAATTTCAAATAATCCCTATGAGGGATTGAAACTCCTAAAATTAAGTTTCGCAGCTTCTAAATCGATGTTGAAATTTCAAATAATCCCTATGAGGGATTGAAACTAGTTTGTACTTCAGTGCAGTAAGTGTATTCAAATAGTTGAAATTTCAAATAATCCCTATGAGGGATTGAAACAAATTGGTATTGAAACACCTTTCATCTAATTCCTGAGACACTTCATCAATTGTTGAAATTTCAAAGAAAGTGTATTTCAGGTAAATGAGGTACGCGCTTCGGGGCATGGCAGTGCCAGTGCCCCTACAATCAACGATTATCTGTACCTCACCAATTTGCAATCTGCTGTATATAGGAATAGGAATCCGATTTGATTTGGTGAAAAAATAACCGTATTTGTAGTTAGGGCATTGCCCACCGAAACCCCGATATGGTGGGCAATACATTCCCAATGCCCAATGCCCAATGCCCAATGCCCAATGCCCATTTTCAAAACATGCTAAGTTGCAAAATTAGCGATCGCACTAGCTAATGAGGTAGGTTTTAAAATTAATTCGGCAAAAGCTGCATTCAAATGTCCTAAATCGGGATTTGCTGTTAAACTCAGCCAAGTTTTGATACTTCCTGGTAAATCAGAATTTAGCCGTAGAGGTATTTCTGATGTAGACAAGGATTGGGCGTAAGCTGGGGTAAGAAATTGTTGATATAGCTTCGCTTCTGGCGTTGATTGTTTGACAAACGCCAAGGTAACGCCACGAGTTAATTGACGCAGGGAATTGGTTTCTGTACCGCGCTTTTCTTTGACAATGGTAGTTACCTGACTCATGCTATAGGCAGGATCGCTAATACTTAAGTGCGTACCACCGATAGCCGTCACTAAATATTTATTACCACGGAGTTGGGCAAAGGGCTGGATTTGGTGCTTGAGTGCTGGGGTGAGAGAATCTTCTGTGCTAGTTAAAAATAATACTGGTTGGGTAACTTGATTGAGACCATTATCGCCAAAGAGTTTACCGATTAAAGGATTAAATGCGATCGCACTTTTAACTCTTTCATCTCTCAACTGTAGTTTTTTCTCTGTTAAGGGAGCAGCAGCACATTGTAACCAATCTCCCGGCGCTTGGTTAAAGGAGAGGGAATTTTGACAGAATTCGCGCACAGCTTGTAAGTCAACTTCTCCCCCTAACAATGCTAAAGCTGTATACCCGCCCAAAGAATGACCGATAACAGTTACATTATCAGTGGTGAATTTTCCTTGTAATTCTCCTGGCTGATTGTTGCGCTTGGCTAATTCGTCGAGTAAAAAACTAATATCTTTTGGTCGTTCAATAAATTCTCTCGGCGCTAGCAGTTGAGCTAAATTATCTGGTGGAGAGTTACGATTAATTGCAGTAATTTGACTATCTGGATGTTCAATTGCTGCTACCGTTACCCCATAGGAGGCGAGATGGCGAGCTAAATAAGCAAAAAATCGTCTATTAGCCCCAAAACCGTGAGAAAATACCACTAGTGGTGATTGTGTCTTACCTTGACTCCAATAAATATCTACAGGAATCGTTCTTTTACGTTGTTGGTCTTGTAAAGTTAGGGTTTGTTGCTGTACTACTTGTTTACCAATTACTGCCGGATCGAAGCTGGGATTAAATGTAGTATTTTTAACAAATAAATCTCTTGCTAATAAAGTGCTTAAAGCTTGACTTTCAAGGTAATTTGTGTTTAAGGCTATAGCTATTTCTACGGCTTTACTGGCATCTACTGTTACAGTTTCTCCGGGGTAAGCCCGTAACAAGCCCAAGAAACTCAAACCATTAACTTGACGCAAAGATAAATTGAGTGCGGCTTGCAAACCTTCTACAGTACTACCAGGGATAGCTGCTCCCAAAGAAGCAATTAATTGTTGACCTTGAGGCGATCGCACTAAATCATCAAAGAATTTATCGGCTATTTCTGGATCTACCTCCAGACGACGAGTCATTAATTCGCGGATTTGGGGAGTTAATAAAGGGCCAAAAACTTGGAGATTTTGGGGTAGTTTACCTGTTTTGGCAAATGTTTCCAAATCGGCGATCGCAATTGATTGCTGAAATGGCCCTAACTTAATATTCACCTTTTGGGCGGCAAAAGTAGCAGGTGTTGCCATACCCCAACTCAGAGCAATGGTTATGCTACACAGTAACCCTTGCACCCAAGAGATTTTACGTTGCTGTCTGCCTAGTTTAAAAAGCATATTAGCCATTAGCTATGAGTTACCAATCATAACGCATAACCTTGACTAGTAAAGTGTTGTTTTTGTTGCCTTCTGGGGGTAGAAATATCAACTAATACCCCCAGTTGCACGCCAGATCTAAAATCCGCTAAATATCGTTCTGAGAATACCCAAAACAGCACCGATAGGATTGAACAATACACCCAAGGTATCACCAGTCCTAGCTGTACCGTTACGGCTGACTACCACCACATCATTATTGCGGAGGATAGGATTAGTTTTTTCGTTAATTCCCTGAGAGAAATCTACTTGTACAACACGCTTAGTTACAGAACCATTGGGGTTAAGGCGAATCAAGTCTACAGCACCGCTTTTTGCTCTTGCATCGTTAAAGCCACCAGCAGCCAATAAAGCCTGATTTAAGGAACTATTCGGTTTGAGTTCCACAGCTCCTGGTTTTTTCACTTCGCCGACCACACCCACTTGAATGCTGGTAGGAGATAAAGTAGTACTAGCTAATTGAGTCGCTTCTGCTGGGTTAATTTCGGTGGCTGTAGGTACAACAATGGTGTCACCATCTTGGACAATCACATCTTGATTGACATCCCCACTCTGTAATAATTGCCAGAGATTAACATCTATAGTTTGTTCTGAGCCAGTTCTGGTAGGACGGCGTAGCTTGAGACTGCGAATATCAGCTTGTGCTGTAATCCCCCCAGCCAGTTGAATCGCTCTAGTTAAAGTGGGTAAACCAGTACCAGCTGCTCCCCCTTCTCCCCCTGTGGTGGAACCTGGTGTCACCATATAAGAGCCAGGACGGTTAACTTCACCAATAATCGCAACTGTGCGTGGTCTGGAAGGATCGGCGGCAAAGTTAGCGGCAAACAAATTGCGTGCTTCTGCTACGTTAAAGGTAGTGGCTGTGGGCACAACAATTGTGTCTCCATCCCGCAAGGTAATATCTTGCCCGATTCTACCTGTTTGGATCAGCTCTTTCAAATTCAGGGTGACTGTTTGCTCGCCATTGCGTCCTAACTTCCGGCGCAATTGCACTTGAGTGACATCTGCTGCTAATGTCACCCCTTGAGCTGTGGTCAGGGCTGCTAATACAGTTGGGTATTGAACACCAGGATTATTTCCCGCACCTCCCTGTAAACTGAGAGTGTAAGCACCAGGGCGCGTTACTTCTCCCGCCACAAAAATATTAATCGGCCGAGGTGACAACAGATTTACAGAAATCAGGGGACGTTTCAAATAGCGGCTGTATCTTTGAGAAATTTCGTCAGCAGCTTGTTCGGTAGTTAGTCCTAGAACTGAAACACTACCAATTAAAGGTAAATTAATCGAGCCACCAGGAGGAATTTGGTATTCCCCAGTATATTCTGGTACTTCAAATACGTTTACACGGATGAGGTCGCCCCCACCTAATGTATAGTTTGTATCTATAGGTGCTGATGCTGCTGGTGTTGTTGTCGGTGGAATCTGTGATACTGGTTGTCGCTGAGCTAGGCTGGCAGATGGCGCAGCAACATTGACAGCCGTTAAAAAGACCACACCCAGACTTGATTGGATGAGGATTTTCAGCAAACCTGTATTAAGCATATTTACCCGATATTCTGAAACTACAATTGCTAAAGTACTGTCTAAACATTCTAATCGTGACTATACTGAATTATTCAAGCTCTCTAACATTTTTATTTTCTTAGAAAAACTTGACCTTCCGGAGCAGTATTTATTTAGCAGGTTTAAATTTTTTATAAAACTTTCCGATAGGCACTACATCCCCGTGTCTTTAGACCTTGGATGTAGTGCCAAAGGCAATTTTAATTGCCATCAATCTTTGTCTTTGGCAGTCTAGAAATATACTTTCTGAGCAAATCAGCCATAGAAAATCCCTGCTTCTGTGCCTCCTGCTGTAGTTGCATCAGTTCGTATTGCTAGCGCGAATTTCTAGTTTTTTAGTCCTTGACATATACAGTGGATTGTACGTATATCTAAAGATAGAGTACAGGCTGAAAAACCGCTAGCACGTGACTATACAAATCTGGGGTGTCTCCACACGACTGGCTAGAAAGTAGTAATGCTCGGTGGGTAGGGAAAGTCCACCTGAAAAACCCAGTCATAACCTAACAAGTTGCGCGTGAACCTAGAAAAGAAAACAATTGAAAACACAATGTATCCTGGGGCACAGGAGAACATAGGGAAAACAGAGAAACAGACTCTTAAGGCACTCTCGTAGGGGCGGGTTTATTCAGATTGTCGTTAATCAGCGAGAATATTGGTGAACCCGCCCTTACTACCTGAAAGCTTGGGGACAGATGCCCTCTAGGTCTTTTGTGAATTGGCTCGGCATTTCGTACAGTAGTAGCGGATGCTTGGTTAAGTACTGCCCGTGTACCAACAGCGTTGGGAATAGGGACACAAAGGTTTACGGCTTGCTGGACGAACCAAGAATCCCCTACCTTTCCGATTAAATGAGCGTAGCAAAATTTAATCAGGCAGGGGAGTGTCAAAAAGTTCGTTTAAACCTAAAGTCACTTAAATCTAGGAATCTTGTCAATATCCTCATGATTGAAGTGACTTTTTGCGTCGGGATAGAAATTAATGTTGTTGGCTGATGGGATTTTCAGGTAAATTCAAACGCGGAGGTACGCAAAGAATGAGGTAAGAGTTAATTTTTTAGTCAGTGAAATTATTTAAGAGAATGATTTTTTTTGTTGAATTTGTTGGATAAAGAACTCTTCTAAGGAAGGACGAGACAAATTCATAGCCAGGATTTGAGCGCCTGTCATGCGGAGGTTGGTGAGAAAATCGTAGTAATTATCTTGTGGTAATATACCTTGCCAAGAATTATCAGCTTTAAAGGTTATGTTGGGTATCCATTGTTGAAGAAATTCTACATCGCCGCCTTGACCTTTAATGTGATAGGCAGTGGAATTACCTAAAAGTTCTGAGAAGGAACCAGTGCAAATTAGTTCCCCTTGAGAAAGAATGGCGACGCGATCGCAAATTTGTTCTACTTCACTGAGAATATGGCTATTGAAAAAAATTGTCTTCCCTTCAGCTTTCAATTTTAAGATAATTTCCCGCATTTGGTAGCGTCCCATCGGATCGAGACCAGACATCGGTTCATCCAAAAATATTAACTTGGGATCGTTAATTAATGCCTGTGCCATGCCCACACGCTGTAACATTCCTTTAGAATAGCGACGCATTTGTTTTTTACGTGCATCGACTAAAGATAACCCGACTAATTCTAATAGTTCAGGAATGCGTTGACGTTGGATATTTTGGGGAATTTGAAATAGTCCGGCTGCTAACTGCAAAAATTCCCAGCCTGTGAGATAGTCATATAAATAAGGATTTTCCGGCAGATAACCAATATATTGCTTCACACTGCGATCGCCCAGTGGTTTACCCAGCAATAACCCCCGCCCAGAAGTCGGACGGATAATTCCTAGTAGTAGTTTTAACAGAGTTGTTTTACCAGCACCATTAGGCCCCAATAAGCCAAAAGTTTCTCCTGGGTAAACAATCAAAGAGCAACTTTTGAGCGATAGAACTTTTTGCTGCATCCAAAAGCCAGTACGGTAGACCTTACGCAACTCTGAAGTTAATACTACTGGTGGAGTATCGGGAGTATTCAATCGAGAATCAGAAACATCTACAACAGACTTCATCTCCGTTCTATGCACCTTATGGCTGTAACTTTTTATCCAATTACAGGTTACCCATTGGGGAGCAAGAAATAACATGGGGCATGGGGCATTGGGCATGGGGCATCGGTCAACAGTCAACAGTCAACAGTCAACAGTCAACAGTCAAAAGCAATTCATGCCTCCCCCATCCCCCTAATTCACAACACGCCTTTAGAACTGGGAATCATCCCCCCACGCCGGGGATCGATTTCTACGGCGATGCGCATGGCTCTGGCAAAAGCTTTGAATGTGGCTTCAATAATGTGATGGGAATTAATGCCATCTAGTTGACGAATATGTAGTGTCAATTGGCTGTGGTTGACTAGGGCAACAAAAAATTCCCGTACTAGTTGGGTATCATAGGTTCCCACTCGCTCCGTAGGAATCTGTAGACCATAACTTAGATGAGGTCTGCCAGAAAAATCCAATGCTACCTGTACTAAAGCTTCATCCAATGGGGCGAGGAAATTACCAAAGCGGATAATGCCTTTGCGATCGCCTAGTGCTTTACTCAAGGCTTGCCCTAAGGTAATACCCACATCTTCGTTGGTGTGGTGATCGTCAATTTCCCAGTCTCCCTTGGCTTGGACATCTAAGTCAATTAAACCGTGGGAAGCAATTTGATGCAGCATGTGATCTAAAAAGGGAATACCCGTTGCTGCCTTACAGATTCCTGTACCATCGAGGTTAACCGTAACTTGCACATCGGTTTCGCCTGTAGTGCGATGAACCGAGGCAATTCTGGGACTGGTAAGAGATTGTTCGTATTGAGAAATATTAACTTGGCGTTGGACAAAGTCCTGACTGGAAGTATCGCTGATTTGCATAACTAATAGGGGATATGGAGGACAAGGGAGACAAGGAGGATAAAGGAGACAATTGACAATTGTACAGACGCGATTAATCGCGTCTCTGCCCAATGCCCAATGCCCAATGCCCCATGCCCCATGCCCAAAACTAACTACATTCCCATAATTTCATATCCGGCATCGACATATATGACTTGTCCGGTAATGCCGCTAGACAAATCGCTGCAAAGGAAGGCTGCAGTATTTCCTACTTCTACTTGGGTGACTGTACGTCGTAGGGGGGCAACTTGCTCTACATGATGAATCATATCTAAAATGCCGCCTACAGCACTAGAGGCTAAGGTGCGGATGGGGCCAGCAGAAATAGCATTGACGCGAATATTTTGCGGGCCGAGTTCCGTTGCTAGGTAACGCACGCTGGCTTCTAAACCGGCTTTGGCAACGCCCATCACGTTATAGTTAGGCACTGCCCTGACGCTACCTAAATATGAGAGTGTGAGGATGCTTCCACCTTCGGTCATTAAGGGCTTGGCTGCACCACTTAATTGTACGAGGGAGTAAGTACTAACTTGCAATGCTGTGTTGAAGCCTGCCCGCGATGTTTGGCTAAAATCTCCGCTTAAATCGTCTTTATTGGCAAAAGCCAGACAATGAATTAAAATGTCTAGTTTTCCCCACTGACTGCGGATAGTTTCAAAGGTAGACTGAATCTGTTCGTCGTTTTGGACATCACATGGCAAAAATAAGCTGGGGTTGAGAGGTTCTACCAAATCGGCAACTTTTTTCTCCATCTTGCCGCGCTCATCTGGTAAATAGGTAATACCTAAGTTTGCGCCTGCTTTGTGCAGTTGTTGAGCGATTCCCCAGGCAATTGAGCGGTTGTTGGCAATACCTGTAACCAGAGCGTTTTTTCCAGTCAGATCCAGCATATAACTTTTTTAAAGTAAACAATCATGCTAGAGCATACTAGAATCTGAGGTTACTTTGACTTGGTTTTACAGAGGATTTGTGAAAATGATTATTAGTACGAGTGTTTAATAGTTATAAAATGATTGTTTATTTCTTAATAAATTCTCAAGATATCTTGATTTCGCCTTTAATAAACCTTTTAAATTAAGCTATTACAAGGGGCTTTTCAAAAAGTTCTCGCTAAAAATATCAATAATTATGTATCATTATAAACAAATAGCTAGGAAATAAGGATTTGGAGTATAGGAAAGTACAAAAAGGTTGACGGTGCTTTATTGATTTTTCAGGTGTATTCTTAGGTAATCAGTTTTTGTTTTTCCGGCATTGGGTAGGGGAAGGGAGATGATCGTGACACAAGATAAAGCCCTAGCAAATGTTTTTCGTCAGATGGCAACTGGAGCGTTTCCTCCGGTTGTCGAAACGTTTGAACGCAATAAAACGATCTTTTTTCCTGGCGATCCTGCTGAACGAGTTTATTTTCTATTAAAAGGTGCAGTGAAGCTTTCTAGGGTGTATGAAGCAGGAGAGGAAATAACAGTAGCATTGCTGCGGGAAAATAGTGTTTTTGGCGTGCTGTCATTACTGACGGGAAACAAGTCGGATAGATTTTACCATGCCGTTGCATTTACGCCTGTAGAATTACTGTCAGCGCCAATTGAACAGGTAGAGCAAGCACTCAAGGAAAATCCAGAATTATCAATGTTAATGCTGCGAGGTCTGTCTTCGCGAATTTTACAAACAGAGATGATGATTGAAACTCTTGCACACCGAGATATGGGTTCAAGGTTAGTAAGTTTTTTATTAATTCTCTGTCGAGATTTTGGCGTTCCTTGTGCTGATGGGATCACAATTGATCTGAAGTTATCTCATCAGGCGATCGCGGAAGCAATTGGTTCTACTCGCGTTACCGTCACTCGGTTACTTGGAGATTTACGTGAGAAAAAGATGATTTCAATCCACAAGAAAAAGATTACTGTGCATAAACCGGTGACTTTAAGTAGACAATTCACTTAAAAGCAATTGGGATAAGTAGAGATGACAAGTGTTGTGTTTTTTGGGGTAACACCAATCCTAGAGTTCGCTCCCAAAATTGATAAAATACTCCATTACCAACACAACCCTTGATATTGTCAGCAGTTAGTTGCACATTCAGCTATTCTGCTTTTAAGTTGCACAATCCATCGTCAAGGCTGTTGACTGTTGACCGTTGACAGTTAACAGCCCCGATCAGTAGTTATGCAATTTAGACGCGCATTAGCTTATCTCTATCGCGCCACGCCACTTGCTTTTTTGTGGAATGCAAAATGACCGCAGGGCTACTCTCCTTGAGGGTGGCGCATCAAATTAGACCAAAAACAACTAACAAATGATAAGCCAAGCCAGTAAATTCAGTGATTGTCAATCTCTAATTCCCCACAAAAAATGTTTGAAAGTAGTAGGCTGTATCTGGAAGCATTTCGGTAGCTGAAGATGACCACCGGGTACATCCTCATTGCAGCAATTTTATTCTTGGGGGGTATGCTTGCCACTTTGGGCGATCGCATTGGTACCAGAGTTGGCAAAGCACGCCTCTCTCTGTTTAAGCTACGTCCCAAAAATACGGCGGTACTAGTGACCATTTTTACTGGCACTTTAATTTCCGCCTCAACTTTAGCAATTTTATTTGCTGCGGATGAAGGATTGCGCAAAGGGGTCTTTGAGTTAGAAGATATTCAAAACGACTTAAGAAATAAACGCGAACAATTAAAAACCGCAGAAACGCAAAAAAGTCAAGTAGAGGGGGAGTTAAACCAAGCAAGAATTGAACAAACACAGGCGCAAAAAGACTTACAAGCAATTAATCAGTCCTTACAAGCGGCAAACGCCAAACAACAGGCGACTCAAGCCCAACTCAACCGCACTTTGACTCAACAAGCCCAAACGCAAAATCAATTGCAACGGACTCAAAATCAATTAGGTCAAGTTGTCGCTCAATATCAAAAAGCAATCAGCGAATTGCAAAGCGTTTATGACGAGAAAAAGAGTTTACTGGCAGAAATTGAACAACGCAAGATAGAACGCCAAAGGCTGTACGCTGAAGCTAAAAAAGCCATTGATGAAGCCAAAACCGCCATTGAAAACCGCGATCGCGAATTAGCCAATCGCCAAGAAGCCATTGAACAGCGAGATCAAAAAATCTCCCAACTGGATCAACTAATTCAAAAGCGCAATCGGGAAGTAGCCGCGCGGGAACAAGTGATTACCATGCGAGAATCACGGCTCAAGGAATTGGAAAAGCAACAAAACTATCTAGAGCAAGAAGTCGCCAGACTAGAAAAATATTATCAATCTTACCGCGACCTGCGCTTAGGTAAATTAGCCTTGGTGCGGGGTCAAGTTTTAGCGGCGGCGGTAATTCAAGTTCAAAAGCCTGCGGCGGCGCGTCAGGCGATAACTCAACTATTAACAGACGCTAATCAGAATGCTTTGCAGGAATTAGCCGAACCAGGGACAATTACAGCCAGTAACGAACAAATTTTACAGGTTACCCAAGATAGAATTGAACAATTAGTGAAACAAATTGAGGATGGGCGAGAATATGTTGTGCGCATTTTCTCTGCTGGTAACTACGTCAGAGGCGAAAAGCAGATAGAATTCTTTACGGATACAGCCAAAAATCAACTCGTCTTTTCTCAGGGACAGGTACTAGCGACGACTACCGCCGATCCCAAAACCATGACATCTTATCAGTTAAGACAGAGGCTGGATTTACTGATTTCTGCGTCCCAATTTCGCGCCCGGAATGCGGGGATCGTCGAAACGGTACAAATAGATGGTACTTTTTTGCGGTTTGTCGCCCAATTAAGACAATTTGAGCAAGCATTAGAAATTAAAGCGATCGCAGCTGAGGACACTTTTACCGCCGGGCCATTGAGAGTAAAACTAATAGCTATATTTAACGGACAAGTTATTTTTAGTACTTAAAAAAATAGTAGGAATCCGCTTTGATTCGGGGAACAGGGAACAGGGAACAGGGAACAGGTAAGAAGGAATAAAAGTGTACTGAGTTTTTTTCTCCAAATCAAATATGAGTCTTATAGTCAATAATTAAATTAGGAATTAAAAATTATACAAGTTTGAGAAAAGCAGGAAGCAGAATATAAGCTCTATTCTTGCTGAATATGTCTAAATTTCTTAATTTTGAATTTTGAATTTTGAATTTTGAATTGGAAATACTTATGAATCTCCGTGAATCATCACCGACAGAAGCAGTAATTTTAGGCTTCGATCCCGGTCGCGATAAATGTGGGTTAGCAGTCATCGGTATAGATAGACAACTTCATTATCATGAGGTGGTACCTGCAAATGAAGCGATCGCGACTATTGAAAAACTACGTCAGAGGTTTGCTGTATCCTTAATGGTGATGGGCGACCAAACTACAGCCAAGCAATGGAAAAAGCGGCTGAATCAAGAATTAGCCGAACCATTGAATATTGCTTTAGTCGATGAACGTTACTCTACTTTAGAAGCACGCGATCGCTATTGGCAAATGTACCCCCCCAAAGGACTAACCAAACTATTACCGCAGGGTATGCGACAACCACCGCGACCGATAGATGACATAGTTGCCATTCTGTTAATTGAAAGATACTTAAATCGTCTAGTTGAATCAGTTAACAATTAACCTAGTACTCTGACAAGTTAACTTTGCTGGGTGCATCAAATTTTCTAGTTCTTTCTTTTCCTCTTTCTTTGAGTGCTTCGCGTCTTCGTGGTTCGTTTCTTTACCCCTTAAAGTTGGGTTGCCAGACTACTATTCAGTGCTACTGCAACTTGGGCGCGAGACTGTCCCTGGTTACCCTGGATGAAACTAGGCTACGGTCATCCAGCACGCTTAAGATTTGAGACGACAACAACTAGGGTAGAATTCTTTGAACAACTCCATCCCAACTTGATTAAACTAATTCGCGAACAAGTGCCCATCTATGAATTTACACCCGATCGCAGTGACGAAGCAAATATGACCAGTACACTGTACTTTAAGCAGCACTTTAATGCTTACCTCAAAGGAGAACGCTTTCCCATTCCTGAAGAGCTGTAACTTAATTTAAGAGTGCAAATTATCATCAATTTTATGGATCTCAGTCAAATCGAAACCGATCTGCAAAACCCAGATTTTCAATATCGCCTGAAGGCAATTTCCGCCCTGCAAGATTATCCGGCTGATGTCGCTGTTCCTTTACTTAGCCGCCACATTCAAGATCCAGAATTTTTGGTACGCACCTTTGTAGCTAGGGAATTAGGTAAGCAAAAAACCTCAGAATCCTTTGCCGCCCTGTTACAAATGATCAAATTTGATAACACGCCCAACGTCCGCGCCGAAGCCTGTAATTCCCTATCCTTATTTGGCAAAGTTTCTGCCTCTCATTTGGTGCAAACATTTTTGCGAGACGATCACTGGTTAGTACGTCGTAGTATTTTAGCAGCCTTAGTAGAAATGGATTGCCCGGAAGAAGTTCTAGAAGTTTGTCTTTTGGGCTTAGACGGCGACGATGCAGCAGTTCAGGAAGCATCTGTTGATGCTTTGGGGTGGTTAGCAAATTCCCGCCAGTCTGCAGCCGCTTTATCTCAACTTCTAATTCTGAAAAATTCTGCATCTGAATATATCCGAGTGCGAGTTGCTTATGCCCTCAAGCACTTTAATAACCCTGAAGCCAAATCAGCTCTTGCAGAACTCAGACAAGATACCGATCATCGCGTAGTCGGCGCGGCAATGGAAACTTTAATTTCTTGAAGGGAACAAGGGAAGACATCTTGTACAGACGCGATGAATCGCGTCTCTAGTTATATTTAATTACGCCGAATTACTTATCATGAGTATTATTGTTTTTGGCAGCATTAATATAGATTTAGTCGCCACAGTTCCCCAATTACCAATGGCGGGAGAAACATTATTAGGACATAACTTTGTGCAAGTTCCCGGAGGTAAAGGCGCAAATCAAGCCGTTGCATTGGCACGTTTACAAGTTCCTACTTATATGGTAGGGCGCGTAGGTACAGACAGTTTTGCGTCAGAATTACTCTACAATTTGGAAAATTCTGGTGTAGATACTAGCAATGTTTCTATTGACGATAATGTCAGTTCGGGAGTGGCGCTGATTGCTGTTGATGACAAAGGTGAAAATCAAATTATTATTGTTCCTGGTGCCAATGGGCGTGTAAATCACGAAGATGTAGAACGATTATCTGATTTATTACCAAATAGCACCGCCTTACTTTTACAATTTGAAATTCCCATTGCAGCTGTGGTAGCGGCGGCGAAAGCAGCCCATCAAGCAGGGGTAAAAGTGATTCTCGATCCTGCACCAGCGCAATCTCATGTGCCAGATGAACTTTATCCACTAGTAGATATCATTACACCCAATGAAGTAGAAGCGGGTCAATTGGTAGGGTTTCCAGTAAGTAATGAAGAATCAGCAAAACAAGCTGCGGCGATTTTATTACAACGGGGTGTGAAATGTGCGATCGTCAAACTTGGTGCAAAAGGTGTTTTCTGCGCCACGGCTGAAGAAAGTTTTTTTGTACCCGTGTTTCCCATTCAAGTTGTAGATACGGTTGCGGCGGGCGATGCTTTTAATGGTGGTTTAGCCGCCGCACTTTATGAAGGATTATCTTTACATCAGGCGGTTATGTGGGGTGCAGCTGCGGGTGCTTTAGCTGCAACAAAACCAGGCGCGCAAACTTCGTTACCTGATAGATTGACATTTGAGGCGTTTTTGCAGGAAAGAGGGTAAGAAGCAGGGGGGCAGGGAGCAGGGAGCAGGGGGAGGAAAGAGAATATTACACCTATTTCAGGTATTTGAATTGGTATCACTACCTTTTAGGTGTCTATATTCAATTACCCAATTTGTTTTGAGAAAAAATGCGTAGGCGTAGCTCGCCTTCGGCATCGCCAAAAACAATAAAGCCTAGCTACACACCTGCTTCTTGTCATACATTGCCATTTTTGCGCCAGTAATATACCTTTTTACTTGCGGAAAACACCAAAATGAGTAACCAATATGGCTTTTCACTTGCGGAAAACACCTTTAGGAGTGCGCGATTTACCGAAACGAGTAAGCGTTATGGCTTTTTGAGTAGGTGAAATAGTATTTTACTTGCGGAAAACACAATAATTAGAACTCGTTAAGGCTTAATGAGAAGGTAAAATGGCTTTTTGCTTACTTAAAACAGAAAAATGAGTATTTGATTGAGATAAACGAGAAAGCGATCGCCTTTTTTGTTTACACAAAATTTAAAAATCAGTCCTCAATATGTGTAAATGATAAAGCTGGCACATTTTCAGCAAAAAAAACAGATTGTAGGGGCACTGGCACTGCCATGCCCTCTAGAATATATTGTCAGGACACAGCAAAACCCCGTATCCTCACAAAAAATCTATCGATACTAGAGATTCCCTAAATAATGACAAATGACGAATTATCTTTCCCCAATCAATGTAAACGCCGCCCAATTCACAGGGTTTGGAAACTTCTCCTTAGTCTTCAACATCGCCTGACGCAACGCCAACGCCTTATCCGGCTGAGTTTGCAAACTTTTATAAAACTCCACCATTAAATATTGTGTCGCTGCATCCGGTACTTGCCACAACGACACCAACACGCTAGGAACCCCCGCAGAAATCAACGAACGCGACAACCCAATCACCCCATCACCGGAAAGTTTACCTTTCCCCGTTTCACAAGCACTTAAAACCACTAATTGCGCTTTTAATTTTAAATCTAAAATTTCCTCAGCCTTGAGTAACCCATCATCTTTACCCGATGGTGCAAAAGCAATCCAGCTACCCAAACCCCGGTTATCATCCGCCCAACCGTGAGTAGCTAGGTGAATTACATCGAATAAAGATAAGCGTTGCAATATATTTGCTTTCGTCGCCTCTTTACCCAAAATCGGCTGAGTTTTTAACATCTGAGCAATTGTTTTTGCTTCTAGTTCCGCCCCTGGGAGTGGCTTTAACTTTGTTGCAGGTTTGCCTGGTTTTGTAGACACAAAAGGCATGGTAGGATTACCGACAATCAAGGCGTTATTATAATTAGTCTGTCTCCCTGCGCCTAATTGATGCGTAAAGTCTAACACCTGAATTGCTGGGGCGGTAAGAATAGTGTGTTTTTCAATTATTGGTTTACCTTGTTCATCCATCAGTGCAGGAAAAGGAACAAGAAATAAACTACTTTGCGGAACAAAAGTTACAGGTTGATTGGGGTTGGTTGGTAATAAGTCAGCTATGGGTTTAATTAATAGTTGATGGAGTTTTTGTAAGTTTTCTCGTTGGGCTTTTTCATTATTAGGGTTATTGAATTGTGATTCAAAAATACTCCTGTCGTCATCAACTACACCCAAAGAATCACGGGTGTTAAAAACTAATTCTTCTAAAGTTGTATTATCTTTTTGCCACAGGGGTTTGAGGTCAGCTTTGCGGAATGTGACTTCCCCATTCGGTTTAATAACCCAGATATAGAGGTCTGATTCTTTAGCTTGTTGTTTACCAGCTACTTTGAAATCATCATAAATAATAGAATATTGCACGAGAGTAGCATTTTGCTGTTTGGCGATTTGTTTAATCTGGGCAATTGTCGGTGCTAGCGGTGATTTATCCCCCTGTTTATTATTAGTAGATACACGAGATGCTAACAACTCAACAAACGCCCTAGCACGACCACGTTCGGCTATTTCTAAAGCAGCATCAGTTTTATTTTGGGCGATGAGGACTTGTTGTAAAATTCTATAGGTGCGGCTTTGGGTGTCAAAAAATAAGACTTTATTGGTATCAGCTAACTTTTTATCTCGCAGAGATTCCAACACATTAATTCCCTCATACAAGGTTTTCTCTGCTATGGGAAGATTACCTTGTTTGTAGAAAGCAAGTCCTAGATTGTTTAAAGAGATTCCCTCGCCTAATCTATCTTTAATTTCTTTGGCGATCGCTAATCTCTGCTGGTGGTACTCAATCGCTTTTGGGTAGTCTGCCAATGCATGGTAAGCAAGACCGAGATTACCCAGCGCCGTTCCCTCGCCTAGTCTATCTTTAATTTCTTTGGCGATCGCTAAACTCTGCTGGAGGTACTCAATGGCTTTTGGGTAGTCTGCCAATGCATAGTAGGCAAGACCGAGATTACCCAGGGCGATTCCCTCGTCTAATCTGTCTTTAATTTCGCGGAGAATTGCTAAACTCTGCTGGTGGTACTCAATCGCTTTTGGGTAGTCTCCCAACTCAAAGTAGGCAAGACCGAGATTACCCAGCGCCCCACCTTCGCCCCTGCGATCTTTAATTTCATGGGTGATCGCTAATTTCTGTTGGAAGTACTCAATCGCTTTTGGGTAGTCTCCCAAGTTAAGGTAGGCAATACCGAGGTTACCCAGGGCGTTTCCCTCGCCTAATCTATGTTTAGTTTCACGGGCGATCGCTAAATGTTGCTGGTGATACTCAATGGTTTTATTGTAGTCTCCCAATGCATAGTAAGCAAGACCGAGATTACCCAGCGCCGTTCCCTCGCTTAATCTGTCTTTAATTTCACGACTGATCGCTAAACTCTGCTGATAGTAATCAATGGCTTTTGGGTAGTCTCCCATTGCATAGTAAGCAAGACCGAAACTACCAAGTATCCAACTCTCGCCTTTACGGTCTTTGATTTCTCGGTAAATAATCAGTGCTTGTTGCCAAGATTGCAATGCTGCTTCAAATTGACTGGTATCAAACTGCTGAATACCTTGCTTAAACAGTCTATCAGCTTCGGCTTTCCTAGCTTGTGGTGTTTGCGCCAGTACTCGTAATTCTCCCGGCGTTCCTGAAAGGTTGAAATTTATCGGTGTGGAAGCTGTGGCAATAACTAGGGCGAGGAAACTTAGAGCAATTTTGTGAAAACGCATATTAAAGGATGAAGTTATGGCTGGATGAGGATTACAGCAGTTTCGGTGATAATTGAACCACAGAGCCTTTCGTAGGGGCACGGCACCGACAATTTTCTGGTACATATCATAATCTGGCTGATGCCGTGCCCCTACTGCGTGGTCTATTGACTTAAAACATCTGTCAGTAATTAAGTTATGCTTTTTAGCTGGGTAAAAATGCTAAAGATTTGATGAATTTGGCTAAGTTTTGGCATATATTAACCACAATACCCCCGTTATTTGATGGCTTACTCTTACATAGCTCTAAGCAGGGTGAGGTTATGCAACTTTCAGACACCCTTGGCGAATGGTGAGTATGATTTCTCAATAGCGATCTACATTGTTCTCTCGCTTACCCGATATATCGCCCGCAGGCTCAAAGCCTGGGGCTCACGCTACAAAGCCCACCTGCGTGGGCTTTGTTCAATTAGCCGCACCCTTGAGGGTGACGGCGGGATTGCGGGATAAGCGAGGAGTCTTACCCCTAATTCGCCAGCAAATCCTCGTAGGGGCGGGGTTTCCCCGCCCCTACAATTTGGGATAATTGATTTTTTGTAATTCCCTAAGTCTTCACCATCAAACCTTAGAGGATGTTTTAAAAGTTCTGTCGCGGGTAGCAAAACCTTTCAGATCCCCCTAAATCCCCCTTAGAAAGATTTATTCTAATTTTCTAGCCAATTATGATTAATTTCAATGCCTCTGCTTGCCATTGTTTGTATAAATAAATCTGTCGTTAATGCCTCTTCTACAGGTAAAACGCCAGGTTTTTGCAGTTTACCTTCGAGTAGTAATTGCGCAATGCTACCTGTACCACAACCAGAAGCTAACGCGGTATTTGCATAAACTAAATTTGCACAATAAATACCTGTTTTACCATCTTTCATTCCGGTAACTTCTGCGCGTACTGCTACCCCAATTCCCGTAAAAGGATTAGTAACATCCGTCATAAAATGACTGACATGAGATAGAAATTCAATCGTGCTGCGACGTTGCATTAACCATTTAGGAAAGATATGGGCAGCTATCCAAGTTAGGTGATTATAAAAATCGGGTATTGAACCAAATTTTGTAATTACAGTTTTCACTGAAGGAAAAGAATGAGGCATTGTGAAAGTTTCTGGCATATCAAACCAATAAACTCCACTACGTCCATAGGGAGCGGGAAAATTAATAATTTCTCGGTCACTGTAGGGTTTTACTAATTGCCAATTACCATTTATCCAAGCTTCAAAACTATGTTGTAATCCTAAAAAAGTTGTGCGCATAACTGTAATGCCAGCACCACCAGAACCAGAAACTAAATAACTAAGATGGATTTTTTCTGGTTTGTCGAATTGCTCAACACATTGCCGCACCATGCTGTTAGAAATACCCGGAAAAATCCCCGTATTAATAATTGCTGTGACATTAGCAGCCACAGCCTTTTCGTTATACTCTAAAGCCTTACTCGTATAAGAACGGTGATCGCTAACATCTAAATAGTTAACGCCTTGTTCAATACAAATTTGGAGAACATTCGTATCGCGGTAGTGAAAAGGCCCGGCACAGTGAATGATTAAATCGGAATTAGCGATCGCTTCTCGCAGCTTATCAACTTCCGCCAAGTCCAACAATAAAAACTGTACATTTGTGCCTAAATTCCAGTTATTTTTGCTACTTAGCCACTTAGCATAATCCCCCTCAGCCACAGGGGAACGTCCAGTAATTGTGATTTCTGCCTGAGTGTGGGTGGCTAGATCCTGAGCAACACTGCTACCAATCCTTCCCCTACCTCCAAGAATCAAAACGCGGTTTGTCATGAGTACTGCTGGTCAAAACTAGACTTATTGCATCAATTTTCAGTTCTAGTTGTCATCGGCAACAAGTAAGACATTGGGTATTAGGTGGGTAGTAGTTGAGGAGCTAGGGGACAAGGGGGACAAGGAGGACAAGGGAGACAAGGGGGAAGAATGCCCAATGCCCAATGCCCCATGCCCTACTAAACCTTATCTGGTTAACCGCCCTAGAATGAGGTTCTCTTTATGAGAAAAAATTTTATAAAGTAAAGATAAGTAAAGAAAGTGATAAAAATGGCAGCTTTAACCTTAGAAGAAATTTCTGCTCAGTTAGAAAGTGCAAATTTACGCGATCGCATGGTGGCTTTGGCTAATCTCCGCGATGTTCCTTCTGAAGATGCCGTACCTTTAATTAAAAAGGTGTTGAATGACGACTCTCTGCAACTGCGTTCAATGGCTATTTTCGCCTTGGGCGTGAAACAAACACCAGAAAGTTACCCGCTTTTAGTCAAAATTCTAGAAACTGACCCAGATTATGGCATCAGAGCCGATGCTGCTGGAGCTTTAGGATATTTAGGCGATCCGAGAGCCTTTGAAGTGCTATCACGGGCGTTTTATGAAAATACTGATTGGCTAGTCCGCTTTAGTGCAGCAGTTTCTCTAGGCAATATTCAAGATCCCCGCGCCCATGCGATTTTAATTGAAGCGCTAGATAGTAAAGAAGTGATCATCCAACAAGCTGCGATCGCAGCTTTAGGAGAAATTAAAGACATCGAATCCGTAGATCTCATTCTGCGCTTTGCCCAAGCCGAAGATTGGCTAGTAAGGCAACGCCTTGCCGAAGCCTTAGGTAATCTGCCCACACCCAAGAGTCTCTCCGCCTTAAAATACCTCGAAAAAGATAGCCATCCCCACGTTGCCGAAGCCGCCAGAATTTCCCTACAACGGCTAGAAACCACAAGCAATTAAATTGGGTGGTCAAGAAGAGGAAAAGGGGCAGGGGGCAGGGGGCAGGGGGCAAGGGGGAAGACCGGGGCGGAGCTTGGACTCCGCCCCATATAAGCGCTCTTTATGAACTGGGCTGGTACCCATGTTCTGCTCCGCTTCACCCAGGGGAAAGGGCTTGTTCCCCCCGCCTTTTCCAGTCAGTTGTCAATGGTCAATGGTCATTTGTCCCCCTGCCCCTCCGCCTCTTCGGTCATACAAAATAAAAGAGCTTGGTGATATTATTACCAAGCTCTAAGTTATCTCAATCAACCATTGGAGGAAAAAGCTTCAAACTAAGCAGTCGGTTGTTCTAGATTAACTTTGACAACTTTGTTCTTTTCTTGCTCAGATTTGGGTAATGTCAAAGTCAAAATACCATCTTGATAATCTGCGGTAACATTGGTATTTTGAATTCTCGCTTTGAGGGGAATTACACGCTGGAATTTACCGTAATAAAATTCAGAACGAGTCCGCTCTTGATTTTCAAGTTTTCTTTCTGCTACTACTTTAACAGCATTTTCAGTTACTTCAATATCTACATCTTTTGCTGCTACTCCAGGTAGTTCGAGTCTGAGATACAAGGCATCGTCAGTTTCCGTCAATTCGGCTGCTGGAGTCTTAAATGTTTGTGCTTGTAAATCTTCAAAGATTTTATCAATTTGACTTTGCACTGTAGCGATTTCAGCAAATGGGTTGTAGCGTAAAATAGCCATATTTTTTCTAACCTCTAATTGTTTATTTACTGGAGTTACGATTTAATTTGTTGCTTTGATTCTTATATTATTCATGATGAAAACTTGTGTAAATTCGGTTTTTATCACCGCACTCATGATGATTACCGAACTCAATTATGCGGGAAAATATATTACGGTTTACGCGAATTGTAGGGTTCGGTAAACCAGAATGTAAATTGCTCTAATTACCTATAACTAATATTCTCAAATTAGAGATTTTCAGAGATACAAAGCATCTTGGCTGATTACTAACTATTCTTTTCTGCTCGGTGACTGGAGTGAGGGCTATAATAAAGCATCATCAGCAGATAGCTGAAGAAAACTCAAGACTAGACTGGCTGGTGAGAAATTATATAGTAGTAAGTTATACTAATTAAACTTGTATTGGGAAAATTTATCCCCTTTTGGGGAATAGAAAATGCGATCGCCTAATCTGACCTATCATGAAGTATCATATTTGCGACAAAGAAGCGACACCCGAATGGCTCACCCTAGAATCCATTGATTACATAGCTGATTGCTTAGAAGCTTGCGAGACAATGGAAATGTTAGCCGATTTACGCGCTATCTTCCCCAGAGTCGCGCTACGCTGTGCAAGTATCAAGGTAAATGCTGTTCAACGTCAAACAATTGTGGAATGGTTGCAGGTGCTAAACCAAGATGAAGCTGCTGCATAGCAAATCCTGTTAACCGATGAAAAGCTAATTAAAGTCAACAGTCAACAGTCAACAGTCAACAGTCAACAGTCAACAGTCAACAGTTAACAGTCAAAAGGTTAATACATCAAGTCTTGTGACTGTTTGAAATGGTAGCTTTATTTACGCCGTGTTGTACTAGCTTCCTGTGTTGAGCAGCACAAAAGTATCAGCTTGGCTTCACACTTCAATATGTATTGAATTACGCTCAAATTTATTTAATTTAAATTAAACTTAATCATACTAATTTACACAAATAACTTCACAGCTACGTAGTGTCAAAACATTTTTATCCTAAAAAATACTTGATGTATTACTAACATTCTTTAATTTAATATTATACCAATTTGAAAAAACAATGCGACAGACTGTAGGGGCATGGCAATGCCATGCCCTCTAGAACATGTTGATATTATCTAATTTTCTCCCCAAAGATAGAGACATTTTAAAAAAGTTGCAGCACACTGGTAAGAGCAACTTTCAGCTTCAATCACGGTGTAAAAATGTGGCTTAAATATGGTGTAGATATAGAGGAAAAATTGATATGTATTGAAGATATCCCCAGAGGGAAGACTTCACTTAAGTGCCCTTATTGCCAGGGTAGTTTAATTGCGAAAAAAGGCAAGGTAAAAGAACATCATTTCGCCCACGAGCAAGAAACTTGTCGCCCTGTAGCTAATAGGCAATTTCCTACTCTGCCACTGTATGACGATTTTAACATTCAGCTATCAGGAAAAGATTTGGCACAGTTAAAATTGTTGTGGCAGGAGTACGGAGCTAAAAATTATCCCATAAGTTCTTACTTAGTAACGCCTGGGTTGCTCAAAGCAGGAATGTTGAGAAAAAATGTATATTTAATACCACCTGAATATGAATTGAGCGATTTGGGTAAAATTCCTGTAGGAGCGCTAGAATTAACTCAATTTAATGAACTACAGGAACCTTTATTACTAAAAAAACTGCTGAAATTGGAGCTAGATTTTGAACATGCTAAACATAAAAAAGCTGCTGATTTAGCATATCGCCTCACTGATTTAAGACTGTACCGCGCTCAACTTAAACGTGTCTTAGCTTGTAAACTCTATTTTTTGGAGATTGAAACCAATCGGGGAATTCTCTCTAAAATTGGAGTTACTACAAGACATATTCAAGAACGTGTAGCAGAAATTAAACTAGATTTAGTTAAACATTACCCAGAAATATTGAATATCAAAGTTCTCGGAACTTGGGAACACCGAGGAAATGCAGAAAAATATTTCAAACACCGCTATCAAAAGTTTAATTATCCCATTGGGAGCTTAACTGAATATTACAAATTTAATATTCAGGAGGCTAATAATGTGTTAAGCGAACTCAAAAAAATGCAGCCATTAATACTTACTCAAATTTTCATTGAGGTTCTAGAAGACAATTCTAGCTTAGTCAAAGTTGCTGCATAAAATAGCATTACAGCATATTTCAGGTACATGAGGTATGCGCTTCGGGGCATGGCAGTGCCAATCTACAATCAACGATTATCTGTACCTCACCAACTCGCAATTCGCTGTATCTCTCAATTGACGGCAATAATCATGAATTTACCATGTGCATGGGTTGTAAATTCATATATTGAATTTATTAAAGTTTGCTGAACTTCTTGAAGTTTTTTAAATGTCCTTGTTTTTAAGATTTGCAGTGTTATCTTATACAAGATAAGTTCGATATATGGAGAAACAATGATGAAAAATATTGCTAAAATCGGACGGCGATTAATTTCAATGTTTTTGCTTGTGCTTGTGAGTAGCTTGATGTTTTTGCCATCTCCAGCGCTGGCTGCTGATTGGGTAAAAGTTAATCGGGACAATTTTTACAGCACAGTGTTGCACTCTGACAATACTGTAATTTTGCTGATGCTTCCATCGCTTTACACTGAGTACGATGATGGAATGTTTCAAGAGCAAGTAGCAAACATCAAATCAGAAGTTGAAAAGGCTTATGGTGATAAATATACACTTGCTATCAGCAGCGATCGCGAAAATCCAGAAATTTACTATAGTATTCCTGCACCACGTATCTTCCCACCTTTTCCTGTAATTACTGCTTTTAAACATGGGGAACGGTTATTTGGAACATTTATTTCGCCAGACTCTCCCACAGTAGCAATTGAAAGGATTAACGATCAAATCGCAAATAGCTAATTTTTCATTTCTCCAGCATCTGGTAAGGGTGAGACATCTTTGGCTTTGTTAGGGTATGTAGTAGGAAATTCATCGATAAAACTCATATTTGATTTCTCAAATTAAAGTAGGGTGGGGATTGCCCACTCTACTTAATATTATTTGGTAACTTTGATTATTCATGTTCAATAATGGGACAAATAGTGGAATGATGCTGATCTGGTTTAATTTCCCAGCCGGAAAGCAAACCTGATAATTCTTGTCTCAAAATCATTAATTGCTGAATTTGTTCATCAATAGCTTTTACTTTATCTTCCAATCTCATCTTGATATGTTCGCAAGGTAATTCGCCGCTATCATGAACGTTTAAAAATTCTTTAATTTCGGATAAACTTAATCCTAAGCTTTGGGCACGTTTAATAAAATGCAGTCGTTCTAAAACATCAGCGTTAAATAATCTAAATCCGCCTTCTGTTCTTCCTGATGATTTGAGTAAACCAAGTTCTTCATAATAGCGAATAGTTTTAATCGGTACGCCGCTTTCTTTAGCAACGACACCTATCTGCTTTGCTTCTGCTTGAGCTAACATACTTACCAAACCCTGAGTGCGATATGATTACCGATTGTATGATAGACTCTCCAGTTGGATGGAGAGTCAAGAACGTTAACGTCTTCAGCTCACAGCCTGGGGCTAAACAAACAAAGCCTGAGAAATATTGAGTTGTAACGCATTCCCCACGGATAAATCCGGGGGCTTTTAGTAGCCCTGAGAAATAGCGGCTTGGTTCCTGTTCAGGTTCCGAAACACTATCTCCCGAACGTGTCGAGCGAGGACGCGGTTACGATTAAACAGAGGAGCCAGTGCGTTGGGCGGGTTTCCCGACTTAAAGCAACTGGCGTGATGTACTCACCCCCACGCCCCAAAAACACACTGTTTTGCCCTTTGGCAAGCAATACGTTTTTACCCTATCAAGGCTACGCGACAGCCTCTATGTCTACTAGCGAAGCCGTTTCTGTGGGGTTGCACAGTGTCTTTGCCTATTTCAACATACACCGATTATCCCATGAAGCACAAGTTTTTTGACAGCGAATAAATTCGCCTGCGCCTTACCCCCATACATGAATGTAGGGGCTTCCACGGCGCGAGGTGTTTGGTGACTCTGGAGTACCCAAATACGACTTTGAAGTACCCAAATACGACTTTGAGGTACTCAAATACGACTTTGAAGTACTCCAATACGACTTTTAGGTACTCAAATACGACTTTGAAGTACCCAAATACGACTTTGAGGTACTCAAATACGACTTTGAAGTACTCCAATACGACTTTTAGGTACCCAAATACGACTTTTAGGTACTTTTTCGCGAATAATAAGAATCAGTTTCGGCAAAATCTTTTCGCTCTTGCAAGTCAGCAACACTAGCAATTGTCGCCAAGTTTCTTTCTGAGTTATTTTCTGCAGCTTGAACTGCGATCGCACCATGAAACATATTCATTCCACAACTAAAAGCATACTCGCCTGGTGTGTCGGGTGTAAATTCTATTGTTGTGACTTGATTTAGGGGTAAATCTGCGGCGATGCGAAAGTCGGGAATTATCACTTGTTCTAAACAACTGCTGGGATCTGTGCGGGTAAATTTCAGGCGTACTGGTTTCCCTGCTTGTACTACAATTCGACTGGGATCGTATCCGCCATCAACAGTAATGGTTACTTCTTGAATATTTTCTTTTGTTGCAACTGCTTTTTGAGATTTGGGTTTACTCAGCAAAAACCACCAAATTTCTAAGCCCATTAATCCCAATCCGCCAAGAGTGACGGCGATTTTATTTCCTAATGGTTGTTCAATTCTTTGAAATTGCTGGGTTTGGATTGTTGGCGATGAATGCGCTTCGTGGGATGTTTGCGCAACTGCTTTACTAGATGCAATTGCGAATAATATCCCAAAACTAACTATACTACCGATCAATGCTGTTTTCTTCACCATGAAAAAACCTCCTGTTTTATTGTGCTTGGCTTGTTTAAAGACGCGATTAATCGCGTCTCTACAATTTGTCTAGCCCCTAGCCCCTTTAGCTTGAAAGTTACGCAAACGTAGGGCGTTAGTTACTACGGAAACTGAACTAAAAGCCATTGCTGCACCGGCGATGATAGGATTTAGCAACCAACCAAAGAAGGGGAAGAGAATTCCGGCGGCGATGGGAATGCCGGCGACGTTGTAAATAAAGGCAAAGAAGAGATTTTGGCGAATATTGCGAATTGTGGCGCGGCTGAGTTGAATTGCTGTAACTATACTTAGTAAATCGCCAGATATTAAGGTAATGTCACTCGCTGCGATCGCAATATCTGTACCTGTACCAATGGCAATTCCTACATCGGCTTGAGCTAAAGCTGGTGCATCGTTGATTCCATCACCAACCATTGCTACAATTTTACCTTCTGCTTGTATTGCTTGGACTGTAGCTGCTTTTTGATCGGGACGCACTTCGGCTAATACTCGTTTAATTCCCACTTCTCGCGCTATACTTTCGGCGGTGCGGCGGTTGTCACCTGTGAGCATGACAACTTCTAAACCGAGTTTTTGCAATGCTTTTATCGCTTGGGTGGAAGTGGGTTTAATTGCATCCGCAATTCCCATTAATCCTTGAATTTCGCCGTCAACTGCTAACCATACGGCGGTTTTACCCAAATATTCTAAGCGTTCTTTGTCTGGTTGCAAGGCTTGGGTGTGAATCTGCAATTCTTCCATCCAGCGTTGGGTACCAATTTGCACTAGTTTGTGAGAAACAATACCTTGTACGCCACTCCCAGAAATCGCTTCAAAATCTCTCACCTCTGTTAACATTACTTCTTGAGATTGAGCATATCTGACAACTGCTTCGGCTAAAGGATGTTCAGAATTGCGTTCTAAGGATGCGGCTAATTGAATTAACTGAATTTCGTTGCCGTTAGCCGTGCCGTTAACTGTGAGAAAATCTGTAACTGTTGGTTTACCTTGGGTAATTGTGCCAGTTTTATCTAAGACAATGGTTTTAATTTGATGTGCTAGTTCTAAGCTTTCCGCACCTTTAATTAAAATCCCGTTTTCTGCACCTTTACCCGTTCCCACCATTACCGATGTGGGTGTAGCTAAACCTAAAGCACAAGGACAAGCGATAATTAACACGCCAACTGTAGTCATCAACGCCAGGGTGATATTACCCATGATGTTGTACCAAATTATAAAGGTAAAAAGAGCGATCGCAATTACTGCCGGCACAAACCACCCGGTAACTTGGTCTGCTAATCTTTGAATGGGTGCTTTTGAACCTTGGGCTTGCTGTACTAACTGCACAATCTGCGCTAAGACAGTATCTTTCCCTACTCTGGTGGCGCGAAACTGAAAACTTCCGGTTTTGTTGATAGTTGCACCAATAACTTCATCCCCCGGTTGCTTTTTCACTGCTACACTTTCCCCGGTTACCATCGCTTCATCAACTGTAGATGTCCCCGTAACTACTTCGCCATCAACGGGAATTTTCTCACCAGGGCGCACTAATACGACATCACCAATGGCTACTTGCTCAATGGGTACATCGATTTCTTTACCGTTGCGAATCAACCGCGCAGTTTTCGCCTGTAAGCCGATTAGCTGGCGAATTGCTGCGGAAGTTTGTCCTTTAGCGCGATTTTCAAACAATCGCCCTAATAAAATTAAGGTAATCACAATCGCTGCCGTTTCATAATATACATCTGGCATTAATCCCTGAGCTATGAAAAAGCCGGGAACTAATGTGGCGAATAGGGAATAGAAATAGGCAGCACTTGTACCCAAAGCAATTAAAGTATCCATTGTTGCCGCATGACGCTTCAAAGCTTTCCAGGTGTTTACGTAAAACGAGTAACCACACCAAAACTGTACAGGAGTTGTCAGGATTAATTGCAACCAAGGGTTATGCAACCATGTAGGGATAAAAGGCAGATTTAAGCCTGTCATCATCGGGAGAGAACCAATTAGCAATACAGTGCTAATAACGCCGCCTAGCGTCACCTTGCGCTGTAATTCGCGGGATTCTTGCTGACGATGTCGTTTTTCTTCATCATCTTCTCCCGCCAGCAAATTTTGTGCTTGTAGGGGATAAGCAGCGTAACCGGCTGCATCCACCGCATCTTGAATAGCTTGTAAATCCGTCTTTTTGGGATTGTAATCTACAGTTGCTTGTTCTGCTCCAAAATTGACAATACATTCATTCACACCAGGGACAGAACGAATTGCATCTTCTATACTTTTAGCACAGGCTGCGCAACCCATACCGCGTAACTTTAATGTGGCATTTTCCATATGCAAGCTCCAATTATGAAATTGTGTTCAAGATTAATTTCATCTTGAATCCTCCAGTGAACTGGAGTGTCAAGGGGGGTAATACCAATTCTCCAAAAAATGGCTACACATAGGCTGCAAGGGGGCAGGGGGCAGGGAGCAGGGGGAGAATTATCTGTAGCCTGAATTTAGAGAAATGGTGTAAAGAGGGAAATTGGAACTAAGCAGAAATTCCTTGATTAATTAGCTTGGCAGCTATTTAGCATAGAGTAACTGAACTCAGGAAGAATTTCTGTTCAAGTTCCTGGAGTTGGTAATAACAATTTGCAAAAATCATGGGACAGATGGTAGGGCTACGGCAATGCCATGCCCTCTAGAATATATTGATGTAGCGCAAACAGTATTTAAATTTGGATAAAAAGCGCGATCGCTAAATTTTTGTAAAGAAACTTGTACAAAACAATATTTCATCTCAATTTCATCTTGAAATGTCAAGCTGAAAGTGTAGGATTTTTTCGCAGATAAAAATATCTAACTTCATTATTTCTCTCCTGTACTGCTGTTTAATTACTGAGTATTTTAATTGAGTTAACTGAAAATTTTTTATCTCACAACTTCCTCACAATCTCTCGCTAGTTTAATGAATATAAATTGTGGTTAACTCCTGCAATTAGGAGGGTTTATGAAGACAGACAAATTATTTTATAGCTTGGCTGGTTTATTGGCTAGTAGCGCTATCTCTGGATTACTAGTTTTCAATAACGCACAAGCACAAGTTTCCAACTCAGAACACAATAATCATCAACAATCTACAGAAGCTAATCCGCCTAAAGGGATGATGGGGCAAATAGATCAACATTTTATGGAAAAGATGATTCCCCATCATACTCAAGCTTTAGAAACGGCTGAGATGGCATTAAGTCGCGCCCAACATCCAGAGATTAAAAAGTTAGCACTAGCAATTAAACAAGACCAAAACCGCGAAATTTTACAAATGAAATCTTGGTATAAAGCATGGTACGGAAAAGATTTACCTGCTACAGGTACGAATCATCAAAATATGCAGCCAAAACCTGAAGGTACAGGTGAACAAGCACAGTCAATGAAGTGCAAGATGCGGGGAATGAAGATAGATTTAGTCGCCTTGAAAAATGCACCAGATTTCGATAAAGAATTTATCCAGCAAATGGTTCCCCATCATCGCATGGCTGTGAAAATGGCACAGATGGCTAGTAAAAAATCTACCAAATCAGAAATTAAGAATTTAGCTGAATCGATAATTAAAACTCAAACGGCTGAAATTCAGCAGATGGAGCAATGGTATCAAGATTGGTATAAATCCAAGGTGGAATAAAATTGCATTTTGAGGCGATTTTTCCTTGATAAAATCAACCGCTAAGACGCCAATTAAGGGACTTCCAACTTAAAAAATATACTATCAATGTGTAGGCAGAGGGGCAGGGGGAAAAATAAAAATATCTGCTTTCGGAAATTGGATAGTTTATTTTCTGGAAGTCCTTAATAGGCAAAAGGAAGAGGGAGCATCCAAATTTTGACGCAATACCCTTCTAGGGTATTGCTATACCAACAAAGCCTGCCTTCGCAGGCTAAAAGTTTGATAGCCTGCGAAGGCAGGCTTCGTATTTCTAGCCCCACCCTTATAGGGTGAGGGCGTTTTTGCACATTTGGGATGCTTCCATGTAGTGTAATTTGAGCCAGAATTGGTATTTCTTCTCACATCAAGTTGCATAGTGTTGCTATTAGGGTTACTCCCAAGGCGCAAATAAGCGGGATTGCTACTAATTTGACTAAATTTAGTGGTGCTTGTCGAGATATGGTAGCACTGATAATTACAACTGCGGCTACAGGGCTTAAGGTGCGCCCTAATTGTGCTGCTACTGATGTGAGTGCGCCAATATGAATGGCATCTAAATTCATTGTTATGGCTACTGGTACGAGTATATTCATCACAGCTAGGGCAGAGGCGCTGCCAGAACCAGTAATTCCTGCTAAGGTAAAAGGTAAAATTAAGCTGGCAATTTCTACGACAACTGGACGATTTGCTAATGCATTGGTGAGATGTTCAATTAATCCATTAACTTTGATTCCTTCTGTAAAAATTGTAGCGACAACAAAGATAGAAATGATGTTGGCGTAAGCAAAACCTGCACCTTCAAAAAACGCTGCTGCTAGATTTGGCGATTCTTTGGGAGTAGTTAAGCCGGCGGCTGTAACTGCAATTAACATTGCGGCGGCGATAGACACGCTATTATCAAATTCCTGGGGAAGCTTTACAAACGCAGGAACGATAAACAACAGTGTTAATGGTAGTAAGGGAATAAATGCTTTAATGAGATTCACCCGAAAGGGTTTATCTAATTCTTCCATATTGGCATCGCTGGAAGTTGTGGGTGATATTTCGCCTGCTGTTTTTTTAGAAAAGATGAAAACCAAGATGCAAAATACAATTAAGGCGGTGATACTTGCCAAAAGATTCACAGGTAACACCCGCCCTACAATTATTGGGATTGATTGTTTTGTCAAATCCGCTAGTTTGATGATTTCTACTGCGCCTGGGTTGAATAACTCGCCACCCATCGAAGAACCCAGCAATAACAGCGAACCGCCGATAACTGGGGCGATTCCTGCTGCTTGTAGTAAAGGTAATAATACGGTTCCCACAATTGCGGCTGTGCTTGACTGACTAATGAGTGCCATATTCACAATGTAAGCCGCAATAATTCCCCCAGGAATTAACAACCATTTTCCCTGACGCAAAGGTGCTAGTAATAAGTGCGTCAAGTGGCGATCGCATTCTGTTAATTTTAAAACATAGGCAAACCCCATCGCTGTACAGATGGGAACTACCGTCTTTTCATTTGTCATTTGTTGACTAATTGTGACGAAAAGTTGCGGTAATTTACCTGCAATGATAAACAAACCTGCTGCACATAATCCTAAACTTAACCGCACATCAATGCGCTTAAACATAAAGATTATGGCGATCGCAATAATTGCTAATGGTGCAATAATTGACAACATCTTAAGGCTCCGGCTAGTGTAAATTTGTTAGTAGGGCTACGGCAATGTCATGCCCTCTAGAATATATTGATGTGTAGCTTTAATCTGCTTCACCAATTAGGGTAAATGCAGCCCAGTCGAAAGGATGGGAATATTGTTTTTTGGTAGTCAGTATTGCTTGACGTAACGCCACAGCTTTATCAGGATTCTTTTGGAGTTGGCGATAAAATTCGCTCATTAAAAAGGCGGTGGAATCATCATTTACAGCCCACAGAGAAACAATGACACTGGGTACGCCAGCAGTAATTAAAGAACGGGATAAACCAATGACACCATCGCCTGTAATGTTTCCGCCGCCAGTGTTACAAGCGCTGAGAACTACGAGTTCGGCGCTGAGTTTCATATCAAGGATTTCGCTACTGGTGAGAAAGCCGTCATCTTGATTGCTGGCTGTGAGAGCGATCGCTCCAGGTACGCCCAATCCTTTAAAATCATCGAGTAAGCCGTGAGTAGCAAAGTGAATTATCCTGGCTTGCTTCATCTTGCTCACAATGGTTGTTTCTGTGGCTTTATTCCCAATAATCGCTTGGGTTTTCAATAATTCAGCAATTTGTTTTGCTTCTTTTTCTGCACCAGGAAGCGGTGCTAATTTTTCCTCTGTAATGGGAATTTTTGGCATCATCGGATTCCCAACCACCAGCACATCTTTCAGAGATTGGTTAAGGTTTTGTTTTTGCTTGCGAGTTAATTCTAAAACTTGAATAGCTGGTGCAGTTAAAATAGTATGTTTATCGATTAAATACTTGCCTTGTTCATCTTGTAGTGCGGCAAAAGGTACTACAAATAGCGATTCTTGAGGAACAAAGATAACACGGGCGTTAGCATCTGTTGGTAAATCTTGGACAATTGGTTTAATTAATATTTGGTAGAGTTTTTGTAGCTGCTGAGTTGGATTAGGTTGTAGGCTAGATTGGGGTTGAAAAATCCCACGATCTAATACTCCCATAGCTTTACGGCTAATAGTCACAAGTTGTGAGAGAGGAGTATCAGTAGCTTTTGATAAATCAACTGGCTTAAAGGTAATTTCACCTGTAGGTTTGATTAGCCAAATATAAAGTAATTTATCATCGATGATTGAATATTGAACTATAGTTGCATTCTCAACTTTAGCGATATTTTGAATTTGCTCGATTGTCAGAGGTTTGATATCTAACTGCGGGTTTGCTGTCTGTGATTGTTTAGCGGCTAGTAACTCAATAAAGGCTCTAGCTCTAGCGCGATCGCTCACTTCTAAGGCAGAATTAATTTTATTCTGGGCAATTAATACTTCTTGCAACAACCGATAGCTTTTAGCTTGATTTTCAAAAATAGAAATTTTCTGAGCATCAGTTAAACCTTGACGTAAAGATTCCCAAATTTCCAGAGCCGCGAGTAAAGTTTTCTCGGCTTTATCGTAATCTTTTAAACTTTGATACACTGCGCCAATATTATTTAGGGTATCTCCTACTCCAGCGCGATCGCCAATCCGTTGACGAATCGCCAAAGCTTGCTGAGAAAATTCTAATGCTTTACCATATTCTTTTAAATGAAAGTAAACTACTCCAATATTATTGAGAGTTGTTCCTTTACCAATCTCCGAGCCACCACGGTTAATAATTGCTAAAGATTGCTGATAAACATCTAAAGCTTGATTATATTCCCCCAAACCTCTGTAAGCCAAGCCAATATTGTTCAAAATTGCTGCTGCTTTTTCTGTAGATAAATTATTATCTGTGCGGACAATTTTTAAAGCTGCTTGATAAAAAGGCAATGCTTCTTGATATTTTTCTTCTTGCTGATAAACTAGTCCAATACTATTGAGAATACTACTTTCTGCTACCTTTTCGCTAATTTGTCTACTAAGAGCTAAAGCTTGTTGATAAAATTTTAACGCTTGTGGGTATTGTCCTAATCTGTAGTAAACTCCACCAATATTATGCAGAGTTAAACTTTCTCCCCCTTGATTATTTGCTTTTTTAGCAGTTTCTAAAGCTTGCTGATAAATATCTAATGCTTTAGTATACTTTCCAATAATCGTATAAACACTAGCAATACTATCCAATATTGCTCCTGCGCCTACGGGATACTCAGTTTGCGGAATTAAGGCTAAAGCTTGTTGATAAGCATCTAAAGCTTTACTATATTCCCCTAAGTTTTCATAGGTAAATCCCAGATTTTTGTAAGTAGCTACTAACCCTAATTTATCATTGAGTTTTATCAGAATAGCTAAAGCTTGTTGATAGGCATCTAAAGCTTTCTGATCTTCTTTTAATTCGTTGTAAATTTGACCAATATAGTTGAGAGTTAAACCTTGCCCGATAGGATTATTAATTTGTTTGTAAAAGTTTAAAGCTTGCTGATAAGCTTGCAAAGCTTGATTATAGTTTTGCATCTGGCGATAAACTTCGCCTATTTGATTGTGAATTTTTCCTACTAAATCCTGATTATAAATTTCTTTACCAATTGCTAATGCTTGCTGATAAAATTCGATTGCTTTGGTGTAAGCTCGCAATTTTTCATATACTTGTCCTATTTGATAAAGAATTAAGCTTTCACCCTGACGCGCTTGAATGTCTCTAACAATTATTAATGCTTGTTGTAAGGTTTCTAATGCTTCTTGATATTTACCTTGGTTGTACTGCTCAAGCCCTAAATAAAAAAGCTTGATAGCTTCGCTATTGCGTTCTTGTGGGGTTTTTGTTTGCGCCATCAGAGGAAGAGGAACAAAGCAAACAGCTTCAGACTGGAGAATTAGCAAGGGGACTACAAAAGCAAGAATATGATATTGCCAACGGTAGTTCATCACCAATTCTCCAGCATACTCCACAACCTAAATAAATGCAGTCAACAGTCAACAGTCAACAGTCAACAGTTAACATTTAACTAGCTTCAATTTCTTTAATGGCGTTATCAGCTTTTTGCGCCAAATCTAATTTATTTTCTTGTTTAAATAAAGTAGATGCTTGGCGTAAATCAGCGAGTGCGGCGGCTTTATCTTTTAATGCCAAATTGGTAAAACCGCGAAAATAGTAAGCTAAAGAAATATCAGGCGTAATCTTTAAAGCACTGTCAAAGTCAGATTTTGCTAATTGGTATTCGTTGAGATACATCCTCGCCGCACCTCTACCAACATAAGCATAAATATTGTTCGGTTCAATTTTCAAAACATTGCTAAATTCAGTTGCAGCACCTTGATAGTCTTCTTTGTCTAAACGTTCAATTCCCCGTTTGAGGGAAGCTTCAGCGTTATTTTCTGCTGGTACTTGTGCTATGAGTTTTGCTGCTGCTGTTTGGGGATTGTTGAATAAGCTTGTGGCTTCAGCTTTGGGAGCATGAGTTAATGTTGCTAAGGCAATTATAGCGACGGCAAATTTTAACCCTTTCATTGCTATTTCTCCTAAAGTACTAAGTTTTTAACTAGTTCTAAAGTTAATTTACTTGCTTCACCCCTATATATCTCTGAGTTGCTGGAGGTTATGCAAAAATTTCCCTCGCTTGTAGCTTGCAACTAGCGCTAAATAGACAAACTTATACAAATTAAGTATATTTACGTAGACTATAACTGATGATTTATCGTGGTATTGAGAAAAATAACTGTTTAATAAAAACGCAAAAATTCAGTATTAATACTTGGGTAAAAACTTTACAATTAGCTAAAAACCCAAATGCGATCGCTATTCTAGAGTAGTTTCATTTTTATTGAAAATCCCACTGCAAATTAAGTTTTGCGACTTGTAAATCAAGTAAATGAATCGTAAATCAAGTTTTCTAATTCGCGAATCAAGTATACGAATCGTAAATCAAGTATACAGATTGTAAATCAAGTTTTCTAATTCGCGAATCAAGTATACAGATTGTAAATCAAGTATAGAAATCTTGTGCAAGCATCACAATTAATAAACAAGCTAATTTAGATAAATTTGCACATCTATATAATTAATTCACTCGCTAGCTCATGCCCACGCGCCAATGCTAATTTTATCTCTACACTTTATCATCAAGGGAAATTCGGCTGGGGAGCATCCCAATTTTGACGCAATACCCTATAAGGGTATTGCTATACCAACAAAGCCTGCCTTCGCAGGCTAAAAGTTTGATAGCCTGCGAAGGCAGGCTTCGTATTTCTAGCCCCACCCTTATAGGGTGAGGGCGTTTTTGCACATTTGGGATGCTCCCAAATCACTAACCTTTATCGGCCATGTAGTTATTGTTAAACTATTTTGGTTATTTATAAATGTATAAATTTAAATTTAGGGTGGAGTATCGCCGACTTCAGCCATCACATTGAAGTTCACCATCGGTGCAAACAAGTAAGCACTTCCTCGACTGCTATGACGGCTTTCTTGCAACGAATTTCTAGAGTATGCTGCTCTAATCATGTTGCACGCAGATGATTTACAAATTAAACAAAACACTCAGGTAATTGCCAGAGTGATTTTTCACAATTGGTGCTTTTGAATATAACACATCTTATTTTTAATGTCTGGCTTTGGCAAAAATTATTTTTTTCTAAAATTTAATATATATCCAGAACAATCGAGATAAGATTGTAACTTCTTATGCAGTTTAAAATAATATTTTTTACTAGCAAAGAAAAATATTTGATACTGGAAAATTTTTTCTATCAAATTACTTCAGTATATTCACCATAGTTAACAATTATATGAGGGATAATATCTAACAATTTGTAAATCCACTTGAGGGATAACCCATTCGGGTGATGCGTGCTGAGTGGCGTTCGTTATAAATTTTGAAGAAAATTGAGAGATTCTTGAGCGAGAAATTTACGCAACGGAAAAAAGCGATCGCCCAAAATTAGGTATCGCTTTCAACTTCCAGATTTAGTTTAAAAAGTAGGTCTTTAATGAAAGAAATTGTTAACCAAGCTTTAACCTCTGGCTATTTGAGCCTTGCAGCTCAACATCAGATTCGATTGCTGCTCCAAAGTGAGTATGATTCAGAAGATTTAGATGCTTACATCATTTTGCAGCGAGCTGTTTTAGCTGGTGATGTCAAGCAGGAATCGCGATCGCAAAAATCTGCTGGTGCTAATACAGCTAAAGATGCTGGCTTAAATATCAAACAAGCTTATCAAGTAGCGGCTGAGATTGCTTGTGTGGCGGCTATGGCTTTAAGTATGCAAAACAATCCGCAAGATTCTTCTTATTTGGGTGCTTAATGCAGAAAATTATGATTTTATTCCTCATGTTTGGGAATTATGGCGATTTGTTGGGTGCAAGATGTGCTATTTAAGGAATTAGGCTGGCGATCGCACAGCAATATGACAAAAATTTTTGCTTGGTTTACTAGAAATCTTGATTCTAAATTCTTAAAAAATAATTAAGAATTTCTGCGAGATGCTAACTTATAGCCGATGGTTTTGATGAGAGATGAAACTCGCGAAGCGGGCTATTGACAAGCTTTTTGGCAGTTATTATCTAGCTATTAGGAAAATCTAAAATTAAGCTTATATACTGAGAAAATTCAATACATAGATATATAATCATCATGAGTATTAAATTACAATCAATAATTAAGTTTTGCAATACCAGCTATACCTTTGAGCAGCCAGATTAATATCAGAAATCGGCTTGGTGTAAACTCTAGCAAACCTGATAAGAATAATTCTCAATGCTTAACAAAGTCACGGCATTCTTACAAACATAGTATAAAGAATTGGCAACATTGGGTAAAGACAGTAAAAAATAACCTTAGCTACACTTGGAGTTTTGCCAACCTATGCAGCCAATTCGTACATTTAACGTCTCTCCTTCTCTCCCGCCGCGACTCGAACCGCTGCGGCGGCTGGCATATAACTTGCACTGGGATTGGAACGTTGAGAGCAAGGATTTATTCCGCCGTCTAGATCCTGACTTGTGGGAATCTAGTCACCATAACCCAGTGTTAATGCTGGGAACGATTAGCCAAGGACGACTTTCAGAAGTTGTGGAGGATGAAGGCTTCTTGGCACAAATGGATCGCGCAGCGCGTCAGCTGGAAGATTATTTACAAGAGCGTTCTTGGTATCAAAAACAACGCAGCCAGTCACCGAAGGAATGTTACGCTTATTTCTCGGCGGAATTTGGCTTGGTAGATTGTCTACCTGTTTATTCTGGCGGTTTAGGCGTTCTCGCAGGCGATCACCTGAAATCTGCCAGCGATTTAGGCTTACCATTGGTTGGTGTGGGCTTACTCTACCAACAAGGATACTTTGCTCAGTATCTTAATGCCGATGGTTGGCAGCAGGAACGCTACCCCATCAATGATTTCTACAATATGCCGTTGCACCTGGAACGGGATGCTGACGGTTCAGAATTGCGGATTGCGGTAGATTACCCAGGACGCAAGGTTTACGCTAGGGTTTGGCGGGTACAAGTGGGTACAGTTCCCCTGTATTTACTGGATACCAATATAGAACCGAACAATCCCTACGATCATGACATCACCGATCAACTGTACGGTGGTGACATCGATATGCGTATCCACCAAGAAATTATGCTGGGGATTGGTGGCGTACAGATGTTAAAAGCTTTGGGGTATAAAGTTACTGCATACCACATGAATGAAGGCCACGCCGCCTTTTCTGCCCTAGAGCGCATCCGCATATTGATTCAAGAAGAAGGTTTGAGCTACGCTGATGCTAGACAAGTTGTAGCTTCGAGTAATATTTTCACGACGCACACCCCAGTACCCGCCGGGATTGACTTGTTCCCACCTCAGAAAATTTTGGACTATCTGAGATATTATGCAGGCATCTTTGACTTACCTGAAGAACAATTTTTAGGACTGGGAAGAGAAAATACAGGCGATTTATCCGGGCCTTTTAGTATGGCGGTGTTGGCGCTGAAAATGGCAACATTTTCTAATGGGGTAGCGCAACTACATGGTGTGGTATCCCGCCAAATGTTTCAAGGGTTATGGCAGAAAGTACCTGTAGAAGAAGTACCCATCGCCGCTATTACTAATGGCGTTCATGCTCGCAGTTGTGTGGCAAAATCCACTCAAGAGTTGTACGATCGCTATCTCGGCCCCAATTGGTCATCTGCACCACCAGATAATCAGTTATGGGAGAGAATGGACTCCATCCCCGATGAGGAATTGTGGCGCAATCACGAGCGCTGCCGCTTGGATATGATATTGTATGTGCGCGAGCATTTAGTCAAGCATTTACGCGATCGCGGTGCTTCGGCTTCCGAAATTGCTCAAGCACAGGAAGTTTTAGATCCCAACGTTTTAACTGTGGGTTTTGCACGGCGTTTTGCTACCTACAAACGCGCTACCCTGTGGATGCGCGATTTAGAACGCATCAGACGCATTTTACTAGGGAATAAAAACCGCAAGGTGCAATTTGTGATTGCGGGTAAAGCACACCCGAAAGATATCCCCGGTAAAGAATTAATCCGCGAAATCAATCACTTTATCCGCGAACAACATTTAGAAAAACAAGTAGTGTTTGTCCCCAACTACGATATTCATATATCGCGGTTGATGGTGGCTGGTTGCGATATCTGGTTAAATACACCCCGTCGTCCCCGTGAAGCTTCTGGTACAAGCGGAATGAAAGCCGCTATGAATGGACTACCAAATTTAAGCGTCCTTGATGGTTGGTGGGATGAAGCCGATTATGTCCGTACTGGTTGGGCAATTGGACATGGAGAAAATTACGAAGATCCTAATTATCAAGATGAAGTAGAAGCCAACGCACTCTACGATTTATTAGAGAAGGAAGTTGTGCCGCTATTTTACGATCATCGCGATGCTGATAGTTTACCCCGTGCTTGGGTAGCAAAAATGAAAGACGCAATTCGCTTGAATTGTCCGTTCTTTAATACAGCGCGGATGGTGCGAGAATATGCACAACGAGCTTATTTCCCTGCAAGCGATCGCTATCATACCTTAACTGCTAATAACTACGCCCCAGCTAAAGAATTAGCTGAGTGGAAAGCTAAACTCGCTGACCATTGGTTTAATATCAAAATCAAAGATGTGGATGTATCCGCAGTTTCAGATATTGAAGTTAACCAAACTGTAGCGGTAAAAGCCAAAGTAGATTTAGCAACTTTGAACAATAACGACGTACAGGTGGAATTATACCAAGGGGCAATTGATGCCAATGGTGATATCGTGAATGCGATTCCTGTGGTTATGGATTACCAAGGTAATGATACAGATGGGTTAAGTGTTTATACGGCGAATATTATTTACACCACTTCTGGTTTGCAAGGCTTGTCTTTGCGCGTCTTACCAAAACACCCATACCTGTCGAATGCTTACGAACCAAGGTTAATTGCTTGGGCGGAGTAAATCGATTTTAGATTTTAGATTTTGGATTTTAGATTATTGATTCAAAATCTAAGATTTTTTGGGGTGACAATGTAACCAGTAGTGCGATCGCCTAATACTAAGTTACGTTGTTCGCCCCAATACCACCAGTGTGCAGCAACATAAGCGCAAATTAGGCTATCTAATTGGTCTTCAACAGCTTTAAGTGCTGCGCCTGTGTGGGGGATTTCGGAAATAAATGAACCGCAGAGGCGCAGGGAATGCAGAGGTGGTTGGAGAGTTGGTAAAATGTTGAGAATATGATTATAGAGTTTAGTGAGTTCTAAACGGCGATCGCTCAAGCGTCCTTTTTTATATTTAAGAATGCGTTCTAAATTGAATAAGTTGACGATTGCGGGATGGGGAAAGACTTCGATTTGATATCTACCGGGTTTTTGCGGTTCAATGGTAGGTGCGTGGATAAAGCCACGAGATTCTAATTCTAAACCAAAGTTGACAGTACGCTCGGCAAAAGCCAAACCCAAATTAGCCGGGTAGCATCCAGCGTGATATTTACCAAAGTATTTATGACTGAGTTTATCTGGTAGACGACTCCCCGTAGCGTTAGGAATGAGAGTAGGTGCGTCTACAGCAATTAACGCAGGTTCTTGTGGTTGTACGCAACTATCAATCCAAGTGAGAATATCTGCGATCGCTTCTTGGCGATCTAAATCTCTAATCTCTAATTGATTATCAATTAATTCTAAATAACATAGTCCACTGGGTTGGGATTTCCAGCCTAAATCAATACCCAAAAATTTCATTTTTATATATCCATTTGAACCAAGATTAATTTGTAGGGGCGGGGTTTCCCCCATACGTGTCAACTTAACGCGAAACCCCCATTCCATCTAGCTCCCATGCTCTGCGTGGGAGCGAAAATCTGTGGGCTGCTGCCTCAATTTATCAGCTTTCGAGGCAGAGCCTCGCAATACGCATTTCCAGCCGGAGGCTGGAAACGAGATAAAAGCTCGTGAGATAAGCGTTTGAGCTTAAGTTGACACCAATGGGTTTCCCCGCCCCTACAAATTAATCTGAAAATTGTACAGACGCGATGAATCGCGTCTCTAACAAATTACGAATTAAATGCAAACTTATTCGTCGCCGCAATTAACGCGCTGCGTATTCCCGGTTCACTCATCGAATGTCCCGCATCGGGAACTACAATAAATTCCGCTTCAGGCCAAGCCCGATGTAATTCCCAAGCTGATACCATCGGACAGACGACATCATAACGCCCCTGCACAATTACAGCCGGAATATGGCGAATTTTATCAACATTTAATAGTAACTGATTCTCCGCCTCTAAAAATCCATGATTAATAAAATAATGACATTCAATCCTAGCAAATGCTTCAGCAAAATCATTCTGACCAAAATTTTTCATCAAGTCAGTATCGGTAAATAATCTACTAGTACTAGCTTCCCAAATTGACCAAGCACGGGCGGCTTCTAATCTAATTTGTAAATCTGGGCTGGTTAAACGTTGATAATAAGCTGTGAGTAAATCATCCCGTTCTGCGGGGGGAATTGGTTTAAGATATTCTTCCCAAGCATCAGGAAAAATATAGCTAGCTCCCTCTTGATAAAACCAATGCAATTCTTTTTTACGTAGCATAAATATGCCGCGTAAAATTAATTCTGTACACCTTGCGGGATGGGTTTGACTATATGCTAAAGATAAAGTACTCCCCCAACTACCACCAAATACAGCCCACTTTTCGATTCCTAAATGTTCGCGGAGTTTTTCAATATCGCTGACTAAATCCGAAGTAGTATTTTCTCGTAATTCTGCATGGGGTTTGCTTTGACCGCAACCGCGTTGATCGAACATTACCAAGCGCCATTTTTGCGGATGAAAATATTGACGATAAAAAGGGGGACAACCACCACCAGGGCCGCCATGTAGTAATACTATTGGCTTTCCTTGGGGATTACCTGATTCTTCAAAATGAATTTTATGTAATTCAGATACCTGTAAATAGCCTTCATTGTAAGGTGCGATCGCGGGGTAAAGTTCGTACATTGGTAGGAATTAGGTGAAAATGGTCAATAGTCAATGGTCAATAGTCAATAGTCAATGGTCAATTGTTATGTATTATTTAACTTGAGACTATTGATTTTCATCTGTTGACCTTGGACTGTTGACTCTGGACTGTTGACTCTTAACTAACCTAATTTGCTTGCTAGATTATTGGAGACTCAATAATAATATCCGAACTGGCAATAAAGCCGGAATTAATGTTGAGAGTAGCAAACTGAGTTTCATTAAAGATTAAAGCACCTGTAGCTAAGTTATAGCTGAACTGGTTAAAACTAGTCGCGCCAAAAGTCTCATTTTTAATCACAATCTTATCTCCTTGTGAGGGAGAAAAGTCTGTAATGACATTAATTCCTTCTGAGACTAAGTTAAACACGAACCTATCAGCACCAGAACCACCAATGAGGGTATCCTGACCAGCACCGCCAATGAGGGTATCGTTACCGTTATTACCTGTAAGAACGTTATTGCCGTTATTACCTGTAAGGATATCGTTATTATTAGAACCTGCGATCGCCTCTATACTAGTTAGAGTATCACTGCCACCTTGTCCATCGCTTGCTCTGCCTGTTACCAAGTTAACATTAACAGCACTACTAGCACTTCTATAACTGACAGTATCGTAACCTTCTCCACCGTTGATGGTATCATTACCAGCGTAAGCCTCAATAGTGTCATTACCAGAGCTGCCTATGAGGATATCGGCAAAATTAGAACCTAATATAGCCTGAATATTACTTAAACTATCAGTACCACCTTGTCCATCGTTAGCTGTACCTGTGGTCAAATTAACGCTGACACCAGTAGTTGCATTTCTATAACTGACAGTATCGTTACCTGCACCACCGTTAATAGTATCATTGCCAGCCCCACCATTAAGGGTATCATTCCCCGCTCCGCCTGTGAGGATATCAGCAAAATTAGAGCCAATAACCGTCTCTATGCTAATTAAAGTATCATTGCTACCTTGTCCATCGCTAGCCGTACCCGCCCCCAAGTTGACATTGACACCAGCAGTTGCATTTCTATAACTAACAGTATCGTTACCACTACCACCATTGAGAATATCACTACCCAGCGCACCATTGAGGATATCGTTACCACTACCACCATTAAGGCTGTCATTGCCTAAGCCGCCAATCAGGCTATCATTACCAACATCACCAATGAGGTTATCGTCACCCGCTCCACCATCAAGGGTATCATTGCCATTTTCACCATAAAGGGAGTCATTGTCTTCACCCCCAAATATGACATCATTACCTTGTCCGCCATAAATGGTGTCTTTAGCAGAACCGATTACAGCAGTGGCTGAGTCACCAAATAGGCGATCGTTACCATCTCCGCCATTAATATTATCATCGCCCTCATCACCATAAATAGTGTCATTGCCAGCACCACCATTGAGGTTATCGTTACCAGCATCGCCATAGATGGAGTTATTACTAGCATTGCCAGAAATATTGTCAATGTTACTACCACCATAAGCTGTGTTTGTCGGCACTAGCTTAATGTAGTTAAGGTTGAAACCACCGGTGAGCATATCTAGACGCAGTTGATTAGTCCCTGCATTTAAACTCACTCCTTTGGCGATCGTCGCATCTATCCAAACATTATCGCCGCTAGTAGCATCAAAACTGATGATGCGTTCTTGATTGTTATTAAAAGTCGCTTTGATTTGTTGACCAAGACCAACAGGGGCAACTCGCAATGAAATGTTATAGAATTGATTATCACTGAGATTAAAAATATAATTCAGCCATTCCCCAGCTTGAATTCCAGTAACATCAAAGCCCCTACCATCAGTGCTATCTCGGATATCAACACTATAATCGCGGCGATATTTGTTATTTTTATCGCCAAGTGTGAAGTCTTGAGCGCTATTATAGTTCTCTGCTTGAATAACAATTTCTGAGCTAGTAGAGGTTGTATTGTTATTAGTACTATCAGTCTGGGGTTGAGTATTTCCTACAACCTGTTGATAAGCAGCCAGCACATTCAAACGACCGCCAGTATTGACTTTATCTTGCAAAGACTCTTTTTTATCAACTGTTGAGAGCAAGGCGTATCTCAGTTCTAAAAATGTGAGATTAGGGTTAGCAGCTAAAAGTAAAGCCGCAGCACCAGCTACCTGGGGAGCAGCCATTGATGTTCCATCCCATGCAGCATATTGATTATTGGGTAGGGTACTTTCAATATTTTTCCCAGGTGCTGCTAGGTCTACAGAATTTTTACCATAGTTAGAAGCATATTTACCGAAAATGGCTAGTTGATCTTTATCATCTGAAGCGGCAACAGTAATAATATTAGGTAGATCGAAGTTAGCAGGATAAACAGGCTCAATATCATTATCTTTACCATCATTACCTGCGGAGGCTATGACTAAAACGCCACGCTCGTAGGCATACTGGAGAACATCTTTTTCATCTTGATTTAAAGATTTGGAGCTGAAACTGAGGTTGATGACTTTTGCTCCATTCTCGATCGCATAATAGATACCGTAGGCTACGTTCCATAAATATTCTTTACTGTCGCTGTTACGGAAATGCTTCGTAACCATGATTGAAACATTCGGACTGACGCCTACTACTCCTAGACCATTATTGGCTACAGCACCTATGATACCGGCAACGTGAGTTCCATGACCGCGTTGAGAACTTTCGTTAATAGGCTTGTCCGGGATGGGATCTTTGTCTCCATCACCAAAGTCCCAACCATAAACATCATCAATATAGCCATTACCATCATCATCAATACCATTGTTATCTATTTCATCAGTATTCTTCCAGATGTTGCTAGCTAAGTCCTCGTGATTGTAGTCAACACCAGAATCTACAACAGCTACGATGACATCTTTACTACCTTGAGTATAATTAAATACTTCTGTTGCTCCAGTAATTTTTAAACCCCAAAGACTATCAAATTCAGGATCGTTGGTTTTTAACGCCGGTAATATTGAGTCGCTATTTGTCTCGGTTTGTTGGTCAGTTATTTGTGCTTCATCGGTCATAATTAACTGAGCATTGTCTGGAATTATTTCCATAAAAAACATCACCTAAAAAAAGATCAATCAATAACGAAAAAAGCCAACAAATTTTTCTCTAAAGATGAAAATCTGGGCTAGTATTTTTTACGATTAGGGAATAAGCAAAAAAGATTTATGTCATTCCTCAAACTTTGCCAAATATGGGGAATGCATCCTGATTGTTTAATTATTAGTTGTTAGTTTATCCAATATAGTTAGCAACCTGCAAATTATATTGCCACGCTTTTTGGATAATATTATGAAGTTTCGGTAAAGTTATTTATTTATCATGGTATTTGTATTATAAATCACATGTGTAAACAGATTTAGCTATGACAATAACTTATTATTAGGCAAAATAATGAAAAAATCTAGCTTGTAGATAACATAGCAATTCTAAATACTAGTATAAAAAATACAGTCAAAAAATGCGTATTCAGCATCAATGCATTAATATCGAGCGAATTGAAAGACTAGTTTATAGAAATTATTAAATTTGAATTAGTTGTTTTTTTGACAAAAAAGAAATAAGATTGCTAATTATAGCCAAAAAAGTATTAAAATCTGCAATAAATACAATCAATCAGCTTTTTGCTAGTCTTAGCCATTTAATTCACCTAAAATTGACTAATTTAGTACTGTGTTGCTACTGCAAACCCCGAGAAGTTGATGTTTTTTCTCTTAGAAAAAATAAAATACCTATTAACAATTAATACAAATTAGCCGAAATAATCCTCAAGTAAATTCTCTACCTAACGAATTAAAAAAGTAATTTCCCCGCTAAAATTGTCAATAGCACGCTGATTTATGCTGCATTATATCAGTGTTGTAAAAATCAAAAGTCAGGCGATCGCTCTTATCCTGAATAATCATTGCAGAGATAATTACAATATCGCAACAATCCCCATCGATATCTAAAGTAGATCTAGGGGCTAGGGGCTAGGGGCTAGGAAGGGGGACAAGGGAGACAATTGTACAGACGCGATTCATCGCGTCTCTAACAAATGCCCAATGCCCAATGCCCCATGCCCAATGCCCAATGCCCAATTCCCAATGCCCAATGCCCCTAGAAAATGTCAAAATTAAATGTGTTTTGTAATTGCCGCCTTGGATAGGGCGGATTTGAGATAACTAACTTGAAATTTATGGGCAAGCAGCGCGTTCTGTCGGGAGTTCAACCAACTGGAAATTTACATTTAGGCAACTACTTAGGAGCAATTCGTAACTGGGTGGAAGCCCAGAGTGATTACGACAATTATCTGTTTGTCGCTGATTTACACGCAATTACGGTGCCACATGACCCCAAAGAGTTGGCATCTAATACCTATAACCTCGTTGCTCTCTATTTAGCTTGTGGTCTAGATTTAAATTATTCCACCATTTTTGTACAATCTCACGTCTCGGCACACAGCGAACTTACCTGGTTGCTCAATTGCATTACTCCCCTTAACTGGCTGCAAGATATGATCCAGTTTAAAGAAAAAGCTGTGAAACAAGGGGAAAATGTCGGTGTCGGCTTATTGGATTACCCTGTGCTGATGTCGGCTGATATTCTGCTTTATCAGGCAGATTTTGTGCCAGTGGGTGAAGACCAAAAGCAACATTTAGAATTAACGCGAGATATCGTCAATCGATTTAATCATTTATTTGCGAAACCGGATCAACCAGTGCTAAAGCTACCAGCACCTTTGATTCGTAAGGAAGGCGCAAGGGTGATGAGTTTAACTGATGGTACGCGGAAAATGTCAAAATCCGATCCGTCAGAATTAAGCCGGATTAATTTGTTAGACACGCCAGAGCAAATTGCTAATAAAATTAAGCGTTGTAAAACCGATCCAATTCGGGGTTTAACTTTTGACGATCCAGAACGTCCTGAGTGTAATAACTTGTTAACCCTATATCTGCTGTTGTCTGGTAAAAACAAAGAAGATGTGGCAGCAGAATGTCAAGATATGGGTTGGGGACAATTCAAACCATTATTGACCGAAACTGCGATCGCAGCCTTGAAACCAATTCAAGAAAAATATCAGGCAATTATGGCAGATAAAGGTTATCTTGAGTCGGTATTGCGGGAAGGAAAGCAAAAAGCCGAAGCTGTTGCTAACCAAACTCTAGCAGAAGTTAAAGCTGCTTTAGGCTACACCATACCTCATTAAGGATTGCCTTGAGAGCCTGTTATGTAAAGTAAATATTAAGTTAGGAAGCCACTATTTTTAGTGGTTTCCCTGATTTTCAAAAGTAGCCTGGTGTTATGGCTATTCATAGGATTTGAGGCTTTGAGTGCATGAAAATTAGCTGTAAAGCACGAGATTTATAGATACGTTCAGCATTGCCATAACGCAACCAAGAATTTAAGGTTTACTTTATAAAACATCTCAATAGGGGTAAATTGATTTACCCTGAAAGAAACTGGAAATTCTGAATGTTATGTCTGATACTCAAAATCCGACAGTCTTGAATGGCTTTCGCCAAGCTGCACAAGCAGGCGAATTTTTAATTACTGCCGAGGTAGCACCACCTAAAGGCGGAAATCCAAAACACATGCTTGATATGGCGGCGACTCTTAAGGGGAGGGTTCATGCTGTCAATGTTACCGATGGTAGCCGAGCAGTATTGCGGATGTCTTCGTTGGTAGCTTCGGCAATTTTATTACAACATGGAATTGAACCGATTTGTCAGATGGCTTGCCGCGATCGCAATCGCATTGGTTTACAAGCAGACCTCATGGGTGCCCATGCTTTAGGTATCCATAATATATTAGCTTTAACAGGTGACCCAGTAAAAGCTGGCGATCACCCAGATGCTAAAGGCGTCTTTGATTTAGAAGCTATTCGTTTGCTGCAACTAATTCGCAAACTTAATCAAGGTATTGATGCTAACGAACAACCTTTAACTGATGGCGCACTCGATTTATTTGTAGGTGCAGCCGTCGATCCACAATGTGCGAGTTTATCAGGTTTACAAAGCCGCTTTGAACGCAAATTACAAGCAGGAGCGCAATTTTTTCAAAGTCAATTAATTACAGACTTTGATAGGTTAGAAAAGTTTATGTACAGCGTAGCTGCAGGCTGTAATAAACCAATTTTAGCCGGAATTTTTCTGTTAAAATCGGCAAAAAATGCCCAATTTATTAATAAGTGCGTTCCTGGGGTAAATATTCCCCAGCACATTATTGATAGGTTAGCTAAAGCCAAACACCCGCTAGAAGAAGGCGTAAAAATTGCTGCCGAACAAGTACAAATTGCCCAACAATTGTGTCAAGGCGTACACATGATGGCAGTAAAGCGAGAAGATTTAATTCCCCAAATTTTAGATTTAGCGGGAGTTAAGCCAGTTAATTTGGTATTAACTAAGTAAACAGCAAAGGCGATCGCATTTTTTAGCTAACTGTAAAGCGAGGAAGTGCGATCGCTCTTTTCCTCGCCCAATTGCTAAACTAAAAAACAACCCTTACCCCTGCAAAGGTAGTATTATGACCACAGGAAAGGGTTTTCAGCTTTGCAATAGCCGCTTCGGACAAGACAATAGCCACTTTGGATACTACAATAGCCGCTTTGGATACTACAATAGCCGCTTCGGATACTACAATAGCCGCTTCGGATACTACAATAGCCGCTTCGGACAAGACAATAGCCACTTCGGACAAGACAATAGCCGCTTCGGACAAGACAATAGCCACTTCGGCAATCGCAATAACTAACACCTAAGTAGCCCGAAGCTACGCTTTCCCACAGTGACAGTTTATGGGGTTGCTGATTATCGCGTGAGGAAGATGCGATACCTTCGGTGGGCTTCGCCAACGCGTCAACGAGTTAATAATGTAATTAAGCTGTCAGCGTTGACTGTTGACTGTTGACTGTTGACTATTGACCCCATTACATTAAATGTCACAAAATCCTTTCTATGTTGGTGGCCCGGTACCTCCAGATTACTTTTTCGGGCGTAATTCTGAAGTAAGAACCGCTTTCGATCAAATTTCTCGCCGCGCTCACCTGGCTATATATGGTAGTCCTGGTATGGGTAAGTCTTCCCTATTGAAATACTTAGCTTCACCTGTAGTTTGGCAAGCGCGGGGACGAGATGCAACTAAAGCATTCATCATTTCTATGAACTGTACGGGGATAAGTCCTTTTACTCCCTCTGGTTTCTGGCGTGAAATCCTCAGTTTGTTGCAAGATGAAGCTGAAGGTGACGAAGCACTGCAAACTGAGATTAAGCAGTTATTACAGGAAGACAAGGTAGAAAAAGGTGATTTACGGCGGATGCTGCGGAAAATTGGGCAGCGTGAAAAGTTCTTGTTACTGTTATTAGATGATTATGATGCAGCGCTTCACCCTAATGATCAATACACGGAAACGCAAATGCTCACTTTCTTGAGCGAGTTCCGCGATTTAGCAGTTCACAGTAATGAAGGTAAATATCTCTCAACTATTGTTACCACCTTTCGCCGCCTGAATGAACTAGGCCCAACAATTACCCCTGGTGGTTCACCTTGGTATAACCATTATCTTTTCCGCCTCCTGAGACCATTACCACCCAATGAAGTCAATGCTAGGCTGAACATACCCATTTCTAGTAACTTAAGAGCAGGGGTTTTAGATATCATAGATGGACATCCAGCACTACTGCAAAATGCTGGTTATCTACTCTATGACAGTATCCAAGCTGGACAAACTCCTAATTTGCAAACTTTTACCAGAGATTTTGAAAGCGCTACGGAGCAATATTTCCGCGATACCTGGAGATTTTCTACAGAAGAAGAACAGATTTTGTTAATGTTAATTGCACTGGTAAGGTTGCAAGGGCGTTTAAATAGAAACACGCGCTATGCTTTAGGGGATATTGATTTAGTTTTTAGTCAAAGAAGCCGAGAATTAATTGATTTAGAGGAAAGGGGTGTAATTCTGCGGACATTTGAAGAAGGTAAAAGCGTTTACGTTTTTAACTCATCGATGATGGAATGGTGGGTAATTCAAGAAATTTACCATACCAATGAAGCGCAACTAGAAGGAAGAGAGAAAGTATTTCTCAATTTGATGAGCCGAGAACAAGCGAATACAGTTAAAAAAGCGATCGCTTGGGTATGGCAACATCAAGATATAGTCCAGTCTTTAGTATGGATTGTGCGTAAACTGGGGGGTGACCCTACTTGAGAAGTAATTGTCACCTGCCTTATGCTTAAGTTACAGACTGATTACTTCCTCTGGGGAGGGTTTGGCGAGAATGGTGTCTGCAAGCGATTGGGAAGATAATCCTTACATTATTGGTCGCCCAATTTACGAACCAGAGTTATTTTTTGGCCGTGAAGATTTATTTAATTTTATCCAAGATAATCTGAATCAACAGGCACAAGTAATTTTACTCCACGGTCAGCGCCGAATTGGTAAATCTTCGATATTGTCACAAATTCCTAACTTCATCACTCTCGAAGAATTTTTATTTGTCCCTTTATCTTTGGAAGGTAAAAGTCAAAAATCTCTCAGTGAAGTTTTGCATGAGTTAGGTAGAGAAATTATTGATTTTCTCGAATTATCTCCAAGCCAAGTTTTGCTACCATCAAAAAGCGATTTAGCTGAAGATGCACAAATATTTTTCAACGACTTCTTACCGCAAATTTATCAACTAATAGCAGGTAAGAATTTAGTTCTATTACTAGATGAATTTGATGTTTTAGGCGACTCTGAAGAAAATTCGGCAATTTCTCATTTTTTCCCTTGTCTTCAGTCAATTGTTTATTGGCACAAGGAACTTTATATTATTCCCGTAGTGGGGCGACAATTATATGATATGCCTAATTTACTCAGTTTATTTAGGCAAGCTCCCCATAGAGAAATTGGCCTTTTAGATAGACACAGTGCAGAAAGATTAATTGTCAAACCTGCTGAGGGTATTTTGACATATCAAGCTGATGCAATTGATAGAATTTTAGAATTATCAGCAGGACATCCTTATTTTACACAAGTTATTTGTTTTGCCCTATTTTCTCAAGCTAGAGATGAGCAACGCTGGATAGTAAATCGCCAAGATGTAGATAATATTGTTGAGTCAGCGATTGAAATTGGCGAAGCTGGTTTAGCATGGTTCCGCGATGGCTTACCGATTGCAGAAAGAGTGGTGTTTTCCGCCGCAGCACAAGCGCAACAGCAAACAAATTCTGTAGTTAAAGGCGAACCTTTAACACAGCTTGTACAGTGTGGTGTGGTGTTAACTGAGCCATTTCATACCGCAGAAGAACGCTTGCTAGAATGGGGATTTTTTAAGCAATTAGGAACGTCTGGATTACCAGAATTATATTATTTAAATAATTACAAAGTTACTGTTGAATTAGTGCGGCGTTGGCTGATTAAACGGTATCCATTGCGCAGAGAAATTTGGGAATTAGCTAAACTTGATTCACCAAGCGATCGCATTTATCAACAAGCAACAAAATTATATCAAAATAATCATATTGAAAACGCGCTACAGCTATACGAACAAGTATTACAAATTAATCCCAATCACTTTGATGCACTATTTCGACTAGCGGAAGTTTGCATAGATGTGAAAGATTTTGACGCAGCTGTAGAACTTTATGCGAGAGCTTATAAAGTCGATCCAATCCGTAATAAAGAAGGATTTGTCCAAGCTTTGCTGAGTTATGGACAAGAATTAATGGAGCAAGATAGATTTGAAGCGGCTAAAGAACAATTCCGTCAAGCGTTAATTCTTCAGCCTGATAATATAGTAATTCAAGCAGCTTTAATTGCAGCGCAAGAAGAAACCAAAATTTCTCGCAGTGGTGAGAGATTTGTGATTACTAATGGTAAATATGTAGAAAAGGTAAGTGATGCCATAATTATTAGTCATCCAATTAATATTGGCGAACAAAGTATTCACATTAATCAAGGTATTGATTTAGGCGAAGTGACAGTTACCGATGCTACTTATTTATTGAGTAATAGTATTGCCCAATTGCAAACTTTAGATGCTCCAGAAGCTATTAGATTAGCAGATTTACTGCAACAATTGCAAACAGAAATTGTCACAAATATAGAGTTAGAACCGGAAGATAAAGCAGAGGCTTTAGAGCAGGTAATTGCGTTAGCTGAAGCGGGGAAATATCCAGAGGAAGGAAGAATGCGGCGGATAGCTAGAACTTCTCTGAAGATTTTGATAGGTACGCTTGCAGGTTTACCAAGTTCAGCGACTTTGGTAAGAACTGCTAATCAATTATTACCTGCGATATCTAAGTTATTAAATTTGAATTTGTAGTATTATAAGATTTTTTTCACGCATTCGACGGAGTCGTTCCCGCAGGGTAGGCGCAAAGACGCAAAGGAGAAGGGAAGATTTCTTGGCATTTTTTGTAAATTTACAAAGTTTTACTGTTTTTTATTGGGTTCTGGGCCTATATTAGCTATATCGTAACCATTGGGATAACTACGAATTGGATGATCGATAAAGAAATATGGCTGATTTCGTGATGGGAAGAGACGTAATAATCTCGCCCGAATTTTCAGGATATTTGCTAAAAGCGATCGCAAAAATGGGTGAGGATATTCAAACCCAAAAGCATCGAGCATGGTATCATCGAGTAAGGCATAAACCGCAGGCTTTAACGCAAAACTCATCCACCCCGGAAACCAACTCAAAAATAAATCGCGGGTGGCTTCGCCTACAAGTTTATTTGTATGTGAATAACGAAAGTTAGCTTTTTCGTAATCGCTGTTATAGCGTTCAAATTCTTCATAGGTTTCCGGAATATCTTGGATATGCATCCGCTTACCTACTTCCCGCCAGAAGTAAAAAGTTGCTAATTTTTCTTGTTCGCACATCAAGCGCCAACCAAAACTTGCATTCCAGCGAATTGGATCGTAAATAAAGGTAGAGAGTGCATATAAAAAATCGGCATTATCAATCTTAAAGCGTGAATGAATTGCATTCATTCTTTGCATCGCTTGTTTACCGCGATCGCTATCGTAACCCCACTTGGCTATTTCTCCGATAATTATGCCTGTATCATCGTAGCGTTTTTGTGGACGGTGATAGAATTGCCCTGTCTTATCCAATAGTTGCGAAATCTTAGGAATACAATAAGTTCGCATTAAAGCCACTTCCATTGCCCTTGTCATTTCCCAAGGAAATTCGTAACCGTACATTAAAGTATATATCTGGTGATGATCTTTCACAGGATCTAGCTGCTGAATCACATCGAGATATTTGTAGCGATTAAAAAGCATTGAAAATTATTCCTGCGCTCGATCATTAAAATTTCCCTGATTATACCAAATGTACTGTTTATAGCAGCAGGCAGATGGCAGATGGCAGGAGGCAGAAGGTAAAACTATTGCTATTCCTAGTATTTACACTTTCAAGATATCCAAACCTATGTGACTACAGCTATAAAAGCAGGTTTCCCCCAACCTCTACTAAGCTTTTAATTGAGTTAGCCTAACCGTAGTCAAAGGCTAACTTGCACCTTTTTTACTATTAACAGTCAACACGTAATAGCTTATTGATTAACATCTAACAAGCGAGAAGTTTGGAAACGTTCCATCCACTTTTCCAAATATACTTGATTGGCTTTTTGTTCCGATGGCTCTTCACTATCTAAAGGATAAGGCATCAATCCTAAAATCGCGGCTGTGGTTACACAAAACATCGATTTTTGGAAAGTTATACATATTTGCACTCGCAAATCATCTTCACCGCGAGGACTGCGACGATACAATTCATGCAAATATTCTGGTAAATAATGCCGCATATCTTGCATTAATAAAGTAGGCGGAATCCCAGCGCTACCAATTGGTAACGGATCGGCATATAATGCACCATATTGAAAGCGCGCTTGATCTGGGGGAATTTGATATGCTTGGGCGTTGTATGTAACTGTTCCAGAGAAAGGTGTTCCCCGGAAGAAAACAGCTTCAACATAAGGGATAGCGGTGTCTGCTAAAAAGGTTAAACCTTCCTTTTTCGGCAGCAATTCGTAAACTTTACCATCAATTTTGACTGCATAAGTAATTGGTCTAGTTGCATCTGCAACCAAACCTGCTTTAATATGTTCTACAACTTGGGGAATTGTCTTAATTTCGCCTCGGTCATAACGGTCTGATAGATTTAAGAAGATATCAGCCATGACGCGCCAAAATTGCCCCAAACCACTGTAGTATGCAGAGACTCGCAACTGTTCAATTAAAAAGTCAGGAAACAGTTGATTGATTCCTAAAACGAAGGGATTATTTTTAAATTTAGCCGTAATTACAGCTTGGGCTGTTTGTTGAAATTCCTTGGTATCCAAATATTTATCTAGTCCACCGCCACCATGCCACATCATGGACTTCATACAATATTCAGCATACTCAAAATTAATGCGATCGTGCCACCAATGCCGGAATAATTTCTGCCAAGAAAATTCGCCATTGAAGTATTTAAAAAAGGGAAAAAACACGAGAAATTGATGATCGGCAATATATATCAGATTTTTTGAATATTCATCTAAAACCACGCCATAACTTTTGAGGATTCCAACTACTTCTAAAACATTCTCTGGACTGTCAGCAAGTAGTGCTTCTCCTGTTTGTAGGCGCTTTATATATTCAGCTAGGGGGTTGTTATAGGGTTTGTTTTGAATAGTTACCATGATGTTTGCTCCAAAAAAGTAAAACTGTTATTTAGTCATTAGCGATTTGTTATGAAAAAAATGAAATTAAAGATTTTTTATCAAGGTTTCATTATTTATTATTGACCAAATTGACGATTGGGTTTGTAGTATTGCATTATCGTTACTACAAACCCAATCGCTGTATTTTAATTTTTGTTTGCTCGATCCAAGGCTACTGTGGTTACAGAATTTTGTGGATTCACCATTGCAGTGATTGTTGGTTCACTCCAGCGCGCTAACCAAGCTGGTTGGATACCAAAAACCACAATTACCACAGCTAGAACTATCGATGGTAGGCGATCGCTCCAATACACCCGTGGTAAATTGATAACCTGGGCAGATAAGCGCCCAAAAAAGGCTTGATTGACGAGAATTAAGAAGTAAACTGCTGTTAAACCCGTGCCAATCATACATAACAAGGTTTGCACCGGGTAAACTGGGAAACTACCGCGAAATATGACAAATTCGGAAATAAATCCAATCATTCCCGGTATCCCCGCGCTAGCCATGACACCTAACACCATTAAACTACCAATCAGAGGCATACCTCTTTCTGGATTTAGCAGTCCCCGGATGACATCTAGGTTGCGACTACCTGCTTTTTTATACACAACTCCTACGAGTAAAAACAGAAGTGCAGAAATCAACCCGTGGCTGACCATCTGCATCACAGTGCCTAAAGTGCTTAATTGTGTAGCCGAAGATGCGCCTAAGAGGATATAGCCCATGTGTCCAATGGAACTATAAGCCACCATTTTTTTCATATCTTTTTGGGCGATCGCGCAAGATGCACCATACAGTACACTGACTACAGCCCAGCTTGCTAACCAGGGAGCTAAATAACTCCAAGCTTCTGGTAACAAGTTCATGCCAAAGCGCAATAAGCCATAAGTTCCCAATTTCAACAATACCCCAGCCAGTAGCACCGAAATTGGTGTAGAAGCTTCAACGTGGGCATCTGGTAACCATGTATGAAAGGGAACCAGAGGAATCTTAATCCCAAAACCAACTAAAAGTCCGCCTAATAATAACAGTTGCGTTGCTAATGGTAGGGTCTTGGCATTCAAAGAAGCCAGAGCAAAGTTAGTAGCACCACTCAGCCAAACTAAACCGAGGAAACTCGCTAAAATCAAAATCCCGGAAATTGCTGTATAAATCAGGAATTTAGTAGCCGCATAACCCCGCTTTTCTCCACCCCAAATAGCAATCAACAGATACAGGGGTATAAGTTCAACTTCGTAAAACAGGAAAAATAGCAGTAAATCCTGAGCAAGAAACGCACCAGTTACCCCAGCACTTAACAGCAATATCAACGAGTAATACAATCTTGGACGTTGCAGAGATTCATCGCTGCTGTAGATGGCAATGCAAGTTAACAACCCGTTTAACACTAGCAACGGCAAGGATAGACCATCTACGCCCAGATTGTAATTTAAACCTAAAGCATCTACCCAAGGTAGGAATTCTACAAACTGTTGATTAACTAGCCCTGGATTAAATTGAACTGCTAAAATTATCGACCACACAAAAGCGATAATCGCAGATAGCAGCGCTAGCCCACGGGATACTTTACCATTCATCCCCGGCGGCCAAAAACCGATTATAGCCGCACCCAATAAGGGTACTAAAATCAACGCACTCAGCATACAAAGAACTACTTAAGGATATGGTGAAGGGAAAAAGGACAAGGGAGACAATTGTACAGACGCGATTCATCGCGTCTCTAATGACCATTGACTAAAAAGGTAACTTATCCAGTAGTCCTAATGACCAGCTAATGAAAAAACCCAGGATGCTGACGACGAAGAGAATGGTCAACATATAACCTTGGGATTGTCCAGAAATGCTATACTTTAAACCTTGTCCGCTCAGGATAGCAGCAAATCCCACCAAATTGACTACGCCATCGATTAAATAGCGATCGCTCCAAGCGGAAATCTTCGATAGTATGGCTACAGCACTGACTATGGTCACTTTATACACTTGGTCAATGTAAAAGTCATAACCTAACAAGTCCTGGATAAATCTCCATGCCAAAATTCTCGACCTCGACCATGCTTTATCTAAATACATCGTCGCGCCGATAGCTACACCTAGCAGGGTTGAAGAGACTAACATTCCCACTACGTACCAATTCACACTTTCCCAATCTGGTAGTAAGTACCATTGCTGCAACATTACAGGTAGTAACAGTGTGAGGATGGTTAAAGTTACCATCGGGAAAGCCATCTGCCAACCGACTTCTGGCGCGCGGCGGGTTTTTTGTTGCGGTTTATCCCAAAAGATATATCTAAATACCCTGGTTAAATTTAACGCTGTCAATCCATTGACGATGACTAAAACCCCAATCACCCAAGGGCTAATACTGACAAAGCCATCAGCCCAAGCTAGCATTGCCCAAAAGCTACCCAGTGGTAATAAGGTTACCATCCCCGCCGAACCAACAACAAAGGCCGTGGTTGTAGCTGGCATCCGCGACCACAAACCGCCCATTTCTGTTAAATTTTGAGTGTGGGTGGTAGAAATAATCGAACCCGAACTCATAAATAATAGAGCTTTTGCGATCGCATGAGTTAACAGCAACATCAAAGCCACACCGCCTTGCTGTAACCCCATTGCCAAAAATACCAAGCCCATGTATGCACTGGTAGAATGAGATAGTGCCCGCTTAATATCAATTTGCGCTAAGGAAACTAAAGTCGCCCCAATTGCTGTCACCGTACCCATAATTACCAAGGCATTTAAAGCCACAGGAGAAAGGAACAGCAAAGGCTGCATTTTATACAGCACGTAAGCCCCACCTGCTACTACCAATGAGTTCCGCAGTACAGAAGCTGGGTTCGGCCCTTCCATTGCTTCGTCTAACCACAAATGTAGGGGAAATTGGGCACATTTACCCGCAGGCCCGGCAATTAACGCCAATCCCAACAAAGCCGAAGTCACTGGATCTAAGGTAGCTGTTTGCGCCCATTCATATAAATCAGAAAAGTTCAAACTCCCTGCTAAACAAGAAAGGGTCACTACTCCCATTAGCAGTAACAAATCTCCTACCCGTTTTGTCCAAAATGCATCTCGCGCGGCTGTCACTACTAAAGGCTGGGCGTACCAAAATCCTACCAGCAAATATGTAGACAAAGTCAGAACTTCTAACAGCGCATAGCTGAGAAATAATGAATCGCTGATGGCTAAACCACTCAGTGCGGCTTCAAAAAGTCCGAATAGCCCAAAAAACCGCGCCAAGGCCCAGTCTTTTTCCATGTAGCCTAGAGCATAAGTTTGGGCTAAAAAACTTAACCCGGTAATTAAAACCGTCGCCCCAATACTTACAGGGGAAATGTCTAAGGCAAAGGATAAATCTAAATCTGCGACTTGGAACCAGTGAAAAATTACAGTTTCTGGTTCTTTATCCCAAATATTTTGAAATATCAACAGACTATGGACAAATGCCACAATAGTTGTCAACAAATTGAGGTATGCTGCTGGTCTTGGCCCTGTTTGGCGAATAATTCCTATTGCCCAAGGCAAAGTCAAAATAGCACCTATTAAACCATAAAAAGGCACAAACCAACTCGTAATGTAGAGAAAATGATCCATTTAAATTTCCTTTGACGACTCAGTATGGAATGCCTCGTTTTAAAACAACTTTTCTGAAATATATTTTCTCTAATTAGCTTGACATGAGACAGGTAGTAAAATTGGAATCTAACAGAATAAAATTATTTAATTCCGTAACTACAGTTTAGTTGTAGCCTGAGAATTCCTACTTATACATTGCCAATTTATAGCTGGTATTATAAAAACTTATATAACTTTTAGCCGATGCTTGGATAAATCAAGATAAAAGCGGGAAAGACGGTTCAGATAAACCATCTAGACTGCCGTAGCCACTCTTGATTAGAAATTACAAACTTTATTAATCTAAGTTTGACAAATGTAATTAAAAAATTATAAAGCTGAATTGGCCGCTCTAGCAATCCGTGAAATTTCATTAACAAAATGACAGCATTAATTTTTGTTAAGTTTTCTTAAACGATTTTATTATAAACTATTATAGTGATTTATATTGCCAGGAACGCCAAGCTTTCCTATGCTTAATTTGGAAGTGTTTTCTTAGCTCAAGATGAGCTTCCCCGTCAAAAATTTCAAAGCACAGTACCGATCGGATTAATTTTGTAGGAGTTCTGCGATGCCAATTGCAGTTGGAATGATTGAGACTAAAGGCTTCCCCGCAGTAGTAGAAGCTGCTGATGCGATGGTGAAAGCCGCTCGTGTAACATTAGTAGGATATGAAAAAATTGGTAGCGCACGAGTCACAGTAATTGTGCGAGGGGATGTATCAGAAGTCCAAGCCTCAGTAGCAGCTGGGGTAGAAGCAGCCAGAAGAGTTAACGGTGGTGAGGTAGTATCAACCCACATCATTGCCCGGCCTCATGAAAACCTGGAATACGTCTTACCAATTCGGTATACAGAAGCTGTAGAACAGTTCCGCACGTAAAAAACCCATTACAACCATAGATAATTGATTAACGGGGTTGCCTTCTTGAGTGCTTGTGTTGTCCAGAGTTAAAAACTGTCATTAAGGATTAAAACTAATGTCGATTGCAGTAGGAATGGTAGAAACGCTAGGCTTTCCCGCAGTAGTAGAAGCAGCAGACGCGATGGTGAAAGCGGCTCGCGTCACCTTAGTAGGCTATGAAAAAATTGGTAGCGGTCGAGTTACCGTCATCGTTCGGGGAGATGTATCCGAAGTCCAAGCCTCAGTAGCAGCTGGGGTGGAATCAGTAAAGCGCGTTAACGGCGGACAAGTTCTATCTACCCACATCATTGCCCGTCCTCATGAAAACTTAGAATACGTCCTGCCAATTCGTTATACAGAAGATGTAGAACAATTCCGGGAAAATGTAAACGCCATTCGTCCTTTCGGCAGAAGACCATAACTTGTAATGCAAATTGCTAAAGTTCGTGGAACAGTAGTTAGCACGCAAAAAGAGCCAAGTCTTCGAGGTGTGAAACTACTGTTGTTGCAATTAGTAGATGAAGAAGGGAACCTCCTGCCAAAGTACGAAGTAGCAGCAGATATTGTCGGCGCAGGAGTAGATGAGTGGGTACTTTTCAGTCGTGGTAGTGCGGCTCGTCAAGTTCCTGGTAACGAACATCGGCCGTTAGATGCTGCGGTAGTGGCGATAATTGATACTATTCATGTTGAAGATCGTCTCATTTACAGCAAAAAAGACCAATATAGATAGTCATTGGTCATTAGTCATTGGTCATTAGTCATTGGTCATTAGTCATTGGTCATTAGTCAACAAACAAATGACAAACAACAAAAGACAAATGACAACTGACAACTGACAATTGACGACTGACAACTGACAACTGACAATTGACAAATTTAGGAGGAATCTCGCGATGGCAGTCAGCAGCACGGTGGCACCCCCAACCCCGTGGTCGAGGAACTTAGCTGAGCCAACAATCCATGACAGCTCATTTGTACATTCGTTTTCCAAAGTGATTGGAGACGTGCGCATAGGTGCAAATGTCATCGTTGCTCCGGGGACTTCGATTAGAGCGGATGAAGGTACACCTTTTTTCATTGGTGAAAATACTAATATTCAAGATGGTGTAGTAATTCATGGGTTGGAGCAAGGCCGAGTAATTGGTGATGACCAAGCAGAATACTCGGTCTGGATTGGAAAAAATGCTTCCATTACCCATATGGCCTTAATTCACGGGCCAGCTTATGTTGGGGATAATTCCTTTATTGGCTTTCGCTCTACAGTATTTAATGCCAGGGTGGGTGCAGGCTGCATCGTCATGATGCACGCTTTAATTCAAGATGTCGAAATTCCCCCTGGTAAATACGTACCTTCAGGAGCGATTATTACCAATCAGCAACAAGCCGATCGCTTACCTGATGTGCAAGCGCGAGATCAGGAATTTACCCATCACGTAGTGGGCATTAATCAAGCACTACGGGCTGGCTATCTGTGTGTGGCGGATAGTAAATGTATTGCGCCCATTCGGGACGAAATAAAAAAATCTTCTACAAGAAATGGCATTACTGTTTTAGAGCTGGAAAGGAGTAGTGAAGTGGCAAGCGGAAGTTTGAGTGCAGAAACAATAGAGCAATTACGCTATTTGTTACAGCAAGGGTATAGAATTGGCACGGAACATGTAGATCAAAGAAGATTCCGCACAGGTTCTTGGACTAGTTGTCAGCCGATTGATGCGAGATCTTTGGGAGAAGCGATCGCAGCTTTAGAAGGTTGTCTAGCAGATCACGCAGGCGAGTATGTACGCTTATTCGGTATCGACAACGGTAGACGCCGCGTATTAGAAACTATTATCCAACGTCCCGATGGCACTGTTGCCGCACCAGCTACCTTTAAAGCTCCTGCTGCTCAATCTAATGGTAGCTACAAAGCTAGTACTAACGGTCATGGCGCTAGCAATGGACGCATCAGTGCCGAAACCGTAGAACAAATTAGCCAACTGTTGGCAGGCGGTTACAAAATCGGTACAGAACATGTAGACGAGCGTCGTTTCCGCACAGGTTCTTGGCAAAGCTGTCAGCCAATTAACTCTATCTCCACCAATGAAGTTATTGCAGCACTAGAAGACTGCATCAATAACCATCAAGGTGAGTATGTACGTTTAATTGGTATTGATACCAAAGCCAAGCGTCGGGTATTAGAAAGCATTATCCAACGTCCCAATGGCCCTGCTCAACCAGCTAGCAGCCAGAAATCCTCCTTTAGCGGTGGCGCAACAGCTACAGCTACAGCACCTGCAACTAGCACCCGCTTAAGTGGAGAAGTAGTAGAGCAGTTGCGGCAATTAATAGCAGCTGGGAATAAAATTAGCATTGAACATGTAGACCAAAGACGCTTCCGCACTGGTTCCTGGACAAGTACCGGCACAATTCAAGCTAATTCTGAAAGAGAAGCGATCGCTGCCATAGAAGCGAACCTGGCAGAATACGCCGGTGAATATGTGCGTCTGATTGGTATCGATCCTAAAGCTAAACGTCGGGTACTAGAGACTATTATTCAACGCCCATAGATAGTATGGAAGTAGAAAGTATAAAGGATGAAGTATAAAATGTGATTTTTCATCCAAGCCTGCGGCAAGCCACATTTTCATTGTCTGCATCCTTTATATCTTCCTCAATTTCTCATTTTTCCGGCTTCCGAGGTGACAATTTCCATGTCTGTGCCGCCACTGCGCCTCAGCAATAACTTTGACTCTTATATTAGTGGCGAGGTGACTATTCATCCTAGTGCAGTACTCGCACCAGGGGTGATACTCCAAGCGGCTGCAAACAGCAAAATCATCATTGGCCCAGGAGTCTGTATTGGTATGGGTTCGATTCTGCAAATTCATGAAGGAACCCTAGAAATAGAAGCAGGAGTAAACTTGGGAGCCGGTTTTCTCATGGTTGGTCAAGGTACAATCGGTACAAATGCTTGTATTGGTTCCGCTACCACAGTGTTTCACTGTTCAGTTGCACCGGGACAAGTAATTCCCCCTGGTTCAATTTTGGGAGACTCTAGCCGACAAATTGAAGCGAAAAAACCGGAACCAGCAGCAATTAATGCTTCTAGCAATACCCAGACGATAAAAGAACAAAGGACTTTAATTGGCAGGCAAAGAGACAAGAGTAAAAGTAGTAATGGGGAAAAAACGACTTCCTCTACTACTATCTCTGGGGGATTTTTCCTAGAATTACAACATCAATCTAGTTCAGAATCTCAGCCTGCGACTCCAGAGGTAAATGAATCTCCGGCTGTAGAAGAAACCCCGTCTTTGGGTGCTTCTAATTTAGAACCTGCTGCAGTAGAATCTTCAGAATCTAATGAACCTGCTACTAGCGAATCAGCCAACAGTTTTGGCACACAAATTTATGGTACAGGTAGCATTCAAAGGTTATTAGTGACATTATTTCCCCATAGACAATCTCTAAATGAACCCATCTCTGACGATCGGTCTGAATAAGTGTTAATTGTAAGATGTCATCTGATGTATGAAGGATGAAGGATGAAATTATAGCTAATTTAAGAATTTAATATTCATTATGCTTTCATCCTTGAACCTTTATTCTTTCTGTGAGTATCCGGAGACTTCACATGGAAACATCTAATCAAAGAGCTATTAGCACTGTTCAAGCTGCACGTCGGCGAGATAACCTCAAAGACACCGCTTTGGGTATGGTATCTACCCTAAGTTTTCCCGCAATTGTAGGGACTGCGGATATGATGCTAAAATCCGCAGGGGTACATTTAGTTGGCTATGAAAAAATTGGTGGCGGTCATTGCACAGCCATTATTCGTGGTGGGATCGCTGATGTGCGTTTGGCTGTAGAAGCTGGCGTGCAAACTGCAGAACAATTTGGTCAATTGGTATCTAGCTTAGTTATTCCCCGTCCTTACCCTAATTTAGATATAGTGTTACCCATTACCACTACTCTCAGTAAAATTATGGAGGACGGCAGTTATAGCCGTTTGAGTAATCAAGCCGTTGGTTTGGTGGAAACGCGGGGATTTCCGGCGATGGTAGGAGCCTGCGATGCCATGCTGAAATCAGCTGATGTGCATTTAGCAGCTTATGAAAAAATTGGTGCGGGTTTGTGTACAGCCATTATTCGTGGTTCTGTAGCTAATGTTGCCGTTGCCGTAGAAGCTGGAATGTATGAGGCAGAAAGAATTGGAGAGTTGAACGCTGTAATGGTGATTCCTAGACCATTGGATGAATTAGAACAGACTCTACCACTGGCAAGTTGCTGGATAGAAAAACGTCAACCAATCAACATCCCTGTGAATATTCGAGAGCAAGTTGCGGAACTTGAAACGCTTGAGTTACCAGATTTAGCACAGTTACCCGTCAAGGTTTTGGAAGAATGATGAATGGTGAATGATGAATTAGGAATAATGGATCGTAGGCAATCCGCATTCAGGATTCAATATTCAGCATTCATCTGGAGCTGGAAGGCATCTTACGCTTTGCTTTGTTGTTTTGATAATAACCGTTCCCCCCTATAAGGAAAAGATCTAAGTCGTAATAGGGTTCATAGAGTAATATCTATACTTATGAATCAGAACTTTTGTATGACCAATGCTATCGCGAATGCAAGTGTTCAGTGATACTAGATTTATGTCTAAAGTATCGCTCTTAGAGGAGAATCACCCTTGAACCAAGCGACGCTACACCAGTTGAAGGTGTTCGAGGCGGCAGCACGTCACGGTAGCTTTACTCGTGCTGCTGAGGAATTGTTCCTCACTCAGCCTACCGTTTCCATGCAGATCAAGCAATTAACAAAATCGGTCGGTTTGCCTTTATTTGAGCAGGTTGGTAAGCGCCTATATTTAACAGAAGCAGGACGCGAGTTGTTTGCTACTTGTCGGCAAATTTTTGACACCATAGCCCAATTTGAAATGAAAGTAGCCGATTTGAAAGGGCTAAAACAGGGTCAATTAAAATTAGCCGTAATTACAACCGCAAAATATTTTGTGCCGCGTTTATTGGGGCCATTTTGTCAACTTTATCCAGGCATAGATATTTCCCTGCAAGTCACAAACCACGAACGGATTTTAGAAAGAATGGTGAATAATCTGGACGACTTGTATATTATGAGCCAAGTCCCAGAAAATATTGATGTGAATTGTCAGCCATTTTTAGATAATCCTCTGGTTGTATTTGCACCAGTGAATCATCCATTGGCGAAGGAGACAAATATTCCCATTCAGCGTCTGGCGCAAGAACCTTTTATTATGCGAGAACCTGGTTCAGGTACTCGTCGGGCTGTCCAAAGCCTGTTTGACGAACATGAAGTAGCCGTAAATGTGAAATTAGAATTGGGGAGTAATGAGGCAATTAAACAAGCGATCGCAGGCGGTTTAGGAATTTCTGTATTATCTCGTCATACTTTAATTGCTGAATCTTCTGAATTAAGTATTTTGGATGTACAGCACTTTCCGATTAAGCGTACTTGGTACATGGTTTACCCTTCTGGTAAACAGTTATCAATTGTCGCTCGTACCTATTATGATTACTTGATTAATGCAGCCAAGAACTTTATCGAGCAAAATACGTCTTTTTCTTGGGGTACTTTTGAGCAATTCCAGAATGAAAAGGAGTTAGAGGCTAGGGGTTAGGGGTTAGGGGCTAGGGGAATAAATTCAAAATTCAAAATTCAAAATTCAAAATTGAGAACTGTTTTTGTCCCAATGCCCCATGCCCCATGCTCCATGCCCAATGCCCAATATTACTGAACCATGATAACTGACAATTCACAAACAAATTCTTTACGTAAAACTGTAGACAGCCAGATTGTTGCTGTGACAGTATACAGCGATCGCGCCCTAGTCACAAGACAGGCTAGGGTTTCCTTGACAGGAGAGGAAAAAGAATTAGTCCTGACTTCCCTACCAGTAACTCTAGAAACTGATTCTGTGAGGGTTAGCGGTAAAGGTACAGTAGGGGTGAGGTTGTTAGGCGTTAGTAGCGATCGCATTTACACGGCTGAACCAGTTGTAGACAGGGTAAACCAACTCACGAGACAAATTCAGCAGTTAGAAGCCGAAAAACGCCACCTGCAAGCACAAATCGATGCCTTAGCTTTGCAGTCTAGTTTTATTGCTGGCTTGCGAGAAAAAACAGAAGAACCCTTTGCTCAAAGTTTGTCGCGGAAAAATCTCAGCCTCAGCGAAACTCTAGATTTTCTCAATTTTTTAGGTAGCCAGTATGGTGAATATGCGATCGCTTCTGGGGAATGCAAAACCCAACAAGAAGAACTAGACAAGCAATTACAAGTTCTCCACGCCTCACTGCAAAAAATCCAAACACCCCACCCGAAAGAAAGTGTGAGTTTAGTTATAGCGGTGGAAGTAGCTGGTGCAGGAGACTTTGAACTAGAGGTTTCTTATGTAGTGAATCGTGCTAGTTGGACTCCACTGTATGATTTGCGCTTTAACATTAGTACTAATATTGTTAATCTTACTTACTTAGCTGAAGTCACCCAAAGCACAGGCGAAGATTGGCTAGGTGTAGCTCTCACCCTTTCTACAGCTAAACCAGGATTAGGTACATTACCTCCAAAGCTGGAACCCTGGTATATAAATGCTCATTCCCGTCCGCCAGTAGACTTTATAAGTCGTAGAGCTATACAAATGCCCATGATGGCACAAGCGGCGACTAGCGAAATTGAGGAAGCAGACGACGATATTCTCCAGGAAAGTCCTATAGAAGCAGAAATTGTAGTTGCTGAAGTATCTCAAGCAGGAAGCGTAGTCACCTTTAAACTGAATGGTGGTGGTAATATTCCCAGCGATGGCGCACCCCATAAAACGACAATTTTTAATGATGACTATCCTAGTAATTGTGATTATATTGCTATCCCCAGATTAGTCAGCTTTGCCTATCTCCAAGCTAAGGTGAAAAATAGTGCCAACGGTGCAACTTTATTACCAGGTAAAGCGAATATTTTTCGAGACAATATGTTTGTAGGTGCAACCAATTTAGGACATATTGCACCAGGAGAAGAATTCAAAATTAATTTAGGTATTGATGAAGGGTTAAAAATTGAGCGCGATTTAGTTACTCGTCAAGTTGATAAAAAAATGATGAGCAGTCAACGACGAATAACTTATGGTTACCGGTTGACAATTACTAACTTGCTCGATCAAGAAGCTCGTTTAATACTTACGGAACAATTACCAGTTAGTCGTAACGAGCAATTAAAGGTACGTCTCACCCGTACTAATCCGCAAATTCAACTGGGAGAAATGGGGATGTTGGAATGGGATTTAACTTTGCAAGCTGAAGAAAAAAGAGAGATAAATTATCAATTTACTGTTGAGTATCCACCTGATTTGATAGTTAGTGGCTTAGATATTTAGGATAGTTATTTGTCATTGGTAAGTGGATGTAGGTTGGGTTGAGGAACGTAGACACGGAGCGGCTTCCGGTAGGGTAACCCAACGTTTAAGTCTATTTACGTTTCGTAAAATAATTTGGGTTATTTACATCTACTTATTTATATTAATTTGTCAAAAAATTAACACATTGGTAGGGGCATTGGCAATGCCATGCCCTCTTGAATATATGTATGTGTCGCCTACATTATTTAAATTGGTATTATATTAATTCGCTATGATGAAGGACTTAATATTTATTTAAACCGCCAAGTACGCCAAGTACGCCAAGAGAAAAGAAGCAATTATTAAGTGCAAGTTTACAGAGAATTGCTATGAGATACAAAAATAGTGAATTTGCTGGAGTAATCAGCGATCGCTCTTTGCTAGTAGTAAATTACGGCGTAAATAAACATACCATTCCAAATCAGCGAAACGCTTACTCTGTCTTAATTTTGAATTTTGAATTTTGCGGAAAGTTGCGTGCGGGGGTTCCCCCCGTTGAGCAAACTTTCCAAGACGAATTTTGAATTCCGCCTTGCGGTACTAGGCTAAACTTATAGCAGTGAGACGATTAGCGCCATGTCTATTGCCCAAGATTTAGCCACACCAGATGATGTTATATTTCCTAAAGGGGATTTATATAGTGACGAACCGCCTTTGGAAACTGACTTACATCGTCTACAAATGACATTGCTGATTCAATGTCTGGAGTTGTTGTGGCGAAACCGCAATGACTTTTATGCATCTGGCAATATTACAATCTACTACAGCCCACGCCAGCGCAAGTCAGAAGATTTTCGCGGCCCAGATTTTTTTGTCGTGTTGGGAACTGAACGCAAACCGCGTAAAAGTTGGGTGCTTTGGGAAGAAGATGGTAAGTATCCCAACGTAATTATCGAACTATTATCAGATTCTACAGCTTTAACAGATAAAGGCTTAAAAAAACAAATTTATCAAGATACGTTTCGCACACCTGAATACTTCTGGTTCGATCCGCAGAATTTAGAATTTGCTGGTTTTGTCTTAGTAGGTGGTAAATATCAAGCAATAGAAGCAAATTCTGATGGGTGGTTGTGGAGTCAACAGCTAGAGTTATATTTGGGAATTGAGCAAGAAAAGTTACGGTTTTTTACGGCTGAAGGACAATTAGCTGTCACACCACAAGAACTTGCTGAACAAGAAGAGCAACGTGCTGAACAAGAAAAGCAACGTGCTGAACAAGAAAAGCAACGTGCTGAACAAGAAAAGCAAAGAAGCGATCGCTTGGCAGCAAAACTACGAGAATTAGGCATCGATCCAGATACAATTGCATAGTATCTATTGGTTTTTAACTTAAAACTAAGTCCGTAATTAAGGGTGCGTGGTCAGAATTAGCATTGCTTCCTGTATAAATTTTTGCAACACGAAATTGCTTGCTGACAAAGCAATGATCAATAGGAATATTTAACAGGGGAATCACCCAGTTTGGTAGATGTACATGGGTTGCTGGTCGCGGCCAGCTTGGTAAAATACCAAAACCTAAGCGCGTATTATGCAAATTTGTTTTCTTGATAAATCTGCGATAATAAGGTGACCAAGGTGTTAAGTTAAAATCCCCCATAATAATTAATGGTTGATTAATTTCTCGAATATAATCACTCAAAGCTGCTAACTGAAGATTACGTCTATGAAAATTATTTCTTGTGACAGGTACTAGGGGATGAGTACCAATTAACTTTATAGGCTGTTGATTTAATGTTAAAGTTGCTATTAAGTTATGACCGCCTTTACCATTAAAATTATCTGCTTTGACATCTTGAATAGGTAAGCGGCTAAATATTGCCAATCCGCCTCCAGGACTTCTAAAATTAAAGGGTAAAGTATTTTTTAATCCTGTTTTTAAAGTGTTGAAAATATTAGGAGTAATTTCTAGAAATAAAGCTACATCAGGACGATTATCCTGCACGACATTAATAACGTTTTTGTCATCTTTATTTTGAATATTTATATTAAAAGATAAAAGCCGAATTTGTGGAGTTGTATTTCCTGCTAATTGTTGCGCATGAGGTAGATACCAAGGAAGCACCTCAATTAAATTTAAACCTATTAATAATAAAGCGGCGAGAACTATTATTTTACTTTTGAGATGGCGTGTTTTCCAGAGAATGCCTACAATAGCAGTGAAGATTAAAGATAAAATTAAATAGTGAACGCGAAAGTGCGAGACTAATTCTAGGGGATAAAACCAAGCTATATAGCTACCTAAAGATAAAAATCCTAAAATTAACAGGGTAGCGGTGGCGACAAATAATATTATTCGTTGAGTCATTGGTTAATTAATTACATCAGATATGAACTCATCAATTAACCTCAAGAAATATTTTCTATTTTTCGGAAAGTGTGTTGATAATGAAAGGACAGCCGATTGAACGAACACAACGAGCTGTCCACACACAACACGAACATTTACTTCAGGCGATCGCCCAGCAGTTATCAGCGATAATCGAGCAGAAGACTACTGATCGTCTGGTAAAACCCATTTTGGCGGTTCCATCATTTTTCGCCGCAGTCGCTCTTCTGCCATTTCCAGCATTTTATCTAATGAAGTATCTTCAATAAATTGTGCTGCTGCTTCTCTAAATTCAAGGTTGGGACATTTATCCCCTAAAACACAACCGTTTACGCAGTCTACGGCGCAGTTAACTTTTTGCTCCACAGTGAATCCCCTCTCTATCAGAGCGTTTATCTACTCTTCAGGTAAATCTTACCCTGCTAATTGCTCTCCTATTAGTTTAAATACTCACCATTAATTAGTATAGAAGGCATCGATCCCCTGGCTTCTCTCCGTGGTAAGAGACAATAAGCTATTCTACTTGACTATTAACTGTTAATAGTCTTTTTCCTCCTGCTCCTGTGCCTACACAACGATTGATGATTGTTTTAATGGGAAGTCCCAACGCCCCTTGAATCCTTTCCCTACATCATGCCAAAGTACCTGTTAGGCTCGTATTATATTTGCTGCAAAGGGCGCTCATGTCGGAAATATTTGCTACTACTGGAACCATCGCCGCGATCGCAACTGCTGTTGTCCCCCAGCAGGGTAGCGTGGGTATTGTGCGGGTGTCTGGTTCTCAAGCGATCGCGATCGCCCGAATTCTCTTTCATGCTCCTGGGCGTCAAGTTTGGGAAAGTCACCGCATTCTCTACGGCTACATCCACCACCCGAAAACGCAACAACTGGTTGATGAAGCTTTGTTGTTAATCATGCAAGCACCCCGTTCCTACACCCGTGAGGATGTGGTGGAATTTCATTGTCACGGGGGAATTATGGCGGTACAGCAAGTATTACAACTGTGCTTGGAAAATGGTGCTAGGCTCGCGCAACCAGGAGAATTTACTCTGCGTGCCTTTTTAAATGGACGATTAGATTTAACCCAAGCTGAAGGAATTGCCGATTTAGTAGGAGCGCGATCGCCACAAGCTGCTCAATCTGCTTTAGCTGGGTTGCAAGGTAAATTAGCTCATCCGATCCGTCAGTTACGCGCTAACTGCTTGGATATTTTGGCGGAAATTGAAGCGCGGATTGATTTTGAGGAAGAATTACCTCCGCTGGATTGTAAAGCTATCATATCAGAAATCGATCGCATCGCCGCAGAAATTACAAAATTACTGGCAACTAAAGATCAAGGCGAACTGCTACGCACTGGTTTAAAAGTGGCAATTGTCGGACGACCGAATGTAGGGAAATCCAGCTTACTAAATGCTTGGAGCCGGAGCGATCGCGCTATTGTCACCGACTTACCGGGAACTACCCGCGATGTTGTGGAATCGCAGTTAGTTGTGGGCGGTATTCCCGTCCAGGTGCTAGATACAGCCGGGATTCGGGAGACGACAGACCAAGTAGAAAAGATTGGTGTAGAGCGATCGCGCCGTGCGGCTAGTGCAGCAGATTTAGTACTATTGACCATTGATGCATCTGTAGGGTGGACGGAAGGCGATCGCGAAATTTACGAACAAGTGCAACACCGTCCTTTAATTTTGGTAATTAACAAAATTGATTTAGTCCCAGCAGATGTCAAAGATAAACTGCAATCGGAAATTTCTAATTTCTCATTGACAATTTTTACAGCAGCAGCACAAAATCAAGGTATTGAAGATTTAGAAAATGCAATTTTAGAAATAGTTCAAGCGGGGAAAGTTCAAGCTGCTGATATGGATTTAGCAATCAATCAAAGACAAGCCGCAGCATTAACAAAAGCACAAATTTCTCTAGAGCAAATGCAGAATACAATAGTGCAAGAATTACCTTTTGATTTTTGGACAATTGATTTACGAGATGCTATTCATGCGTTAGGAGAAATCACTGGCGAGGAAGTTACAGAATCAGTGTTAGATAGGATTTTTAGTAAGTTCTGTATTGGTAAGTAACTAGAGTCATTTGTCATTTGTCATTTGTCATTTGTCATTTGTCATTTGTCATTTGTGAAAACTTACACACCCTCTACAAATTCTTAGCGTTCTTGGCGTTCTTCTCTTCTCCCAAGGGGAGACGCTGCGCGAACGAGACGCTTCGCGTTGGCGGAAGCCTCTCGCAGAGAAGGCGTCTTGGCGGTTCAATAAATTAAGGTTTTTGGTAATTTTTGCGTAAGTCCTGTTTTTCATGGGTGATAATTATCACTTTTTAATATTCCTTAAACAATAGTTGTGAATAATATTATGTCTTTTATTGATGAGATTAATGAAGTAAATACATTAATTGTAGGAGCTAGTCAAGGTATTGGTTTGGGATTTGTCAAAAAACTCTTGCAAGATGAGAGAATTAGCCGAATTTATGCTACTTATCGACAAGCAGAATCAGCCGGAGAATTAATTACTTTAGCTGATGCTAATCGTGAAAGATTAATTTGTTTATCTGTCGATATTACAGAAGAATCGGAAATAGCAGCAGCGATTGAGAAAATCCGTACCCAAGTAAATAAGCTGCATTTATTAGTTAATTGTGTTGGATTATTACATGCAGAAAATATCCAACCAGAAAAAAGTTTACGCCAAATAAATGCCGATAATTTACTGCAATATTTTCAAGTTAATAGTATTGCTTCTGTTTTATTAGCAAAACATTTATTGCCTTTATTTAAACATAAAGAACGCAGCGTTTTTGCCAGTATTTCTGCTAAAATTGGAAGTATTGGCGATAACAATCTCGGCGGCTGGTATGGTTATCGTGCTTCCAAAGCTGCATTAAATATGTTCATGCGTACAGCCGCAATTGAATATGCTAGAAGCTGTCCAAAAACTTTTGTAGTCACACTACATCCAGGGACAACTGATACTAGGCTGTCTCGTCCCTTTCAGAGTCATGTTCCACCAGAAAAGTTATTTTCTGTAGAACGAACTGTTACCCAATTATTGAATGTAATAGAACAACTTCAAGATGGTGATAGCGGACAATTTTTTTCTTGGGATGGCAGCCGCTTGCCTTGGTAGAATAAATTATCGTATTTTTGGACTATGCAAAATCTGCTGAATGTTGACTGTTGACTGTTGACTGTTGACTGTTGACTGTTGACTGTTGACTGTTGACTGTTGACTGTTGACTGTTGACTGTTAGCTGTTTTGTTCAATCACTTTGCAAAACTTGGGCGATCGCTACTAATAACTCGTCTGGATCGACTGGTTTAGAAAGATATAGCTGAAATCCGGCTTGCAAGGCTTGTCTTTGATTGATTTCACCTGCATAGGCGGTTAAAGCGATCGCTTTTATCTCTCCCCCTTGTTGTGGCGGTAAGGCTCTAATTTTCTGTAGTAACATATAGCCGTCCATTTCTGGCATTCCAATGTCAGCCAACAATATATCTGGTACTTTTTGATTGAGTACCTCTAAAACTTCTTTGGCGGAAGATACTGAAGTCACAGTAGCACCCGCTTCTTCTAAAATGAAGGTGACTAATTCAAGATTGTCTGCTTCATCGTCTACTGCTAATACTTGAATTCCCTGCAAAGTTCCCATCTCTTTGGTTGATGCTTCCACCTGTATTGTGGAAGTTGATGTTAATAGTAGTGGTAATTTAACTGTCACGCGATCGCTAGTCCCAACTCTAAACCCCCAAAGTTGTTGGTAATCATGCTGTCTCTTTGACGGAAAGAATCAAAGACTTAGAGTAATAATTGTGGTTTAATACCTTTTGCGTTTATCTGTGATTTGAATTTATACCAATTGTCTCTAATTTAATGGGAAATTAGCTACTAACAGGTGTTAATTTTACGCCATTAAAGAGTACAATTCACACCATTGACTGCAACCGCAACCCTTCACCTAAAACAAATTCTCAAATTTTACTAAAAGTTTTATCCCAATCTACTTTGAGGACGATGACAAAAAATTTGTCATTACTAAGTTAAGTAAGAGGGTATATATCAACAAAATTATATTACAAAACATAAATAGAATTAAACCTCTTACCAATGACTCATGACTAATGACTAATGACAGCCCTTGCTAATTATATTTAATTACGCCAACCTACTGACAAATTACAAATTATGATGTTCTTCTAGCCAATTTTCTAAATCAGTGATTACTTCGCGGTAATTTATATCACTTTGTAATTCATGATAAGCACCTGGATACAATAATCGCTGCTTATCTTTGTAATTTACTAATTGGTAAAATATATCACTCCCCTCTGGTAAAGTTACTTTATCGGCTCCACCGTGAAGAATTAATAATGGTAATTGCCATTCATTAGCATGGGCGTAAATCCAATCAACTGTAGCAAAATATTCCGTAGCTAACCGTGCAGTTCCTAGAGTATGTCTGAGAGGATCTGCGGTGTAAGCAGCTAACACCTTTTCATCCCGCGAAGCAGTAGATAAATCAATACCAGTACTTAAACTAAACTGCGGCCAGATCCGGGAGAGTAGCTTACCTAAAAGTAAGCGAAATTTGGATACACCGACTTTACCTATTGCTGGTGCAAGAGCGATCGCGCCTTTTAAGGTTTTAGCTTCTTGGGGATGGCGCAAAATATAATCTAAGACCACCACACCCCCTAAGCTATGACCCATAATAAATATAGGATAATCTGGATATTTATTGTGAATTAACTCAATAAAAATTCTTAAGTCTTCACGAAATTCTGCCCAACTATTAATATAACCGCGTTGTCCCGGCGATCGCCCATTACCCCGCATATCAAAAGCGTAAATAGCATATTCCTTAGGTAATAGTTGTTCAATAATATTGCCAAATCGACTGCTATGCGCTCCCAACCCATGCACAATGACTAAAATTGCCTTAAATTTACCCTCTGGTAACCAGCTTTGGTAATACAAAGCCAATTCTCCTAGTCCTTTAAAAGTATCTTCACTGTGGTAAATCATATTGTTAATTTTGAGAAATTTTTTTAAATTTTCTCGCTAGAGATTGGTGAATAACCTAGTTGTAATAACTATGATTTGCTTATCAATAGTAAAAATAATTTTAGAAAATTTGTGATTAAAAACTACCCTGAAGAAGCAACTTTTACAGTCCAAGAAAAGCAAACACAATCACACAGTTTACCACCGATAACAGCCGCAGCCATCCAGCGAGTACGAGAAGGTTTAGCCGCATCTGTCGATCCATCTGTGCGGGAAATGATGACAAAAACTCTCCAGCAATTAACAGCCATGACTGTTGAAGATTCAGAACCGAGAGTTAGCGGTGAAGTGCGGCGTTTCGTTTTGCGATCGCTCATTCATACTTGCTTTCGCATCCGAGTAGAATATTTAGACAAACTGCCGCAAAAACCAGCAATTTTAGCTGTTAACCATCTTCACCATATCGATCCCTTTCTCTTACTCAGCGAAATTCCTCCCCATCCTTACTACTACATACTAGGTGATGCTCGCACACTCTACAATCAGTGGTGGAAACGCCTCATCCTCCGCTTTGCTGGCGGTGTCATTCCTTTAGCTAGGATCTGGAAAGAAGAATCGGCTGTAATTGCACAAGCACAAGCAGGACGACAAGACTTAGTAGAATTAGCCACAGCAATTCAAGAGAACGTACCTACAGGTAAAGATATTCAAACCCTACGACAAATAGACAATATTGTGATGACAATCATAGAGCGGGGTGATGGTATAGTTCTCTTTCCTGAAGGCAGATTAGGAGATACTGAAGGTCAATTACACGTTCCCTTAAAGCGGGGTACTGTTATCTACGCCCTTAAATCTGGCGTACCCATCGTACCTATAGCATTAATTGGTACTCATGACCTATTTTTCCGGAAAAAATTAACTATTCGCTTTGGCGAACCTTTATACTTTCCTCACAGCAGCATACCCAAGCGTCAAGAAGTCGATGCAGCCATAGTATTATTACAGAATGCAATGCTAGCTTTATTACCGCCAAATTACCAAGAACCCACTGGCATCAAGCTATTTCGTAATTTCCTCAATCATCTATTTTGGTGATGACATCTAGACTGCATTCTCCCACTCAGATAAGCTAATCTGCTTTTAAGTTGCACAATCTATCTATTGTGAGGGCTGTTGACTGTTGACTGTTGACAGCCCTTATTAGTAGTTATGCAATTTATACCAATTCTCCAAAATTCAGCAACAGATGCAAAGTCTGGAAACCTTGTTATACCAATTCAATATGAAGATGCATATAATTTAGCCTGCTTTTGCAGGCTTTGTTTGTTTAGCCCCAGGCTTCTAGCCTGCGGGCGTTAATGTGCAGCTTCACAGAGAATTGGTATTACATCTGGCTTTCTTAATTTTGAATTTTGAATTTTGAATTTTGAATTGGTATCAGATATCTCCCCTCCTTTGCGAACCTTTGTGTTAAAAACAATACCCCCCTCCGCCGCCGGAGAGGGGTTAGGGATGAGATAACACAATTCTCACTGCTGACACTCAGCAATCAACACTGTCTAGTAAGCGTCTTGCAACTCGTAGAAATCAGGCGAGATGTAATCCTTCCGCAAAGGCCAGCCTACCCAATCCTCAGGCATTAAAATCCGCTTTAGATTAGGGTGTCCTTCATAGACAATGCCGAACATATCATAAGACTCGCGCTCTTGCCAGTCTGCGGTCTTCCAAATCCAGTACACTGAAGGCACTGTAGGGTTTTCCCGTGGTAAGAACACCTTCAAGCGGATTTCTTCAGGGCGATCGCTATTATCACCTACTTTAATTAAGTGATATACGCTCACCAAATCTTGTCCAGGGCCCAGGTCAATACCACCTTGAAACTGGAGATAATTAAACCCGTAAGCATATAAAGCTGTAGAGATAGGGAGTAAAAAATCTGACTCTACCTTAATTATCTCTACCCCGTTGACATCAGGTGCTAAAACCTCATGGTCAAAGCCATTTTCCGTCAACCACTGGGAAACTTTCCCGGCTTTTACCAGAGACTCTTCTGCTGCTGGTACTGGCTTAGATTCTTCATCAGCCACGGTTAGTTCCCTCCTTTTGTTTTTGGGATGTCAATAAAGCAGGTGGAACTGGTAAACCAATCGCTTCCGCCAATTCTTTCGGTGGTGTAAAGCGGGTATCCGACTGCATATACTTACCAGTTAAAATTTGCTCTACTGGCTTGAGATTATGAGTTGTGCTGTAATAGCGGTGGGTTTGCTTAATTTGATCCCGTTCTTGAATGGAATCATTAGCTATCTTCTTCCGCAGCTTAATAATTGCGTCAATAATCGCTTCTGGACGCGGCGGACAACCAGGTAAGTACACATCTACAGGAATGAGTTTATCAACTCCACGCACAGCCGTGGGGGAATCAACGCTAAACATCCCGCCTGTAATTGTACAAGCTCCCATCGCAATCACATACTTTGGCTCTGGCATTTGTTCATAAAGACGTACCAATTGGGGTGCCATCTTCATAGTAATTGTGCCAGCAGTAATGATTAAATCGGCTTGGCGGGGGCTAGAACGAGGAATTAGCCCAAAACGGTCAAAGTCGAACCGAGAGCCGATTAAAGCTGCAAATTCAATAAAGCAGCAAGCCGTACCAAATAGCAACGGCCACAAACTAGAAAGCCGGGCCCAGTTGTAAAGGTCATCAACCGTAGTCAGAATTACGTTTTCTGAAAGGTCTTGAGTGACGCTGGGACGCTCAATCGGGTTGATGATGCGCTCTTTGTCCTGGGTTGTTAAATTAGAATTCAAGACCATTCCAAAGCTCCTTTACGCCATGCGTAAACTAAGGCGATTACAAGAATTGCAATAAAAATTAGCGCTTCAATGAATGCCAATAGCCCTAGACGGTGGAAAGCTACCGCCCAAGGATACAAAAACACAGTTTCCACATCAAAGACGACAAAAACCAGGGCAAACATATAGTAGCGGATGTTGAACTGAATCCAGGCTCCACCAATGGGTTCCATTCCGGATTCATAAGTGGTGCGCCGTTCCGCACTTTTGCCACTGGGTCGTAGGAGCTTGGACGCTGAGAGCGCCAGGGCAGGCACTAGGCTACAGATAATGAGAAAGCCTAGAAGGTACTCGTAACCGCTGAGAACAAACACAATGGATATCTACCGCTTATGGTGTAAATAACGCTGTAACTTTCTTTTACATTATATCTTTTAGGCTTTTCTGAAATCTGGGAAACAGAAGTACTGAAGGTATTTGATTCGTTTTTAGTTGTGATAGAAAAGTCTAACAGTTATGTCATAATTTGTAACGTATATTTAATATTTGCTCCTCTGTGAGGCCTAAGCAATGAGCGAACAAAGCGAACAAGCTGTTGATACTCAAGCATTAGACCGCTATGAGTGTCGTGCCTGCGGTTACGTCTACGAACCTGAAAAGGGAGACGACAAACATGATATTCCCTCAGGAATACCCTTCGCAGATCTGCCTATAAATTGGCGCTGTCCTGTATGCAGTGCAAAAAAACAAGCTTTCACTAGTATCGGCCCAGCAGGTCAAGTATCAGGCTTTCGGGAAAATCTGGGTTACGGTTTAGGTGTCAACACCTTGACCCCAACCCAAAAAAACCTCTTGATTTTCGGCGCTTTGGCACTGGCCTTCTTATTTTTTATCAGTCTCTACGGGTTACAATAGATACTTAGTTAAACATCTCCACCCATAAGCATGAGGGAGACGTGGAGGACAAGGAGGACAAGGAGGACAAGGGAAATAAATTAACAAATGCCCAATGCCCCATGCCCTATTCCCCATGACAACTCACAACTGACAAATTGAGAAACAATTACGAAATAAAAAATACTGATGCAAGCAATTTTAAAAGGTTGGCAACGAATATTTGCCTTGTTGATAGTTGTCCTGATGTGTATAGGTTGTAGCAAAGTTCCCTCTACTAGCTATAACCCCTGGGCAGTTATTTCTGTCCCCACAGAAGCAAAGCTGTTAGATATTGCTTTTACAGAAAATCCCCAGCATGGTTACTTAGTAGGTAGCAACGCCACAATTTTAGAAACTAATGATGGCGGTGATACTTGGAAACCCTTAAATCTAGAACTTGATGACTCTAGGTATCGCTTTGATGCTGTAAGTTTTGCGGGTAAAGAAGGGTGGATTGCAGGCGAGCCTGGTTTGCTACTGCATACTACTGATGAAGGTCGTTCTTGGTCGCGGATTGCTCTGAGTGAAAAATTACCTGGTAATCCGATTAGTGTCAGCGCTTTGGGGCCAAACGCAGCTGAAATGGCTACTGATGTGGGCGCTATCTATCAAACCCAAGATGGCGGTAAAAACTGGAAAGCTCAAGTAGAAGCAGCAGTGGGTGTGGTACGTAACCTAGAACGTTCTATCGATGGTAAATATGTCGCTGTTTCTGCCAAAGGTAGCTTTTACTCTACTTGGGAACCAGGACAAAATGCTTGGGTACCCCATAACCGCAATAGTTCTCGTCGCGTAGAGAACATGGGCTTTGCTGAAGATGGGCAAATGTGGATGCTAGCACGGGGCGGTCAGGTACAATTTAGTGACCCAACAAAACCCGATGAGTGGCAAGAAGCACAAAATCCCGAATTATCTACTAGCTGGGGTTTACTGGATTTAGCTTATCGCACGCCTAATGACATTTGGGTTGGTGGCGGTAGCGGTAATTTACTGCACAGTGCTGATGGTGGTAAAACTTGGGAAAAAGACCGGGATGTGGAAACAGTAGCGGCTAATTTTTACAAGATCGTGTTTTTCCAGCCCAACCAAGGATTTATTATTGGCGATCGCGGTATTTTACTAAAATATAATCCCAATGTAGCCGCAACTGCCGCTTCCGAGCCTGCTTAGGGCCACAATCGCCTATGTAATTATCCAGATTTATGAGAAGGAAGTTGCAAGTTGTAACTCTTTCTAAACTTTGTAGGATAATAAACTCAATAACTGTCTTTGCAAAGGTAAAAACTCGATGTCAGGTACCACTGGAGAGCGTCCGTTTTCGGACATTATTACCAGCATTCGTTACTGGGTAATTCACAGCATCACCATCCCAGCATTATTTATCGCTGGTTGGTTATTTGTCAGCACCGGACTGGCTTATGATGTTTTTGGCACACCCCGTCCTAACGAGTATTTCACCGAAGTACGTCAAGAAGTTCCTATTGTGAACAACCGCTTTGAAGCTAAAAAGCAAGTTGAAAACTTTATCGGAAAGTAGTTTGAAATCATGACTAGCGGCAACAACATCAATCAACCAGTTACCTATCCAATTTTTACAGTTAGATGGCTTGCAGTTCACACCTTAGGTGTGCCAACTGTCTTCTTCTTGGGCGCGATCGCCGCAATGCAGTTTATTCAACGCTAGGAGCAACTCATGGAAAGAACGCCCAATCCCAATAATCAGCCGGTAGAACTCAACCGGACTTCTCTGTACCTGGGACTACTACTAGTTTTTGTTCTGGGTATTCTGTTCTCCAGTTACTTCTTTAACTAACTGGAACAAAGTTTGTTAATCATTCGTTTATTCAACTTGCGTTGATTTGTTGTAAAGGGAGGAGAAAACTGTGTCTGGAAGTGGGAGAATTCCTCTGTGGGTCGTCGCTACGATCGCAGGTTTAGGTGTAATAACTGTTGTCGGCATTTTCTTTTACGGAGCCTATGCCGGAATCGGTTCTTCACTTTAATATTAGCTAGAGCCAATACCGTAATTAGTGTAGATTCTCTAGCACTTGTTTAGAAATCAGCATTATGAAAAAACCGCCCATCTCACTGAGATGGGCGGTATTAATTATTAATGGGTCATTAGTTGTTGGTTAATTGAGCTATTACTCAATTAGGCAATATCTTCGCGTTCAATGTATAGAAACAAAAACGCAAATACGGCGATGGGTACGCCCCAACCAATGATGGGAACGAACAGAGCAGGTAGGTAGGAAGTACTAGCCAAAATCGAAGGCAAAAGTTGAGATACCATAGTCAATGATTCCTGTTAAATTAAACTTCAATTCAAGATGAGCTTACTGCAAATTCTGTCTCATTTTTTAAATTCTAAAGATTTTTAACACAGCCGCAGTTGCTAGGCATGTCTAAATACCTAATAATTCATCTAATTGCAAAGTTGGTAAATTGGGTGGAATCACAGCTCGTGTTAGCGATACTTTATGGCTTTCCTGCTGGGTTTCGGGGTTCAGCGCGATCGCCTCAATGCGGACTTCTACACAGCCAAAAGGAATATCTAACTGCGTCGTCACCTCCAACCTTCCCCCAGAATTAGTCTGCAAATTCTTCAGCAAGTGGGGGCCATCAATTAACCAACGGCTTTGACAATCTTCAATCCATAGTTTCAAAATTACTTCTGAAGACACTTGCGGTAATTCCAAACGTACCTTAACAGATAAACCGGCAATCAGTTCGCCTTCTGGTACATACAATTTTGGTGTGGGTAAGAGTTCGACTACAGGCCCAGCCATTCGCGGTAAAGGCGATCGCTCTGCTATCAATGGTACCTCTGGTACTTCCTCTTCTACAGGCAGATTTTCTGGTATTTCTACCTCCGGTTCTTCTTCAACATAAATATCATCTACAACAATTTCTTCCCGCTTAGGTAGGGGTATCTTTTGATAACGCGGTGGCGGTGGTGGTGGGGGAACTGGTAATGATGGTGTGGAATATGCTTTTGCCAGGTTATCTGCTGACTCTAAATCCTGTTGGGCGATCGCTAACCAATCTGACGGAATCTCCTCAGTATTGGTATCAATAGATGACATTTCCGGTTGAGTAGAAACACGCTCTGGTTGAGTTGTGATTGTCTCAGATACTACAACATCACGCTCTTCGTCTTGGTCTTGTAAATGAATCGGTTCCGGTAAAGTGAATCCTTGATTTTCTAGCCATTTTGTAATCAGTGGCGAAGAGTAAGGATTACCTTCAATCACTAATTTTGCATTAGGTGGAGTTGCTGTTGCGGGTACATCTCGATTGATTAATTCCGAACTAGGCGGAGTTTCTGTTGGGGATATCGACTCATCGATTAATTCCGAACTAGGTGGAGTTGCTGTTGGTGTGACAAAATCGTCAATTAACTCCGGACGAGGGGAGTTAGTAACTTCTGCAACATAAGCGTCGATTAACTTGGAACGTCGAGATACAGATACTTCTGTCACAGATGTTACCTGAGATTGTTGATCGTCAATCGACAACTCAGTTGTATTCTCAGTCCCAGCTAAAGCATTATGCTGCATCTGTGAGTTTTTTGGCGAATGCAAGCTAGATGTATCAACAACCTCACTTTGAACCACTTCATCTTCATCTGTCGCCGCCATTAACGGTTTCAAGTATGGAAATGTAGTAGCCAGCATCGACATGCGCCGATTTTTAATTACTAATTGCTCCATATTGATAGCGGCTAAGGTTTCCACCTTCTCCAAGCTTTCTGGCTGTGTAGCAAGTTCTGTGGTTGTCGCCTCTGCTGTCAAAGATTCTGCCAAAATTGCCGTATCCACTGGCTTAATTGGCGGTAGAGGCGGCATATTCGGCAATTCTAGCCCCCGATGACTATCTAATGATTTTTTGCGCGATCGCGGTTTAATTTCCGGCGGTAAAAATTTATTTTCTAAAGTCAGAGATTGATCTGAAGGTACAGCTTTGACTAAATTTAACAGTGACAAATCAATTCCAGCAGCTCGTTCAGGGACTTCAGCAACTTCTAATTCCTCAAGATCAGGAATATTAGTAACTGCGGCTGTAATTGCCAGTAATTCGCTGACATCTGCTGTAATTGTAAATGGCTGGCTAGCTAAAAGTGTCACTTCACCAACATTAGTCAGCGCACCATACAAACTGACTTCCGCTAAAATTAATTTTGATTCGCAATCAGCAGGAATATTAATTGAAGATTCAATATTAAAAGGCAAGAGTTCATTCGGTAATGATTGCCTAACCTCATTCAAAATATCAGATTTTACAGGCGATCGCAGCGAAATTCTTACTTCTAGAGAGTAAAGACTTTCTAAGTAAGGAATCTCTACCTCCCAATCCGTTTTTTCTTGCAGTTCTACCCGCCCATTAATTGTCAGAGCTTCACCCCAACGCGCAACATAGGTTTCTTGCTCTAAATTTAGCGATAATGGTGGTAATGCTGGTTGTATTTGCGGTTCTGCTAGCAGATCCTCATCTAACAGCGATTCCCCGCTAGGTAAAGCTAAATCTATTAAATTTTGTAAAATTTGCTCTGCCGTCGCGCCTCTAACCCACACAGGGCTGACAGGTTGATCTATGATGACATCTTCTTCCAGATCTTCAACTGGCGTCTTTGTCTGAGAGCTAGTTTGCGGTGTAATTGCCGGTCTTGGTTCGCTGAGAGATGAATTTTGTACAGATGTAGATTCTACTGAGTTACCTGCCAGCAAATTGACAACAGAAATCGTTGTTAATTCATCATCAGCATCCAATGACACATCATTACTATCATCTGATGGAATTACCTGGACATCTGTTTGCTGCGGTAAAACTCGTAAATAGATATTGTACTGCCAAGATTTACCGAGAATATCCGACATCAAATCACCAGAACATTGCAACTCCCAAATTCCTGGTTTGAAGTAGGTATAGGGAATTACCGCCATTAAGCCTTCATTATTAGTACGGCGCGATCGCTTTTGAATTCGCCGCTTAGGTGGTACCTCTTGGGTAGAGGAGTGAATTACCCTTACTTCCACATCTATATTAGGACGGTTAGAACGAGCCAAAACTCTATACCGACCCTCTATAATTTCTCCTTTTGGCGATTCCAGGGTATGCCAAGCGCGATCGCCCTGTCTCTGTATCAGAAATTGCCAGTTGTCCATTGTGAGTGATGCCAAGACCGAAGACCAGCTGAGTAATATTTTGCATTACTTGCTTGCCAGTTTACCTCAGCAATTTACAATTGCATAATATTAGATGAACTTTTGCTCCAGACATCCGTACTGTACAGTAATTAGTCGGATATAAGCTGTCACAATACCATCATTTCAATTCAACTGCTGAACCATGATGTTAGAGTCAAGCTAACTATAGCCCCAGAGATTAGAGATAATATTTCTAGAGCAGTAATTCTCTATTAGCTATGACTCAAGCCATACCCAAGTTAGTCACCTTTGCAGAATTCGTCAATTGGCTCCCGGAAAACTCAGGGGTACGTTATGAACTACATAATGGAACTATTGTTGAAATGGCACAACCAGTAGGAGAACACGAAGAAGTCAAGGGTTTTATCGCCAGAAAAGTAACTGTTGCATTTGACAGATTAGACCTTCCCTACGTTATCCCAAACCAAGCTATAGTTAGACCTCCAGAAAAAGATTCTGGTTATTTACCAGATGTCTTAGTACTCAATCGTGCAAATCTGGTAAATGAACCATTGTGGAAAAAAGAATCCATAGTTAGTTTAGGGGCGTCCATACCTTTAGCCATCGAAGTTGTATCAACTAACTGGCGGGATGATTACTATATCAAATATGCTGACTATGAAGAGATGGGTATACCAGAATATTGGATAGTAGATTATGCCGCTTGCGGGGGACGGAATTTTCTTGGTAACCCCAAACAACCAACAATTTCTGTCTGTAACTTAGTTGATGGCGAATATCAGGTAAGCAAGTTTCAACAAAGCGATCGCATCATATCCCAAGCTTTTCCCGAATTAAATCTCACCCCAAGCCAAATTTTTCAAGCTGGTTTGGTCTAGTCTTACAATTATGTAATTCGTAATGCTTTATATATAACTTATAAAATCAACCTGAAAATTACGTAGCCCAGTCAAAATAAAATAGTATTTTAAATTAAATTGAAAATGGGGCATAAGGCAATACAGTTCAGTTAGCGCCAAAAACCATAAACTACGTAGGTTGGGTTGAGGAACGAAACCCAACATTTCCAGGGGTTTGTTGGGTTTCACTTCGTTCAACCCAACCTACAATTATCCTTAAATGAACGTATTGGGGCATAGGGCATTGACTTTTATACCTTATTCATGTTAACTATTCTCACAGAATAGTTATACTTACGCACAGCATAGGCATAACTAAAAAAACTACGCCCATGCTGGATGCTCAGTAAAAAATACTAGCGCCTAGCCCCTAGTTGATTTTTCATGTGTGTTGGTGTACTTAAATTTAATAAGTACAAGTACTACTTATTACCTGACTTCCTACAGACCATAGCGATTTCGGTAATAAGCGAGAATTTGCTGAACCAGTTGGACATTTTGAGTTGTCGGACTTGATTTCCAAGATAACCACAAGCCTTCAATTTGACTTTGGTAATAATCAAACTGTAGGGATGATTGGGGAATCAAACCGACTTCCAAGCCTTCCACTTGACGCAAATGCGCTGCTATCTCTCGATAAACAGCTAATGGTAAGCCAGCAAATTCAATTTTTTCTTTAGTCTCCACTTATGAAGCTCCGACAGCAACAATATGTTGGGATGGCGTTATCCAAGAAACAGGATTTGCGCCAGGGTTTGTAGTTGGTGTTGCGGAATTAGCAGGATTATCGCCTACCATTCTGGCAACTTCAATACCATATTGTTCCACAATCACAACAGGATTGGAGCCTTCATTCATTTCAATACGTTTAATTAAAAGACCATTAGCTAATCGCTGTCCAGCTTGTACATAGCGACTAGTAGGTTCATTTGGGACTTGGATAATCGCCTGGAGTTGTTTACCAATTAAAACTACGCCAGTTACAAGCACAGATTTTGCTAATTCTGGTTGTGGTTTTTCTGGTAATACAGATACTAGTTTGGGACTAGGAATAACCGGCGGTAATACTGGAGTTAATCTAGGCAACAATTTAGGCGCAACTTTGGGAGTTTTTGCCACAAGAGCCAATTTAGACACAGGTTTTGCCTTGTTGCTTCCTGGTGGATTTAGACTAACTGATTGTACTCCACTACGTACTGGTACTTTTTTTGCTGGTGGTTGAGCAATTGGTAGGGGAGGTAACTTAGGAATAGATTTTGCCGTATTTGTGGTAAGTCCTTGAACTGTTGGTGCTTGGACAATTTCGGCAAAGGGGTCATTTCGGCCTTTTGCTATCATCACTAACCGCTCTGTAGCATTAGTGGGTTGAATCAAAGTAGCCGATGGACTATAAGTTGCGGCGGCAACTTTTGATTGTTTACCAGGGACAATTGGATTATTAAAAGATTGGGTAGCAGTTGGCGATTTAATTGCTGATTTTGTAGTCGGGGGAAGATTAGCCGCAGGACTAGGATTGCTAGCCTGTGGTGTTTCTTCAGAACTACATCCAGCGATCGCTAACATTAAAATGGCTACACCCGCGATTGTGGAATTTTTTCTACCCATTAGCCGTTCTCAAAAGCTATAGGAAAATTTGTTTGGAACATAAACATGCCTAAAATTTTTATTCAAGGCTAAGTCTGTTCCTTTTATAACCTAATTTTTTTGATTTCAATGGTTATTTTTAGTACTGTGAGACCAGCATAACTGCGGGGGCAACTGATTGATAGTTAATCTTCCGCTACACCCATGAGATTTTTTAACAAATCCAACCCTTTTTTGACTCGCCGAGAAACAGTAACTACGCTAATTCCTAACTGTTCTGCTACTTGTTTTTGCGTCAAATCATGTAAAAAGACACATTCTAAAACTTCGCGGGTTCGTTGTTCTAGTTGAACCAAAGCTTGTTGTAGACGAATTTGGTCTTCTTGTGCTAATTGAAAACTACGGTAATGCGGATCTGGTACTAATTCGCCTAAGCTAGTTGCGCCTTCTTCTCCATCTTGGATGGGTACATCCAAACTCAAAGGTGCGCGATTGATCCATGCTAATTTAATTTCCTGCCATTCATCGGGGGAAATATCTAATGCGGCTGCTAGTTCAGAGTCTGTTGGCTGACGATTATATTTTACTCGTAAAGAACGGGAGACTCCAATAGCTTGCTGTTGCAGTGCTAAGTAGCGTCGAGGAATCCGCACAGTCACACCTTTATCTCGCAAGTAATGTTGAATTTCACCGCGAATATAGGGAATAGTAAAAGAACTAAAGGCATATCCTTTAGAAATTTCAAATTTCTCGATCGCCCTAATTAGACCTAAACAACCGACTTGCAGTAAATCTTCGTAATTTTCATGGCATTGATTCATCCAGTAGTGAGCTTCTCTTCTCACTAGCCCAAAATTGAGATTAACTAGTTGATTGCGAACAGTTTCTGAGCGAGTTTGCTGATATTCTCGCAATAACTGCCAAGTTTCATGCTTCAGTTCGTTGGTGACTGTGGTAGGCATAGCACCGCATTTGTTAAGCAAAGCAAAAAAAGGATTCGTTGCTAAAGTTGGTGCGATGGGATGATATTAGCTAAATATCAGCCTAAATGAGCCAAATTAACCTATGGTACATAACAACTTGATGCTGAATAAACCATAGTTTTTTTTAGCGATCGCACCAAATCTCAACAAGCGAATTTAGGATTGTTTTTGTTATTTAGCTTTGGTATTCCTTGCAGCCAAATAACTCTATATAGCCAAAATATAAAATTTCTTATTAAATTTGGAACCGAGATTGTACCGAATTTGAATTATGAAGTATCCGGCGAACTTCTAAATAAAAAAAATAAACCTTTGCAAATTATGCCAAACAGTAAAAAAGATTGAGTCTAGTAAAAATACGTAAATAATTGCCAGAAAATCATAATTATTATAAAAAGGTTTAATTTTTGCCTTAAATATACTTAGAGATCTATTGTCAAGCAGTAGTTGATAGCAAGTAAGTGCTAATTTTAAACAACTATTTTTAAAGCAAATGATTTTCTTGTTTATCAGTTGTAAATATTAACGATGAATTTAAAGTTTAAATTTATAAATTTTGTGTAATTATGAATTTAATTTAATTGATTTAGGTTCTCTTAATAAAGATATATTTAAAAAATTACAATCTATAAATAAAAAACTCCACCCATAAGAGGATGGAGTTTAGGACTGTGGTAGGAGCGGCTTTATTTGCATCTTTGTTAATAAATAAAGATAGCGGTGAACCCGCCCGTACAAATAAATCTAAAAATCACGCCACTTGCTATGGGCGGGTATTAGACCAGATCCTTTCAATAACTAATACCTAACTGCAATCAAAAATGTAACATTGAAACCCACTCAAGGGTGGGGAAACTCACACAAGGGCTGGGAAACCCCGCCCCTACAAAAATCTTAATTACCTATGAGAATGCGGATTGGTATAACAATTGACAACTGAATTTTGAGATGCAAAGTGTAATAAATTAGCGATCGCGCTTTATTTGATCCACAAAAAAACACATACACCTAGCAATAAAAGGTGTATGTGAGTTAATTTTTGCATTCAAGCCTAATGCTTACAGAATTATTATGCTGATGTGAGTGCCCGTCAGTTGCGGTACTCAAGATAAATTAGCCTTGGGGTTCAACGCGAGCGTAGAACAAACCACGAATCTTGACTTCTTTGGGTTCACCAGCACCTAAATCTGTATCAGAGGGCTGTTCGCTCTCGAAAGTACCTGCAATTTCACCACTAGAGCTATCTACTTTTGCTACTTGTAGGGAAATTTTGCCACTAAGAATTTCAGCACGCTTAACGTTAGTGCGGGTAAGGTCTTCATCATCTGCTTGAGCAGGTAAAGCTACGGCATTATCATAGCCAGTAACAACACCACGACCTTTGGGATCTAAGAAAGCAGCACCACGATAGGAAGGTACTTTGAAAGTGCCTTCAAAATCTGTGGAGGTATTAACACTATTCAAACCAGGCTGTGTTTGTGCAACTAAGTTTTTGATGGTGAACAAGAAAGGAACTCGCTCGCCACCAGGGAGTTGGACGGTAATAGCTTGGAAGTCCAAACCATCTTTTTCTACAAATGTCAAGCTCTTATCTTGATTAAATGTCAGATCGCCTTGTACCTGATCGATAGTGGAGGTATATCTGGTTAACAGCTTACCAGCAACAAATTCTGCTTCTTGGCGTTTGTTAGCGGGTTCTTCTTTAACGAAGAAATTAGTAGGTTCCAAGCAAAGTTCTTTGATGGAGTAGGACTGGCTAGAATCTAAGGGGATGGAACCACGGCTTGTTTCTGCTAGTTGAGGGCATTTGTTAGCCAAACCAGTGCCGCGAATTTGTTCATAGGTGAGTACATCTTTACTACTGCTAGCAGATGAACCATCGCTACAAGCTGTGATTAGCCCCAAGCACAAGGCCAAAAATGCAACAATTAAAGCGCGATACCTCATAGTCAACCTCAATTTCAAAAATTAATATCTAACGTTGTAAAACTGCACTAAAGTTTTGTTCTCTGATGAGAAACAGCCCTAATGGCGGGGTTTATCAGGCTAATCGCCTTTAAATGTTTCCCAAAGGGGTTACTGTTAGCTGGGTGCTACCGCTCAAATTGAATCTTTGCTAAACCTCTGTCAACCTGTTGCTGTTGGTTCTAGGATAGAAATCCTAGTTTGGCCAGTACACAGCATCGGTTTGAGATAGTCAGCATGGAGTAGAGTCTAGGCACATAGGTTAAGTATGGCCAGACACAGAGCGGTATTGGCCCTGAGCTTTCAGGAAAAGAAAAGGGGAAAATTCCCTTGGTACTTTTCTATAGCGTATGGCAAAAGTGGCATCGCTTTAGACATTATGTATGATGTATGTGTCGCCACTACATACAGCCCTTGGTTTAAATAGGGAAATCAGCCAGATCATACGATTTTTTGAAACTCAAAATCAAAGCAATCTGGTATTAACTAAGAAGATTGCGATCGCCTTTAGTTGATTTTGAGGCTGGCGGAAAGCTCACAGCTTTGATTAAGAAGCGATCGCAATTCTGTTGCATCCGCAGGTTAATCTAGTCATACTCTGCCCTTGTAGAAACCACTAAGGAGCAACAAGCAACCACCCAAAGGGAAATGGTATAACATCGCCCTTCGTCCGTAAAAGCCAAAAATCTCCGGTAAATTTGAGTAGACTTGATTTTTAGGAAAAGCTGGAATGAACAACGACAGAAGCTTAGATACAGAGAAATTGGCTTCTAAATTAGAAACGATTACAACTACGGTGTATGATGCAGTAGAAAGTTGTCAAAAAAATTCGATAGCTATTTTGGCTCTGCTGCGGCAGTTAGAGCAGTTGCACCGAGAAATCCGCGATGGCGCTTTTCAAGAAACTTTACCTGAAAATCGTCAGCAACTTTACTCGTTACTCAAAGATATTGAGGCTGAGGGTGGCTGGCCTTATATTGAGCGGATGAAGCTACAAGCTTTTTTAGCCAACTTGCAACCAGAGGACAGCACAGAGGAAAAATTGACTGTTGACTGTTGACTGTTGACTGTTGACTGTTGACATTTCTCGGCAGCGTTACTAGGGGTTAGGGATGATACCTTCGCAAAGAGTGCGATCGCGCTGATCGACGTTGCGGTTGTGCTTGAGGTAATCATCCACCCAGTTACAACCACGCTGCAGTAAGTCATCAATATTCAAATTCCAGAGAATAATTGTGTTGTCATCGCTAGCTGAAGCTAATGTTTGCCCATCAGGACTAAAACTGACGCTTAATACTGCACCCTGATGCCCAGTCAAGGTTTTAATTAATTTTCCCTCGCGGCTCCAGAGTTTGACTGTACGATCCCAACTCGCAGCCGCGAGGAATTCACCGTTAGGGCTGAAAGTCACAGCGCTCACGCTATCGCTATAGCCTTTTAACAAGGTTTTTAATAAGGTACCATCCTGCCGCCATAACTTGACTGTGTTATCCCAACTAGCTGAAGCTAATAATTGGTCAGTAGGACTAAAGCTGACACCTAACACCCAACTATCTTGAGGCGAGAAAGTGGTTAGTAAAGTTCCATCACGCCGCCACAGTTTGATGGTTTTATCGTCGCTAGCAGAAGCTAAAATTTGACCGTCTGGGCTAAAATTAACGCTATTTACCCATCCATTGTGCCCTACTAGAGTTGTCAATAACCGACCATCACGGCTCCAAAGTTTGATCGTCTTATCCTTACTAGCTGAGGCTAATAGCTCGCCATCCGGGCTAAAATTGACGCTCAGAACGTTATCGCTATGTCCTGAGAGTGTTTTTAATAAAGTACCGTCGCGTCGCCAGAGTTTGACGGTTTTGTCGTGGCTAGCCGAGGCTAAAATCTCGCCTTTAGGGTCAAAGGTGACACTAGGAACTTTATCTAAGTGTCCCTGCAAAGTTTTGTAAAGATGGACTTTAGCTTCATTGCTTTTGGGATTTCGTTCCCAGAGTTTGATTGTCTTATCCTTACTACCAGAGGCTAACATTTGACCATCAGGACTCCAAGCGACACTTAAAACTCTAGCTTGATGACCTTTGAGGATGGGTATTGTTGGGGCGTCTAAACGCCACAATTTCACGCTTTTATCATAACTAGCTGATGCTAGAAGTTTGTTATCTGGGCTAAAGGCAACACTGGATACGGCGTCACTATGTCCTTTGAGGGTATCTAATAAATTACCCTTGATACTCCAAAGATTAATGGTGTTATCATCACTGCCAGAGGCTAACTTTTTACCATCAGAACTAAAGGTTAGGCTCCAAATTGTCTTGCTATTCTGCTGTAAAGTTTTACTGGGACGAAAATAAAAGCCATCTTTACTGTTATTGTCTTCTTTGCGCCAAAGCTTGATGATTTTATCTCTACCCCCAGAAGCTATTATTTGACCGTTAGGACTAAAGGCGACAGCCATGACACCTTGTTTATGTCCTTGCAAGGTAGTGACTAAGTTACCATCTCTTCGCCAAATTTTTATGGTTTTATCTTCACTGGCTGAGGCAATAAATTGTCCATCAGGGCTAAAGGTTACCCAGTTAACCCATCCCCGATGTCCTCGAAGGACTTTGACTAAATTTCCATCTTTACTCCAGAGTTTAATCGTGGTGTCCTTGCTAGCAGTCGCTAATAACTCCCCATCTGGACTAAAAGTGACACTATAAATCCAATCGCCATGACCTTCCAAAGTTTTGTATGGCTGTGGGTCAAATTCCCCTGTAGTCGGATTTTTCCGCCAGATGAGTACATTTTTATCTAGACTGACCGAAGCCAGGAAGCGCCCATCAGGGCTGAAACTGACACTGGTGACAGCATCATTATGACCTGCGAGAGTTTGTAGTAAAGTTCCATTAGGCAGCCAAATTCGGACTGTTTTATCCGTGCTACCTGAGGCTAACAATTTACCATCAGGGCTAAAAGCAACGCCCCAGACAATATCACTATGTCCTTCTAGGCGATTTTGCTCTTTCACACCATAAACAGCTTGTTGCAAGGCTGTTACTACCCGCATTTTATTTTCTGCTTGCACTCCTTCTGAAAGTTTTAGCCTGTTCCAAGCCCGTAAACTTTCTAACAAGGCATCAAATTCTTTATTGGAGGCAAATAGAGCTTCGCTGGCAGCAGTAATAGCACTGATTTTAAAGTTAGTTTCACTACGTTCTGCCCTTAAGCTTTGTAGAATTGCTGCTCTTCTTTGTAAGTCAGCTTGCCACCATAATATGGCTATTGACCCTGCCATGATTGCCAATACCCCGCCTGCGATCCGGGCTTCTCGCAATCGCTTTTGTAAAACTAAATTGAGTTGTTCTTGAGATAGTTTTTGTGCTACTTCAGCTCGGTCTTTTTCAATTCTGACTTTTTCTAGTTCAGCAACCATGCCATAGTTATTTTTTTGGCGAATTGGTTCCACTAAGTAATCGTGAACGAGTTGATAGCGATCGCCTAATTCTTCTGGCTCGCGTAAAATTAACCCTGAACCTACCAAAATCTCTAAGATAAATTCCCAAGCCGAGTCAAAATCAGACATGGTTGCCAAATTATTGCCAAGAGCAACTGACAAATCAGCTTTGGTTTTGAGGGGTCTTGTACCTTTTTCATCGGTTAATTCAAATAATAATTTCCAACTTTTCTCTTCATTTTTCTGACCGCAATCTTTGATTACTTCCTCTAGCCAGCGTTCTACTAGTTTGGTCGAGCCGCCACAGAGTTTGTATTGGGCGAGGGTAGTAATATTTTCTGTTTGTAGTTGGGCACCGACTATTTGTAGCTCAATCGGATGGACTTCATCTACTTCTTCAGCTAAATCATGCACTAATTGATTAATTAATTCATCTGTAATTTCATAATGAGAACGTTGGGTTAAACTTTTGATAATATTAATAGCATCATTGCTGTTAAATTTACCTAAGAAATAGCGAATATCTTTATCTAAAATATTTTTATTAATGATACCTAAATCGTATAAGCCATCGCTATTTTCTTTACTTAAACGTTCAAATTCTAATAAATAATGTAAATAATCTTCTCGAATAGCTAAGATAATTTTAACAAAGGCAATATTTAAACATTCGCTAAAAAATTTATAAAATTGAATCTTCTTTTCAGGAGATGTACTGACAAAGAAAAACTCTTCAAATTGGTCAAAAATAATAATAATTGTGTGATTGCGTTCCGATGCTAACCGGAGTTTTTCAATGAGGATAGTTGGGGTAATTTCTGGTGCAGTCGAGATTTCTGTTTCCGTCAGTACTTGATTAACACTGCGCCCCAATGCTGTTATCCAATCTGTGTATACAGATAATACAATCGGTAAAGGAATGCGTTCGCCGATGACTTTTCCTTTTAAAGCTGGGACTAAACCTGCTTTGAGAATTGAGCTTTTACCGACACCGGAAGGCCCGTGAATCACTGTCAGTTTATAGTCAGCACGAGTAATGCGTTCAATTAATCGACTAATATCTTGTTGGCGTCCAGATGCAGCAATTTCCTGGGCTACTTCCTCAGGAATGAAGGGTATTTTTTGCGGTTCCAGTACTGGGTTAATTCGATAGCGTTGTGGCTGTAATTGACTTGCCCCAATAAAGGCGCGAAAACCGTACTGATGTTCTATTTGAATTTTTTCTTGTTTGAGGCTAAAAGCTTCTGTGTAGTCATGACGTTCAAAAAAGTAGAGCGATCGCAATTCTTCTAAAATTTCTAAATACAGCGATGGCTCATACTGGAGTTCACAGACTACCTTAGCCCATTCTAAATTATTAATTGCTTCTTCCCACTCCCCAAGATGCCTCTGTGTCCTGGCTAGCATTAACAGATACCAACTTTCCTGGCGACGGGTAACTTCTGTGGTTTGTTCTGCAATCGAAAGTGCTGTGTTGACTAATTCATGGGCTAGTACCCAATTTGATTGGGAAGCGGCTACATCTGCTAAAAAGCCGTAATCTTGGGCAACTTGGGCTTGATTACCATAATTTTCATGTAGCTTTAAAGATTTTTGTGCCAATTCTTCTAATTCTTCCCACTCTTGTAAGCGTTGCAGCATTTCGCAAGCAGGTAAGATAAATTTAGCTACTAAATCTTGTCTTTGTGCTTCTTCTAATATCTCTAAGCATTTTCTAAACCAAAACAGCGCATCTTGCCAGTATTTACTATCAGCACCTTGGTATAAGTCTGCCATGCGCCGATAACACAAGCCAAGATGGAAAACTACCACAGCTTGTCGCAGAAGTGGTGGCGAAGCTAATTTTGGTGGATGGGGAGAATATACTTCTAAATTCTCTTGTAAATCTCCAAATCCACTTTCTTCAGAACCGACCTGTTGCCACAGTTCCAAACTTCTTTGATAATGAAATAAAGCACTATCGACTTGATCGTTGGCGTATTCATCGCGCCCCAAAACAAATTCTAAACTTGCTTCTAATTCTGGCTCTAATTTGACTCCATATAGACGCAGTAAATCATTTCTTGCTGACTCAATTTCTCGGCGATTTTGGGATTTGGGAGCTAAATCAAGAGCATCATTTGATAAAAAATTATCTGCACCAGCCTCTAAAACTTTCGCAAATAAAGATTCAGTTTCTTGGCGGATTAAAGCAATTAAATATTCTTTAGCTAATTCAAATTTAATTGTCGTAGCTGCCCAACTTTTAAAATCAGGAGCTAATCTTGATAGCATTGATGCGATGTCATCTTGTAGCCAAAATATTAGCGGAAATCGAAAAGTAGCAGCATAAATGTCTCTAGCTTGATTAACACCAGCCAAAAAATTATCTAGAGCAAGAATTGACTCTAGCCCAAAAACCATTACAGCTGATGGTAAAGTGTCTTTTGCCACCACAGGATGATCTAAAAAGAGTTCTTTGATGATTTGTGTATGTAAAGCATTCGTTGATGGTGGCAGAAATATTTCTCGAATATAAATATCTTTAGTTAGTAAGCGAAGATTACCCAACATCTGCTCGCGTAATTGCCCATAATTACATCGGACTAAAATCAAAGCAAATTGGCCTTTAGAGAGCTTGATTGCCCGAACCATCCTTTGTAGAGCATGTTGATTATCATTAACGATAGCTGCTGTGAATTGCCACTTTGTCATAAATAAAACCAGGGCGATAAAAGAAGAAAAAATTACACATTAAGCAGCCGAAATACTTAGCAATGCTAGGTTTTGGATTTGGGGAACAATTACAACGAGTAGCTAGTACAGGGTGGCGTCAATCAAGCCACTAGTGATGGCTAAGAAGCATTGGGTACCATTTTGCTGGTTATCTAACCTACAGATTGATAGCTGCTATGGAGACGGTTGTAGATAGAGCAGGAAGTCAGAATGGTTTACCTTGGGTGCAAATTTTTGACAATATTTTTTAATTATTGATTTGCATTGCTTATGTATTTTGCTGCCAAGTCAGGACTTTTTCTGTTTCTGCTAATGCGGGACTAATACCAAACCAACGTCCTTGAGGATCTCGGTATTCAAAAAGATACATACTGCGTAGTAAGCTTTGGTAGTCGGACTCGCCTTTAACGCTTTGCTGCTGCACTACTTCAAATAGTAATTTCCACTGATATTCATCAATAGCTAACAACAGGTCATCTCGATAGTCTTTGATGACTGCTTCTAAGCATTCTCGAGAAAAAGGCGGATCTTGCCGTTGTAAGCAACTGTACAGCAGACCTAATAAGTTACGAATGTGACCGCCACTGACACGACATATCCGACATAGGGTATCTCGATCATCGAATAAATCTGTAATTAATTCAGATCTTTCATCCCAAGGAACTTCTGGAAAAGCTCTGGCTAAAACCAGCTGGCGCAAAAGTGACATTCCTGGCTCTGAGTCTTCACCATTTCTTTGACGCACCAGTACCATTGGTAAAACTTTTGGCGCGATTCCTCCACCTAAGCGATTTTTGAGTGTTTCGTACTCGTTAGAAAAAATCAAGGCTAGGGGAATGGTGTAGACTAAATGGCATTTGAGTCGGCGTAACTGCTCTCCTCGGTCAATAAACAGATACTCTGGTTGGGTGCGTCCAGAAGCTACAGGACGCATATCCACCCGATCTAGGTTATCAACGATGACTACTAAGCCTTTTTGACCGCGTTGTTTGAGCTGTTCAACAGATTTTTCTAATATCTCCTCGTTAATTGCTTGCAAAATACTGTTAGTGCGTGGCTCTAAATATTGCCTTAATTGATTGCGCATCTGGGCGCTATCTTTAGTTTTGGCAGTAATTTTGGCAATACCTAGAGATAATTCTGCTTGTCCAGATAATTCTATCGGAGTTTGTAAAAAATCCCCAATTTCTTTGAATAAGTTGGTGAAATAACCCGGTTTGAGTTTGATACCAATTTTTTCTAAACTAACACTGACTTGACGAGCGACACTCAACAATATATCGCTGACATCAATATCCGCCATATCTAGGTCTTGACTGGATTCAAAATAAACTACATGAAATCCTGCTACTTCCAGCTCTGCTTTGAGACGCTGTAACTCTGTGGATTTCCCACAACCAATATGACCTGTAAATAATTGGCAGGTTGGCTCATCAGGCGAAATCCGGGTGATAGTACGTTGTAGTTCTTCAACTATTTTGCAACCACGTACATCAGAAAAATCTATATAGTACTGCTTATCCAGTACATCACCCATATTGAGTGTGTAGCTAGGGTTACATGCTTTATAAAACCGTGACAAATTTAGGGTCGTTCTCATGTAGATGCAGATGTAGATTTAGATCTGGTTTTATTTTGTATCTTTTGCTATCGCGAAATCTCTATCTAATATAGAGGTACGTAAGTAATGCATAGACAATTTTTGTCTAGTGGAAGACAGATCTCAAAGGCGTTCTCCGAAAAAGTTGTTGAAGACATCGCGACAAACAAATATCGGTAGATTGCTGAAAGCTAGTTCTTCCTTATACGTTATGTGTATCTGTCATTTGTACAGCTGCTATTGAGCTTTTGACAATCTCTGGTCTATAGTTGATTAGGCAAAAGGCGCAATAGCTAAGTTTATATGTAAAAAAAGTTACTATTTGCTCGCAGATTGCTATACATATCATTTTGCAGTTTTTTTGTCAAGGCAAACACCAAAAATATTTATATTTAAATTAATAATTTGTAATTATCTGCAAAAAAAACTCAGATGTCTATATGTTCTAACGGCTACCTAGTAATATTTTGCGATTAATCAGCTTTGACGCGCCTAGACTTATATATTGATGTTAAGGCTGTTTGATATCTTGCACCTACACCCTATAAGAGTGAGCGATACAAATTAAGCTTGCTTACACAGGCTAATAAACTTGGTTTTTCGTTTTATTGCAAAAATTTAATGTTTATTGAAAAATTATTAACTCTGTATAAATACTTTGGTGCCAGATGCAATCTGTGGGGTGCAGTTTCAAGTCCAAGTTAGCCTTTGACTCTGGACTTTTGACAATATGAGGACAAAATCGACTCTGTCAAGTATATAAATAAAAGTTGAAAACTAAGCTCTTGACAAAGAGTTGAGGAAGTGAAAAAAAGTAGCGATCGCCCTCAGAAATCCTAAGCATTAATACTTAATAAAGTTGAATGTATATATACAAATAAATTAAATATTCTCAGACGGCTACTGTAGATTTTTTAGCAGATAATGGCTGTGACCCTACAGTCAAAAGGTTACATGAGAATTAAAATTAGCAGCGCTAACTTTTCGATTCGCTTTTCCTCGTGCCACAATCCTAATGTAGTTGCGGTAGATTGTTACTCAAACGTGAAAAAAGTCTTGAGAATCAAGGCTACAACATGCCAACAGAGTTTACTAAAATTAATTGACCCTCCCGTAGGTATCAATAATTTTGACGCTCACCCACAATTGAGGTTTTAATGGCTGGCTTAGTATCAGTGTCCCGTATGGATTTAGCCCAACGTCGTCAAAAATTACGGCGACAGCAGCAGATGAGAATTATTCAGACTATTTGGCGAACCTTTGCTATTAGTAGTCTGGCAGGATGTTTGCTTTGGATAGCAATTCAACCAATGTGGGTACTCAATTCGCCTAATCAAATTGCTGTCAAATCAGCGAATCAATCACTGTCAGAGGAGACAATGCGATCGCTACTCGCTATTTCCTATCCTCAGTCTTTATGGCGGATTCAACCAGCTGCGATCGCAGAATCATTGAAGCGACAACCCACCATTGCACAAGCAATTGTGACGCGCCGTCTGTTCCCCCCAGGATTAATTATTGAAATCCAGGAACGAGTACCTGTAGCGTTTACTCAAGCTACTCACAGTACAAATACTGAAAATAGTAACAAACAAGAATCTGTAGGTTTAATAGACGCTAACGGAGTTTGGATACCTTTAGATAAATACAGAGCGTTGAATTCTACTGGTACATTACCTAGTCTCAAAGTCATTGGCAAACCAGAACAATATCTACCTTACTGGAGCCAACTTTATCTGTCTGTGAGTCAAAGTTCCGTCAAAGTTACAGAAATTGATTGTCAAAATCCCACAAATTTAATTTTGAAAACAGAACTAGGGAATGTACATTTAGGCCCGCCTAGCTCCCATTTAGCCGAACAAATTAAAATGCTAGCTCAAATGCGCCATTTACCTAGCAAGTTGAATTCTAGCCAAATAGAATACATTGATATTCAAAACCCCGAAAATCCTTTAGTACAATTGAACCAAAAAAAATTAAAGGTAAATATCCGAACTCCCTAAACAAATGTTGCTGGTTTTATGTATACAAAGCTGTGAATAACTGAAAAATTATATGCTACTGAATATATTAATTATTTTTTTAGATTTCAGTGACCAATCAGGCAATCAGCGTTAACTGTCCAATAACATGAGAGGGGAATTTACAAAACCTGCCCTAGTCAGTAAAAGCATCTCTATTTTTACTTTAACATTTAGCCATAGGGTAGAAAGTTTTCGCCAGACTAGCTTGAAAATGGGCATGGGGCATTGGTCATGGGGCATGGGAAAGAGAGATTTTCATGTTTGGTTGTGAGATTTTCTTGTGAATGGCTAACTTGAAAATAGCGTTGATGGTTGACTGTTGACTGTTGACGGTTGACGGTTGACTCTTAAGAGCGATTTTCGTATTTTGTTGTGAGATTTTCTTGTGACAATTTACCCTATGTGTCGTCAGCTTTGGTTGGTGAAAACTGGGGACATTTTATCCTCACCCTAAACTATCTAAGTTGGATAGCTATTTGGCGATATCTGTGCCAGCGACACCAGTAACGATTTCTATAAGGTAGAATATTTCTCCAACCAACGTGAGTTAACAAACTCAACAGCTAATCAATCAAGGTTTGCTATCCATTGACCAGCAACCTAAACATTAACAAGTAGAGGGCAAATTTTGTGTAATCAGGTGCAATCATCTCCAATGATGAAACCTATTAAAAATATTTCTCAATCAGACACAAAGCCTGACAACCTGTCTTTACAAGTTGTACGCTCTGAGTGTAATTTTGGGTGTAGATTCACTTGTACTGTAGTTATATGTATATTTAAACACTGGCGTATTTGTGAGTTAGTCAAATTTAATATTGGTAATAATTTCTTTAACCAGTATTTTTCTTTGAAAGGAGATTATAAAATATACAAAATTAACATTTTGAGAGTGGCGATCGCCAGAAAAAAAATCAATACTGTAAGTTGTAAAATTAGTAACCGTTCTAATTTCTTAGTAATCGCGGGAGAAAACCATTGGCAACAGCAAATTCCAATCAAGCTAAATTACCAACCTAAGACTGAAAATATTAATCATAGACTGAAGTTATACAGATCATTTTTAAGTAAATATAGGTATACTTCTCTAGAACTAGTTGTGCGATCGGCTGCGTTCTTGGCTGATGCCGTAGCGAAATTTCGCACTGACAATCCTGTTAGGGTTGGAAGTAGTGAGAACAATAAAGAACACTGTCATGATTTATGGCAGTGTCAAACTATAGTTGACTCTTAGGTGAGTAACACCTGAAAAAGTCGTTTATCTACCTTTCACAAATCCAATGACACTTGATAATAACCAAGGGCTTACCTATAAAAACTCCCAATCAGTGGGACAGTCAGGGTTCTCACTGGCTGTTAACTCGACCAATCCTTTTAATCACTCAGGGCTGAACTTTGGACAAAATCATGACGGTAAAAAGATGACCTCTGAAAGTAACCGCATTGGAGAGATTGTTCCTGGTAGAGTTGCCAACATCAAAGTGATTGGTGTAGGTGGCGGTGGTGGTAATGCTGTTAACCGCATGATTGAGTCTGATGTCAGTGGCGTGGAGTTTTGGTCAATTAATACAGATGCCCAAGCTCTTACCTTAGCTGGTGCTCCTAGTCGGTTACAAATCGGGCAGAAACTGACTCGCGGTTTAGGTGCAGGCGGTAATCCGGCTATTGGACAGAAAGCAGCAGAGGAGTCGAGAGATGAAATAGCTACAGCTTTAGAAGGAGCTGACTTAGTATTCATCACTGCTGGTATGGGCGGTGGTACGGGAACTGGCGCAGCGCCGATCGTTGCAGAAGTAGCCAAAGAAATGGGCGCGCTGACAGTTGGTGTGGTGACACGTCCATTTGTATTTGAGGGACGACGCCGTACCAGTCAAGCAGAGCAAGGAATTGAAGGTCTGAAAAGTAGGGTAGATACGCTAATTATCATCCCTAACAATAAGCTGTTGGAAGTGATCCCCGAACAAACACCAGTACAAGAAGCTTTTCGCTATGCAGATGATGTCCTGCGTCAAGGGGTACAAGGTATTTCTGATATCATCACGATCCCTGGCTTAGTTAACGTTGACTTTGCGGATGTGCGAGCTGTGATGGCTGATGCGGGATCGGCATTAATGGGAATCGGCGTGAGTTCTGGAAAATCAAGAGCTAGAGAAGCGGCGATCGCGGCTATTTCTTCGCCATTACTCGAATGTTCGATTGAAGGAGCTAGAGGAGTTGTATTTAACATTACTGGTGGTAGCGATCTCACCTTGCATGAAGTCAACGCTGCGGCGGAAACAATTTATGAAGTAGTCGATCCCAACGCCAATATTATTTTTGGTGCGGTGATTGATGACAGACTCCAAGGAGAAGTCCGGATTACTGTAATTGCAACTGGGTTTACAGGTGAGCCACAAGCAGCACCACAACAAACAGTTGCTAACAACAGAGTCACCACACCGCCACCCAGAAGACCGGTATCACAACAGCCGCCAACTGTTAGCCCACCTTCTCCTATTCCCGAACCCAAAGAAAAACCTGTCTTAGATATTCCTGATTTTCTGCAACGGCGACGCAACCAACCGAAAAATTAAGCGATCGCCAAATTAATTCTCAGGTCGAACTAAAGACAGTATAGAAAGTGTTAGGTATGGAGTTGATGCCAATCAAGAGTAAATTATTTCGGTTCCATCACTAAGATTGCTAATTAGTGACGAAACTCCTCAACCCTAACCCCAAACCTGATGAAATTGGGCATGAGTCTGCTAACTCAGATGTCCTCAATTTTGTATGGGATAAAATAGCGAAAATAGAAATTATTTGCTGAAAATTCGGGAAGACTAGCCCCACTACAACTGCTCTCACTTGTATGTATTTTCGCTGTGCGATCGGGAAATTACATAGGCATAGGCTTCCCTAAAGTAGAAGAAACTAAAAAACTCCAGAAACTAAATTATTTTTATTGATAGTTCAGTTGTCATTAGTTATTTGTTTGCGTTATCTTGTAGCGTTTGCTCAACCCATTGAATAACTTGACTAGCAAGGTTAGTACCATCTAGTCTGTCGATTTCCCTAACTCCAGTTGGGCTAGTAACATTCACTTCAGTCAGGTAACCGCCAATCACATCAATACCCACAAAAATTAAGCCGTCTTGGCGTAATTTGTCGGCTAATTGTCTACAAATTTCCTGCTCTCTGGCGGTAATTTCCGTTTTTGCCACTGTACCACCAGTAGCCATATTATTGCGAAAGTCACTACTGCTAGACAGGCGATTGAGAGCGCCAATGGGTTCGCCATTGAGAAGAATGATTCTCTTGTCTCCCTCTTTTGCTTGTGGTAGGTAGGTTTGTACCATTACTGGTACTCGACCTTGAGAAGTGCTGAGTTCGACAATAGAGTTAAAATTGCGATCGCTTGGTTGTAAAAATAAAATCCCTTCCCCAGCTTTATTTCCTAGTGGCTTTAGCACTGCTGCGCCTTTTGCTTCTAAGAAATTGCGGATAACCACCTTATCAGCACTTACTATTGTTTCGGGAATTACATCGGTAAACTGGAGGGCGTACATTTTTTCATTCGCCCCTCGGATACCTTTGGGACTGTTAATGACTAAGGTTTTGTTTTGGTCGATGTAATCCAAAATGTAAGTTGCATAGAGATAAGCATCATTCACTGGTGGATCTGTCCGCATAAAAACAGCATCCATTGTTTCTAAGCAAGTCAACAAGCTTTCTGCATTGCTCAACTTGTACCAAGGATTTGCTGCAAAATAGCGTCCTTCCACCAGTTGAACTGGAGTAATTTCTACGCGCTGTAAAATAGCCCAGGCTTTTCCCTCTACTACAGTCAACAGATTAGCCTGCGTTATCCACACTTCATGTCCGAGTATTTGCGCTGCTTCCATTAAGGCAACACTAGTATCGTGACATGGATCGAGCTGATGGATGGGATCGATGATAAAAGCTAGTTTCACGCTTTTTGCCTCAAGCACCAGGAAATTTAAAGTTATTCAATTTACATTATCCCTTGATGTTCAGGCTGATTTACACTTCCTTCTGTAATAAATAAAGCGTAATTTTCATCCATCATCCCTCTATACACTATTGCCAGCTGCGAGTAACTCATCTAGCTTCCCTTGACGATCTAAAGCATGAATATCATCACAACCACCAACATGATCATCGTTGATGAAAATTTGAGGCAAAGAGCGTCTTCCATTTGCTCTTTGAGCCATTTTATCCCTTGCTACCTCATCACCATCGATGCTGTATTCAATAAATTCAACACCCTTGGTAATTAGCAAATTTTTAGCGCGGATACAAAATGGGCAAGTCCTCCAGGTATAAATTTCTACTTTTGCAGCCATAACTTCCTCAATTAGTTTTAATATTCTTAATTTTAGAACTTTGCCAGTATTACCATCCTTGAGTTCAGTTAAAAGTCACAATAATTTTATTCCTATACAAATAAAGTTTAGTCAATAGTCGATAGATTTTTAGCTATGGACTCTTGACTAATTGTATGTTTGCACCAGGTTTTCTTAATAAATCGATATTATTGCACTTTCAATAGTGATAGCCTCAGCAACTATACGGTGATTACTCGGCTATTTAAATTTAATTTAAGTATTAACCGCTACTATTAAAACAACTTGTTGAGTATTAAAGCACTACTTGGCAATATTTTGGGTGATTAGTTACTGGTAGAATTTAGACTTGAGGATTTCCATTGAAATTTAGGAAATATACTCAGACTGGTCAATGTCCAGCAGATGTATTTTGCTGGACATTGTTCACCAGAAGAGAGAAAAATTTAAATTTGTACTAACAGCTTTTTCTTGAGTACTTTCAGCGTCGTCACTGCTAACGCCCCCAAGGCAACAATTGTACTAGGTTCAGGTACAGCTTGAGGAATATCAGCTTTTCTGGCAATGACTTTGAAATCAGGGCCGTTGAAACCGTTCTTACCTCCTTCAGCTAGCACTTGAATGCCTTTAATACCTGTGGTAGCTTGTCCATCGGTTAATCCTAGCTGCTTGAGACTGACTCCCCAAGAACCAACTTCTTGAGCACCACCAATTTCTTTCGTGTCAATCTTGTATCCAGCGCTTTGTTGAGTTGTTCTCGTCAGTTTTAAGAAGTTACCCAATAAATTGCCATTTTCATCAATGGCTTGAATCCCCAAGTCACTGTTCATACCCCGTTCCCAAAAGAAGAGGTTGTCTAAACCAGAACTATCTTGGCTAATAGTAGTATCGAACCAGAGGTTCATTTTAAAAGCCCCTTGGTCTTCAGTATCAATAATGTTGTTGAGGTTATTGTTACTCAAGTAAGCAACAATTTCCTCAGGTTTTGGAGCTTCGGCGACTGGTATATTGTTGGGTGTAGAAGCTCTATCACCTCTATCTGTACTGGCTGCACCAGTATTACCCCCTGTGTATTCAGGATTTTCTAATCCTGTAACTTTATTAACAAAGGAAAAATTACTAAATTCCTGATTTTTTCCTTCTTTATCCTGTTGAGTAATAGATTTTAACCAAATATTTGCTTTAGAGTTTGTAGATTGGCTAATATTAGTTGTAAAACTCGCTGCTTGAGCAGATGGGGCAAGCAGTAAACTGCTGCCAAAAGATATCAAAATTAAAGCGGATATGCGTTGAATGCTCATAATATGTATGTGGTTGTCATCCATCAACCTGTTACGTTTTGCCTGTAATCTCAAAAGATATGATTTTCTCACCGGAATCCAGCCAAGACTTGACAAACTTTTATCACAGAGTTTTGTAATTGTTGGGTACTGTCAACACTGATAGTTTCAGTGAAAGCTACTGCTAAGTTAGTGATGAATATAAATTGCCACAGATCGTGGAAAATAGTCTAGAGTTTTAGAGAGATTCATGAAATTTTTAATTTAGGCATTTAAAACTATCGGATTTTATGGAATACTTCCTGTTGGTTTACAATCGCCACGTGACTTTTTTGAGAAAACAAACAGTAAAATAACAGGTATAATTAACTGAATTATCGCTCGGATATGAATATCTTGCTTTTTAACTAGTCATATTCTCTAGCCCTGAATGTTAGGGCAAGCTACATCCTACTTAAACTTAATTCAGTATATATAGCCATCCTATTTGATATATCAACAAAAAGGACAAGGGAGACAAGGGGGACAAGGAGGACAAGGAAGATAGGTGTTTGTAACTCTTAAACGCATTGCTATATATAGCAATCCTATTTCAGGTTTACAAAATATCGTTTTTGCCTGTTGACTGTTGACTGTCAACGCTTAACAGTCAACAACTATAGATGTAATATTTCATAAATCATTGACGATTTCTATAGCAATACTGATAGAAAAATGCACTATACATGGCGATTTAAACTGTTATCTTTCTCCCGTAAGTAGTCAAACAACAGAGCGATTAACCCAGCCGTTAATAGTGAAGCGGCTATCTGCAAAAACTCTAGAGGGGCAAACTACAGGCAGTACTTCGTGCATGTAGCGGCTGAGAAAGAAGACAATACTATTATTTCGAGGCTCAACTTTTTGAAAAGAATCGGCATTTACATAAAAGCTATTGGCAATTTTGCTATCGTAAATCAGCAATTCTCCACCTGAGAAGTTTTTAGGTTCTTGATGAAAATAATAAACATAAGTAATTTCTCTCAGGCTAGTTTCTGGGCTACCATTATCATTATGAATTTTGTAATAATTACCATCATTATGGGCAGTGAGTTGGCTTTCAATATAATTGCTCGTAAATGCTGGGATAGCCAATTTATCGATTACTTCAGGTAAAACAGCTTCTATTTTCTGCAAAATTAATTGAGAAAAATCAGGGAAATAATAAAGCACCTTTGATTGACGATAATTTACTTCATTAGTAGAAGTACTGGTATTTACAAAGTTTGCTTCCTGTTGGCAAACATATTGGAGTAGTTGCTGATGTTCTTCTGAAGTGAGAAAGTTATCTATTTGTAGATATTTAGATGGCAAAATATTTATATTTTCACTTTCTACTATATCTGTTGTTGGTGGGCAGTTTTGGGCTTCTATAGTCATAATTATTAATATCTGTAGACAAAATATTTACATATATATAACAAATGCCGTAGTTAAATATAACTACAGCATTGTAATTAAAAGACAAAATTTACTAAATTTTTAGTATTTACCGCGAGTCAACAGCATATTGAATCAGCTGGGTTAAGCGATGGCGTAGGGTTTCTAATCCTAAACGCTGGCTAGCAGATATAAATACTGCTAAAGGAAACTCTTCTCGTGCTAAGGCTAGGGTTTCGCTGTTGACTTGGTCGATTTTGTTAAAAACCACTAGTGCTGGGCCTGGAGTCACGGGCATTTGGGCGAGAATGTCTCTAACTGAGCGAATATGGCTCAACCAAGCTGGATGAGACAAATCGACTAAATGCAGTAAAGCATCTGCTTCTGTGACTTCTTCTAAGGTAGCGCGAAAAGCATCCATTAGTGAGGCTGGCAATTCATGTATAAATCCTACTGTATCTGTCAGTAGAATCTCTTGGGTTTCACCTGTCTCGGCATAGGAAATTACTAGACGGCGCGTGGTAGGGTCAAGAGTTGCAAATAGCTGGTCGGCTGTATATACCTCCGCATTGGTGAGGGCATTGAGCAAGGTGGATTTACCAGCGTTGGTATAACCAACCAAAGCTACTGAGGGGACTTCTCGGTGCTGTCGGCGTTGGCGTAAACGGGAACGATGGGCTTGCAACTGGTTGACTTCTTGTTGCAATCGCGAAATCCGTCGCTGAATGGCGCGGCGTTCAGTTTCTAGTTTGGTTTCACCAGGGCCTCTAGTACCGATACCACCCCCTAATCGGGACATGGCTTGCCCTCTACCAGTCAGGCGGGGCAGCATATATTCTAGCTGTGCTAGTTCGACTTGTAATTTACCAGCACGGGACTGAGCGCGTTGGGCGAATATATCTAATATGACTTCGGTACGATCGACTACCCGAACGCCAATTTGGGCTTCTAGATTGCGGACTTGGGCGGGTGAGAGGTCGCGATCGAAGACGACGAGAGTTGCGCCTAAAGTTTGGGCTGTTAAGGCGACTTCTTGGACTTTACCTTCGCCAACGACTGTTTGGGGATGAATCCGCGATCGCTTTTGTTGTACTGTCTGTAAAACATCGCCCCCGGCTGTATCTACTAAACGTGCTAATTCCGCCAAGGTATCGTGGAATTCTAAATGACTCTTTTCGTCTGTCATCACTCCCACAATTAACACGCGATCGTGGTCGATATCTACTTGCTGGGCAACAAATTCGCGCTGAAATTCAGCTTCCAGATTTTCTACTAAATCGAGAAAATCCTGCTGTGTTAATTCATCCAAACTCATTGGTGGCGATACATTCCAGCTTGGCGACTGCACACCACTCGACCCAACTTTAGATAAATTCCCACTGGCCAGCACAGCCTGAGATTCCTGGGGTGTCAGGTGCGCTAAATAAGCTTCTTTGACATACCCAGTAGCGCCTCCACCTCGACGGGTAAATCCCGTGCCGGTAATATTTAGTACTACCAAAGCATCTAAACGTTGTAAAGCCATCGCTGTCAGCGCCCCGTCATTGGGTGGTTCTGACTTGAGGTGAGTGGCGATGCAACGAATACCGCTAAGTCGTTCTGCACCATAACGGGGCAATTCTAGGGGTGGGATTTGCGTCTGACGCGGTGTGCCTACCCCTACACGAATCACTTGTCCGCGACGGTTGAGGTAGGCACACACAGGCTGATTGATTTCTGTACTGATTGCTGCCAGTCGCTGGGAAAACTCGGACGTACTGATGCGATCGCCCGGTATGCGCTGGTGGTACAGCCGCTGTAGTTGCTTCAGCTGGCTGGACTTTAAACCTTGGAGATTTCCATAGATAGTCTCTATAGGCGTTTATGACCAGTTAATGGCCCTCCGAATCCTTCTATTGTTTATTTTACAACATGCCAAAAACAGCAAACTATATCTTCTGGGGTTTGCACTGTGCTTTAATAACATCTAGTTTAGGGCTGGGGATAAAAGACAGTCTCGATGAAATAAATTTCATCGCCTTGCATGAAACAGAAGGTGGACAAGGAAGAAATACAGCATATTTATAGGTAAATGAGGTACGCGCTTCGGGGCATGGCAGTGCCAATGCCCCTACAATCAACGATTATCTGTACCTCACCAAATTGCAATTCCCTGTAAATCTTTCAATTCCGCTATTCACCAAAAAATTTTACAACCAAACATCAAAATTTCTCTCCCCTAGTCCCTAGCCCCTATTATTAATTAAGCCTATGACTGATTCAACACAAGAAATTTGGTATGTTGTCAAGCGTCCTGCTGGCCATTGCGAGATCGTAGACAACTTAGATGGTGGGGAAGATAAGCCAGAAATTATTGAACAGTGGGGCCCCTTTTCATCCCAAGGAGAAGCGATCGCGCGTCGGGTAGGATTAATTAGGGCTGGTAAATGCCAACCCCAATAAAGTATAAAATTTACAATTTTTAATTTTTGCCCGTTGTCGTGGTACTTTGAGCCGTAATTTGCTTACCTAAAACTTCCACTGCTTTAGCAAATTGCGGATCTTCTTTTGTTGCCAATTTATCCCGCTCGTTGAGCCATAACTCTTGTCTTTGAGCATCGCTCAATTCTACCTTGACATCTGGATCTATCCCATGCTTGTTAATATCTTTACCGCTAGGAGTATGATATTTAGCAATTGTCACCGCTAATCCAGAGCCATCTTCCAGTGGGCGGACTGATTGTACTAAGCCTTTACCAAAGGTTTGAGTGCCTACCAAAGTAGCGCGTTTGTTATCTTGCAAAGCACCAGAGAGAATTTCACTGGCACTAGCTGAACCTTTATCAACTAAAATGACCAACGGCTTATTTGTTAAGGCGCGTCCATTGGCTACTTCCCGTTCTTGCTCGCCTTGGCGGTCAATAGTCGAGACGATAATCCCTTTATCTAGCCACATGCGGGCAATTTCGACGCTAGAGAATAGTAACCCACCAGGATTCCCCCGTAAATCCAAAATATAACCAACAACTTGTTTTTTTTCTAAACTTTTGATGGCATTTTGCATTTCTTTGCCAGCATTTGCACTGAATTGGTTCAAGCGAATGTAGCCAACAGTACCTGATGGTGTTTGTTTTTCCGAGAATTTAACTGGATGAATTTCAATCCGCGCGCGCTGGATTTCAAACTGTTTAGTTTGTCCGCTACGGCGAATGGTCAGTTTCACCTTGGTTCCAGCTTCGCCACGAATGAGGGATACAGCTTGGTTAGTATCCATCCCCTTGGTGCTTTTACCGTCGATTTGGAGAATTTCATCTTTGGCTAAAATCCCGGCTTTAAATGCGGGAGTATCCTCAATCGGGGCAATAACAACTAGCTGTTTGGTTTTTTCATCCTGACTAATTGTGATACCGATACCTGTGAGTTCTCCAGAGGTATCAACTTGCATATTTTTAAATTCTTCCGGGTCCATAAACCGGGTGTAGGGGTCATCCAGCTTCTTCAGCATTTCCCGGATGGACTTATATGCTTCCTTTTTACTGCTGTAATTCTTATTTAAATACTCCTTGCGTACAGCCTGCCAATCTACTTGATTAAAAGTAGCGTCTACGTATTGGCGCTGAACTACTTGCCAAACCTCATCTATCAATTCCTTGGGACTGTTATTTAAAGCCTGACCTCGCGAGTGAATGCCCAGGCTTGTAATAGCAATAGTTGAGAGCGTCACTGCAGTAGCACCCAAAACCAGCCTACTTTTTGTAATCACCATAATGACAGCTGCGCCAGAGGAAAAATTTTGTATAGTCAGTATGCTCAATGTAACACAGGGTATCACTGTGACACAGAAACATGTATTCTTATTACAGCAAAATACTTGGCAATCCGGCGACCATCAGGGTCGCCGTTGGCAAAATCTTAAGGATCTACCCAGCGTCCATCAGACTTGATGAGATTAATTAATTCCTCTACACCTTGGTCTTCTGGGACTTTTTTAATTTCTTCTCTACCACGATATAAAGAAATATAACCGGGAGTTTTACCTACATAGCCATAGTCCGCATCTGCCATTTCACCAGGGCCATTTACAATACAACCCATAACGGCTATATCTAGCCCAGTTAAGTGTTTAGTTGCTTCTCTGACTTTGTGCAGTACTTCTTCCAGGTTAAATAAGGTGCGTCCGCAAGAAGGACAAGCGACATATTCCACCATTGTTTTGCGCAATCCCAAGGCTTGGAGAATGCTATAGCAAACGGGAATTTCTTTTTCTGGTGCTTCTGTTAATGAGACGCGGATTGTATCGCCAATGCCATCAGCGAGTAAGGTAGCAATACCAGCAGTAGATTTAATTCGCCCGTATTCCCCATCTCCAGCTTCGGTGACACCCAAATGTAGGGGATATTCCATACCCAATTCATCCATGCGCTTGGCCATGAGACGATAGGCGGCTACCATGACTGGGACGCGGGAAGCTTTCATGGAAATGACTAAATTATGGAAATTTAGCGATTCACAAATGCGAATGAATTCTAAAGCTGATTCCACCATCCCCTCTGGGGTATCGCCGTAGGTAAATAACATTCTCTCAGCCAGAGAACCATGATTTACCCCGATGCGCATGGCTTTACCTTGATCTCTTAAGGAGACAACTAACGGCTCTAAAGTTTCGCGGATTTTTTCGCCAATTTCATCAAATTCGGCTTTGGTGTATTCACTTCTATTGGCATTTGGTTTTTCAAACACATACAAACCGGGATTAATACGTACTTTTTCGATGTGTTTAGCAACTTCTAAAGCAATTTTCATCCCATTGTGATGCACATCAGCAACGATGGGTACGTCTTGATAGGTTTGCAGGAGTTTTTGTTTAATTTCCGCTAAAGCTTTGGCATGAGCCAGACTAGGCACAGTAACACGCACAATTTCGCAGCCAATCTCGTGCAGACGACGAATAGCTGCCACAGATCCATCGATATCTAGGGTGTCTTCATTAATCATTGACTGGACTACTACAGGGTAGCCACCGCCAATGGTGACATTTCCCACCTTTACCGGACGAGTTTTACGGCGCTTGATTGTTGTATCAAAGGTGAGTTCGCTAGATGTGGTGTTTACAGTTGTAACTGTGGGCAGAGTTTGCATAACCGCATTAGGTAAATTTGCTGTAGCGAAAATATCAAATTTCGATTTCTCTGTTTTTCAGATTGCCACAGTTAGGGCGATTTTAGTCAATGTGGGAGTAAAAAAATAAGAAACAGAGACAGGGGTAGAAATAAAGCAGATTTATCGGCTTTGATCTCGACGGAAAATAGAGGATTTACCAAGCTTTGTGATGAGTTGGCGATCGCTCTGTTACTGAGTTATTAATGTTATCATCAAAGCCAATTATTTTAGGAAATCAACTTGCATCAGCTTTGTCTATGAAATAAATAAAGGCGCAGCTTTAATTACTACGGTAATTCAGGAGTATATAATTATCATCTCAATTCAAATATGAATACTCAAACCAATAGCCAACTCCCAATTCCGCCACAGTTTCACCCCGATACAGTGGGTTCAGTCTGGCGCGTACCCTACCAAGAAATTGCTGCTCAAGCGGAAGCATGGGCAAAACAATATAATATTCAACCAAGCTCTAGCGATAAAACTCGGATTTGTTTACTGTTAATTGATGTTCAAAATACTTTTTGTATTCCTGAATTTGAATTATTTGTTGGGGGTAAATCGGGTAATGGAGCAGTAGAAGATAATCAGCGCTTGTGTGAATTCATTTATCGTCATTTAGGGGTAATTACAACCATTACCCCAACCTTGGATACCCACACAGCGATGCAAATCTTCCATCCCATTTTTTGGATAAATCAAGCTGGCGAACATCCAATACCAGCAGCTACAAATATTACCTTATCTGATATCGAAAAAGGGATTTGGCAAGTGAATCCTGTAGTCGCTAATAGTATTACTCAGGGCGATTATCAACTATTAGAAAAACATGCCTATCACTATGTTAAACAGCTAAGTCAAGATGGTAAATATCCTCTGACTGTTTGGCCTTATCATTCCATGTTAGGCGGTATTGGTCATGCTTTAGTTTCTGCAGTAGAAGCAGCAATTTTCTTTCATTGTATTGCGCGCCAGAGTCAAACCCAATTTGAAATTAAGGGCGATAATCCTTTAACGGAGAACTATTCTGTTTTACGCCCAGAAGTTTTAATAGATTTTGCCCAAAATCCTCTAGCACAAAAGAATACGCGCTTAATTCAGCAACTTTTAAACTTTGATGCTGTGATTATTGGCGGTCAAGCTAAAAGTCATTGTGTTGCTTGGACAATTGACGATTTATTAACAGAAATTCAACAAATAGATGCGAATTTAGCGAAAAAAGTTTACCTGTTGGAGGATTGTACTTCGCCTGTGGTTGTTCCGGGGGTTGTTGACTATACGGAACAAGCTGATGCAGCTTTTAGTAGGTTTGCTGCTGCGGGGATGCATGTTGTCAAATCTACTGATGTGATGCAATTTATTTTGAGTTAAGAATTGGTTGATACTAATTTATTAATTTGTTTATTTGGGAAGCTGCACAAAAGATAATTTTCTGAAACGCAAAGGTACGCTAAGGTTAGCGCAAAGGTACGCAGAGTTTTTTAAGTTCTATATCTCCTGGTATGCTGGTTAAGGTTAAGAAAGGTAGTAGAAATAATGGTTTTATGGTTTGATTTTTGCTAATTGCTATTAGTTCTAGGTCAGTCGGCGGGAATAAACCAAACTATGTTACGCAATGTGAACATACTTGAAATCCTTACCAATGACAAATGACAAATGACAAATGACAAACCTCGCCAGTTGTCTTTAATTACACTGCACTACTTATTTCTTTAAATAACCTTTGGGATCTTGGGCTACCCAACCAACGGATGAACTAGAACGCATTTCAAAATGTAGGTGAGGTTGTTTGGCTGCGGGTTGTCCAGTTGTACCGACGGTTCCTAACAAGTCTCCTTTTTTGACTTGTTGACCAGCAGTTACTTTAATAGTATCAAGATGGGCGTAGCGACTTTGAAGTCCGCCATCGTGATTGATAATGACTAATTTGCCATAACTAGCTTGTTCGCGGGCAAAGGCGACGGTTCCAGGGGCGATCGCTTGTACTGGTGTACCAATAGCCGCAAATAAGTCTACGCCACTGTGGAAAAAGACTTCACCAGAATTAGGATTAACTTGCCAGCCATAGGGTAAAGCTACTGTAGTCACGGCTGGTAAAGGATAGCCACTAATTTGGCTAGATGGCTGATTTGCTGCCGGCGGTGCAGTGATAACGCGAGTTGAAGCCCCATTGATCCCAGGAACAAAGACAATTCGGGGATCTTTTTGACAGCCATTAATTTCAAACATGGCATCAGCACGCACTTTATATTTGGCTGCTACTTGTCGCCAAGTTTGGCCTTGAGGCACTTCAACCACAATTCCATTGTAGGGAGCAATCTGAAGTTCGCTACCAACAGTTACAGTGCCGTTTTTCACATTAGGATTCATACTGATAATAGTTGCCGGACTGAGGTTATAGCGCTGGGCTATAGTCTCTAGCGTTTCGCCACGAGCAACTATATGGCGCTGGAACCGAGATAGGGCTGGAGTTGGGCAACTCTCTACACCAGCTTTAGCACTTTGTCCGCCCGAAAAGATAAATCCTAGCCCCAAAGTGCTGACTAAACCACAGATAAACATTAGACGGTAGGGACGATTCATGTCTACCAGTAAACAGAGGGTCAATATTTAAAATCTAAATTAGATTTTAAATGAGGTACTGGGGAGTAGAAGTGGATTAGGAGTTAGTAGTTCCCCAGAAATTTTGTGCAAGGCGATTGAGAGAAATTAAAATTACTTAATATCTCTCTACATTTTCTTTAATTTCCTGTGAAGTTGATCTATCCACTTGTTATTTGCTTGACTAAACTTAGAAATTAGCAACTGCATTGCTGTCCTGTGAGTGAAATTATTATGAAGTTATCCTTAAAGCAGCTGGCCGTATATATATCTTTACTGTTAATTGGTGGTGGTGCAGGTTTGTTAGGTAGTCGTTATTTCCTGCCAAAAAGGTACTCTTTTCAGGAATTAAGAAATGTCACCGCAGCTTTACCGCCAGAAACCGCAGCACCTAGTCCAGTTGCCGGGCCTATAGGCACCACTGGGGGCGATAATGTGAATTTTATTGCTACGGCTGTGCAAAAAGTCGGCCCGGCGGTGGTAAGAATTAATGCCACCCGTAAAGTAGCTAATCCAATTTCGGATGCTTTAAAAAATCCGCTATTGCGGCGATTTTTTGGCGAAGATGAGCAACCAATGCCGGAAGAGCGAATTGAACGCGGTACGGGTTCAGGATTTATCTTAAGTGCTAACGGCGAGTTATTAACTAATGCTCACGTAGTGGCTGATACAGACACGGTACAAGTTACCCTCAAGGATGGACGGTCATTTGAGGGTAAGGTTTTGGGTGTCGATGCGGTGACAGATGTGGCTGTGGTGAAAATTCCCGCGAGTAAATTACCTACTGTCAAACTAGGGACTTCGCAAAACTTGATTCCCGGTCAATGGGCGATCGCAATTGGCAATCCTTTGGGTTTAGATAATACTGTGACAATTGGCATTATTAGCGCTACCGATCGCACTAGCGCTCAAGTTGGCGTTCCCGAAAAGCGAGTTAGCTTTATTCAAACTGACGCAGCAATCAACCCTGGTAACTCTGGCGGGCCTTTGCTCAACGCCCAAGGCGAGGTGATTGGCGTGAATACGGCAATTCGGGCTGATGCTCAAGGTTTGGGCTTTGCTATCCCCATTGAAACTGCTGCGCGGATTGCGAATGAACTTTTTACCAAAGGGCGTGTCGAACATCCTTATTTGGGAGTGGAAATGACCGATTTAACTCCCACGAAAAAGCAGCAGATTAATCAAGAAAATCAGCTTAATATTCAGCAAGATGCTGGTGTTGTCATTAAAGGTACTCTGGATGATTCCCCAGCCAAACAAGCCGGACTACTTCCTGGCGATGTAATTCAAAAAATTAACGGCAAGCCAGTTAAAACCTCGGCGCAAGTGCAGAGGCTAGTCGAGTCAAGCTCAGTGGGAGACATTCTAGAAATCGAAGTCAACCGCAACGGCAAAACTCAAACATTCAAAGTGCAATCAGGGGCTTATCCTCATAAGAAGTAGTCAGGTAGAGAACAGAGGATACAACTGAGTAGTTGATTGTTGATTGTTGATTGTTGATTGTTGACAACTGACAACTGACAACTGACAACTAACAACTGACTCTTATCTATTGATTAGATAAATGATCTAACTGCATCCTCTGTTCCATCTGGCGCAGGAAATAGCCTGTCATCATTGCCGATGCTAAAAGACCCGCTAGATTTTCCCGATCGGTTGTGATTTGCACGTTGAAATTTTCAGGGGGTAGCATTCCCACAAGTCCTTGGACGTTTTGCGAAATAATTTGCTTAATTTCGGGGCTTACGGACTGGGCAACGCGAGCTAAAACTTCAGGCGACTGATGCTGTAGATATTTCAGCAGCTGATTGGGATTTTCCTCAAAGTAGTCGTTTAGAAGCTGGTTGGCTTGTTCCTCAGAGTTGTCATTAAGAAAGTCGGGATTAAACTCCATTGGCAGTGTTTTGTAGCTTAGTTGCTGATTCTACTCTAAACCATAGTACAAGGGTAGTGCATTCCCCACGGGTATAAGCCCTTGGCTCTATCTTGGGGTAGGTTGAATTGGGCAGAGGAGCAGGGAGCAGGGAGCAGGGGAGACAAGGAGAGAAGTCTGAGCGCCGGCTTCCGGCGATCAGAACTTCGGAGGGACAAGGAGGACAAGGAGGACAAGGAGGACAAGGAATTTTAGATTTTGCGAAAAGTCGGAGCGCCAGCTTCCGGCGATCTGTTAGCGCAGCGTAAAGCCTTCGGCATAGCTTCGCTTAGAGCGACGCAGGAGCGTCACTTTTCAAGACAGATTTGCGATGCATGGATTCCAATCTAAAATCTAAAATCCAAAATCCAAAATTGTTTCGATGCCCAATGCCCGATGCCCAATGCCCGATGCCTATGTCAAAAATATACCTCACAACCACACAACTTATTCTGCTACTGCCTCGGCTTCCAGTTCTAAATTTAGCTCTAATTGTTGCTCTTTTTGAGTTGTGGCTAATATTTGAGGCAGTTGCTCGATTTGAAAATACTGATGAAATTTCGGCGTTACTTGTAACGAATAAGACCGAGAATCGCTGTCTCGGCGTTTTTTGACGAAACCAAGTTCCACTAGTTCGGGAACGTGTTGATATACTCCTGAACCGCGCAGGTTAATTAAGTCGGTTTGCAGTATGGGGCTATTAAGGGCGATCGCGGCTAAAGTCCGTAATGCACCTAAACCCAATTCTACAGGGATGAGAGTTTGTACTAAATCGTGAAAATCAGACCGCAATTGCAAACTATAACCATTTGCTGTCTCTACGACTTCTAAAGCGCTATCGCGGCGGGCATATTCGTCCATCAGTTCAATTATGCCTTCCTCAACTGTAGCGCGATCGCACGCGGCATACTCGGCTATTTCACCGAGCGACAAGGGCTTACCCTTTAAATAGAGAATTGCTTCTATCTTCGTCGCTGTGGCTGTAGTCATTAGTCCAGAGTCAATAGTCAATAGTCAATAGTCAATAGCAACTGACAAGTGACCAGAGTGGAGTTACAAGTTTGAGGGATTATATCATTGACAATATGTTTTGTCAATGGCATGGGGCATTGGGCATGGGGCATTGGGCATGGGGCATTGGGCATGGGGCATTGGGCATTTGTCGTCCCCCTTGTCCCCCTTGTCCCCCTTGTCCCCCTTGTCCCCCTTGTCTCCCTTCCCTAGCCCCTATTCCCTGCTTTTGAGAATAAATTCCGCGATCGCTAAATCTTGGGGAGTGGTCACTTTCAAATTAGTCTCCTCACCTGGGACTATGCGCACTTCGATACCACACTTTTCAAATAAAGCTGCATCGTCAGTTACTTCCCAACCTTCTTGCACGCCTTTGGCATGGCATTCTTTTAATAACTTCACATCAAATCCTTGAGGAGTTTGTGCTGCCCATAATTGGCTGCGGTCGGGGGTACTTTGGATTATGCCACGTTCATCTACAACTTTGATAGTGTCTTTGACGGGGATGGCAGCAATTAAGCCCGGACAATGGCGAATAGCTTCAGCACAGGCGTTAAGTAAATCTGGCGTGGCTAGACATCTCGCGCCATCGTGAATTAAAACTTGCTCTGCGGCGGCTGGTAGCGCCTGCAAGCCATTGTAAACCGACTCTTGCCTGGTAGAGCCTCCTTGAATAAATTCCACGGGTTTAGTCAGCTTTAAATCAGCGACAATTTCCCGAAAATCATCCCAATCATCAGGTTGAGAGATAATGCCAATCCAAGTGATGCTAGTTGCCGCTTCGGCGGCTTTGAGAGTCCAAGTAATTAGCGGTTGCGATCGCACTTTGAGTAGGAGTTTATTGCGATCGCTCCCCATTCTTCGTCCGATGCCTGCAGCTGGAATTAGTAAATACACAGAATTCTTCAATCTTTTGGCTATATATTTTCCCCTAAAATAGGGAGCGAGTAAGCGTCAATAAATATTATGCGAGTAGTAGCCCTTGTACCTGGCGGAATTGGCGAGCAAATTCTTTTGTTTCCGACTTTAGACGATCTGAAGCGTTCTTATCCCAATGCGCAGATCGATGTCGTAGTGGAACCCCGGTCAAAGGCTGCCTACCGGGTTAGCAAGTCAGTTAACGAGGTACTTTCCTTTGATTTCAGAGATCGTAACAGTTTGGCAGATTGGAGTAACTTGGTGGGCATAATTCGCGATCGCGAGTACGATGTCGCCATTACTATCGGTAGAAGCTGGTTAGTTGGTCTTTTGCTTTGGTTAACGGGAATTCCCACCAGAATTGGCTATCAAGGTAAAGGAGCAGCTTTTCTCACCAAAACTCTACCTTTCAACCCTGCTCAATATTTGCCAGCACTTTACCATAACTTGCTGCAAGGCTTTGGCATTCAGTCCTCTTGTCCAGAATTAGCTGTGAATGTGCCGAAACCAGATATTGAGTGGGCACAAAAAGAACAACAACGCCTGGGAGTCAATGAAACCGGTTATGTGTTGATTCATCCTGGTTCTAGCCAATTGTCGCCCATCTATCCGGCAAGTAGCTGGCAGCAGATTATTCAAGAATTTCAACAAAAGCAGCCAGATTTGCCGATAGTTCTCGTGCAAACAGTTGAGGATGAGCCGATTGTGCGATCGCTTTTGGAATCTTGTCATCATCTTAAAGTGACAGCCCCAGGCAATATCGGTAAGCTGGCCGCGATCGTTGGGGGTGCAAGTTTGCTGCTGACTACTGACAGCATCGCCCTGCAACTCAGCGTTGCTGTACAAACTTATACCATTGCTTTGTTTGGCGATACGGAGCCAGCACAGCTATTACCTCAGAGCGAGAAATTTTTGGGGATCAAATCTGCGACAGGCAAATTAGCAGATATTCCACCTAAAGTAATTTTAGAGAAAGTTTTAGGTGGCTAAATCCGCATTTAAGACCAAAACAAAAGACAAAAGACAATTATTCTTAGCTTTTGTCATGTTTGTTAAATTGGTAGTGGACTTAATTTCTTAAATGAATTTCGGGGGATCGTTACTCGCTACTGTTTGTCACCCAACAACTGATCTGTTGATGTTATTAAATCCGCTACAATGTAGCGGATTTAAATTTATGTATTAACCCGGAACATATACATAAAATCTCAAGTAGATGTCAATCCTGACTAGAGTAGCTTTTGAGCAAAATAAATTTATTTTTATGTATTTTCTCAAATACCGTTAGCTTCGCCAAATTTTTGGGAAATATACAAATTGGATTCATCCAATCCTCTATTGACATTAAAACTAAAGACTAACAACCTCAGTCTTGATAATTGAGGTTAATTGGCTTTTGGGCGATCGCATGTTTACTCAAGCACCGAATTTGTTCAGCATATAAGTGAATCTAACGCCCCAAATTACTCTTTAATAGTCACCCTATGGTCTTTAGATAGGTGCATGTACGGTGAATTTTGATCTATCAAAAGGAAAAATAGATGGCGATTCGATTGCATGGCTTTCTTAGCAGTCCTAAGCGTTACATTCAGATTGAAAGTCAGCTATATCATATAACTGGAATTTTTCAAAGAATTCTTAACTTTCAACACTTGCATGGCTGCAACTTTGCTGACGTTCACAATGCTTATTACGAATTAGAAGCAGAGGGAACAATAACTTTTTATCAAGCACGAACAGATAAAACTAGTGAGTCAGGTATTTGGACATATCTTGTGTTTGAATGTCAAGAAGGTGAAGAGAAAATATACCGCGAACCTGCGATTAATACCAGCATTAATCCTTTACAGCAACTATTAGCTGGTGAAAAACTCACTCAATTTACCCTGGATATTAACGAATATCTTAAATATCAAGATAATGAATCTGAATATTTAGATATTCAACTGCCTGATGATTGGAATAATGAATTAGGCAAAGAAATCGCCAAGTTGCTGCTAGAAGAAGTCAAAGCCTTCAAATCCTCATCCTTATTTACAGAAAATATCGGTAAAGAATATAGACAGGCTAGTCTAGATGGATTCATTCAAGCAGCACAAGAAATTCTCGCTAAAAAGGGTACTCTCAAAGATTTTGAATCTGCTCAATATGAAGTATTAAATAAGATTCAAACTTATGATATTGCTAATTTAATTATTGCCTATAACGATTATCGGCTCTGGCAAGCTGCCTTACCTAGCAAATCTAAAGCTGTCGAATTTGCATTTAATACTGCATTAAGTTTGATATGTCGGATTAATTAAATATGGTCAATGGTCAATGGTCAATAGTCCATAGTCCATAGTCAAAATTACAGCGTATTTCAGGTAACTTTGTAGGGGCAAGGCACTGCCTTGCCCTAACAATTATCTATACCTAACTTGCAATCTACTATATTTAAAAAGCTTCAAAGAAAGCGTCATCTAATTCGTAACCTAGCATTTGTGCCAGAGATTTCAGTCGCGATTGCACTGGGAGATTTTGCTGTTTTAGCCAATCACTTAAAACAAAAATTTTGTGCATCAAAAATATCTCTAAGGCTTCAGGATTATACTGAATACCTTCTTTAGCACTAAATTGGTGTGGTACCAGCATGGCGGTATAACGGGCAAACTCGCCTGCTTTCCAGTCTAATAAAAATGGTAACCAGGGATATTTAGCATCTAAACGGACAAACCACAGCCGCACCTCCGGAATCTCGGAAATTTCTCTGGGATCTCCTGGCTCTAAATCGTATTTAATATCAAAGCGCAGTTGCTGTTCTTGGGATGCGATCGCGCCTTCTTGCAATAATTGTTCAATCAGCGTTGCGGCGGGCGACAGATCCAGACGGTTAATGGAATCAGTGTTGATTGCGATCGTGATTGTCATTGACTCAGCAGCTACTTTTTTTATACTCAACTGTAGGCTCGACAATCCACAGTAGCAGTTTTTAGGTAGCGATGCTAGATTCGCTCTGTTATTTTCATGGATAAAATTAAAGACGCGATAAATATCGCGCCCTGTAACGTCTTTGTCTATTTGCCGAAATTTAAAGAACAATTCTTCGCTTAAAAGTTACTGGCATTCATTTCACCTCTAGGCAAACCTCCTGTTGAAAAGATAGGTAGTCTACAGCTAAGAATCACATCTTGTTACCTTTGCAGTGTATTCACCCGTAGAGTATGCCACTAACAATTGCGCTTTCATTATTCATACTTCAAAGGTATAAACTTTGCGCTTTGCATACATCTGTCAGTTGTAATTTTTTTGATATAGTTATTACTCCATAAAAATTACACAGTAAATACTGAAAGCGCAGCTAACTCATACTCATAAGTTAAATCTTCTGCTTTCTGTATTTACCTGTTAGACATTATGTAAATATGCGGAAGTTATGTTAATACGTGAATATGCGGAAATTTTGCTGATTTTCCCAATGGTTTCCGTGTTAATTACATTACGATTTTCCGTTGGTGATGCTATGCCGAAAAGATTATTTTCTTTACTCAGAGTAATTATCTTGTTTCAAAGAGATTATCATGCAATTTGAGTTTTAGGAACCTAATCTTAAAAGGTTTAATGCAATTACATACTTAATAGCCAATGGTCAATAGTCAATGTTTAAGAAATTCTAGATAGTCAACTCTTGTACGGTGAAGTTTAATTTTATAATAAGTATCTAAAATAACTCGCTAATAATAATCGCCGTATTTATATTTAACACAATGTTATTTTTGTAACTAAAACAATTGTCTGATCTTATTAGACTAATATTCAGGTTAGAGAATAATCCGGCACAAAGGATATTACTTTAACCCTCAAAGCAATACCGCTAAATCGGCTGAAGCGAAATTATTTTTGATTTTTTTGACACTTGCATTAGTTCTCATGCAAAGCTAGCCTTGTACTGGTATCGGATGTTTCCTCTACTCTCTCTGTTTTATGTCAGCGAATCATGAGAATATCTTTCTTCCCTAGCCCAACTCTAGAGTATTTACTCCGCACAAGTGACACATCAGGCCTTTGGTGGACATTACCAACCAATTTAAGCTAAAGTTGTAATGAGTTTGTTTTAGATTAGGAAGAGTAAAACGACCTCAACAAATAAACAATCTTTAGCTTGACTTGTAATTTCCCCAGCGATTAACAGCAACTACACACTCAAGGTAAAAAGTAGTAACGTCTTCGCATATAAGTAAGAATATTCAATTTACCTTAAATGGGGAAAACTACCCCAACTGTTAACAAACTTAAAAATATGCCAAAACAAGCAGTAACTACAAAACCAATTCGTTCTTTAGAAGATGCTCTTGAGCAGTGTCAGTTGTTAGGAATGCGTGTGAGCCGCCAGCGTCGCTTTATTCTAGAATTACTTTGGCAAGCTAACGAGCATCTTTCTGCTAGAGAAATTTACGATCGCCTGAATCAGCAAGGTAAAGATATCGGTCATACTTCTGTCTACCAAAACCTAGAAGCTTTATCTAGTCAAGGTATCATCGAATGTATTGAACGTTGTGACGGGCGTTTATACGGTAATATCAGTGATTCTCATAGCCATGTTAACTGTGTGGATACGAATCAAATTCTGGATGTTCATATAGAACTACCAGAAGAATTTATTCGTCAAGTTGAACAGCAAACGGGAGTAAAGATTACTGATTACAGCATTAATTTTTATGGTTATCGCAATTCACAAGCAAGTTGATTAGCTGGATTCAGGTAAATAGTATCTTGAATTTTGGATGCTGTATTGCTCAAGCGCTTGAAGATCGCACAACGCTAGTTTGCATCTGTCAACATCTACAAGCTGAGAAATATTTCTCGCGCGGCGTTGCTCTCAAGAATTACCTCTGAAATTCGCAAAACCTGCCTATACAAGTTGCTTCTCTATATTTAACTACCATGTTTTAAATATCGTACCTTTTGGAAATTCCATAAAAATTAGATAGACGCTTGTGTTCGTAAATAAAATTTACGGACTCAGCGTCATTTATTTTTTATGCCGCGATTTTAGGTTGAAGATTGATCCTTGACTTCAATGTATAAGGGTGAATCAAGACTTTTAAATTCTTGGTTTTGAATTTCCAATTGAACAGCGAAAATTTAAAATCACAAATTCGGTGACAATGGGGAGTATCAAGGTTGTTGTCTAGCTGGGGAACAGGTTTCTGTTTTGAAGTAAACTATGAGCGATCGCCCTTTGAGATTATTATTAGTTGACCAAGACCCGATTTTTCGTTTAGGGCTAAGGGTAGGATTGGTAGAAATTCCCAATTTGCTCATAGTAGCAGAGGTAGAAACGGATACTGCTGCTTTACAAATTTTAACAGAATTAGCCAAACAAGACCCCAACCAAGTAAATTTAGTGGTTTTGGAATTAGCTAATCACCGTTCACCCAAGCAGCCACAAGCTGGTTTACAACTGTGCGGACAACTCAAAGCTTTATATCCTCATTTGCCTATATTACTTTTAAGTTCTGTTACAGAACCAGGGTTACTGTTAGCAGCAAAGGCTACTGGTGTGGATGGTTACTGTCCTAAAGGTACTCCTATTGCTGAATTAGTTGCGACTATGCAAGAAGTTGCACAAGGTGGTTCTGCTTGGTTTGCGGAAATCGAAATTCAAGATTCAACAATCAATAATCACAACTTAGCAATCAGCCATCAGCCATCAGCAATTCCTTTCGCTAAACTGCGAAATAAATTGCGTTTATCAGGAATTGGTTATATTGAAACCACACTTAGCTCGGTAACAGCAAAACTGCAAGTTCCTGGATTACCCTTGATGGAACAAGCAATTCTCGCAGGAAGGCGACGAGAATTATTAGCAGCACGTTGGCTACTAAATCAGATGTCAGCTTCAGAAGCAGAAAGGGAACAGGAACAACAGCAATTTATTCCCGCTTCTGTGCAATTACCATCAGCAATTAATTCTGCAATTCGTGTAACTACTTTATCAGATTCACAACAGTTACAAAATTCCCCACCTTTGCTGAGTCCTAGAGCATTGCAATCTAATTTATTTGCAGCTTGTATTAATAAATTGCAATTGCCTTTAGTAAATGTCACAGAGATTCCTTTAGAAATAGATATATTACGGGAAGATAAAAAGCGAGAACTACTTTATCTAATTTTGCAAAAGCTAGCGCAACAATTAGATGATTTAAGAGTAGCGCAAATTTCCCCAGATAAATTAAGTGATTTAAAGGGAACAATATTAGGTGATTTGTGGCAGGTGAGCTTGACAGATTTTTTTGGTAAATTTAAGCGAGTGCAAATAGGCGATCGCTCTTTGGAAGTTGTTAATTTTTTACTACAAAATATTGAAATTGTTCAAAAAGAAATTCTGCATAAAATTCCTTTGGTAGTAGAGTTATTTGCGCATTTGCTATTCCAAATTGATTTGCAAATTGATAATAATTTTTACTCGGCTGCTAGCCCAGAAGCCCAATCACAAGCATTAATTATTTTAGAAAACTTGTTAATTCAGGTAGCTAATGGAGTAGTACAGCCACTACTCAATTCTTTAGCAGATTTAGAAGTAGTTAAGCAAGAATATTACGATCGCAAATTGATTTCTACGCGAGAAATTGAAAAATTTAGAAACAATTTATCGTGGAAATATAGATTGAATAATTATATAAATGAGCCAAGAGCAATTTTTGAAAGCCGTTATGAGATATTTGTATTTGCACCACGGGGAATTGCGAAAACTTCAATTTATGCACCTCGCGGACAAGAATTAGCCGAATTAGCAAATGTACCATTGGCGGTAACTTTAGTATTAGAATTTCGGGATGCGATCGCGCCTCAGCTACAATCTTTATTAGCGGTTTTTGGTAGCGGGATTGTCTTCATTCTCACGCAAATTATTGGGCGAGGTTTAGGTTTAATTGGTAGGGGAATTCTCCAAGGAATTGGGAGTGTTTCGTTAACAGAAAAAAGCTTTAAACGTAAAAGCGATAAAGGTAATAGGGGATGAAAGCGATTAGTTAGCACAAGCAGCAGAGGAAGATAGGGATATGGGTAACGATTTTATCGGATTAACAGCATCTTACAGTTATGCGATCGCACTACTGTTATTTGGTGAAGCATTAGGTAGATTGTTGCATGTCCCGCCAAATCTAACTCGTAAAATTATCCATATTGGTGCAGGAATGTGGGTATTTGGCGTGCTTTTGCTGTTTAATCGCTGGGAAATTGGAATTGTACCCTTTGCTAGCTTTATCGCTGTCAATTATCTGCTTTACCGTTATCGCATCATCCGGGCTATGGATACTGATGATAGTTCACCAGGTACGGTATATTTTGCACTTTCTGTAACATTGCTCTTTGCGCTACTTTGGCGACCAAATGGCCCTGTAGATTATGTCCCGATTGCTGTAGCTGGAGTTATGGCGATGACTTGGGGCGATGCACTAGCCGCATTAATTGGGAGACGTTTCGGTAAACATAAATACCAAATCCTAAATTCGGTTCGTTCTTGGGAGGGTTCATTAACAATGTTTCTCGCCAGTACAACAGCAATTTTTTTGGTATTAATCTTACTTCCAGGTTCCTCACTCAGTCCTTTAGCAGTAGCTTATGGAGTTGATAAAGCAGTATTGGCGGCGTTGGTTAGCGGTACTTTAGCTACATTAGCCGAAGGTGTTTCACCGCATGGTACAGATAACCTGACTGTTCCCTTAGTCACAGCAGGCGTAATATGGATTGTAATTAATAATTCGTAATGCGTAATAGCAATTCTATGTGATGCTGCACATTAACGCCCTCACCCTCAAGGGTGGGGCTATACAAACAAAGCCTGCCTTCGCAGGCTGTATTATATAGCAATCGTAAATCATTTGTGAAATTTACAAACTATCAGTTTTGTTTTCTTATTCACCCTTGATTGAGTGCGATCGCTAAAATATCATTGAAAAATCTAGCTGTAAGTTTTGAAAACTATATCTCAATACGGTTCAGTTAGCGTCAAAAAACTGATTTGGCGTAGGTTGGGTTGACGTAAGGAAACCCAACACCAGCATCTATGTTGAGTTTTTGAAATTCATGTTGGGTTTCGCAAAGCCTCAACCCAACCTACATCTAATGCACTTATTTCTCTGTAAACTATGCGTTCTCTGCGGTTTATTTTAACCTTAGCTTTGGGTAATTCCTGTAGAAGGTTTTTCTAGGAAATTTACCTGAGATATAACCTGTGCGCGGATTGAATTAGCAGCCTGATTTGCAATTTCTTCTTTATCTGCATCAGTCAACAAAACAGCAACTAAAAATTTGAGAACTTCTCGGTTAGAAATAAACTCTTCACCGTATAAATCATCTTGCAATAAAGTAGCTTCTAAATAAGGGATGAGTTCAGGAGCAGGAGATAGCAAATGCTGTTTAATGCGCGTCATTGCAGCTTCAGTTGCAGCTGTTGTAGCTACGCCTAAATTCCAGGTTTCAACTATCAGCTTGATTTCACGGTTGAGCGATACACGCAGCGTTGATAAGCGCTCAAATAAAGATAGATTGAGGATTACAGGTGGTAATCTATTCAACCAATCTAAACCAGCGCTAATAGTAGAGTTTCCTTCATCTTCAATCCTCACAGCTTCATTCAGCCATCCTTCACCAAAAAGTAAATTTACAGCTTCTTGAGTTGTAATTAATTTACCTAGCTCAGAATTTTTATTTTGCGGTTGCTGATTCATAAATTTATTATCGTTTTTAAATATTCCAATCGCGGCGGAAATGTAAGAAATTTTCGATAAATTCCACGCGAGAATTATCAGTATTTAACTGTTGTTTGTGCCACTCTTGTACAGATTTTTCGATAATCTCGGCAAAACTCGGATATATAGGCGATAAATTTTCTAGCTGGTGAATTTTCAAATTTTGAGACATTGCCAAAGCAATTATATTAATTAATTCTCCTGCGGCTGCACCAAATATTTCGGCTCCTAAAATTTTGCCATTACGTAATAATATTAATTTACAAATACCTGTAGTTTCGTTATGAATTTGGGCTGCGGCTACTGTTTTAAAATATTGTCTTACAACTAAAACTTCTTGCTGATGATATTGTTGCCTTGCTTTTTTTTCTGTCAAGCCTACTTGTGCTAACATCGGCTGAGAAAATACCGCTACAGGGATGCAACGATAATTAACTTGTGAATGTGGCAGAAATAAGGCATTATTTAACGCTATTCTCGCTTCATATTTAGCAACATTGATAAAATCATAACCACCAATGACATCACCACAAGCGTAAATACGATGATTGGTAGTTTGCAGTTTTTTATTGACTGCTAAACGATGCTGATACCATTTCACGTTGACTGCTGCTAAATTGAGAGATTCAACATTTGGTTGCTGTCCAGTTGCTACTAAAATTTCATCAGTTTCAATAGCTTTATCTCCGGCTTGAACCCACTTTTTATCTTCAATTCGCCTTACCTGGGTTACTTCAGTATTCGTAAAAATACGCACGCCATCAACTTGTAATTGTGCCTGAAGTAACTGAGATATTTCTGGATCGATATTCGGTAAAATCTGGGAACGGTTGACGATAAAAGTTACATTACAACCTAATCTGCCTAAGGTTTGCGCAATTTCTATACTTTGGGGTACACCACCGAGAATTACCCAATCTTTTGGTGGTGTGGGCGCGGGAGAATTGGGGAGATACAGGAGGAATTGCCAAATGTTCGAGAGAGTAAAGTAGCCTGTAGCTAATAATCCATCAATTTCTGGAATTGCGGGACGGGAACCAGTTGCTAGTAAATAGGTACGGGATCGCAGAAGGCGTTGACGTATACCAGCGCTAGCATCGCCAATAGCAAATGCAAGATGGGGTGAAGATTGAAATTGACCATTATCAACAATTACATCCACTCCCAAGGCGGCTAGGCTAGCGATAGAATGCTGCGCTTCTATATTGGAAACAACGCCTTGGGCATATAACATAGCCTCTGGCAAGACTACAGATATGGGCGATTTCTCTGGTGTTTCTAACTCACAGTTAGGAATACTTAAACCCACTGATTCACGCAGATGCTGGGTTAGATTGGCAATTTCGCTAATTGCTTGGTGATAAAAAAACCCATAGTTGAGTTTAGGTTCTACCAAGGCGACTTTAGCGTGTAGTTGTTTCGCAACTAACGCCGCATAACGTGCAGTCAGACTGCCGCCAATAATTACAATATCGTAGTCAATGGGCATGGGGCATGGGGCATTGGGCATGGGGCATTGGGCATGGGGTATTTTTCTCCCTGATTTCCCTCAATCAATTACGAATTACAAATTACGAATTATTTAGTTAGTGGCCAGTTGAAAGTTAGAGGTAACTGGCCATTAACTGTTGATAACCGACACAAAACTCAACACTCAGCAGTTATTACTGAGTTTAACGCTGTGAGTAGGCGTTGGTTATCGGTTTGAGTACGTACAGCTGTGCGGAAAAAGCGATCGCCTAGTTCTTTAAAACTCAAGCAATCGCGAATTAAAATTTGGCTATCCGTCAGTAATTGCTGCTGCAACTGCGTAATTGACCGATTTGACTCGATCAGTAAAAAGTTGGCAGCACTGTTGTATGGTTTTAATCCTGGAATTGCCGCTAAACCCTGAAGGAGTTGACTTCTTGCAGGTGGAAGCCATAACCAGGTCTGTTGTTGAAATTCCCTATCTTGAATTGCAGCAATGGCTGCTGCTGCTGCCAATGTGTTGACAGGCCAGGGATCGCGCCATAACTGCCATTTTGATAGGCGGTCGGGATGAGCGATCGCATATCCCAGTCTGAGACCGGGCAGACTGTAAAATTTTGTAAGCGATCGCAACACTACTAAATTTTCATATTCCTGTACTAGCGCTATGAGACTTTGTTCCTCATCGGGCGACAAAAAGTCCATGAACGCTTCATCTACCACTACTAAGGCAAATTGATCCAGGTAGGGAAGAATCGCTTCCCTGAAAAACAGCTTTCCCGTTGGATTATGGGGATTGTTTAAAAGTAGTCCCATGTCCTGAAAATTTTTGCTGCCTTTGTCAAGAAAAGCTGACAAATCAGCTGTCGATTCCCAGTTAACGGGAAACTCCAGTACTTGAGCGTTATATGCCGACAGAGTCCGGTAGTAGTCGCCAAAGGCTGGAGTTATGACAACGGTTGCGGCTAGCTGGGCTAATTCGCGACCAACTAATGTAAGTAATTCTGCAGAGCCATTACCCGGCAGAATCCACTCAAAAGGTAGTTGATGGAAGTGACTGAGAGCGAGCCTCAGGTCACTGTAACTAGGGTCTGGATAGTGCCGAAGATTACCTATGTGGGATTGAATAGCCGCGATCGCGCTATTTGGAGGCCCCAACGGGCTAATACTGGCAGAAAAATCCAGAATAGCAGCAGGGGGACAGCCAGCTAGTGCTGCTGCCCAAGCTAAATTGCCCCCGTGTGCAGGTTGCCGCATTAAATCAAAGTTCCTAAAAAAAGAACTTAAGCTTTTGGGGGTGCAACCTTTTCTCTAAACAACTTACCAGCAGAGAAAGCAGGAACCTTGGTAGCAGGAATTTCCATCTTTTCGTTGGTTTTGGGGTTACGGCCTTCACGGGCTTTGCGTTCCCGTGATTCAAAAGAACCGAAGCCTACCAGGGTTACCTTATCGCCAGAGGATACAGCTTCAATGATGGTTTCCAAAGCCGCAGTCAGAACTGCATCTGCTTGCTTCTTGGTTACGCTAGCCTTTTCAGCTACTGCATCAACTAATTCACCTTTATTCATATCAAACTCCTTGAGGTTTATTTGAGATTCAGCATAGACACAACCTGATGCATCCTTACGCAAATCTCTGTCTGTACTAATACAAAAGTCATCCTTTGGGAGCAGTTTTACTCAAAATGGCTGCAAATCCCATCGGCTCGACTTTTCAATGAATCATTCTAAGGTGTAGTCGCCTGATGTGGATATATGAAACCGTTAATTTATATAGATTTCAGGATTTTTTGTGTTTTTAAGGTGATTGTTGCCCTCGAAACCACCCATTTTGTAGGAATAAATACTTAGTGAAAACCCTTGTGTCGGGAGTAGGGGGAGAGGGGGACAAACAATTCAAAATTCAAAATTCAAAATTCAAAATTAAGAATTCTATTTGCCCCATAGCCCCATACCCAATGCCCCATGCCTACCTACAACCTAACGACTCGCGAGTATTTACGCCAGTTTTGGAATTAATGCCGCTAGCTTTAGCACAAAGTTTCTTAACTTGGACTCCATCTAAGACTGCATTGGTAAAATCTGCGCCTGTGATGTTAACTTCGTCAAAAGTAGAACGTAACATCATGGCCTCTGTGAAAATTCCATCGCTTAAATCAGCATTTTTGAACTTGGCTAGGTAGGCGATACCATTACTAAAATCAACGCCATGAAAATTGACTCCCTGCAAAACCGTACCGTTAAATACGCCGCCGCGTAGGTCAGCATTGGTAAAATTGGCGTTTTCTAAATTGATATTGGTAAACTCTGAGCCAATCAGGCTTTGTCCAGAATAATCCTTACCTTTAAGTTCGTCGCCAGCAGAACGGGTAATACTGGAAGAACTTGCAGCTTGTGCCGATAAGGGAAATAAGAAAAGAACCATAGCTAAGACCAAGCTAGCTAGTACTCGCCTATACTTCATAACTTTTGCTTAATAAATCTCAACAATTCTGCCATTAACTATTAAAGCCTACTGGAATGAAGTTAGGACTTACGCACCGAACACAAAAACCCTCACAAGGGTGGTCAAAAGTCAAAAGTCAATGGTCAAAATTCAGGTTTTTGGACTGTGGACTATTGACCATTGACAAAAAGCATGAACAATATATGACACTGTGTAAGTCCTAGAAGTATGAAAAACTCCACCTTCTTACTGACGTAATTTTGCCCAATGCCCCATGCCCATCTCTTAGGATAGATAGATGTTAAAGTGCGATCGCAAACACAAAAAGATCTGTGGCTAATCAAGAATCAGAAATCGCCTTATCTTTGGCGAGAACTCCTTTATATCAACTGGGTGTGGAACTGAAAGCACGCCTCACCAGCTTTGGTGGTTGGGAAATGCCAGTACAGTTTGCGGGGATTACCAGCGAACATGAAGCGGTGAGAAATGCTGCCGGCATGTTTGATATTTCCCACATGGGTAAATTTACTCTCGTCGGTGACAATCCAATTTCTCAACTACAGGCTTTAGTTCCCTCAGACTTAAACCGTCTCAAACCAGGTCAAGCGCAATATACAGTATTGTTAAATCCCCAGGGCGGAATTATTGACGACATTATTGTTTATTACCAAGGTGAAGACAGCACTGGTAAGCAACAAGTAGCAATTATTGTCAATGCGGCAACCACAGATAAAGATAAAGCATGGCTATTGCAACACCTGGACTTGAAAACAGCAGAATTTCAAGACCTATCAAAAGATAAAGTGTTACTAGCTGTACAAGGGCCAAAAGCTATTAATTATCTCCAGCCCCTAGTAGAAGCAGATTTACACCCCATAAAAGCCTTTGGACACCTGCAAGCACCAATACTAGATAAAACAGGCTTCCTCGCCCGTACAGGCTACACTGGCGAAGATGGATTTGAGATCATGGTCGATCCCGAAGTGGGTATAGAATTATGGCAACGTCTTTATGATGCTGGTGTCATTCCCTGCGGGTTGGGTGCTAGAGATACCCTGAGACTAGAAGCGGCAATGGCACTTTATGGGCAAGATATCGATGACAACACTACACCCTTAGAAGCAGGTTTAGGTTGGCTGGTACACTTAGATACCAAAGGTGAGTTTATTGGTCGTGCCATTTTAGAACAACAAAAAGCAGCTGGCTTGCAGCGTCGCTTGGTGGGTTTGCAAATGTCCGGTAGGAATATTGCCCGTCATGGTTACCAAGTATTATCTTCAGGTAAAGTAGTAGGGGAAGTTACCAGTGGTACAATCTCACCTACACTTGGTTATCCTGTTGCTTTAGCCTATGTCCCTTCAAAGCTAGCCTCTGTGGGTCAGCAACTAGAAGTGGAAATTCGCGGTAAAACTTACCCCACATCTGTGGTTAAACGACCTTTTTACCGTTCCCAAAATCGCGTGACTAACTAAGCTAACGCACCTAAGCCAAATTCAAAAATTTCACATTGGCAATACTATCTAAAAATTGCCAGTCAAAGTATGGTTAATTACCAGATATGCCTGGGATTTATCTTGAGGCAATAATTTTTTTGATGTGATGAGGGAAATCTATGGACTATCCTGAAGATTTAAAATACCTGGATACTCATGAATACGTGCGGTTAGAAGGGGAAATTGCTACTATTGGCATTACCGAATTTGCCGTAGATCAATTAGGCGATATCGTGTTCTTGGAACTGCCTGAAGTTAGCGACGCGATCGCTAAGGGAGATACTATTGGCACGATTGAATCAGTAAAAGCTGTTGAAACCCTGTATGCGCCAATTTCCGGTACAGTAATCGAACGCAATGATGAATTGATCGATAATCCAGATCTACTCGCAGAAGATCCCTACGGTGAGGCGTGGTTTCTCAAAGTTCGCGTCAACGATCTCGATGAAATCAATGATGCTTTGAGTGCAGAAGAGTATAAAGCCTTGGTGGCAGAGTAATAGGGCAGGGGGCTGGGGAGGGACAAGGGAAGGGGGACAAGGAGGACAAAAAATTCAAAATTCAAAATTCAAAATTCAAAATTAAGAATTCTATTTGACTTTTGCCCAATGCCCAATGCCCAATGCCCAATGCCCAATGCCCCATGCCCAATTCCCTCATATTTATTGCAAAATATTAAATAGTTCCATCGGGAGAGCAATTTGTGGTAAAAGCCCCTATTCCCAAGTCTAGCGATCGCCAAATCTTAGACCAAAGGAAGCAAAAGTTAGATAATTTTATACAAAGGCATATCGGGCCTAACTCTGATGACATCAAGCATATGCTCGATGTATTAGGTATTTCCAGCCTGGATGCGTTAATCGATCAAACTGTACCTCAAGGAATTCGCCTCAAGGGAGGATTAAAATTACCAGAGGCTCAATCTGAGTACGTAGCCTTAGGTCAATTAAAAAAAATTGCTGAGAAAAATCAAATTTTCCGTTCCTTTATTGGTATGGGTTATTACGACTGCATCACTCCACCAGTGATTCAGCGCAATATCCTAGAAAACCCTGGTTGGTATACAGCTTACACTCCTTATCAGCCAGAAATCGCCCAAGGACGCTTGGAGGCGCTGTTAAATTTCCAGACGCTAATCATAGATTTAACGGGTTTGGAAATTGCTAATGCTTCATTACTCGATGAAGGAACAGCCGCCGCCGAAGCTATGAGTTTGAGTTACGGCGTTTGTAAAAATAAAGCCAACGCCTATTTTGTTTCTCATGATTGTCATCCCCAAACCATTGATGTACTGCAAACCAGGGCTAAACCTCTGGGGATAAATATTATTATTGGCGATCATCAAACCTTTGATTTTGAGCAACCAATATTTGGCGCAGTTCTGCAATACCCTGCGAGTGATGGCACAGTTTACGACTACCGCGCTTTTATCGAAAAAGCCCATGCTAAGGGTGCATTGGTGACGGTAGCAGCAGATCCCCTAAGCTTAACTTTACTCACCCCTCCTGGTGAATTTGGAGCTGATATTGCTATTGGTAGTACGCAGCGTTTCGGTATTCCTTTGGGATTTGGTGGCCCTCATGCAGCATACTTTGCTACAAAGGAAGAGTATAAGCGGCAAGTTCCCGGGCGAATTGTTGGTGTATCCAAAGATGCCCAAGGTAAACCTGCATTACGTTTAGCTTTACAAACCCGCGAACAACATATTCGCCGGGAAAAAGCTACAAGTAATATTTGTACTGCTCAAGTTTTGTTGGCTGTGATGGCGAGTATGTACGCTGTTTATCACGGCCCGGATGGATTGAAGAATATTGCCGAGAATATCCATCAGCTAACTTTAATTTTGGCGGCTGGATTGAAGCGTCTCGGTTACAGCATCAGTTCGGAACCGTTTTTTGATACTTTGCGGGTAGAACTGGGAAGACGCAATTTAGAGACAATTCTCGCAGGTTGCCAAGCACGTAATATTAATTTACGCATTTTTGCTGAGACTGAGGTGGGTATTTCTTTAGATGAGACAACCACAGTCGATGATGTGATAGAACTATGGCAGATTTTTGCTAATAGCGATCGCCTAGATTTTGATTTTGCCGAAATTGCAGATGCGATCGCCACACAACGTCCATCGCCTTTACAAAACTCAACTTTTACCCGTACCAGCAATTACCTAACTCATCCCGTATTTAACCGCTATCACTCAGAAACCGAGTTACTGCGTTACCTACATCAGCTAGAAACTAAGGATTTATCTTTAACAACATCGATGATTCCCTTAGGATCATGCACGATGAAGTTAAACGCCACTGCGGAGATGATACCCGTTACCTGGGCAGAATTTGGCAAAATTCATCCCTTTGCACCGCCATCACAAACCCTGGGTTATCAAATCCTCTTTCAGCAACTAGAATCATGGTTAGCTGAAATTACAGGATTTGCGGGAATTTCTCTGCAACCAAACGCCGGTTCTCAAGGTGAATACGCCGGGTTGTTGGTAATTCACGAATATCATCAAAGCCGAGGCGAAGCACACCGTAACGTCTGCTTGATTCCCACCTCAGCACATGGAACCAACCCAGCTAGCGCGGTGATGTGCGGAATGAAAGTTGTCGCCGTTGCCTGTGATGCACAAGGTAATATTGACGTTAACGACCTCAAAGCTAAAGCTGAAAAACACAGTCGCGAATTAGCGGCGTTAATGGTGACATATCCCTCAACTCATGGGGTGTTTGAGGAAGCCATTCAAGAAATCTGTGCTGTGATTCACGAACATGGTGGACAGGTTTACATGGATGGGGCGAATATGAACGCCCAAGTGGGAATTTGTCGCCCCGGCGATATTGGCGCGGATGTCTGTCACCTCAACCTACACAAAACCTTCTGTATCCCGCATGGTGGCGGTGGCCCTGGTATGGGGCCGATTGGCGTGGCTTCCCATCTGGTAGAATTTCTCCCAGGACACCCATTAGTTAAAACAGGCGGTACATTAGGGGCGGTAGCAGCTGCGCCTTGGGGTAGTGCTAGTATCCTGGTAATTTCTTGGATGTATATTGCCATGATGGGTGCGGCTGGTTTAACCCAAGCCACTAAAGTCGCAATCCTCAACGCTAACTATATCGCCAAGCGACTTGAACAGTATTATCCCGTGTTGTATCAAGGGAAAAATGGACTAGTTGCCCATGAATGTATTTTAGATTTGCGATCGCTGAAAAAATCGGCAGGTATCGAAATTGATGATGTCGCCAAACGGCTGATGGATTACGGCTTTCACGCGCCGACTGTCTCCTGGCCTGTGGCTGGTACAATCATGGTGGAACCCACAGAAAGCGAATCTCAGGAAGAATTAGATCGTTTTTGCGAGGCTTTAATTGCTATTCGCCAAGAAATCGCCGAAATTGAATCAGGTAAAGTGGATGCGCAGGATAACGTTTTGAAAAATGCGCCCCACACTGCCGAAAGCTTAATTACTGGCGAATGGAATCATCCCTATTCCCGCGAACAAGCAGCCTACCCCGCACCTTGGACTCGTCAACATAAATTCTGGCCGAGTGTCGGTAGAATTGATGCAGCTTTTGGCGATCGCAATTTCGTCTGTTCTTGTCTCCCAATGGAGGCTTATTCCCAACAATAGTTACTGCTAATATAGCTGTAGCCAGATAGATTAGGACATCAACCTAAGATAAAACCCTGACAATAAAAGGCTTTTAAGTCTGTCAACTGTCAACAGTCAACTGTCAACAGCTATACATAACTATTAAAAATCACGCAAAGGTTTTGTCCTTGCGTGATTTTCTCAAAATATTCGTTGAAAACCCTGGCATTTTCAGGCTTTTTATGAAATAAAACAGCCCTGCTTTTTACGGGGGATTGACAAGGCTAGGATTTAGAAGCCACTAAAGTTATAACCAACTCCTACCAATAAACCAATGTCGGTATTTTCAAAAAAGCCAGCGTTGACACCAACTGTTCCGGTAAATTGAGAAGTTAAGGGTACATCAATCCCACCGGATAATAAAAAGGCGGCTTCAGAATTATCGCCGGTTTTAATGGCTGCACCAATTCCTACGTAAGGCGCAATGGGTAAAGGTTCGCTAAATGGATCGGCTACCTGTTGAAAGGTAAAATCATAGGTGAGGGGAACTAGAATTGTAGTGTTATCTCCTAATATGGCTGCTGGTCTAATTGAGATAGCGTTTGTTAGCCCAACTTTACTGATGACGGCGAAGTTACCATCACCTAAAGCTGAGTCACTACCACTCAAGCCGATGTTACCAGCAATACCAATATAGCTTCTACCACCACGAGTAGGTCTACCGGGGTCGATATCTGCTTGCGCTACTGTTGTATTCGCTGGTTGAGACGTTGATGCTGTAGGTGTAGATTCTGGGTTTTGGGGTGCAAACGCAGCTGCGGTAGTTTCTGCTGTACCGGGAACGGGAGTAAATATCCGGCTAGCAGTTTTGATTGTCGCAATATTAGGTAACTTTTCTTTAACTAAGAAAGTTGTAGGTTCATTAGGTAGTTGTTGGTTTGTCGCTTCTGTTGCAATTACTGGGTTGGCTGACTCAGTTGTGGAAGCTTCACTTAACTGCTGACTACCTAGATTACCTAGATTATCTATAGTATCTGCTGTTTGGGCGAAAGTAGGTAAGCCAGTAGTACCTAAAATAGCGATCGCACTTAGATTCGATAACCAAAAGCTTGTTTTACGAACAAAAATATTATTCACATTCACTCCTTACACAATATTGCCACACATAAAATGTCGGTTTGTTTCTGTTGATTCAAGAAATCTTGACAACATGTAACTATTTAACACGAAAAGTTTAACTATTACATCCTGTATTTGACGGAATTACTGAGGTGGTCAATGGTCAATGGTCAATAGTCAATGGTCAATGGTCATTTGTTGGCGATCGCTTTTTTTCTCTCTTATACCACGGTGTTAATCAACTTACTATTCCAAATGACACAAAAGCTGATGATATCAGTATTTTTACTGTTGACTGTTGACTGTTGACTGTTGACTATTGACTGTTGACTGTTGACTGTTGACTGTTGACTGTTGACTGTTGACTGTTGACTGTTGACTTTAGCCTCTATTCTCTATTGATAAACTGCTGACGGCTTCGCTAATTAGTCTGGAGACATAAGGTAAAATCTCTCGGTTTTTGGCGTTGGCTTTACCTTCTGTGAACAAGACTAAAAGGTAGGGATGGCGATCGCGGATTTCAATGTATGCTGCATCATGGCGTACCTGATTTGTCCATCCGGCTTTTGACCAAATTTGCGCGTCTTGGGGAATTCCACCGCCGATAAAGCCTGTAACTTGGTCTTCTTCTACATCTGTGGGTAAATCTTCGCTTTTGAGACTGCGTTGAAGTAAGCCCATCATGGCTTGCGATCGCGCACTGGAAACGGCAACGCCCCCGACTATACTATGTAACAATCGAGCGATCGCATTTGTGGTCAGCATATTGCGATTTTCTAGCATTTCTCCATAAAATGCCCGTTCTCTGCCATAAGGGCCATCACCCCAGGTTTTTTGACAGACGTTAATTGTCTGCATTTCTTCCCAACCTAAAGACTGATAATAGCGGTTGATAAAATTGCGCTGGGATTTCCAAGTTTCAAAGGGGCCGGGAGGTAATTCCGGGCCGGATGTAGTACCAGTTAATACATCAACTATTAAGCTAGTAGCATCGTTACTCGAATCAACAATCATATCGCCCATGGCTCTTTCCAATTCTTTAGAAGGTTGCACCATGCCTTTGTCTAACCATTCGTGAACGGCTACTAAATAAAATAATTTCACCACACTTGCCGGGTAAATTCGCTCGACTCCCCGGTAAGTAAAACCACGGACTGTATGGTTCCAAAAGGCATCTGGTGTTAATGCTCCACCAGTATTTACTAGTACAGGCGGATCGTAGACAATCCAAGTCAGAGCAATTTGATTTCGGGCTAATGTGGGAAATTCTGCCCAAGTCGCTTCTAATATACTTGAACCGAGATTTTCGAGTTGTTCGTCTTTACGGAAAAAAATCATTGTTAGCTAATAACCTTGCAGAATGGTATCTAATTTAGAATCTTCAATCCAAAATCTCACATCGGCTGAGTACAATTGTCTGGCTGACCTTAATTTATATGATTCACCTGAATGTAGTCGCCTAGCAACTCAAGCTGCGACTGGGCGACATCTGTGGGTAAGTGCTAATTTTCAGGATGCAGCTGTTGAAGTGTATTTGTGTGAAGATGATTACCCAGGGTGGGTATCTCTGAGTGATGTTGGTTTATTACAAACAGCTACTTTACCTTATCGGGCAACCAGATTATCGGCTGCGGATATTAAAAAACTCTTACCGGGTGCGATCGCTTTTACTCACCAAGCAATGCAACAATCAAATTATTACCTTTGGGGCGGTACGGTGGGGCCGAATTACGATTGTTCGGGATTAATGCAAGCGGCTTTTGTGTCTGTGGGTATCTGGTTACCGCGAGATGCTTATCAACAGGAAGCTTTTACCCAAGCAGTTGCAATGGCTGAATTAGAACCAGGGGATTTAATATTTTTTGGTAATCCCGAAAAAGCAACTCATGTGGGACTTTATTTAGGGGATAGTTGCTACATTCATAGTTCGGGGAAAGATAAAGGACGCAATGGCATAGGAATTGATCGACTAACGGAAACAGGAGATGAGGTTAGTCGGTCATATTATCAACAACTGCGTGGTGCTGGCAGAGTTGTGAAGAGTTATGAACCACAGGGGCGCAAATAAATATGAGTAGTGGGTTGGTTTCTGCAAGAACTGGTGAGGAAAACGGGGCGATTTTGGGAATTGTCCCTGATGTTTCCGTGGTGGTGCCTGTCCGCGATGAAGTGGAAAGTTTGCCATTATTATTAGAAGCGATCGCATCTTGTTTGAATGCCAATCAGTTGACTTATGAAATCATCTGTATCGATGATGGTTCTAGCGATGGTTCTGCTCAATGGCTCAAGGAACAAGCCCAAATTCGCAATGATTTAAAAGCAGTAATTTTGCGCCGCAACTACGGACAAACTGCGGCGATGGCTGCGGGGTTTAATTATGCTTTGGGTAAGATTATCGTCACTCTAGATGCGGATTTGCAAAACGATCCGGCGGATATACCCATATTATTAGCCAAATTAGCAGAAGGTTACGATTTGGTCAGTGGGTGGCGACACAAACGTCAAGATGCAGCCTTATCTCGCTTACTTCCGTCAAAAATTGCCAATTGGTTAATTGGGATAATTACAGGCGTAAAATTACACGATTATGGTTGTTCTCTCAAAGCTTATCGGGCAGAAGTTTTAGCTGATATGAACCTTTACGGCGAATTACATCGCTTTTTACCCGCTTTAGCTTACATTGAAGGGGCGAGAATTACCGAAATCCCCGTGCGCCACCATCCCCGGCGTTTTGGTCAAAGCAAATATGGCTTATCGCGGACTTTCCGGGTGATGATGGATTTATTAACTATTTCTTTTATGAAAAAGTTCCTCACCAAACCCATGCATGTTTTTGGGCTTTTGGGTTTAATTTCGATGGTATTGGGAACAATTATTGGGATTTATTTAACTTTTCTTAAATTAGCTTGGGGGCAAATGATTGGTAATCGCCCATTGCTAATTTTAGGAGTGCTGTTATTAGTAACGGGGGTGCAATTATTTTGTTTTGGGCTGTTAGCTGAATTATTGATGCGTACTTACCACGAATCTCAAGGTAGACCGATTTATCGAGTGCGGGAAGTGGTAGCAAAAAATATTAAGTAACGTAACAATAAGAAGGAAACACACTTAGTATTTAACTGCATCTACCTTGAAAGCCTTCGACAATTTTGATATTTACGTGCGTCAAAGCCTGTTAATTTTATTTTTAGCAGGTTTATTATTTTGGTCTAGCATGTCTTCTTTGATGCCTACTTTACCTTTATATATTGCAAATGTAGGTGCAAGTAAGCAACAAATTGGCATTGTTATGGGTAGTTTTGCCATTGGCTTGTTACTCTTTCGCCCCATGTTAGGAAATTTAGCCGATCGCGGTGGTCGAAAAATTCCCTTAATTATTGGTGTCATTGTCGCCGCGATCGCACCCTTTGGTTATTTATTCTTTCCATCAATTCCCATTTTGGGTTTCGTTCGCGCTGTACATGGCGTTGCAGTAGCGGCGTTTACTACAGGTTACAGCGCCTTGGTGGCAGATTTAGCACCACCCGCCAAACGTGGTGAAATTGTTAGTTACATGACTTTGGCGACTCCCATCGGTTTAGCAATTGGCCCGGCTTTGGGTGGTTATTTACAAGCAACAGCAGGGAATGGGACGTTATTTCTTTTAGCATCTGAATTGGCTTTTGTGGCGCTATTGGGTATTGGCTTCATCATTAATCCGCCAATTACAAAATACCCATCAACAGAAAATCAAAAAACCAATTTTTGGCAACTGATCGTTAGTCCCAGGGTGAGAATTCCCGCCTTGGTAATGTTATTAGTTGGGTTATCCTTGGGTACTGTACATACCTTTATCGCTTTATTTATTCAAGAAACAGGCGTTAATTTTAACGCGGGGTTATTTTTCACCATCGCCGCCCTTGCTAGCTTTAGCGTGAGAATTTTTTCGGGACGAGGAAGCGATCGCTTTGGGCGTGGTTTATTTATTACAGCTGGCGTCATTGGTTACTTTTTAGCCACTTTGCTACTATGGCAAGCTAATAGTCAGATTACTTTCATCCTCGCAGCCATAGCCGAAGGTGCTGGTGGGGGAACCATCATTTCGATGGTGGTGACGCTGATGACAGATCGCTCCTTACCCCAAGAACGGGGGCGAATTTTTGCGATCTGTGTCGCCGGATTAGATTTAGGAATTGCGATCGCCGCGCCAATTTTGGGTTATGTAGCCGAACAAGTCGGTTATCGGCAAATGTTTGCTTACTGCACCGCTTTAAGCTTTCTCGCCTTGCTGATTTTCCTCACCCAATCCAATAAAAATCTGCGCGATTCCCTCAGCTTTGCCTTAGGCAGAGGCAAAGACCATTATTATCTCAATAAATCCTGATATATAGAAAGAGGCGCAATTAATTAATAATTGCGCCTCTCTAATTTATGTAACGGGCGAGGAGGGATTCGAACCCCCGACACCGTGGTCCGTAGCCACGTGCTCTAGTCCACTGAGCTACACGCCCTCGCACAGGAACTTATATTAGCACTTTCTCTCAAAATTATGCAAGACAATTTTTCAGCTAATTTTGCCAACCTCTCTCACCTCGATTCCCAAGGACAGGCGCAAATGGTGGATGTGTCGCAAAAAGCACTAACCATTCGCCAAGCTGTAGCGGCGGCGCAAGTACGCATGTTACCCACAACTTTAGCCGCCATCCAAGCCGGAAATACGCCCAAAGGCGATGTTTTAGCTACTGCGAGAATCGCCGGAATTATGGCGGCGAAACAGACAGCAAATTTAATTCCCCTGTGTCATCCGCTACCCTTGCAGAAAGTTGAAATTCAGATAATAGCCGACGAACAGCTTCCCGGCTATCAAATTCAAGCCACCGTCAAAACCAAAGCCGAAACCGGGGTAGAAATGGAAGCCTTAACGGCGGTTTCCGTTGCGGCTTTGACTTTATACGATATGGCGAAAGCTTTAGAAAAATCGATGCAAATTGAATCAATTCGCTTAATTAGCAAAACTGGCGGGAAATCAGGAGATTATTTCCCACCAACAGGGACTTCCAATTAAAAAAGCTGTGGAGGCAGGCAGGGGAGCAGGGAGCAGGGAGCAAGGGGGAGGAAAGGGACTTCCAACTAAAAAAATATTCCATCGCTGTGTATGCAGAGGAGGCAGAGGAAGCAGAGGAGAAATAATTTGCCACTATGAAAATGGGATAATTTATTTTCTGGAAGTCCCAAACAAAATGCAGGATAGGTTATTCTAAATCGCCTAGAGCTGCGCTGAGATCGGTGGGGCTATCAAATTCTTCATCTTCGGGTAATTCTTCTAAGATGGATAGCACATCTTCATCAGCGCCTTGCTCTTGTGCGTGTTGAATTAATTCTTCGGTGGTGGCGGGATAGTCAATACCCTTCAAGTATTTTTGTACAGAAATTGGGTTTGCCTTAGCCATTTTTATCTACTGATAAAGTGCAATTCCATATTCACAATTACATCTTGTAACTCCCTCTACCAAAATGCAGAATCATTTTTGTATCATCAATATTTAAACTCAGCCAATTGGTTGATGTATGTAAATTTATTAGGGATAATTTCCCGTATCAATAAACTTTTTTCAAGCAAGTTAATGAAAATAGTAACTGTGCTTTTTGCAATGAAATTTAAATAATAGTTTAATGAAAACTTTCCTAGCAACCTGTCAATATTGAACCCAAGACAGCATTTTTGAGATTAAACTGATTACCATAAATTGAGCGCAAAGCTATGTCCTCTCTAACAAACAATGCTTTTGAAGCAGGACGAATATATAAATCTACTGGTGCAATTCCTGTAAATCTGTTGCGATCGCCAATTTATCATGCATGGGAGCGATCGCACCTCCAAGGATCTAACCCCTACGCCCTACAAGCGGAAAAACTTTCAATTATCGATACAGAAAGATTAGTAGGGCAAAATAGTGCTTTAATTAAGGCAGCTCGTCCCTATTTTAGAATTTTATCCCAAGCCGCCGGATCTGAGCGTCATGCAGTTATGTTAGGCGATCGCAACGCCATTGTCTTAGATGTGGTAGGCGATGAGCAGACTGTACATGGGCCAGAACCTTTCCCCGGCCCAGGTTCCCTACTTTCGGAAAGTGTAGCCGGAGCTAATGGAATTGGTACATCCTTAGCAGCAGCAGATTATATAGAAATCGTCGCCGCCGAGCATTTTATCGAGGGGTTTCATTCCTTTACCTGTCAAGGAATTCCTCTGAGAAACGACAAACAAGAAATTATTGGCGTATTTAGTATCTCTCTACGGCGTGCTGATGCTGGACAACGCCTCAAAGAAATCTTGAAATGCGCTAGTCATGGTATTGAAGCTGAATTTGTTGTCGCTAAATTAGAACAAGATGTACGCCGGATTTTGACAGCTCATCATGAAGACTACCAACCCATAGAAGAACTGCGTCAAGATATTATTCAAGCGCATCAAGCAGCACGCTTAAAAATGGAAATTGGCTCGCGGATGGTAGCCAACAATCGCTTAGATTATGCCATGCAAATTTTGCAACAAGCTGACAACTCAATTCAAATTTTTCGCCGTCGGGCAGAAGTTTGGCAGAGTTTAGCATCATTAGAACTAGGTACAGTTCAACCTATGTGCCTCACAGATAGCATTCGCGATTTAGTGGATTTACTCTCAACGGAAATCTCAATTCGCAAACTAGAAGTTATCACATATTGGCAAGAAGAACCAATTCACGTTTTAGCAGATTCGCGTAGCCTATTGCGTCAGCTTTTTCGCTATTTTTTACAGATATTTGAGATTGTCGGCAAAGCCGGTAGAGTCAAAGTAGTCGTGAATATACTAGATTCTGGATTTGTGCAAGTCAGTTTTATCCCAAATGACAGATTAAATCTTGACCAATTAGAATCAGGCAAGTACACTTTTTCTCTACCACTAGCTAATTATAAGTTATGAGCAGAAATATTTCAGTGAAGCGTAAGGTGCTGATTGCAGACGATGACGATGACAGTCGAAAGATGCTGGCTTTTTTACTGGAAGATGAAGGCTGGGAAGTCAAAGAAGCACGGGATGGTAAAGAAGCTTTAGCAACAATAGTTAACGATCGCCCTGATTTATTAATTTTAGACAACCGGATGCCAGAATTAACCGGAGCCGAAGTTTATCAGCAAATGCAAGCCCAAGGTATTAATTTAGCAGTTGTTTTAGCTACAGCTTATGGACATATAGAGGAATTAGCTTCATCGTTAGGTATTGTTCATTTTGTTAATAAACCCTATGACATTACAGAATTATTAACAATAGTAGAATCTGCCTATGCAAATTTTTCTATTAGTAATATTTCTCACAATTAAAATTACCTATATTCACAATCAATCCCAAAATTATCCCAATTTACCAACAGAATATGAAAGTAGGGGTACGCTAATGCGTGCCCTTTTGAATATATATTAATCCTATTGAATCTGCGAACAAAAGCGACAAGGAAGACAGATAGGACAAAGAGGACAAGGGAGATAGGTATTTTAGGACTTACGCAGTGTCAGATATTTTTCATGCTTTTTGTCAATGGTCAATGGTCAATAGTCAATAGTCCAAAAACCTGAATTTTGACCATTGACTGTTGACTTTTGACCACCCTTGTGAGGGTTTTTGTGTTCGGTGCGTAAGTCCTAGTATTTGTGAATCAATTTTGGATGGGTGGATTTTAGATTTATTCCCCGAATAAATTCGGGGGCTACCCTACGGGAATGCTAGGCGAACATACGAGATGAGATTTTAAATTTTGAATCTTCAATCCAAAATTTAAAATCTAAAATCTATAATTCGGTGAATAATTTAGAATTGCTAGATTTGCAAGCCTGACGACAGACAGCGATTACTAGGAATTTTTACTTTTTCAAGAAATATTCTCAACCCAAACCTATTGAGTTATACCAATTAATTTTTTGGGAATCATTGGTTGTAAGTATACCTTTCCCAAAAAAATATGGGTATTATATGAAAATTCCGCAAATTATTTACAGATGGACAATCTGGTGCCTGCGAAAATTGAGATTAGGTATCAAGGCTAGATTTTTCTATTTGTCTGCGATCGCTCTTTGTGTGATATTAATCGCTAATGCTTGTAGTTTTGGGCAAAATCAATCTCTCCAGCCACTGCGGATCGGAATTACCAGCTGGGTAGGCTTTGATATTGTACGCTATGCCCAACCCGCAGGCATCTTCAAGCAACGGGGATTAGCAGTGGAGTTGGTACAATTTGATAACCAGCAAGATTCTAGTCGAGCCGTGATTCGTGGCGGATTAGATGCGGCGTTTGTGTCTTTTTGGGATGCGATGCAAGTCGATCCAGGTAACGATAAACCAGCAGTATTAATGACAACCAATATTTCTGCTGGTGCAGATGGAATTGTTGCCAAACCAGCAATAAAATCTGTAGCAGATTTACGCGGTAAACAGGTAGGTGCAAAGTTAGGTACTGTCAACCATTTGATTTTATTAGAAGCTTTAAAAGCCCATAAAATCAAACCTGCTGAGGTGAAAATTATCGATTACTCCAATGAGGTAGCCGCCGAAAAAATTAAAACAGGTGCCATTGATGCGGCGGTGTTATGGGAACCAATGCTAGGGGAAACGGCGAAAAAAATCAAGGGAAATATCATTCATACTACTAAGCAACTAGACAGTCTAGTAATTGATATTTTGATGTCTAGCGACAGAACGGTGAAAGCGAAAAAAGCCGAATTCAAGCAATTTCTTTTAGCATGGTTTGATGTCATGCAAGCTGTAGAAACCCAGCCGAAAAAGGTGTTTGACACTGTTGCGCAAACATTAGGACAAAGTACTGAGTCTTTTGCGGCTGATTATGCAGGATTAAAAAAAGGCGATATAACTTTAAATCGGCGGATGTTCGCCGCAGATAGTCGTCTCAATGCTGCAAAAAAAGAAATTATACAACTACTACAAGCAGATCCGCGTCACGGACGAGTTATTCGCCAAGATGTAGAGATTAATACCGAACTTGTCAATGAAGCAATGGCGGGATGGAAATCATGAGCCAGCCAGCTAAAAATCGCTTATCGCAGCAACTATTGATAGGTTTTGGTATTTCTCTGATTACGGTTGGCTTAACTACATTGGGATTTAACCACTTGTTGATTAAGTCACAACTAAGATATAAGCAAGAACAACGTGCCCAAACCATCACCCAAGGGGTGGCATTTTCTACAGAAGGATTAATCGAACTGGGAAATACGAGCATTATTAAACGCATCGTCCAAAATTATGCCACAATGCCATCGGTGGTTGAAGTCGCCATTGTCAGTCCCGACGGACAAACCCTGGCTCGGAGTGGCGCGCAAGCAAAAAATCGCCCCTATGCAGACATTTATCCACAATGGGCGCAAATTTTACAACAGGCTGCACAAACAGGTATAGACAGGAGTTTTCGCACGCAAATAGATGGTAGACCGGTATTAGTGGAAATTTTGCCCTTTAGCAGCACATTATTTGCTAAAGAAAATCGACGCGGATTAGCGATCGCTATTCTCGATGTGAAAGAATTACAACAGCAAGCTTGGCAAACTTTCTCTACTTCTACCATTACCCTAGTCGTTGGCATGTCAGCAATTTTGATGTTGATGACAATGATGATTCAGCGCTTAGTTTTACATCCCTTGCAACGGTTGAATAAAGCCGTCACCAACAGTCCCAGTATTGACTATTTTGTCATGCCTAGCGGTTTGCCTAATAATGAAATCAAATTCCTGGCGCAGACAATTCAAGCAGCAGCTACCAGAGTAGAAGCTTATCAGCAACTGGAACAGGAAATAGCACAGCGCAAACAAGTTGAAGCGGCTTTACTAGAGTCAGAAGCACAACTACGACAGCAAGCGCAAGATTTAGAGAAAGCTATGCAAGATTTGCAACAAGCGCAAACGCGGATTGTACAAGCGGAAAAAATGTCGAGTTTGGGACAGCTAGTTGCAGGTGTAGCCCACGAAATTAACAATCCAGTTAGCTTTATTCACGGTAATCTCAGTCATATTGAGGATTATACGCAAAATTTGTTGCAATTAATCGACATTTATCGCCAAAAATATTCAGATAATCCAGAAACTAACCACAAAGTAGCAGAAATCGACCTAGAATTTATCCAGGAAGACCTTCCCAAGCTGATAGGTTCAATGAAAACAGGTACAGAACGTATCCGGGGAATTGTCCAATCTCTACGCAACTTCTCGCGTCTGGATGAAGCTAAGTTGAAAATAGTAGATGTACATGAGGGGATTGAAAGTACGCTACTCATTCTCCAAAGCCGTCTTAACGCTAAACCTGGCTTTGCTGGTATCGAAATCATTAAAGACTACAGCCAGTTACCCAAGGTGGAATGTTATCCAGGACAATTAAATCAGGTATTCATGAATATTTTGGCAAATGCCATCGATGCGTTAGAAGCATCAACTAGCCATCAATTAGCTGCAAAAACAAATCCCCAAATTTCTATTGTTACCCAAGTTTTAGCAGACAAAGCCGTCTCTATTCATATTCATGATAATGGTTACGGCATGGATGAAACAGTAAAAGCGAAGTTATTCGACCCCTTTTTTACTACCAAACCCGTAGGTAAAGGTACTGGTTTAGGCTTATCTATTAGTTATCAAATAATTGTCGGCAATCACGGTGGTAAGCTGTACTGTAATTCTTTCCCAGAACAGGGTACTGAGTTTGTCATCGAAATTCCCATTTATCAGGGAAATCGCTAACTGCTGGGAGCAAATTTCCCAAATGACTAACTAATAAAAAATTTATGAGAATTGGCTGGCTTTAATAGTATTTGATAGTGTTGTAGTTAATTCATACCCAACAATCTTAGAATAATTAGGGTATGTTGAATTATGTAACAAAAATTTATGCCTCCTCGTTGGCCTACCAAACCCGATCGCCAAGACCCAGCTTACCGCAAAATAGATGACAGAATGAACTTTGCTGTTCATGTAGCGATCGCGGCGACGATAAACTCCGGACTATGGTTTTTCCACAATCTCAAAGCAACTAACTGGGAATGGCTACCTTGGGTATCAGTCAGTTGGCTGGTGATTTTGTTAGTCCATTTTCTTTATATCAGCGCGATCGCCAATTATTCCGATACCCCACCCAAATCTACCTAAATATAGACCATAAATGCTAGGGCGATGTAACCTGTGACTGTAGAGTTAGCCCAGCCAATTGAGCGATAATAATAAAGAACCTGAGAGTTAGCGCTTTTCGTTGATATGGGGTGATTTTTATGGCTAAGACTAACACCACAGAAATGCTAGAAGCCCTAGCAGCCGAAATAGGGGAAAATGTTTACATAGACATTGCTAAGTGGCATCTTTATTTATCTAATGCCAAATTGCATACCGTTGTCGCCGAACAGCTATATCCCTTAATTACTTCCAATACGGTGAATGAAGACAGAGTTATCGCCGTATTAGCTGCAATTCCTGTAAAAATTGGTGGTGGAAGGAAAGAAATTCCCTTAATCGATTTACTACCCCTGCAATGTCAGGTAAGTTTAGTCGATATTCTCGAAAAATTCCAACGCGAGTTGTAACATCTCTACTTTCAGTGTCCCTAGTGACTTTTGCAGCATCCTCTTAGCAGAGGTGGAGGACATGAATACATATCAGTTTCACGATGAATCTAGCCTAGCCGAAACAGCCGAGAATCTAGGTAAAAAAGCTTTGGCCTTAGGTTTGATTCCTAGTTTTGTAGTGCGTTATTTTCCTGATAGCAGGGAATATTACATTCCTAACGAAACACAATCAGAACCTTTAACACCAGAAGAGGCATATATGCGGTTAAGAAAAATAGTGGAACAATCTGGTAAGGCTTAAATTCCCTATTTGCCAATTTTCAGGCATAATTGGCGATATTTAAACATTAAATTCTGACCAATTCTCTCAAAACCCTAAACGACGCATTACGAATTACAAATTCAAATTACAAAGAGGTGAATTATATGTTTTTACAAACCAAAGATACCAATGGTTTAATTAAAATTGTCGATTTTGAAGAATTGATCGATCCCAATAAAGATACCGTTCACGGTAAAGACCAAGAAGGTCAAGAAGAACAAGAAACAGATATCTTCAGAAAAGATGAGTTAGTTTTTCCTTCAGGAGAAAGTCTTCCCCGTTGTTGGTTAGATGCTAATTATAGATAGGTTTTACCACATTAACGCTCTCTAAACAAACAAAGCCTGCCTTCGCAGGCTAAATTATATGTATCTTCATCTTGAATTGGTATTAGCTAAAAATGGGTAATAAATCGGAAAATAATCTATTACCCAATGATTAACTATTGCTCTATGAAATAGCTTTATCTTGGACTATTGCATCTGACTTTTCATTAGAAGAAAATGCTTTAGTTATCCAGGAAGTCAAAATATGGGATAAAACACCCATAGGCCCGGCAAATAAACACAGTATCAGAGAATGAATCGTCCAAATACCTGTAGTTTGTCCTTGCCAATATATCCAACGCCCAACAAATAAATCCATCACTAGAAAATGAATCCAACCAGTAGCGGCGGCTGTTTCATCAGCAAAAAATTTGGCAATATCAGCTAACTGAGGATTAGATAAAGCTTGGGCATTTTCTGGGGTAATGCTGGTAACGAACAAATATACATAAGCTCCAGCTAAAGGTAAAAAGGGTATATATGATTCCATCACTCGGCGAGTGACTTTCCAATTAGGTAGGAGAATCATCAAAGCCCAAAAGGGTAATACAAAAAGATTGGCAACGTTAAATAATTGCGTGACGTTCATGGATTTGATTTTTTTGATTTGTAAGATGTTCTGAAGTCAAAAGTTCGGTCTATCCTTATTTTGCTGAGAAGATAAAGGTATCAACTCAACCAATGCAAAGGGAATAATACATAGAGACCACAAGAAATATTGTAAAAACAGTACTGAATTAAAATACAAAAATATCATCATGGTTATTGTAGAAGATACAAACATGCTCACCTTTTCTTTCAGGAAACTTAGGTAAATCATTCCCATCAGAAATAGCATGAGTAACTTGGCTCTTAATCCTACAATCCACGGGTATTTTTGAGAAAAAATCACATCAACTGAGGGTGCATCTGTTATATGCGAACTCGCTAACCTTGTTCCTGAAAACAAGATAGATTTGAAGAAAGCTTCAGCATCCCAAATCAGAAAAGGTAATGATGTTAAAAAAGGAATGCTGAAAATAATCAAAAATCCCCAGATTATATGTTTAATTCGTCTATTTTTAGCTGCATTTTTCCAGATATATATAAGATACAAAGGTAGCAAAAATATTGCAATCTGCTTAATTCCCAAAGATATACTAAACATTAGCAAAGAAAATTTAGTTTTCTCTTTCAATAGAACTAAAGATAATATTAAAAAAAAGATGGCTGCAAATTCCAGGTGGTGAACCCTGACTATATATATACTCCAGCGCCCTAATAAGATTATTGTAGAGGCTACAAAGCCAATTATCCATAAACCTCGGATCTGGAAATATCTCAATATTAAAGCAACTATACCAATATGAAAGCTAAAAGAAATAGGTCGCCAAAAATATAACCAATCCCGAAACTCTAGAAACCCAAGCTTTTGAACTAACGCAGAGAAAAGGTAAGCAAGTGGAAAGTAAGTTGCATATTTATCATTGTTCCTCATGTCACCTAACAAAACTCTGGCATAAGGGTTTTCTCCACTAATAATCCGCTTGCCTTCCAACCAAATAAAGTAAATATCCTGATTTTTTAAAGCATCAGCAGGTGTGAGCCAGAATTTAAAATGTATTAAAAAACCCGCTAAAACTAGGGGCAATAGCAGAAGGCAATATTTTTTGTCTAATCTATATAAAGATAACATCGAGCATCATTTTAAAATTAGTTTATACCAATTTAATCTGAAGTTGCATATATCTAGATACCCCTAAATCCCCCTGTTTAAGGGGAGGCAGTGCGTTGGGCGGGTTTCCCGACTTGAAGCAACTGCCGTGGACTTTGATTCTTTTCCCCCTTTTTTAAGGGGGGTTAGGGGGTATCGAATTTTATGCAGCCTCATAAAAAATCGGTATTATGCAAAAATTTCTTCACCCAATTTTAGATTTTAGATTTTACATTAAAGATGAAAATCTGATTTTAACATTATTAATAAATTCTGCTAAAATCAGATTTGAGATTCGCCAAATGACTCGCTTATAAAGCTACAAGTTGAGATTCTATCTCTGCAGATTTCAAATCGCGACCGATAAAAACTAAACGAGTTTGCCTAGCTTCTTCTGGTTGCCAAGGGCGATCGTAAAATTTATCAAAGCGGGTGCCTACACCTTGCATAACTAAACGCATAGGTTTATTGGGGACAACCACAAAACCTTTAATCCGATAAATCTCTTGTTGATTGACTATTTGTTGCAGCTGTTGTTGCAGCTTTTCTGGATCAAAAGCCCGATCTAAAATAACATGAGTTGAGGTAATTTCGTCATCGTGATCGTGGTCTTCTTCTGTGTCGTGATGACTAGGACGACTATCTAAATTATCTTCCACAGCCGCTTGCAAACCGAGTAAGATAGATGGATCGAGTTGACCGCGATCGCTCTCGACAATCTTCACCACTCTGGGTAACTCTTGTTTAACTAACTCCTCAACTTGGGCTTTTGTCTGTGCATCCACCAAGTCAGTTTTATTCAAAACTACCAAGTCTGCACAAGCTAGTTGGTCTTCAAACAGTTCTTGCAATGGTGTTTCATGTTCTAGACTATCATCAGCTTGCCGTTGGGCTGCTACCGCCTCAGGATTGCTAGCAAATGTCCCTGCTGCTACCGCCGCACAATCAACAACGGTAATTACCGCATCTACCGTTGCACCAGTGCGAATTTCTTGCCAACGGAAAGCCTTAATTAAAGGTTTAGGTAAAGCTAACCCAGAAGTTTCAATGATAATCGAGTCAATGCGATCGCGCCGCTTGAGTAACTCTTGCATCGTCGGATAAAACTCTTCTTGTACGGTGCAGCACAAACAGCCATTAGTTAACTCAAAGATATTACTGCCATCCTGACTATCTTCGGGACAAATTTGACAGGATTTCAGCAATTCGCCATCAATACCCAGTTCGCCAAATTCATTAACTAAAACCGCAATCCGGCGTCCTTGGTTGTTTTGTAGCAGGTGGCGAATTAGGCTAGTTTTACCACTACCTAAGAAGCCTGTGATCACTGTGACAGGAATTTTTGTAGCCATTGTTTAACGCGAATTTTGCCCAAAAGCCATACTTGGCCTCTAAGTGCATTTTCCCCCATCCCCCCGTTGATTGGAAATCCGGACAAAGATGTATGAAAGAGGACAAGGGAAGAGGGCAGAGGGGCAGGGGGCAGGGTGCAGGGGAGACAAGGAGAGAAGTCTGAGCGCCGGCTTCCGGCGATCAGAACTTCGGAGGGACAAGGGGGACAAGGGAGACAAGGAGGACAACTGACTATTGACAAATGACAAATGACAAATGACCAAATAAAATTTAGGGCAACTTCCTTGCGATCGCCTCATTGACTCAGGTGACCCCAGGGAAATTGCCCCGAGAATTTATCCAAATTGATTTGACAAAAAATTATTACTCAGCAGTAGCCAGTTCGGTGCTGCCACGGCTGCGCTTTCTGGTTAAGCTGTTGTAAAGCATGATACCAATAGCTTTGATTAAATTACCTTCTAATTCTTTGAACATCTTCATGTTCATGCCAAAAGCAGCGTTGGCTTCTTCCACAATGCGATCGGCTGTAGCTTCATCGATGGGTAATTCATCTAAAGCTTGACGATACTTAGCTTTAAATGCCTTTTCGTCAGTAATATCTGCAAATTCATAAAATGCAGTACCACCTTCAGTCAGGTTCATTGCTGTTTGGGCAATACCTTTGAGGATTTGACCGCCAGATAAATCGCCTAAGTAACGGGTGTAAGAATGGGCGATTAATAATTCTGGTTCTGTAGCAGAGATTTCTCTGATGCGTTGTACGTAAGCTTCCCCGGCTGGAGATAGCTGTACTTGTTCCCGCCAGTTAAAACCGTAGTAGTAACTCAGGTCTTCCTCTAAGGTTTGCTTCCGGTTGAGTTCGATAAATTTAATTTTGCTAACAATCGGATGGTTCTGGTGCTTTTCCATTTCCTCTTCCATAGCTGAGTAGATGAAATAGAAATTACCAACTAGCTTGCGGTATGAGTTTTTCTCCACCACTCCTTTTAAAAAGCACTTGACAAAACCAACATTTTCTGCCATCGTATGGGCTTTTTTAGTACCTACACGCAACTTGCTTGCTAAATTGCTACTCATGCTAAATTTCTCAACTTTAAAAGGTCTACTACCAGAGTTTCGATTTATCAATGGCTAAATTAGGCCATTAAAACGTTACATTAGAACGATTTGATGAGAATTTATATTAAAAATTTTTAAGCTGAGAGCATTGACCGTTTAAGCACATCTTGGAATAGCATTAGCACAAGAGATTTGAGAATACCTATAACCCAATTCCCCATACCCAAAAACTCCACCCCCAAGGGGGTGGAGTTTTTCATTAACGAGGACTTACGCGAAAAATCTCCAAAACTCTGTGGTTCAATTTTCCGTCACTTGTCCGTAAGTCCTGTTAACTATAAGCGGAACTTTTTTCAACAGCAGATGGAGGATTATCCTGTAAGTGGAAACACCATACCAAAACTAACTGCCATCGAGTTTACATTTCCACAAGAATCGAGGATGTGGTGTCGTTAAAGTCGTCACCCACATAAGATGTATCTTCGGTGAAAGTTTTGCTTCGTCCACTAAAATTAACGTGTTCGTAAAGAGTAACTTTCATTCCCTGAGGTACTTTCAATGAACTCAAACTATCGTTATCGAGACCGAGTTGACCCCAGTCATATTGACCAACTGGTAGGTTAAAACTGTTTCCTTGAAAGTTGGCATGTTCGTAAATCGTCACTGATGATGTAGTTTGAGAAAGATAGACTCTAGAAAAGCCATCAACAGCGAACATACTCGCGTCAATTCCACATTCCCCATAACCAATCCAGAAGTATCCATCCATTCCCCAGCCAGTTCCCCAGCTATTTTTGCACAGCCAAGCGCCAAGGCTATCGTTATAACCAATACAGGCTACAGCATGTCCACCAATGTGGTTACCGCTAACATGCTTGTAAACCCCATTGGTATAGTGGTAAAAATCTTCGTAAATCGTCAGGCCAGTAGACAAAGGGCCTTGAGAAGAAAGCCAAGCTTTCATCTCATCAATGGATGTAATTTCGTGATAACTAGATACCTGAGTGATTTTATCTTGCCAATTTCCATTTAAGTTACATCCTTGATCTCCCGCAGTATATGGAAAACTAGATTGTGGAACTAGACCTTGATCTCTACAAAAATTTAACGCGGCCGCATTCCACCAACCGCTACCACAATTCCTGCCTTGGCTACCACCGTAACAATAAAACAGTTGTGCTTCCGATAAATCCTCAAATACAAAATCATTAGAAGAATTAACAGGAATATTTTTGAATATACGTGCAGCAGATTCAACTGTTGCGACGGTTGCGAAAGCAACGCAAGAACCACATTGTCCTTGGTCTTTGATTGAGGTAACGAAGTTCTTTCCGTTAACATCGCGCCAGTCAAAGGAAGAAGGGAATGCTGCTGCTAGTCCTCGAGTCTGAGGTTGACTCTTTGCAAGACGTTCTCGCTCTACCAACGATGGCTCACCCGGCCCGGGAACTAAACCGCACAGATATGTTTTTTCTATGTCTGAAAGCTGGGTGATACGATTGACGCCTGCTTCCCAACCGGCGTTTGTAGATTGTAACGAAATATGCAGATTTTGCAGAAATTCATGATTAGTCATGGGTAATTTATCCTTTAGTAATAATTGACAATTGAACTAACAAATTCGTAACTTAATTTTGAAATAAGTAATAGATGACTCATCTCTTCTCCAAGAACATTGATGTACCAATTGAATTTGGTATTCACCAGTTGAGTTGGCTGTGAATTTAAAATTCCTGATGCCTCCTCCTCCTGTTTCAGAATCAATATTTTGGATATATTGGTCTTCTGTGAGTTTGACGAAGTCCGCATCTATTTTGCTCACTTCCCATTGATAACCAGTTGTTGGGTTTTCGTTTAGTTGGATGAGAAAACTTTGACCAACCGACAACTCAACAGTTTTACCGTTATCGTCCTTTCCAAGAATTAAGTTAGAAGACATATTTGTTTGTTCTCTTGTCTTTCTATGTATACATATTATTTTTATTCAATATGCTTGGTAATTAAAAATTTTTCTTTACTATGTTAGTTCAACATTAATAATTTTTAGATGTAAAAAAATTAGGGAAAATAATTTTCGACCAAAAATCTGAAGAGAGAAAATGGCAATATCGTAGTACAAACAATTGATTTTGTACTACGATATAGTGCGATCGCTTCTTAGAGGATATTTGAAAAGTCTTTAGCGATGGATCAAATTAGTTTAGATACGCCTAAATTCCCCTTTTTATATCAGTCCGTCTTTGTAGAAAATGTCTGTTTTAGACGGTGATATTTGATAGAGAAGTTTATCATCTGGTAGCAAAATCTTGAGTCCAGTAGTGTTTGTACTGAGTTGCGTTACTATAGGCATAACCAATGCCAATTTCACGATAATTGGGATTCAGAATATTTTGCCTGTGTCCATCATTAGGTGGCGTTTCATTCATCCAACTTGACATTGCATCTTCAGGGGTAGATTGACCTGCGGCAACATTTTCTGCGGCAGTTGAAAAATAATAACCCTCTCGTTTTATTCGGTCGAATGGAGACGAGCCATCTGAACCATTGTGCCCCATAAAGTTATGGTCTGCCATATCTTGACTATGTGCTTGGGCGGCTGTCGTCAATTGAGAATTTAGTGTGAGTGGTGTTAAACCTGCTGCACTCCGTTCTTGATTTACCAAATTAAGCATTTGGCTAACAACATTAGAAGAATTATCATTTTCAACTTTAATCGAAGAAGTCAGATCGTTAAAATCATCACCCACATAAGGCGTATCTTCAGTAAAAGTTTTACTCCTCCCTTGAAAGTTAGTATCGCTGTAAAGGGTCACTTTGATTCCTGGAGGAACTTTCAGCGAACTAATAGTATCATTGTGAATCTGACCCCAATCATAATAACTACCAACATTTAAAGTCTGAGCAAATCCGCGATATTGTGAGTCATCGTAGACAATAACCTGGTTATTTGAATTTATTAATTCAACTTTGATAGAAGAAGTTTGATCGTTAAAATCATCACCGACATAAGGCGTATCTTGAGTAAAAGTTTTACTCCTCCCTTGAAAGCGAGTATTGCTATATAGCGTCACTTGCATTCCTGGTGGAACTTTCAACGAGCTAATCGTATCATTATGAATTTGACCCCAGTCGTAATTTCCTGCTGCTAAAGTTTGGGCAAATCCACCATATTGCGAGTCATCATATACAATGACTTGATCGCCAGTACCCATAATTTAATTTCCTTAATTTGTCAGTAATGTGAGATTGAAGGCATTTTTTTTCAGCAATCAGCTAAATTTTTATTTCCTCTGATTGATATTATTTGATATAAATTTGATTGGTAATTAATTATTTTTTGATTTATTTAAAAGTAATTAAATATTTTTCAAATTAATTATTCAGGCTATTCAAACCCAAAATAAATACTTTTCAGAAAAATGCACAAAAAATAGTAGCAGTAAATTTTAGGTAACTTACTGCTATAATCATTAATAATTTTGCAGATTCTAAATTTTGCCGATTTTATTTATTTTCATAATCTGATTTATTTGGCCCGGGCAGAATATCAGGAGTGTAAACTTGTGACTGAACATTTACACGCCCAACAATTGCTGTTCCTACACCACATAGTACTAATACTGCTTGTCCAACATCATCAACAGTGATTTTATTAGCCTTAATACCCTTTACAGCAATTGGAACTAATGATGCTACTCCTGCTAATACGGCACCCCAGAATGTCCTACTTGCAAATATGCTCTTAGCTACAGTTCGATCAATTTTCTCATTTTGATTCTTGCTGTTCATTATGACCTATGAATTTGATTGCATATATTATTTATTGAGCAAATAACGTGAGTTCGATGCAAAAGATTTTGGGGAGCATCCCAATTTTGACGCAATACCCTAGAAGGGTATTGCTATACCAACAAAGCCTGCCTTCGCAGACTAAAAGTTTGATAGCCTGCGTTCGTCGAAGACGTTCCCGAAGGGTAGGCAGGCTTCGTATTTCTAGCCCCACCCTTATAGGGTGAGGGCGTTTTTGCACATTTGGGATGCTCCCAGATTTTGACCTCATCTCCTTAATCTCTTGAATTTGAGTACAAGGTAGAGAAAAGACTAATTTTTCATTTTTCGTTACTCTTCCTGTGAGGAGAGTGAGACTGAGTGGATGAGGTTTTATCGAATTCACGTTAAAGGATTAATAACAAACAAAATTAATGATTGAATTTTGCTTTATCAATAAATTTTTCATTTGGTTAGAGGCTGTAGTCTTTGCTCTGTAACCATTTTTGAAATTTTGAAGCATCAATAACTACAGTATCAAATTTTGTTTGTCCACTTTCCTGACAAGCAGGCATAAAGAGATTGTAATGTGTAGATGGATGCTTACCAACTAAACAACCATAGCTCCAAGCACCAACTGTATCAGGTGCGGGTGAATCTGCACTATTTCCAGTTGTATGTTGGTTAATACCAAAATCACTACCTGCATAGGTTTTATCTCCAGTTCTGATATGATCTTTGTTAGCGTCTCTATAACCTAAAACCTCACCACACTGAACAAGAGCTAATTGATTAGAAGATTTTGTAATATGTTTACCTACTTCCCAAGCATCTTTGAAGAGAGTATCTAAGCCAATTCTAAAAGTACCATTAGAATTCATCGGATTGTTTACAGCCTTAATTCCCGGCTCTGTAGTAGCAGAACAACTAACAATAACTTTACCTTCTTTAGGTTGCCAAAGAATTCTCACATCATTCCAAGCATCTGGTTGATTAGGTTTCGCTTCCCAAGTATTTGGATCTGCATCTTCTAAATATGTAATTGTCAAAGGTTGGGTTCTCCAGCCATTTTCTGCATAATATTCGGCTAAGGCTTCAGCTTTTGATTTATGAGTGACCATTGTCAGTTAATCCTTTTGTTTGTTGTTAATACTAGAATAGTTGTTGATGATTTATTTGATAATTAATTATTTTTAGCTGTTGATGAGATGATAGTTGATTATTTTTAGATATCAAATTCATATTTGATTTTTGAAATATATATAGGTGAGTCAGTGCGTTGCAGGTTTCCATCGTTGTGTAAACTGGCGTTGTGTTTTCGCCAAGCGCCGAAGCAAAAATGAGAATGCGGTGCGTTACACTACCCTTCGGGAAGCCACTTCGTGTCTACGTGATAACGCACCCTACAGAATCTACACATTTTCAGGTTTTTGGCGCTAACTGAAGGGTATTGGCTTTTAAGATACTTGGCGACGATGGTTTTCTCTCCAAGCACGGGGAGTATTTTTATAGTAGTCACGAAACTGGCAGTAGAAATGATTAATATTTTGATAACCTACTTGTAAAGCAATCTCTTCCACAGAATAATTGGTTTCTAAAAGTAAGTTACTTGCTTGAATTATCCGGCGTTCAATAATCCAGTTATTAACTGTCTTTCCTGTCAATTTTCTGACTAAATCTGTTAAATAAGCTGATGAATAACCAACTGCTTGCGCTACTTCTTTGAGACTAATATTTTGATGATAATTTAATTCAATAAACTCAAACACTTCATTGAGTCGAGCAATATTAGGAAATATAGATTTTTGATAATTTGTGATATGAGCGTTATGTTTTTGAGAAGTTTTATTTTGGAAAATACCAACCTTAACAATACCATTTTCAATATTAATTATCTCAAAGCCTGCATTTTCTAAGCATCTCATTAATAATGTTTGGGTCTCAAAGTTGGTATCATTGATTAAAATATCGGTCATTTTATTTATCTCCTAATATTTCTATATATTTATCAAGTTGCTATATTTCATTACTGACGACCCCTTAAACTTAAGGTGTGTTTTCAGCAATAGTGATGGATAATGCTTACTTATCCTGGTGTTCAACCTGATAAATCTATCAAAACCTGGCGCATACTGGTTTATCGCCTGAGAATTACTGACTTATATCTGACTTGTGACTGATTTTGAAAATAGGGGCGCTTAGGCTAGGGGCTAGAGGCTAGGTGTGAGGAAAGAGAAATTTTCATATTTGGTTGTGAGATTTTTGCGTGATTGACTGTCTTGAAAATATGGCTTAGGGGCTAGGGGAGAGAGATTTTCATGTTTGGTTGTGAGATTTTTTCGTGATTAGCTGACTTGGAAACCATTACTGTTAAAATTTATAGAGTCGTATTTAAACGAGTCATGGCTAGGTCACTCAGGGTTCGCCCAGAGTTCATTGAAAAAGTAAAATCAGCAGTCAGGCGCAATGGTTTTCCTAGTCAAAAAGCTTTGGCTATTGATGTAGGGTTGGCTTTAGCTACAGTTAGCAACTTCCTTACAGGTAAACCAGTTGACTATTTAACATTTGAAGAACTTTGTCGAAAGTTAGCGCTTTCGTGGAGAGAAATCGCTGATTTGGATGTTGACAATCGATTACAGAATGTAGATTCAGATAGACAAACTAGAGAAATAACTCATAATTACCAGAACTGGGGAGAAGCAATTGATGTCTCTCTGTTCTATGGACGTACAGAAGAATTAGCTACGTTAAAACAATGGATTATTGACCATCGTTGCCGACTTATTAGTTTAATTGGTTTGGGTGGGATTGGGAAAACAGCTTTGTCTGTCAAATTAGGACAGCTTTTGCAAACCGAATTTCAATATTTAATTTGGCGCAGTCTACGTAATGCACCACCAATTCATGAGATTGTTAACGACTTCATTAAGTTTTTATCACATCAAGAAATTGTTTGCAATGAAAACTTAGATAGTAAAATTTCTGCTTTAATTGAATATTTACGTGCCCAGCGTTGCTTGTTAATTTTAGATAATGTAGAGTCGATTTTATCTAGCGATCGCCCTGCGGGATCGTATCGTCAAGGTTATGAAGGATACGGACAATTATTTAGAACTATCGGTGAAACTGAGCATCAAAGCTGCCTATTGTTAACTAGTAGAGAAAAACCTAGATGTATTAGAATTAAGGAAGGTATTAATTCTCCAATTCGCTCACTAAATTTATCTGGTTTATCAGGAGAAGAATCTGAAAAAATTTTTGCTGAGAAAGGCTTGGGTATTTCTAGAGATGAATGTCAATCGCTAGTTGCTCTATATGCAGGTAATCCTTTGGCATTAAAAATTGTTGCAACTACGATTCATGAGATATTCGATGATAATATTGACTTGTTTTTAGAGCAGGGAACTATTGTATTTGGTGATATTTCTGATTTACTTGACCAGCAGTTTCATCGATTGTCTACTTTAGAACAACAGGTGATGTATTGGCTGGCAATTAATCGAGAATGGGTATCCTGGAAAGATTTACAGGAAGATATTATTCCCCAGGTTTCATTTAAAGATTTATTAGAAAATTTAGAATCTCTACAATTGCGATCGCTAATTGATAAAAATGCTGGTTATTTTACGCAACAACCAGTAGTCATGGAGTATGTGATTGACTGCTTAATTCAGCAAATTTGTCAAGAAATTCACACGGGAGAGATAGAGTTATTTGATAAATTGGCTTTGATCAAAGCTGAAGCTAAAGATTATGTGCGAAATTCACAGGTTAGGCTGATCCTTAAACCAATTGCAGATAAATTAGTAAATCTGTTTGGCAGTTTAGAAAATGTGCAGGTTGCTTTGAACAGGATTTTATCTAACTTGAAATCTGGCGTTCAGCGCAAACCAGGATATGCAGCTGGCAATATTCTCAATTTACTATGGCAGCTGCAAATTAATTTGAGTGGCTATGATTTTTCTAACTTAACAGTTTGGCAAGCTTATTTACAAGATATGAGCTTACCTGGAGTTAACTTTAGCAATGCAGATTTGAGTAAGTCTGCTTTAAGTCGAACTTTAGGGGGTGTGCTATCAGCAACTTTTAGTCCAGACGGTAAATTATTAGCAACAAGCATTGACCATGAAATTTGCTTGTGGTCTGTGACAAATATCAAACAAATTGTCACATATATGGGTCATACAAGTTGGGTACAATCTCTAGCTTTTAGCCCCGATGGTAACATTTTAGCTAGTGGTAGTAATGACCAAACAGTAAGATTGTGGAATATACATACTGGTCAATGTCTCAAAACTTTGCGAGGTCATACAAGCTGGGTACAATCTTTAGCTTTTAGTCCCGATGGCAACATTTTAGCTAGTGGTGGTAAAGATCAAATAGTAAAGTTGTGGCGTATTGACACTGGAGAATGTCTACAAACTTTATCAGGACATAGCAATCGGGTGATTTTTATTGCTTTTACAGCTAATGGGGAAACCTTAGTGTCTGGAAGTGAAGACCAAACTGTTAGGGTATGGGATGTTCTCACGGGTGAATGTTTGCGAGTTCTGAAAATTCCAATTAACTGGGTATTAGCGATCGCACTGAGTCCAGACGGACAAACTTTAGCTACAGGAAGCGATCGCACAACTGTCAAATTTTGGGATTTAGTCAGTGGTGATTGTATCAGCACAATACCAGATTATCAAAGTCATGTCTGGACAGTTGCTTTTAGCTCTGATGGTAAAACCTTGGTAACCGGGAGTGAAGATACAACTGTGAAAGTATGGGATGTTGCTACAGGTAAATGTCTGCAAACCTTGTCTGAAGATGGAGATTTATCCACAGGCGATCGCCCTGCTTCACGTATTTGGTTAGTAGCACTTCATCCCGATAATCAAACTTTGCTCAGTATCAATGAAAATCAAACTATCAGATTATGGGATATCAACTCAGGAAAATGTTTGAGAACAGTGCATGGCTACATTAATTGGATATTATCTGTTACTTTTAGCCCTGATGGTCAAATGTTGGCTTGTAGCAGCCAAGACCAATATGTAAGATTGTGGGATGTAAATACAGGAAAATGCCTGCGGACTTTAAAAGGTCATACTAATTTAGTCTCATCAGTTACCTTTGCTGGCAAACACCTAAATGATTTTGCAATCAACAGAATTATAGTCTCATCTGCAGACAGAGAAAAGCAGCGACAAAGACCGATTTTGGCAACTAGCAGCGATGACACAACTATTAAACTTTGGGATGTAAATACAGGAGATTGCTTACAAACACTTTGGGGACATGATAGCTGGGTACATTCTATTAGCTTTAGTCCAGATATACAGATTTTGGCGAGTGCTAGCCGCGATCAAACAGTAAAGCTTTGGGATTGGTATACAGGAGAATGTTTGTTGACATTAACAGAACATATTGGTGAAGTCAAAACCGTTAATTTCAGTCCTTGCGGTAAGTTTTTAGCCAGTGGTAGCCACGATAATACTGTCAAACTTTGGGATGTAAATACAGGAATGTGTCTACAAACATTTTCGGGACATAGTGATTGGGTATTAGCTGTTGCTTTCGCTGAAAATGCAGAAATTATTGCTAGCGCTAGTGGAGACCAAACTATAAGATTGTGGGATGTGAATACAAAGCAATGTCTACAAACTTTGTCAGGTCATACATATAGAGTAAGAACAATTGCTTTTAGTCCAGATGGCAAAATTTTAGCTAGCGGTAGTGACGATCGGACTGTGAAATTATGGGATATGCATACAGGTTCGCCGATCAAAACATTTTCAGGACATCTCAAAGCAGTACGTTCAATATGTTTTAGCCCCAATAGTTCTGTTTTAGTTAGTAGTAGCGAAGACGAAACGATGAAGCTTTGGGATATTGAAACAGGTGAATGTATCAAGACTATCAGAATTGATAGACCATATGAAGGGATGAATATTAAAAATATTAATGGTTTAACAATTTGTCAAAAAGACACGCTTAAGGCTCTGGGTGCCATAGAAAGAGAAGAAAACGTTATGATGAAATAATGCTTAATCATCAAACAGTTTGGGTGCAAAAACCGTATGGAAAATCAAGAAATTAAACAAGCTTTGGAAATAGAAGAAGAATCAGATTTTTCTCCAGCAACAGATAGAGGTGGTGAAGCGAAATCTGATGCATCAAACAAGCAAAATAGCAAGTTAGAAAAACAACAACTGAAACAAGCTCCAACAATCACACCCAAATCAACGCTCTCGCCGGGAACAGATAGAGAACCATAGTTTGTTTTTCAAGCAAACAATTAATCAAAAATAGCGATCGCACTTTTTATTCCCAGAATTAGAGAGTGCGATCGCTCTTGTCTAGCTATTTGTCAACTAACTTGGGCACATTGTCACACAAATGGCGATCGCTCTCATTAACATTGGGGTTATTTTGGAGATAGTCACCCATCCAATGACAAGCTTGTACTTGTAAATCATCTAGTAGCCGATTATCCAAGTTTTCATGTAGTTGCCATAGCTTCACGGTTTGGTCTTTGCTAGCTGAAACCAGAATTTTTCCGTCGGGACTCCAGGCAACGCTATTCACCTGATCGGTATGATTTTTCAGGGTAGTCAATAATGTACCATCTAGTTTCCACAACTTTATACTGTTTCGTGAAGTGGTAGCGAACATCCGCCCATTAGGCCTCCAGGCGATTTTATCGACACCATCACTACCGACCTGAATAGATTTCATTAAATTACCATTTGGCTGCCAAAGCTCTACATTGTTGCTCCCTAGCCCCCCACTCGTCGCTAGAATTTTCCCATTGGGACTCCAACTGACCCTGTTATTGAAAGTATTATCAAATTTTGCGATCTGCTTCCCATCCCGTTGTAGTAAAAATACCTTACCATTCCTATAGGCTGCTGCCAGCAGCTTTCCATCAGAACTCCAGCTGACATCATAACCCCAGTCTCCATCCGCGATCTGAATGAGATTTTGCAAAAGTGTACCATCTCGCTGCCATAACTTCACAGTGCCATCTCCGGCCGCTGATGCCAGAACCTGCCCATCAGGATTCCATCTGACACTATAAACGTTATTGCTATGACCTGGAAGGGTTTTGAGGAGCGTGCCATCCGGATGCCACAACTTTACGGTGTTAAACTCAGCAGAGGCTAGGGTCTGTCCATCAGGACTCCAACTCACGCTATTGACCCCACTCTCAACGGTGAGAGTTTTTAATAAAGTGCCATCTCGCTGCAACAAATTCACTGTTCTATCGCCACTAGCCGTCGCCAATAATTCCCCATTTGGGCTAAAACTTGCATCATTAACTTCCTGGCTGTGGTTATTGAGGGTGATCAGCAAGGGATTATTTTTTTTCCACAACCTCACCGTGCCATCGCTACTGCTAAGAGTAGCCAGGGTTTCTCCATCAGGACTCCATTTGATACTAGCAATGGGCGTAGAAGTATGGAAGGTAGTTAAGGGACTCAGTCTTTTATTGCCATCCCATTTCCACAATTTCACAGTTCCGTCATTACTCCCAGCAGCTGCTAGAATTTGACCATCGCGATTCCAACTGATTAGCCCATGGCCTTTTGCTTCGACGGACGTTAGCTCTGTGAGATCTGGCTGTAGTAGTTTTACCATATTACCACCAGTAGTAGCTAGGATCTGCCCGTGAGGATTCCAACTTACACCAATCACCCAATATCCATAGTTATTGGAAGTTTTTATCAAGGTGCCATCTGGCTTCCATAACCGAACCTTTCCATCTGCACCACCAGAGGCGAGTGTGTTTCCATCGGGATTCCAACTCACACTAAAGACGCCCTGATGTAAATTAGAATCTTTAAGGGTTGCAAACAAGGTGCCATCTGGCTTCCACAACTGAATCATGTCGTTCAAACAGGGAAGAGCTAGGAGTTCAGCATTAGGACTCCAATTAACGCTGTATGGTTGGTAGCAATGGGAACTTCCTTCAATTTTGAACGCTTTGAACAATTCGCCATTTGGCTTCCAGAGTTTCACCTCTCCAACTTTACTAACAGTAGCCAGAATCTTGCCATCGGAACTCCAACTAACTCCCAGCACTTTGGTACTATAACCCTTGAGAATTTTTGGTTTGCTTCCATCCTGTCTCCACAATTGCACAGTATTGTCTCCACTTGCAAAAGCGAGAGTCTGTCCATCGGGACTCCAACTTATTTGTCCATCAACACCCCAATCTAACGGCTTACCATTACCTACCAGGCGATTGGACTCTCTCACTCCATATACTGCTTGCTGCAAAACTTGAGCGAGTTGGGCTTTCATTTGAGAGTCATGGCTTCCTAAAAGTAATGTTTGTAGCTGTTTTGTCGCCCTAAGACTATCTAGCAGAGCATCAAGTTCTTGCTGTGCAGCAAAGCGCCCTTCTGAAGAAGTTATTGTCGCCTGAATTTGAGCAATCTGGGCGTTTCTCTGACCGATTAAAGCAGCGATAGTCAACCCACTCAAGCCCAGCATAACAGCGATCGCAATTCGCCAGCGCCAACTACTATTCTGGCGTTTTTGCAATAAGCTTTTCTGCACAAACTCAGTTTCTAGTTGGTTAAACCAGTTTTCATCAGATTTAAGCTTTTCATCTAACACTTCAAGATAAGGATCTGTATCCCACAAAAACTCTGTGGATTTATTTCTCCGTTGTCCTTGCTGATTCTCCGCGCGTCGTAATTTTTCAGCTAATTTTTCAGGAATTTTATTCACGAAGTTTTCAATAGGTAATAGTATTCGATCTAACGCCACCAAAACAGGTGCAGTCTTGCCTAAAATTCCTTGTTGTTGTTCTTTGTCCTGATTTTTAAAATTTGCCCACTTCTGTACCGCCTGAGTTAACTCTCGTTGCAGAACTAAAATTTGTTCATCTTCTTGCTTCCACCCCAGCAGTTTTTGCCATCCCCGCACCAAAGCATCATGGGCAGGTTCTACATAGTAATTACCTTCAGCATCTTCTCCTGTAACTAGTAACCTTGCTTTGGTAAAATGCTCAATTACTTCTTTAACTAAATCATGTTTAGGAGGCGGATATTCTAGTTCTGATAGCGGTACTCGTCTGCGTGCTAATTCACCTCCACCAAGGGCAACCATCCGCAACATTACTTGACGGATAATATGCTCATAAGTGGAATTTTCTTGAACTAAAGCCTCATATTCTGCATCAGCTTTTTGAGTCAATGATTGGATAACTCCACCTAAATCTTGATAATCTGCCTGAGTTAGCGCTCTGTCAATTGTGATACCTCTATTTTCTGCATCACGTTGTCGCTTTAAATATCTGAGATAAAGTTCCCTCAAGGCAAAAGACAGCAGGGGTAATGCTCCCGGCATATCCGCTACTTCATCAATCAATTGTTCTACTAATTCGTGGGGCTGAAAATACATTACCCGTGCTTCTGCGGGTTTCTCAATTGCTTCGCGTAATTCTCCTCTTGTCATCGCTGGTACAATAAATCTTCCGCTATACCAGTTATTTCTCAGTACCGTATTTTCTAAGTTCAGGGAACTGGGGACAAATTTTAAACCAGCATCTCTGATTTGGGGTTCAAAGTCAGAACGTAAGGATAAAACTACTCGTAATCTCTGGCGATGAACATTAATTGCTGTGAGTATCTGTTGGAAAAATTCCTTACGTTCATCCTCGTTTTGACAGAGAGTAATAATTTCTTCACTTTGGTCAATAAACAGTAATAACTTAGATTTAGGGTGATTTTTAGCCCAAGCATCAATGCTCATTGCTAATTTCTGCTCTGGGTTTTGGGCTGGTATTTCTGGTAATTGGGCATTTCTTAAGGCATTACTTAACGCTTGTAAGGGAGTCTCACCAGGACGGATAGGTTCTAAGATTTCCCATTTTTGAGTATTATCTTGCCGGAGTTGGGGAATTAATCCTGCTTTGACTAAACTAGATTTACCTGAACCAGAAGCACCTAAAACTACTGTCAAGGGATTAGTTTTAACAAACTCATGTAATTTTTCTACCAGTTTACTTCTACCAAAAAACAGTTTGCTGTGTTCCTCTTCATAAGATTCCAAACCTCGGTAGGGATTGTTATTAGCATCCAAAGGTGGTGCGGGCGGTAAGTTAAGTTCATGTCCAGGGGTCAGGAAAATATACTCGCCTTTATCATGCTTTTTTAAAGGCCAAATTCCAGGGGTTTGGCGTTGGTGATTTCCTTCCGTGGCTGGTTCTACTGCATCCCGTAAATATAAGTAGAGTTCAGTAGCAGTGATGACTCCATCTCCTGCGGGTTTACCATTGGTAGAAGGAGGATAAATATCGGCTTTCCCTGCAAGTGCTTCTATTAATGCTGCTGCAAAGGGGGAATGATTACCTATTTGACCACGTTCCGATTTGAGTACGAAGGCATCTAAAGCTTTTTGGTCATAGGCAGCACTAGTAATTACTTGCCAAGCGGGATCGGTAATAAAACGATCGTAGCGTTCTTTGTGGATGACTTCTGGCGTAGTTAATAAATCCCTGGTGCTTGACCAACGAAATGCTCCTGCAAAACAGCAATCCAGGATTCCTAAGAAATGACGACAAGGTAATTTCTCTAAGGATTCCTGCAATTTGGTCATGGGCAGATAAGTTTCAGTAGCATTCAATTTGGCATCTTGAGGAATTAAATAACCTGTTGGGCCATCATCGCCATTTAAAGCTATCCCATGACCAGCAAAGTAAAACAGCAAGCGGTCATTTTCAGAAACTTGTTCAGGTAAAATTTTTTCTAAAAGTTGATTTAAATTTTTCAGGGTAGCTACTTCGTCTAAACATACCCATACTTTATATTCATGCTTTTCTCGCAGTATTTCAACTATTTTTCTGGCATCATTAACAGCATTCTGTAAAGGTGAAATACCGTTTGCGTAATTATTTATGCCAATGATAAATGCTAGATTTCTAGAGAACTCCGACATAAAAATAGTTATTTTGTTAGTGATTTTTTGTACTGGTTAAAAACCTATATATCGATCTAACTCCACTGCATACTTAGTTCATACCTGAGTATGACTGACTTGTGTCTGACTTAGATCGGGACTTATATCATGTCCGCTTGATTACTTACTAAATCTCAAGAACCCCACCCCAACAAAGCGATGCTTTGTGTCCCCTTCCCGCTTGCGGGGTGGGGATTAAGGGGAGCCAGCCGCGTGGGCGGGTTTCCCGACTTGAGCGGACTGGCGTGTGGGGTGCAGTGACTATGGGAATCATAACTAATTACCCGGACATGATATTACGCAAAAATTATCAAAAAGCTGAATTGATGGAACCACCAAGCATTCTAATTTTGCTGGGTTGCTAGATCCCCGACTTCTTTAAGAAGTCGGGGATCTGATCACCAGGTAGTTGAAGTCCCTATGCCCTTGGGCGCACGGTAGTAATGTGGATTTGACTGGTAATCCAGTCATCATAAAGTTCTTCTTCTTCTGGTGCGGCTCTCAAGTCGCGAGATTGGACGCGCTTCATTAAGCGGTTGAGGGTTCCGTTTCCTCGCCCTACTTCTCTTTCCGGGAAGAAAGGTAAATCTAGTTCATTTTGTTTGAGTAAGGTAGCATCAAATTCAGCTGTGCTAACAATTAGCTTAAGAATATCTCGGCTTTGAGTGATTCCCTGTTTCCAAAGTTTTTCTCGCACAGTCGGATAGATGTTTTCTCCTCTTAATGCCCAAGCTTCTTGTCCTGGTTTAAGCCAAATCCCTCCAGTTTCTAATAGTTCGGGACTAACTGCATAACTATCTGTTAAATCTAGGAGGGCGCAAAATAGTTCTTGATTGCTAGTATTTTTGAGCTTGAGTTTAAAAGCAGGGCCTTGCCACTTACCATTTTGCTGTTGATAGTGCAAGTTAATCTCAGAATCTTTGAGTTCTTTATCTTCTTGATAAATGACTATTTGCACTGCATCGGCGGGAATACTACTGGTAGCAGGACTTGAGAGTTCAGCAATGTTTGTCCAACGGGTAATATGCTCTAATCGCTCAATTGCTTGCAAGGCATTTTTTTCTGTATAACCCTGAATTGGTGCAACTAAGGGGCGATCGTCGGCTGGGCGAGTAATTGTATATTGTCCATTACGAGCAAGTAACTTAAATTCGGCTTCTTCCGGGGTTGCAACTTCTTTTAAATAGAGGGAGGGCTGGTTTGAGCCGTTAATTGTCTGTAAGGCGGTGCGGGCTAATTCTACTGCTGCTGGCTCGCCTGTAATTACAACTCCTTTTGGTGGTAAAGGTAGACTCGCGATCGCACCTTTAAAAGTCATCTCTGGTTCTAAAGCTGCAATACCACTAATTTGCACTAAACTCAGTTGTGGCTTAACTGCAATTACTTTCGCTTCACCTATAGCGGCGGACAATTTCTGCATCTGTTGTGGGGAGCTATCAAAGGGGAATAATGCGAGTAAGGTTGTTTCTTCCCCTGAAGGTTGGGGAATTCCATGCACTGAACCCGCATCAATTACCCACTGGTAATCTGGATGATAGCTGACAGTTAGGTAAGGTTTGTGTTGCGCGATCGCTCCTCCTAAAAAGGGTTGTTCTATATCATCTAAGTCTGTGGCTTCTAATTGCGGGGATTGCGCTAATACCTTACTCCGAACTAAAGCATGAGTCCGTTTGAATAAATCTCTATAAGTTAAATTGCCATTGGCTTTTTTTAAAGTATCCACGAGGAAATAAGAAAATGCTCCCCGACGTTGTCCATTAATCGCATATTCTTTGGCTGTTTCGCTATCTCGACAAGCTGCGAAAAAAATATGCTTGGCTCGCGGTAAATTCTCACCTGTGGGTGCTTTTACCAGATTGCGTTCAGTTAATAGTTGTTCAACCTCTAAAGGAGATACAAGAAAGCTTTCTAATGGGCGTTTTCTGCTATCAATAGGCGCTTTTCGCTCTGCGGTATCTGTTTCTAAATCGCCACGAGTGCCAGAGCTAGAATGGCAACAGTCCATAATAATTGTAATGTGAGGGTTTTTCTGGGCAATCTCTGCAATCAGCTTTGCCATCTCCTTATCCGCTAAACCCCATTCCCCCGACTTTTGACTGTCGTAACAAACGATGGTTTCATTGAGTCTATCTAGCTCTATAGTCCAAAACTCTTGCGGTGCTTCTTGTTGAGAACCATGCCCTGCATAATAGAAAAACGCTACATCCTCACTTTCCGCTTGACACAGATGTTGACGAAAACCATCAATAATTGCTTGTCGAGTAGCTTCTTTATTTAACAGTGTCCGTAAATGTAGCTGATATTCACCTGTATCTATCCGTCCTTCTAAATACTCTTGGATGGCATAGATATCATTAACACAACCCTGAAGTGGGGAAATGGGATATACGTATTCATCAATTCCCACCAGTAAAGCATATAAATTGCGCGTCATAGGCTTTTCTTGACGATCTACTTCAATTAGTTAAATTTGTCTGATTGATGGTTTGAGTTTATTTACTACCCAAATTTGACTAACTCATAGTTAGCCAACACAAAGTATGAGTAGTTGCTTCATACGTATGAATTCGTATGCGACACAAATTTATACAGCTACTATTTTTGGAGGTTGTATTCGTATAAATCTTTAGAACAGCATTTGAGAGTATATTAACAGCATTAGCAAATTTACGATAGTAATTTGGCATAAAAAAACTTAATTTAACCTTTTGCGCCGGAAATCCCTTAGTTCCATACAGTACACTGGGGCATGTAAACACGGAGATTCCCCGCTGGCAGAGATGATTTATTAATTTCCGGTTCTCCAAGAAATTAAGGAATCTTCACGAATAACCAGAAAATTTAATAAGTATTTTCTCTAGTAAACAGTATTCTTATATTAGAGATATGCTCTAAAAATCACAAATATATTTAAGTAAACGTGTTAATTTTAATGGGATAAAAAACAAAAAATCGCGATCGCCAAAACTGGTATCAGTAAATATGCAGTGATTTTTTCAAAAATTACTATCAAGCAATTGGGGTCACAAGTAAGCATTAACACTGATAAATGTGATACCCGTGATTTTTATGATCTAGTTACTTATGCAAATTAAGCGGTAATAAGTCAGAATTGTTGAACAAAGTATAAAGTGCTATTCTCCTGTGTGATTGTGTGGAGTGTTTTAAGATATGGTTTCATCAATAACTCGAACTCAAAGCGGACTTAATGAAGTTTCTGCAATAGCAGACAATATTATCGCCAATAATTTTGCCCCAAATTTAATATCGCTACCAAAAAATCCCTTGTTTGGTACAGATGGGATTCGCGGACGAGTAGGAGACTTACTCAATGCACCTTTAGCATTGCAAATCGGTTATTGGGCGGGGATTGTTTTACAGACTCACGCCAAGCGCTTGGGCCCGGTAATTCTCGGACAGGATTCCAGAAACTCCAGCGATATGTTAGCAATGGCTTTGAGTGCAGGGTTAACAGCAGCCGGAATTGAGGTTTGGTATTTAGGTTTATGTCCTACACCATGCGTTGCTTATCTGACAAGCATTACAGATGCTATCGGCGGGGTGATGATTTCTGCTAGCCATAATCCACCAGAAGACAACGGGATTAAAATCTTTGGTGCAGATGGTGGAAAGTTACCACTAGCATTGCAAGCAGAAATTGAAGCCGGACTGCGGGGTAATAAAGCTGTTATTGGTGTAAATAATTGCGGACGCCATTATTCGCGTCAAGAATTAGTGACAAATTATGGTGATGCGTTAAAGCAACCTTTGCAAGGTGCAGTAAATCTTCAGGGAATGAAGATTGTTTTAGATTTAGCCTGGGGTGCAGCTGTGGGGTTAGCCCCAAAAGTTTTTCGGGAAATGGGGGCAGAGGTTATTTGCTTGCATAATGAAGCAGATGGCGATCGCATTAATGTTGATTGCGGTTCTACCCATTTAGAAATGCTGCAAGCTACAGTACAAGAACATAACGCTAACGTTGGTTTTGCTTTTGATGGCGATGCCGATCGCGTGTTAGCTGTAGATAGTACAGGGAGACAAGTTAACGGCGATTACATTCTTTACCTCTGGGGACGCCACCTCAAGCAACAGCAACAGCTACCAGATAATTTGATCGTTTCCACCGTGATGGCTAACTTAGGCTTTGAAAGGGCTTGGGAACAGCTAGGCGGAAAATTAATTCGCACTGCTGTGGGCGATCAATATGTGCAAGCCGAAATGTTACGCACTGGGGGAATGCTAGGCGGCGAACAGTCTGGTCATATTTTGTGTCTGCATTATGGCATGACCGGAGATGGTTTGTTAACAGCTTTGCATATAGCAGCTTTAATTAAAGAAGCTGGCGTAGAACTTCATGAAATGGTAGACCAAAGCTTTCAGACATACCCACAACTATTAAAGAACGTGCGCGTATTAGATCGCGATCGCCGCATGGCTTGGAAAGATTGCGAACCCCTACAAAAAGCGATCGCCCAAGCCGAAACAGCAATGGGTGATGCTGGCAGAATTTTAGTGCGTGTTTCTGGCACAGAACCAGTTATCAGAGTTATGGTGGAAGCGGCCAATGCAGAATTGGCTCACCACTGGACAAACGAACTAGTTTCTCAAGTCCAGCAACACTTAGGATAAACAGTGCTGTAGTGCTGAGTTATACGTAATTCAGACTCAGCACTACAGTACTGAAACCAATGGCGAAACCCCAGAAAAAATCTTCTAAAGTTGGAAAATCGAAAAAGCGTAGGCGTAGCCCGCCGCAGGCATCGCAATCTGAAAAGCCTACCCTTAGCCTCAAAGAACAGCTAGCCCAAAAGCGCAAAGCTAACCTAGCCAAAAAAGAATTTATTAGTTTACTAACCGCCGCCGTCGGTGGCGGTTTCTTCTTGGGTATAATACTGTTTGCCGCAGGTGGAATTAAAGCAGCAGTTCCCGGCATTTTAGCAATTATTATTCTTTCCTTAGCTTACAAATATCCCCGTCAAGCTTTATTTGCTTTTATAATTTATGTTCCCTTTGGCGGCACTATTACTTATTACATCGGTAATAGCCCTATATTGCAATTAGCTAAAGACGCTTTTTATATTCCCGCCTTAATCGGAATTTGGCAAAATTGTCGCCAACAGGGGTTACCTTTCATTATTCCCAAAGCTATTAAAATTCCCTTATTTATATTATTAGGCTTTTGTTTATTAACCTTACTATTTATTAATGGTGGACAGCAGTTTAACCCGCCGCCTGTAGGACTATTAGAAAAACCAGTCAAGGAAATACCTTTAGGTATGGGTATTTTAGGACTCAAAGTATTTTTAGGCTATGTTCCCCTGATTAGTTGCGCTTATTATTTAATTCGCAATCAAAAAGACTTTCTATTTTTATCTCGGCTACAAGTTGTCCTCACATTAGTTTGTTGCTTCCTGGGATTTATCCAATATTTATTATTACTAACTGGCGTATGTCAGGGTACCAGAGGTTATGTAGGAGATGCCTTATTTAGAGCTACTTTAGAAGCGCGATGTTACTTTGGTGGCTCATTATTATATAGTCCCGAAGAAGGAGTAATTCGCCTCCCTGGAACTTTTGTAGCGCCTTGGCAATGGGCATGGTTTTTAATTTCTAGCACCTTTTTTAACTTTGCAACTGGCTTTACAGATCCAGCGATAATTTGGCGATTTATCAGTTTAGGTTCCTTAGCCGCAGTCTTTATTAATGCTGTAATTTCAGGGCAGAGAATTGCCTTAGCATTAGTTCCAACATGCTTTATAGTGTTGCTGTTTTTAACAGGTCAAATTGCCAACTTTAAACGTTTTATACCCATCATTTTAGGATTGGCGACGATTCTGGGAATTGCAATGGTAAATAACCCAGAAGTAGTTCAAGAAAGATTGGATAGCTTCACTACTCGTTGGGAAGCTGCTCCACCCCAAGAGTTTATAATTCAGCAATTTAACGATACCTTAAAAAATCTCGATAACCCATTAGGAAATGGCTTAGGAAGAGCCACTAATTCTGCTCGTTCAATGGGAGAAACAAAACTTATAGAAACCTACTATCCTAAAGTAATTTATGAAGTGGGAATTTGCGGATTAATTGGCTTCTTACTTTTGGTTACTACTCTCACAAAAACTAGTTTTAAAGCTTATCGTTCCCTAAAAAATCGGAACTTACGAAGTTATGGCGCAGCTTTGTGGGTATTTATAGTATTTATTAGCTATAACACCTATTATTATCCTCTAGATGTCGATCCAGTCGCCATTTATTACTGGTTTTTCGCCGGAGTTCTGTTTAAATTACCTTTACTAGATCAACAAGATCAAGAAAATATAGCAGCGCAATCTAAAGCTAAAAGAAAACGCTCATTAACTTAAGAAATTATCTACAAATAAATCATCAATAAAATAGTACCGTAAACTCTCGGAGGGCAGATACTTATTTGTAGACTAGGCTAGATTCAAGATTTAGCTTAATCTAATTATGTTCATAATTTGCACGAGCGGTATTAAAAATCATTTTTTTACATACAATAAAAAATATTTAATTTAATTAACAATATTCAAATGATAACAATACTCATAGCCGGAGAAAAACATCTTAGTATTCCTAACCTACCTCGAAACTCTAGACATACATTAATTAGCTCTAAACCATTTCCTTCAGGCAGGTATCCCTTAGAAAGGTTTTGGCATCCTTTTAACAGTTTAAATTCTTGGCAAGCTTTTAATAAAAAGTATCAGGTTATTCATGCTTTTAATAGCATACAATATACCAATAAACCTTGGTTCGTCACTTTTGAAGACCATAGATTTTTATATAGAAATCCTAAAAATAAGTTTGCAGAAAAAATTTATAATATCTTGAACGAGCGGTTAGCTTTAGAAAATTGTCAGTACTTAATAGCTATATCCGATTATGCCAAACTGAGATTTATCAACAGAACGCAAGATTGGTCTATTGCTCATAAACTACAGGAAAAATTAGTTGTTATTTCGCCAAATTTTGCAGTTAGAACTAATCAGCATAAAACATACAATCCAAATGATAAATTACAACTAATATTTGTGGGTAACCATTTAGCACGTAAAGGTGGAATTGTTGCTTTAAGACTAGCCAAAAAAGCAGAAATATTAGGATTACCTATTCATATACATATAGTTTCTGGCTTAAAACATGGTGCAGGAGTACCTACTGATTATCCCGATTCATCTAAATATGCAGATGACTTAAAGTTATTAGATTTACAAAATGTCAGTTTATATCAAAATATTCCTAACGAACAAGTTTTAAATTTATTATCACAAAGCCATTTTCAAATTTTAGCTACATTACATGACACTTATGGCTATAGCGTAATTGAAGGTTTTTCAGTAGCTACGCCGGCTATTACTACTAATATATGTGCTTTACCAGAATTTGTACATCCTGGTGAAAATGGCTATCACTTAGAATTACCTATTAATGAAATACGTCATTGGCTTAATTGGATGCATGGAGAAAAAACCAAAACTGATGAATATTGGGAAATTGTAAATAGCACCTATGATTATTTAGCAGAAGCAGCACTGCAAAAAATCCTCCAATTTTTTGACAGAAATGATAAACGATCGCATTATGAATATCTCAGTTTAGGTGCGCTCACTCAAGCCAAAAATTTTCATAATGCCGTAAAATACAATGACTTTTTTGATAACCTTTATGCAACAGCATCTAAATTAATTTGATCTATTTAGCTATAAAAAATCATGAGTGATTTACCTTTAATTTCTGTAGTTATTCCTACTTATTATCGTGAAGAAGCATTAAGAGATACTGTAGTAGATATCCTTAAACAAGATTATCCGAATTTTGAAGTTCTAGTAGTAGACCAAACGCCAAAACATCAACCAGAAATTCAAAGTTACCTAGAAGAAATGACAACAGCAGGTAAAATAAAATGGTTCCGTTTAGATTGGGCGAGTTTACCAGGGGCGCGTAATTATGGTATCCGTCGCTCACAGGGTGACATAATTTTATTTATTGATGATGATGTTCAATTAAAGCCAGAGTTTTTATCAGCCCATGTGAAAAATTATTTGCAAAAACCAGAAGTAGGGGCTGTTGCGGGACGAGTATTTGACAGAATGAAATTAGGCGATTCTGGAGGAGAGTTGGAAATTGAATATCTTCCTCCGGAAGCCATGGAACCGGGAGTTGCTTGGTATCACATAGATTTAGTTCACACTATTAAACCTCAGCAAGTGTTAACAGCTAGGGGTTGTAATATGTCTTTTCGTCGGGAAATTTTTACTAAATATGGGCTGAGATTTGACGAAAGGTTTCGCGGTAGTGCTGTACGCGAAGAATCAGATTTTTGTTTGCGGGTGCGACAGACAGGATATAAGATTTGGTACGACCCAGAGGCTAATTTAGTGCATTTGGGTGAAGAGACTGGGGGTTGTCATGATATTAGTATGCGATCGCTCGAATATCAACTCACCTTTTACCACAATCATTTTTTACTCGGTCTGAAAAATCTGACGGTTAGCCAAGCTTTACGCCTTTACGCCCGTTTATTTGATTGTCACGTACTGGGACGACCTCCTTGTCATAAAAGCGGTTCTCCTATCAAAATCTTGACTCGTGGCTGTTTCTATATTTTGGGTTTTCTCAAAGCTTTATGGACTGTCATTCAATCAATTTGGAATGATGGACAAATCTATAGTCGTCTTGACCAACAAAATTTTAATTAGTTTGCAAATATATAAACCTTGTTTTTAGGGTGGGAATTACCTGCCTGATCAATTTTCCTATATTAATGATATTAGCTATGAAAATTTTAGTTGCTAGCCATACTTATATTGTAGACTTAAATTGCCAAAAATTACGCGCTTTATCTCAACTAGAATCGGGAATTGAGGTTACGGTTGTTGTTCCTAAAAGATGGCGACCTGGTGGCGTACAAAATAAAATTATCGCCACAGAATACCGCGATGAAGGTGCATTTAAAATTGTACCTATTGCTAATTTTAGTCAAAATCAGCAAGGATTACTCACATTTGGCACAGATTTAATCGCTTTATTACAACAGTTTCGCCCTGATATAATTCAGGTAGAACAAGGTTCTAGAGGACTGGCTTATACTCAAGCGATCGCACTAAATTTACTTTTGGGTTTAAATGCCAAAAATATTTTTTTTACTTGGTGGAATTTACCCTATAAACTAAAATTACCAGTTGCTTTATTAGAAAAATATAACCTAAGTCACAGCCACGGGATTATTTGTGGTAATCAAGATGGGGCAGAAATATTCAGACAAAAAGGCTATAAAAGACCGATAAAGGTTATGCCGCAGTTAGGTGTAGATGAGCAATTATTTACTCCTCAAACGCAACCAGAGTTAGCTGATCAATTAGGTATTTTATCTAGTGATTTTGTGGTCGGATTTGTGGGTAGATTTGTGCCAGAGAAGGGTTTATTAACACTTTTACAAGCATTGATTAGTATCAAAGATAAATCTTGGAAGCTACTTTTATTGGGAAGGGGAGACTTACAGACGGAATTACTGAAGATAGCAGCAGAGAATCAAATTCAAGAACGAGTAATTATTATTGAAAGCGTTCCCCATAATGCAGTACCTGAATATATTAATTTGATGAGTACTTTAGTCTTGCCATCAGAAACTACATATAAATTTAAAACTTTAACTGCTATTGGCTGGAAGGAACAATTTGGTCATGTAATTATTGAGGCGATGGCTTGCAAAGTTCCGGTGATTGGTTCTAATTCTGGTGAGATTCCTCATGTAATTAGTGATGCTGGTTTGGTATTCCCGGAAGGAGATGTTCAGGCTTTAGGGAGTTGCTTAACGCAATTAATTGATAACCCTGAATTTGCTATGAGGTTGGGGTGTATGGGGTATCAAAAGGTGATGGATAAATATACGAATCAGGCTTTGGCGCGACAGCAGTTAGATTTTTATCAGGAAGTTGTTAATAGTAAATTTTAATTTTAAACGCAAAGGGGCGCGGAGGTTTACGCAAAGGGGCGCAGAGAAGAGGTTATGTTGGAGGGATGGATGAATTTATGAAAATATTACAGGTTGTTCCTTCTGTTTCTCTTGTTTATGGGGGGCCTAGTCAAATGGTGTTAGGATTGGCTCCGGCTTTGGTAAGGGAAGGTGTAGAGGTTACGTTAATTACTACTGATAGTAATGGTGATAATGGACAAAAACCTCTGGATGTTCCGTTAAATTCTCCTGTTAAACAAGATGGGTATGAAATAATTTATTTTCGTTGTGCGCCGTTTCGTCGTTATAAGTTTTCTCTAGATTTACTTGCTTGGTTAAAATGTCATGCTGGTGAGTTTGATTTGGCGCATATTCATGCTTTATTCTCTCCTGTGAGTAGTATGGCGGCTACTATCTGTCGTCAGCAAAGTTTACCTTATATTTTGCGACCTTTGGGAACTCTCGATCCGGCTGATTTACGGAAAAAGAAATTATTAAAACAGTTATATGCAGCTATTATTGAAAAGCAAAATTTGGTTGGTGCATCTGCAATTCATTTTACTAGCGATCGCGAAGCGAAAACATCCTCAAAATTTGGGGTAAATACGCAAGATTTAGTAATTCCTTTGGGTGTGATTCCGCCTAAATTTACCAACGAACAACAAAAGAATTTAGTCCGCCATCAATTAGGGATTCTGAGTGATGTACCTGTAATATTATTTATGTCGCGGATTGACCCAAAAAAAGGGTTGAATTTGTTAATTCCCGCTTTAGAAAAACTATTAGCGATTGGTTTTAATTTTCATTTTGTCTTGGCTGGAACAAATCCCCAAGATCCCGATTATGAACAAAGTATCATTACAAAAATTCACAATTCATCACTGCGATCGCACTGTACAATTACAGGCTTTGTCACTGGCGAGCTAAAAGCTAGTTTAATGCAAGCTGCTGATGTGTTCGTCTTGCCTTCCTACTATGAAAATTTTGGTATTGCTGTGGCTGAGGCGATGGTAGCAGGAATTCCTGTGGTAATTTCCGACCAAGTGCATATTTGTCACCAAATACAGGAAAGTCAGTCAGGCTGGGTAGGTGGATTAGATGTCGAAGTACTGGTAAATTTATTGCAAACGGCTTTAGAAAATCCCCAAGAACGCCAACGTCGGGGAATAAACGCCAAACAATATGCACTACAAAATTATAGTTGGGATGCGATCGCTCGCCAAACTATCGCCGCATACCAGGAAATCTTAGGGAGACAAGGAAGAAATAAATCTTTCAACTCACCCCTCATATAAAAATCTCTCTGACTTACCCTCTAATCCCTTTTTATAAGCATACCTTCTGCCTTCTGCCGTCTGCCCTCTGCCTTTTCATTGAGCTTTTTTAAGGGAAATTACGTAATATCAAATTTTCTTTCGCGTCTCTTAACCCGATGGGAAAACCGGGGTTTTATGTCACGTTTGCGTAGTAGAATACTTAATGCCTTCTAACTACAAGGAAGCTCTCATGACTCTGCGTCTAGGTGATACAGTACCCAACTTTACTCAAGCCTCTACACATGGCGATATAGATTTTTACGAATGGGCAGGTGACAGCTGGGTAGTGCTGTTTTCTCACCCTGCCGATTTTACACCTGTTTGCACCACCGAATTAGGGACGGTTGCTAAACTAAAACCAGAATTTGACAAGCGCAATGTCAAAGCGATCGCTCTCAGCGTTGATGATGTAGAATCTCACAACGGATGGGTGGGTGATATTGAAGAAACCCAGAGTACAACTCTCAACTACCCAATTTTGGCAGATGCAGATCGTAAGGTTTCTGACCTGTACGATATGATTCATCCCAATGCTAATGCATCTGTGACAGTGCGATCGGTTTTTGTCATCGATCCTAACAAAAAGCTACGTCTGAGTTTCACATATCCCCCCAGCACAGGACGCAATTTTGATGAACTGTTGCGAGTCATTGATTCTCTGCAACTAACAGATAATTACAGCGTAGCTACACCAGCTGACTGGAAAGATGGAGATGATGTAGTAATTGTCCCCTCTTTGAAAGATCCAGAAGTGTTGAAGGAGAAATTCCCCAAAGGTTACGAGGTAATCAAACCTTACTTGCGGATGACACCCCAGCCTAACAAGTAAGTCTGAAAATCATTTCCTATTGTCTGTTTTTCAGGCGCGAAGGTAAAACTTTGCGCCTTTATATTTATGCGTGAAAATAAAGATAAAAGTTAGTCTGGTAAGCATTATGTTCTCATCTCCCTTGGTGTTGCAACTTCCACCATCAATGCAAATGACAGACGAACAATTCTTTGAGTTTTGTCAGGTAAATCGTGACTTACGTATTGAGCGTAATACATTAGGAGAGATATCAATTATGCCACCCACGGGTTCAGAGTCTGGCAATCGTAACTTCAATATTGCCTTACAGGTAGGAGTTTGGGCAGAAAAAGATGGTACAGGTATTTGTTTTGACTCCAGTACAGGATTTAAGCTATCAAATGGTGCAGATAGATCCCCTGATGTTTCTTGGATGAAATTAGAACGCTGGAATAGTTTGTCTTCTGAACAACAACAAAGATTTGCACCTATTTGTCCAGATTTTGTGATTGAATTGCGATCGCCTAGCGATAATCTCCAACCTCTCAAGGATAAAATGGCAGAATATATGCGCGAACCAGGAATACAATTAGGCTGGTTAATCGATCGTCAAAATCGTCAAGTTTATATTTATCGTCCTGGTTTATCTACAGAATGTTTAGATAATCCTGATACAGTCAGTGGAGATCCGGTGTTACCTGGGTTTATTTTGAATATGAGTAAAGTTTGGTAAATACAGCAACCTTACATTATTTGTGAAAATCCTCTTTCTTATCTTTCTTCGCGTACTTAGCGCACTTCGCGGTTCGTTATATAATTTTCCTTTTACAACTTATCTGAAATTGCTGTAATTGTATCTTCCTCAGTTTACTCCTGTATTCTCAGGATTGAGATTAATCCGATAAAATGGTATAAGCTTCATTAATTAATCGCATTTTTTCTTGAGCTTGTTTTTGTAATTGTGGCTGATTTACAAATAAATCTGGATGCCATTTTTTTACTAAGCTTTTATAAGCCTGTTTCACTTCATTAATGGATACACCAGGCTGTAAACCTAAAATACTATAAGCGCGAGTAATTTTATCTTTTTCGGCTTGAGTTTTTGGTTGCTGCGGTGCTTTATTACTTTGGGATGTCTTCTGCTGTTGTTTGTTAGCTTGATAACCAGGAGAACGCATTTCAGCTTTCATTCTTGCTATCTCCTGATCGATTTCCCAATTGCGAAAATTTGTGTCTACTTCTGCGGGATTGGGTGAAGTTGAAGCTTTGGGTGGAGGAGATGTATTCACGCGCTGATTTGAATTGGCTTGATTAGTCTCAGCAGTTTTATAGGAATATCTATATGTTGAGGATGTAGAATTATTCGCTTTTTCTTTTTGGGAATAAGTTGTTTGTTCCTTTTCAACTGGTGGGGTATATGGTATATATTTAGGTGTTTCTCGATAAGGTTGATAATTTGTCGGTACTTTAGCCTTACTTAACTGTTGTACTAATTGATTAAAACTAATTTGTAATTGCTGTAAATCTTGTCTTTTATGAGCAATTTCTAGCGGTTCTGGACTACCAGAAAAACGAGTTACCCTTTTAGCTTTATACTCAAATTCTCCTAAAATAGCTAATCCTTGATTGCTCAATTCAGTGAAATAATCTTCAGTCACACCTATGCAAATTTTCGCAACTTGCTGATGATAGGATTCCTGTGCTGATTTATCGTCAGTTTCTTGAATATTTTTGTTTAATAAATAAGAAATACTCCCAACTACCGCCGCACCTACAGGCCCCCCTAATAACCAACCAATACCACCACCAACTGCAACAGCACCAGCAGGTTCTGTTAAATCGTTATTACTCCCTGGTTTTGGCGGTAATGTAATTTGTGGTTCGCTAGGTAAGGGAATAGATAAATCTTCTGGCCTTTCTTCTTTAAAAAATTCGTAAGCTTGATACAGCCATTTCATAATATTTAGTTGTAACTCGCTGAGGTCTTTTTTTAAAGTACCGATTTGCCAAGTTTTAAATTTATCTTCGGCAATTGCAACTGTAGCCTCAGTTTGATATTTCTTCAGCAGATTGGTTAATTCTAGCCAATTGCGTAATTCAGTAAAACTCTTATTTAAGCCTTGTTGAATTAAATTAGCGGCTTTTTGTTTAACTTCAATTTTTGCATTCTCTTTCTCATCAAAAGACTTAACTTCTTTGAGTAGAGGGTCAATTTTTGCTTGTAAATTTAATTGAATTTGGGAAGCGATCGCCTGCACTCTCGGTAATCGCACATCGCCCCGATTTTGTTGTAAAATAGTGACTATATTTTGCAAAGCTGCTTCAAAGGTTGCTAACCCGCTACTCGTAGCACCAGCAGCATCACCTTTTAATCTCGCTCTTAACGCAGGTAACGCATCTACACGATATAAATTACTAAATCCTGGCGGTAATTCAGCGCGAAAACTTTCCGCAACAAATAGCAGGCGATTTTGTACTTGCTGTTGTTCTTCGGGTTCGAGTAAGTTAATAAAATTAGCAACGAAAATAACCGTTTTAATACCCCTATCTAGTAGCCAATCGCGCAGGTTTTCCCGTTCGCCTAAAGTCATTAACTTGCGTGCATCAAGTAATTGTACTACCAAATCTGTGGATAATAGGCGATCGCGTACTAAAATATCTTGGGCTTCGCGATCGTTTGTACCAGGTAAATCTAATAATTCTATACCCCTGGCTAAAAACGGATGGGGACAAAAAACTTCTACAGATGCTACATCTTGACGCATCTGTCTGTTCCCATCCAGAATTGCATATTGCTGTAAAATTTCGGTACCGCTACGATAAATTTCGGTACCATCTCTTAACATAATTCGCGTGCGTAAATCGCTACCATATTTAACAGTAATCGCCGCGCCTGTAGTGGGAATTAAATCAATTGGTAAAGTGCGATTTCCTAAAATGGCATTTAATAAGGTAGATTTACCATGATTAAAAGGGCCAAATACTGCAATCTGAAAGTTAGGATTAGTCAGATAATGAGAAATAGTATTGATATCTTGAACTAGTTGTGAGTTGCGCTCTAAATTTAGCAATTTAGATGCAGATTTAAGCGCGTTTACTAAATCCTGATAACTTTCAGATTGTTTTTGCATATCTTTTTGACTTGTATATCTAATACCAAGACATCTCTCTGTGTTCTCCGTGTCTCTGCGGTTAAAAAATAATTTATTCAACCACAGAGACGCAGAGGGCGCAGAGATAAGAGATGATAAAATATTAGTCATCTCTTAGTATTATCTGTGATGAGGATTTAACTATAGTAAGCGATTAAGTTACTATAGGCAGCTTCAATTTTTTGCAATTGCTCTATCACCTGTTCCTGCAAACTTTTCAGCCGCTTTAATTCACCTTCGCGATTAATTTCTTGTGTGGCTTTTTGCTTGAGGAGATTATCTAATTCCGATTTGCGAGATGTGATATCGTCGTTAATTCGCTTGCTCACTTCTCTTTCATAAACATCAAAACATTCTTTAACTGCATCATATACAGTTTGCGATTGCTCGTGAGCTACTTGGGGTAGGTGTTTAACTAACTCTTTCTTGGCTGTTTTTACTAATTCTTTCCGCGCTTGATCTGCTTGGAGAAAGCCTACACCTAAACCTAGCAATGCAAAGCCAATCGGCCCCAGAAAAATACCTGTTACTGCTGTAATTATACCGCCAATACCAATCACAGTGAAGTAATTTAATAAGATATTTTTCCAATCAAATCCTGCGCCAGCTAACGCCACACCAGCTAAATTACCTCGCGATAAAGATAACAACCCCATCGCCCATTTTGCCCATCCGGGAGAGTTATCATCTTCAGTAGTAGAAGATGCATGTACTTTGACTTGTTGTCCGGTTAACTTTTCGGTAATTTGGTCTGTAACTTGGCTATAAGATGCGCCATATTGTGCCGCACTTACAGAAAGTTCTCTAAATGCGCCATTTATATCTTTTTCTGCTGTTAAAGTCCAAGCTGAAAATTTATCAGTAATGTATTGCTCAAACGCTTTTTGCAAAGCCGTATTAAAAGCATCTCGCTTACCAATACTGAGAAAATCGAATAAATTTAACTCTGGTTGATAGCGTAAGAAATCTGTTTCAAAGGTATCGCCTAAGCCTAAAACATAGCTGCGGAATGATTCGGAAATTTTTCTCGCTTGGGTGTCTCTAGTATTGATAATCTCTTTTTGAAATTGATCGCGGATATTTGTCAACTTTTTAAATTCTGGTTCTACAGAATCAATTTTTTGTTTCAATTCATTGACATCTTTATCCAGCAATGGTAATCGTCTATCTATGGCTTCGCGAGTGTGATTACAAGCTTGTCGCGCTAAGGTTCTGACTTGTCGCAATTCCGCGATCGCACGTTCTCTGGTAAGAAATGTATTCAAAGATCCCATAAACTCAGGAAACCCAGTTCCAGTCAAATCAGCTTCGGGATTTTTTAATCTTTTTCTCAGTGCTTGAATTGAGGAAAGTTCAAATACACGCTCATTGTAAATACTCTGTCCATCTACATAGCAATATTCTGCCAAATTCGCTTGAAATACTTGTCTCAATCTCGCTTCGGCGGCGCTTAATTCTTCCACATCATCAGGATCTATGAGCGATTCTTTTACCTGATCCCAAGCATTAATTAAGAAGAAAACGCTCAATCCTCGACCTTTAATATAATTTTCTAAATAGCGACGCTCACCTAAAGTACAAGGTTGAGATGCTCTCATGACAAACAAAATTGCATGACAATTATTGACATATCCTAAAGATAATTCATTCCGCGCTTCTGTATCATTTAATCCAGGACTGTCAACAATCTCAATTCCCTTTTCTAAAAGAGCTAAAGGATATTCAACCACAGCATAATCAACATCAGGAAAAGCTTGTTTTTTCTCCTGTTCTAATTTCTTCGCCTCTGCTGGATCGATAGTATATTTATATTTAAAGCTTTGAAAATCTAGCTGTTGCGGACTTTTACCATCATTAAAGTGAATTGTGACTTTTTTCTCCGGCCCGTAGCGTAAAACTGTTAATACAGCCGTGCAAGGATTCACATCGCTGGGTAATAAATTCTCACCAATTAAGGCGTTAAGAAACGTACTTTTACCTCGTTTCATATCGCCTAATACTAATAGGCGAAATACACCTTTTTGCAGATTTTTACTAGCTGCTGTAATATCTTCAATATCTCGTTCTAAACTCAGTTTACCAGAAGAAGATTCACCAGCTAATTCTGCTTGATTAATTGTGTCAGCAAGTTGGCTCAAACATACAGCCATTTTTGCTCTGACTTGCGCTACACGTTCTAAATCGTTGAGAAATCTGTCAGCCGCAACTTGATTAGTCATATTGACTCTCTAAATTAAGGTTTATTTTTGGGAGATTCCAGAAACAGCTTGTAAGCCATCCAAACCAGCGCGCCAAACATTACAATTCCCGCGACAGCTGCGGCTATCCTTGCAGCAACCAAAACCGCCACGCCAAGTCCAAAAAGCTGTAAACCAAGAATGGCTTTTTTCATCCAAGGTTGAGAGAACTTTTCTGACGGATGCTTGACAGTTTTATGAAAAGGTGCATTAGAAGGATTGAGATCCGCTTCCATTTCCCGAAGTCTTAATTCCACTTCGCGCTGTCTGAGATCGCGTTCGCGCTGTTCTAAGTCATGATTGCGATCGCCTTCCATTGGTTTCCACCTCGTTGACGATAATGAGATATTTTCAGTACTTATAATCCGTATTTATGTATTTTATTTTACTAACAAATAAAATACCTCAGTATAATTTCTATTTTCATGACAATTCTTAACAACACAATTGCTCAGATATATTAAATTTCACCACTTGAGCTTGCTTTTTCGGAATTTTAGCTTTATTACCCAACCCAGTAGATAAGGTGAAGACATGAGATAAACACCTGACAATTGTACAGACGCGATTAATCGCGTCTCTACTACTGACCATTGACAAATGATATGTAAAATGGTCAGCGTATCTCGCTCAATGTAGGCGATCGCTCATGGCCATGACAAAACGGCAAATGCCGTCATTTTTACGCTTTCCCAAAAATCCGAATCTTTCTCAAGTGTTAATGTTGATCGGGTTAGCCATTACTCTATTTTTTATCTTCCTAGCTTTCTTTGCACCCGTATTTCAAGCTTGGGGATGGCTACAAAGTCCCACAGAGTTGTTAAATAACCCCGTTTACGATCCACCTTCTGGTAAATATTGGTTTGGTACTAGTCTTTTAGGACATGATGTTTTTTCTCGAACCATCTTTGGCGCTCAAGCTGCTTTGCAAGTGGTGATTTTAGCAACAGCCTTAAGTATGTTAATTGGCGTGCCTTTAGGCATGGTTAGCGGCTATCTTGGCGGCAGACTAGATAAAATCCTGCTGTTTATCATGGATAGTATTTATACACTACCGGGATTACTACTATCAGTAACACTGGCATTTATTGTGGGACGGGGGATATTAAATGCCGCGATCGCTATTAGTATTGCTTACATTCCCCAATATTACCGAGTTGTGCGCAACCACACCGTCAGCGTCAAAACCGAAGTATTTATCGAAGCGGCACAAGCAATGGGCGCTTCTACTTGGACTGTGCTATCGCGCTATCTATTTTTCAACGTTATTCAAAGCGTACCTGTATTATTTACCCTCAACGCCGCCGATGCAATTTTAGTTTTAGGCGGTTTAGGATTTTTAGGTTTAGGATTACCAGAAACCGTTCCCGAATGGGGAAGAGATTTAAAACTAGCACTAGAAGGATTATCCACAGGGATTTGGTGGACTACACTGTTTCCCGGTTTAGCAATGACATTAATGGTGGTAGGGTTATCACTACTTGGTGAAGGTTTAAATGAATTTGTCAATCCGCGTTTACGACGACAGAATAGTATTCGGAAATAATTTAGCTCGTTGTGAACATTAATTAGTACACAGACCAATTTTGGATTTGGAGATTCAGGTGAAAGACAATTTGACTTTAGTTGCTGCGGCTACAGGTGGATTTATGCTTTCTGTAGCTTTATCCGGTATTTTACGGGGAACACCAGTTACAGCTTGGCAAGTTGAATCTGGTGTACGCCAAGGGAATGTAAGCAATTTGCAATTTGCAGCTAATAAAAAAGAGAATTCAGAATTTTTTAGCAACAACACCCAAAAAAGCTAAGATGCTTTTTGGGCATTGGGCATGGGGCATGGGGCATTGGGCGATCAATAGAGACGCGATTAATCGCGTCTGTACAATTTTCCTCCTTTTCCTCCTTGTCCCCTTTGTCTTCCTTGTCCCCCTGCTCCCTGCCCCCTGCCCCCTCTCTAGCCCCTAATCCCTAGACTAAAAAGTGGTAAATTCTCAAGTAATTGGTATTGATTTGGGGGGAACAGCGATTAAGCTGGGGCGATTTGACCGAGATGGCAATTGCTTGCAATCTCTGACAGTAGCAACTCCCCAACCATCCACGCCAGAGGCAGTACTGGCGGTAATGGTAGATGCGATCGCTCAAGTCGATCCAGATAATCAAACTGTGGCTCTTGGCGTCGGTACTCCCGGCCCGGCTGATGCTCAGGGACGCATCGCTAAAATCGCCATCAACTTAGCAGGGTGGCGAGATGTGCCCTTAGCCGATTGGTTAGAAGCGAAAATTGCTAAACCCACAATTATTGGTAATGATGCTAACTGCGCCGGTTTAGGCGAAGCTTGGTTAGGTGCTGGGCGCAGTTTTCAAAATTTTATTATGCTGACATTGGGCACTGGCGTAGGCGGTGCTATCTTCCTCAATGGCAAACTATTTATTGGACATCAAGGCGCAGGGGGAGAACTCGGTTTAATTAGCTTTAACCCTGAAGGGCCGATGTGCAATAGTGGTAATCGCGGTTCTTTAGAACAATACACCTCGATCACAGCTATCCGTCGCCGCACTGGTAAAGAACCTTGGGAATTGGGCGCTCTAGCCGCCGCCGCCGATCAAGAAGCCTTGACTTTTTGGCAAGAATATGGTAAAGATTTGGGTATTGGCTTAACCAGTTTAATTTATGTATTAACGCCAGAAGCGATCGTCATTGGTGGCGGAGTTAGTGCAAGTTTCCGGTTTTTTGTGCCAGCCGTCAAAGCAGAAATAGAACAACGAGTGATGCCGACATCGCGTGTCGGTTTACAAATTATACAAGCAGAATTGGGTAATGCTGCGGGTATGGCGGGTGCAGCCAAGTTAGCATGGCAACATATTTCCGAATCTTCAAATATGCATCTGTAATTATCTTGCAATCTGAAAGAATAAAAAATTTAAAATTAAAAATACAGTACAAACAAATATTGACGAAATATATGGAAATAACAAAAGTATCCAGTAAGGGACAAGTAATTATTCCTGAAGAATTGCTAAAAGCTTCAGGCTGGGAAATCGGACAGGAATTAATAGCAATTAATATGGGTGATGGTATCCTTCTCAAACCTAAGAAACCTTTTACAGAAACCACATTAAATGATGTTGCAGGCTGCTTAAAATATGAAGGCTCACCAAAATCTTTAGAAGAGATAAATTATGCCATCCGTCAAGGTGTAGAGGAATCATGGCATGGTGGCAGTTGATACTAATATTATTGTACGTCTATTGACCCAAGATGACGAATTACAGTACCGAAAGAGTCTAGAAATTTTTCAAAATCAAAATATTTTTATACCAGATACAGTTGTTCTAGAAACTGAGTGGGTACTAAGGTTTGCTTATAAGTTTAAACCTGCTGAAATATGCACAGCCTTAAGAAAGCTTTTTGGTTTGCCAAATGTTCATCTGAGTAATGCTAGCCTAGTTTTTCAGGCACTGCATTGGCATGAATTAGGCTTAGATTTTGCAGATGCTTTTCATTTAGCCCAAAGCCAAAATCATGCAGAGTTTTACACTTTTGATGATAAATTCGTGAAAAAAGCTAAGGGATTAACTACCTGTGAAGTCAAACTACCTTAGTGAGGACTCACCAGAAACAGCTAACCTCAAAGTATGTAGTTAGGCGATGCCTGCGGCAACCCCTTCGGGGAACGCTCTACCCATGTCTTTACACTAATACAGTAAAAGCGATCGCATCAATAAAGCACTTCCTCAATTTATCAATATCGACAAAGGGCGAGATTTCCCCGCCCTTTATACTTTAATTTTTCCCATTCGGACGCTGAATAATCGTCTCTATCACGCGCCGCTTCGCTTTTGGATCGATTCCTACCAAACGCAGATATTCACCGCTATATTCCTCTAGACATGATTCTAAAGCGGATATGGCATCGGAATGTGCATCAATGTGGGTATTGAGACAACTTTGCCAAGAACCTGTCCGAAAACGACGTTCATCAACATGTTCAATATTAATGGTGTAACCTTGCGCCAAAATTTGCCGAATCTGTTCTTGGGTTTCTAATGTTAAATGGGGACTCGACGCTGGCTTATTTGCACCATTGGTTTTTGCAACTTGCTTTTCACCATCACTTGACGGCTGACTAGTTGGTGTCACATTGGGAGGTGGCGCAGCTTGATAACTTCTACCGCGATTGAGGCGATTATATTCATCAACCAACTGGGAATTTTCTACCCGCTTTTGTTCTGCTACCATCAAGTGACCAGATTCAATTAAATGCGCTAGGCTAAAATCTGGCTTTTTAAATGCTGGCGGCCCTTCTATACTATTGACAACACGTAAAGAAATGCGCTCAAATCCTATATCATGGATAAACTGGCGGATTTGTTCGTCATAAATGCGCGATCGCAATGCACTAAAGAAATCAATCGATTGATTAGCAAAAGTATCAACTAACTGTTCTACTTCTTTTTGCGAAAGTCCATCTGGTGCAAAAATTCCGCCCACAATCCCCACTTTATCGTCACGGCTGGGTTCCCAATAAAATTTTTCCATGCGCCCGTCACGAATTAACGGTGCATACAGGGTAGTAAAATCATTACCGGTGACAATAATCGGTACGCGACGCAAAGGTGTGGAATCGTAGCTTCCAGGTAACTGCACATCGGTAGGATTATCCGCAATATTCATCAGTGTGGCATTCACCAACTGAGTATTTACTGTATATTGAGTGCCTTCATCAAATCTACCTGCACCTGCATCTAAATCGTTAATCATCAGCACGCACATTTTACCGCGCACTTTGCTTAATTCCGACGTTTCTCGGTAGCGTAAGCGAATTAAACGTGCTGGATCTCCCGCATCAGGACTTTCTAATTCACCACCAGAGATGAGTGTTACTTCCACACCCATTTTTTCAAAAGCTAATTCACATTGAAAGGTTTTCCCTTCACCTTTACGTCCATGAATCCCTAAAATCAAAGGTACTCTAATACCAGGAAGATTTAAGAAGTTTTTGGTAATGTGGACAGCAATTTTATCCAAAAATCGAGGAGCAATGTAGTAACCCATAAAATTGTTCTTGCCTGGGAGTTATTAAAATAATGCTACGTGTTTTTGTGTCAAATTTTATTTATCTTTTGGTATAAAGATAATCCTAACTACCACAATCGCTGAATTGGATAGGCATCAAAAATTGTATCAGCACTCAGTATAGGAATATTTTCTACTATAGACTGTGCAATTAACAGCCTGTCAAATGGATCGCGGTGATGTAAAGGAAGTTGGGAAACAACTATAATCTCTTCTCTGGCGATCGGTATTACTTCAATACCATTGTTAATTATTTACTGTTCAATAAACTCTGGAAAACTCATATTAAAGTTGAGTTTACCAATACTGTGTTTGATTGCCATTTCCCAAAGACTGACAAGACTGAGTAGGTTATCATTGTTTTCAATTTGCGATCGCCAATTCTCGCTAATTCTTGGATTACCCATAACAAACCAAATAAAAGTATGAGTATCCAGTAGTTGTCTCATTCCATATATTCCTTAAAATCTTCTAATGGTTCGTCAAAGTCATCAGATATAGTTATTAATCCCTTAGCACTACCAAACTGAGGACGGCGTTTAACTGGTGATACAGGTGTTAACTTTACTACAGGTTGATTATCTTTGATAATAATAATTTCTTCACCGCTTAGGGCTGCTTCAACCAAATCAGATAAGTGTTGTGATGCTTCATCTAGAGTAATTTGCTGCATAAATACTACCTTCAGATATTTAATTTTATATCAATTCTATGTGAGGTTGCACATTAACGCCCGCAGGCTAGAAGCCTGGGGCTAAATAAACAAAGCCTGCCTCCGCAGGCTAATAATATGCATCTTCATATCAAAATGGTATTAGGTTAATCTCAACATCTATTTTAATATTCAAGCCGAAATATTTGAGTAATTATGCTAAAAATTGTTGATGCGCTTGCGAATTCAATCCTTGCTGTAATATCGCTAAAACTTGCGTCATTTCTCCAGTTAATAATGCAGTCACATCCAACCATAAACCAGGAAATACACGACTTTTAATAATCCCATCAGCATCGGGTGTTAATGTGACATACTCACCATTTTCTAAAATAAACCAATCAAATTTATTTTCAAATACTTGCCAAACAATATATTCTTTAACGCCATTGCGACGATATACCCGTTTTTTATCATATAAATCATTAGCCGCACTACTAGCAGCAACTTCTGCAATTAATTCAGGTGCGCCTTCTATATAGTCATCTTCACTAATTCGGGTTTGTCCACCGAGTTTTTCGTTAAGTATCAGTACAACATCTGGTTGTACTTCATTATCTGCATCTAAGCGGACTGTTGTATTATCGCCTAACTCCACACCTGGAGTAGAAACTTTGTAAGTACCTAACCAGATAATCAAGTTACCATGAGGCTGTCCATGACTTTTAAAACGTAATGGTGAGGCCACGTAAACGACTCCTTCGATTAATTCTGCTTTTTTAATATTCGACATCGTATGATAACGACGTTCAAATTCTGGGCGAGTTAGGCGATCGCCACTTTCTAAAGGTGGTATTTTGATATCTGAAGCTGTCATTTATGAATTCCTCAAAAAAATTTCTCTGCATCTAGTATAAGCAATTCTTATATAAACCAATTTTTCCAAGCTTCCCAACGATCTACAAGTTGAGCAAATTCCTCATAACCACAAGCTCTTGGATGAGCGCCATCATAATTTCTTGCTTCTTCTCTCCAAATTGTTGATTTTTGTAAATATTGAAAAATGTTGAGATAGGGAATATTTAATTCCTGACAAACTAAACCAAACTCTTGGACTAAATTAGCAATTCGTTGATTTTGTGCCTCATCTGTGCATGGAGGCGGACTCACCATCAAAACCGGATATAACTGTTGAGCCTGACTCAAAATATTGTGGATATTATCAATTGAATCTTCAACAGCAACACGGGTTTTACCATTTTCAATTGTCGTGTCATTTACCCCAAAGGAAAATACTACTCTCCCGTCACATTCTTTTGGTAGGCGATAGGTAGCTTCTCTGTGCCAACGGTTTCTCAGTTCTGTACTCGTTTCTCGCCGCACACCTAAATTGTAGTAAGTGATTTCATGACCTTTTTTCTGGGCATTCACACATATTCGACCTGTCCAACCGAGGCATTCTAGATCGCCTGTACCATTCACGAATGACTCGCCTAGAAAGCAAATTCTCATTTGGGATGGAGATTTTTCAGTCACAAAACCTCTACTCAGTTGCGATATCTATCTAGGATTATCCTTCAACCAAGTAACTGCAAAATCAACGGCATTTTTCATATTAAAGAATTTTGTTGTTGCAGAACCAACCGTTGAGATTTGGACTTGGCCAGTTTTTTCAAATGCTTCACCTATCTCAACAAAACAGCTAGTATCAAAATCAATATCTGTGAACCATTTCCAAACACGTTGTCCTGTTTCCAAAATAGGCGCACCCTTTTTAACTTGCTGTGCTTGACCAACCCGGTACTCGGCTAGATGAAAACTAGTGCAATTTTCATATCCAACACCCAATAAAAGTACCCAACCATTCAAGTCATACAGACGAGCTAATGGTGAATTTTCTCCTAATGAGTAGTCAAGAGAGTGATTTGAGACTATTTTTTCAACGTTTTGACCCCAAGCAGCAAAAGAAACCTGGGGATGAGAACTTCGGATGACATTTTCCCAAGTTCGGAAGGTTTCAACAATTTTGCCCATATCTCGTGTTGGAGTCACTTTAGTATCAAAAGCTGGCATCGTTTCACGGATGATAGACCACCACTGTTGCGGAACTGCTGGTTCTTGCCACATAGCCGGGTCAGATAAATCACCAGAATGGGTAGGCATGACCAAATTTCCGGCTGGTGTAATCACATCCATCAGTGCTTGAACTACTGCAACTGAACCACCGCAAACCCATCCTAATGAACTAAGAGATGAATGTACTATCACCGTCATCCCTGAATTAAGGCCGGCATTGACTAAATCTGTGGCTAAACTCTGACGAGTGCGAGGTGATGATGTGCTATGAATTACTTTTGATTCACTCATCTGGCATGGAGTTCTCAATATCTAAAAAACAAGAAAAGAGAGGTAAATTTATCTACCTCTCTTTAATTAATGAATTATTTAAGCTAAATCAGCTTTTAGTATCTGCTGGGTTTGTGAACGATAAAGCTGAGAACTTGGCACTGCTTGATGTTGTCGAAACCTACAACACGGATGTAGTTGTTAGAATACTGAGAACGGCAAGCTTGAACTTCGCTCAATACTTCGCGGGTGGATTTAGCACCAAACAAAGGTAGCTTCCACAGTGTCCAGTAGAATTCGGTAGGTTCAGAAGTTTCGTTGAATTCGATTGCTGGAATGTAACCTTGAGTCAGAATGTACTGAACTTGCTTTTCGATTTGAGCGTCAGACAGAGGGGGTAAGTAAGAAAGGGTTTCGTAGCGGCGCTCTTTTGGTAGAGTTTGCATGGCTTATATAACCGGTAATATTTTGTGACGACTTGGAATTACGTGGGTATTGATATCCTAACTAGCTAAGTTATCTAAGTCAGGATCGGTAAAACTTTGCTGTTCTGATTCCGGACTGGGGTTAGATAAATTCAACTGCGTCATGCGTTCTAGATGCTGGCGGCGCTTTTCCATATTTGCTTGCTGAATGCCAGTAAGAACCATTTCTGGGAGAAATTCGGTGATTTCCCTAGCTATATGTTCTCTCACCGTCATAATCCGCAATGCCAATTCTGGTTTTTCTCGCAAAAGTTCTTCGATGTATTTTTCCCCATCTTGGACTTTTCCGGCAGAAAAGTTATGCAGCCACAGTGCCAATGGTGGATTCGTTTCGCCTAGCTGCGCCAGCACAGTCCTTAGCGCCTGATAAGTTAGGTAGCTTTGGAGAGTTTTGGCTGTATCCTTCGCAATTTGCTTGAAATTCATGCTTGACCCAGCCCAAATTTAAGTAAAAAGTCAAAAGTAAAAAGTAAAAAGAAGGATTGAAAATTTTCTTTTACCTTTTAACTTTTTACCTTTTACTTGATTATCAGACGGTATCAACAGTCTCAAACTCGAACTTGATTTCTTTCCACAGTTCGCAAGCAGCAGCCAATTCAGGAGACCACTTAGCAGCTTCGCGGATGATATCGTTACCTTCACGAGCCAAGTTGCGACCTTCGTTACGAGCTTGGATACAAGCTTCCAAAGCCACGCGGTTAGCGGTTGCACCAGGAGCGTTACCCCAGGGGTGACCGAGTGTACCACCACCGAATTGTAGTACGGAGTCATCACCGAAGATTTCAACTAGTGCGGGCATGTGCCAAATGTGGATACCACCAGAAGCAACTGCCATTACACCAGGCATAGAAGCCCAATCTTGGGTGAAGTAGATACCGCGAGATCTGTCTTGCTCTACATAGTTTTCGCGCAACAGGTCAACGAAGCCCATTGTAATACCGCGATCGCCTTCTAATTTACCAACAACGGTACCGGTGTGAATGTGGTCACCACCAGACATCCGCAATGCTTTAGCCAATACACGGAAGTGGATACCGTGGTTCTTTTGACGGTCGATTACAGCGTGCATCGCGCGGTGGATGTGCAGCAACAAACCGTTGTCACGACACCAACGAGCCAATGTGGTGTTAGCGGTGAAACCTGCGGTTAGGTAGTCATGCATGATGATGGGCATACCGAGTTCTTTAGCATACTCAGCACGCTTCAACATTTCTTCGCAGGTAGGAGCGGTTACGTTGAGGTAGTGACCTTTGATTTCGCCTGTTTCTGCTTGAGATTTGTGGATAGCATCAGCAACAAACAAGAAGCGATCGCGCCATCTTTGGAATGGAGCAGAGTTGATGTTTTCGTCGTCTTTGGTGAAGTCCAAACCACCGCGCAAGCACTCGTATACTGCACGACCGTAGTTTTTAGCAGACAGACCCAATTTGGGTTTGATTGTACAACCCAACAAAGGACGACCGTATTTGTTTAATTTGTCACGCTCAACTTGGATACCGTGGGGAGGGCCTTGGAAGGTCTTGAGGTAAGCAACAGGAATCCGCAAGTCTTCTAGACGCAGAGCTTTCAAAGCTTTGAAACCAAATACGTTACCTACGATGGAGGTAAACATGTTGGTAACAGAACCTTCTTCAAACAAATCTAGAGGATAGGCAATGTAGGCAATAAATTGATTGTCTTCGCCAGGAACGGGTTCGATATCGTAGCAACGACCTTTGTAGCGATCTAGGTCGGTCAACAAGTCTGTCCATACTGTTGTCCAGGTACCAGTGGAAGACTCAGCCGCTACCGCCGCGCCTGCTTCTTCAAAAGGAACGCCAGGCTGGGGTGTGACTCGGAACGCTGCCAGAATATCTGTATCTTTAGGTGTGTAATCGGGTGTGTAATAAGTAAGTCTGTAATCTTTAACCCCGGCTTGATACCCAGATTTTGACTGAGTCTTCGTTTGAGCGTAAGACATAAATTCCCTTCCAAGAAGTCACACTGAATTACTTCACAAATCACGCTTAGTGCAATTTCCCCTCACCCTGCGCTCTCCCCCTGTAAGCAAGGGGAAGCCCAAGAAAATTTTTTTTAGTTAGGGGTTGTCTATGGCAAAGGGTAGCGGTTTTGATTTCGGAATATTTGGTGTGCTATTTCAGACACAATCGCCAATTTCCTTGATTTTTCGATGCACACAGCTATGTGCTTCTACTGTTCCTCTTTCCCAGGCATATAAATTCTTTTTATCTCTTTCTCTCATTCCTCTAATGTGTTTCCCAGCCCACATAACCTTGCTGTGACGCAAAATGATTTTTTACCCATTTTTCCTGAAGTACAACTTAGGCATTAGGGACTTTTCACCTCTATATCCGTCTATTTTCCTTGTTCTACAAGGAAATACTCAGATTTATGTGGCTTGAGTTGGGTTTAGAGAAATGGTGAGCGCAAGACAAAAATTGCACACCACGTAATTTGTAACTTGTCTCACAATATATCAAGAAATCAATAAGTTATACTTTGAAACTTTTTAACTTATATATTTAAATTTTTTATTACATAAAGTTTTAAACATTTTGTTAAGAGTGGTTTACAAAAGTACATTTATAGTCATATATGCTTTGGGCTAAAAGGGGAGATGGGGGACAAGGGAGACAAGGGGGACAAGGGGGACAAGGAGGACAAGGGGGACAAGGAAGCAAATAACTATTGACTATTGACTATTGACTATTGACTATTGACCACCCAGAAAAATTGCTGAAGGCGTTTAAAAAATCTTGGTGAAGGGAACACTGAAAATTAACCCTCTCTTTAAGGGAATCTCACCATGATTAAGCGTACTAATGTATTGATTACTTCTATCCTCGCAGGAATGGTGATGCTACCCAGCATGGGAATTATCGCTTTGAGCAATCCAGCGACAGCCCAAAAAACTGATAGTCCTGCACCAACACCCACAAAACCTGTTACTAATTCATCTAAGCCAACTAACTCTTACCCAGCTGTTGCGCCACCTCCGCGAGTAGACCCTTTGCCGAATGAAAGGGAAGAACAGGAAAATTCTCTAGAACCAGATTACCGCGTTAGCAACTTATTAGCAGATGTGACTGGTAATCTTTGGGTAGCTTCTTGGCGCGGTTTGTCACGCATTGACCCGAAAACGGGCAAGATTGTCTCTCGCGTAAGTCTACCGAATGTCGCCATTAGTGCCTTAGCACAAGACAAAGTAGGGCGCGTCTGGGTAGGAAATTATGAAGGATTAATCCGCGTTGAACCCCGCACCAGTGAAATTACTGCCCAAAATTTATTTTTGCCTTCTAAACGAGTTTTATCGCTATTGATTGACAAACGTGGCTATTTATGGGCGGGAACTGATAACGGCTTGGCCTTGATTAGTCCTGACCAAGGTTTAATTATGACTACGTTAAAAAATTTGCCTGGTGTTAGTGCTAACGCCTTAACTTTAGATGCAGATGGTCAATTATGGGTAGGCACTTTAGACGGACTGATCCGGGTAAATACTGCTAATGCTTTAATTATCAAGCGGATTGCCGATTTACCAGGAACAACTGTGCAAGCTTTGGCTATTAGTCCAGAAGGATTAATTTGGGCGGGGATGCCAAATAATTTGCTAGTTATTAACCCGAAAACTGGTGCAGTCATGCGTTCTGTCACTCGTCTGCGCGGACGTAATGTCACAGCAATACGTTTCGCTCAAGATGGTAGTGTATGGATCGGTACCAACAATGGTTTGTTACGATTAAATCCAAATACAGGCGCTGTCTTAGATGAGGTTGCAGGACTTCCTTCTAGTCGGGTACTTGCTTTGGTTCCTGATATTGCCAATAAATTATGGATTGGCACTAGTGAAGGTTTAGCTTGGTTAATGCCGAAAATGGAGAGTGCAAAAACCCATCTGGCTTTTAGTCGTGCGGTGAAGTAAGGATTGGGCATTGGGCATGGGGCATTGGGCATTGGGCATTGGGAAATACTTATCCGCCTTGTCTCCCTTGTCAACGCCACTTGCTACAACGCGGGGAACCCGCGCAACGCAGTGGCTCCTCCTTGTCCCCCCTGTCTTCCTTGTCGCCCTTCCTCAGTCCTCTACCTCCCTAGCGCCTTACCCCTAACCTCTACTCGGATTGAAAATGGTCGTTACCACCCAGCAATTAATTCAATGGAAACAACAAGGGCGTTCAATTGTCGCGTTGACCGCTTGGGATTATGCGATCGCGCAATTACTCGATGCAGCTGGGGTAGACTTAATCCTGGTAGGTGACTCAATGGCTGTGGTTCTTGGCTATGAGACTACATTGCCTATTACTTTAGAGGAAATGCTCTACCATGCTAAATCTGTGCGTCGTGGCGTTAAACGTGCCTTAGTCGTGGTGGATTTACCGTTCTTGACTTATCAAGAAAGTATTCAACAAGCTATGCATTCAGCTGGGTTGGTGTTAAAAGAAACCGGCGCTCAAGCTGTGAAATTAGAAGGCGGCTATCCGGCGATGGTAGAAACGATTGCGCGACTGGTACAAGCGGGAATTCCTGTGATGGGACATGTAGGTTTAACGCCACAATCAGTTCATCAACTGGGTTTGCGACAACAAGGGAAAACGCAGGAAACTGCTGAGAGAATTTTAAATGAAGCGATCGCTCTCGAACAAGCGGGTGTATTTGCGATCGTTCTTGAGCATATTCCTGCAGAATTAGCACTCCGTATTACCCAAAAACTCAGTATTCCTACTATTGGCATCGGCGCAGGAATCCATTGTAATGGACAAGTGTTAGTCACCTCTGACGTTCTGGGACTTTCAGAAAAACACCCGCCTTTTGCCAAAGTTTATACTAATCTCCGGGAGACTATTACCAAAGCTGTACAGGATTATGCACTAGAAGTGCGCGAGCAAAAATTCCCCTAGCAAACTTCTAAATAAACAAATATCCTATCGCCATGTCAGCAGAGGAAGCAGACTGAGACGTTCATCTTAGCTCTAAGAACTTAGATGATTTAATTCTGGAATTTTCTCATTTGGCGACTGACAACTGACAATTGACAAAAAAATAGTAATTGAAGATGAAGATATTGCAATTATCACTGCCAAAAAATCAACTAAGCGAAATAAGCAAGCGACAAGTTTGCAACATAACATCAACAATTACTACAGTTCTAACTTGAATCGGGAGGAAAAACTTAAATATTGAGTTTTATTTCCAGAAAACGTGTTTTTATTAGAGAGGTAGATATTTAGACACAGAATTGTTATCTGTACCCAATATGACTAGTGTAAGTAAACTCCTATAGTTTGGGGAAAGCCATTCTGAGGCTCAAAACTTGAGCAAAAATTAGATAGATAAGATATAGAACGAAATCAACTGCTTTTGAGTTTTGACTAAAGCTTTGACTAAATTACAGAGGTACTAGACTTTTAGCATCAGGCTAAAGCTTAAAACAAATAACATAGCTGTTATTTTTTGATTGCAGATCATCTCAATAAACAATCTAGCCAATTGTTCCAGATTCATTGACCTCAAAAATACAGCAAAACTCAAATATCTGTAGAGTAGAGTATTTAACGACCGAATATTTCATGCAATGGCTAAGATAAGTATTTATCAGACTTAACGCTATTTTTCTCTAGCCAATGCAGATTTATATTTTTGGTAAGTTGCCAATTCTATTGAGAAACAGCAAAGTGCAAAACTGCTAATTATGTAAATCTGCGAATCTTTTATCAAGGCGAAAATCAGGTGCAGGTTCTAGCTTCAGCCAATGTTTACGTTTATTTTTATTCTTGAGGATACTTACATAATTATCAGCGTAGCGGAAAGCTGATGCGCGATCGTAAGTAGCGATAGCCACTGCTTGAGAGAAAACCTTTGCAGGAATTTCATAACCAGAAAATTTCTGCATTAAAATAAACAAGTCTTCTTCGGTGACAGGTAAACTAATTTCTTCTACCTGTTCTGGTTCGTTAAAGATCTCTTCATTTAGCGTTCTGGACATTTAGCACCTCCCCAAATGCATAAGAAGCGAAACCGGCGATGAAATTAAGTTGTTGCTCGCGAGTCTGTAAATTTACGGGTAGTTCACTACTAGAACAGCCAATTTCCCGCAAAATTTCCAAACAGTAAGCACTCAGTTCAGTATATGAAGCTCTTTCCCAATTTCGAGCCACCTCTTTAGCTTTCTCTAGATTGACTCGAATTACAGTCATTACAGGGCTTGTCATCAATCTACCCTCCTAACTTTATATTCGCCATTTTTATCTGAACAACAAAATGGCGTAACCGTGTTATTGCGGAATTTCTCTAGGAGGGGGGGGAGAATATACGGGTATTTACGGTTAAAGTTCTTGGGCGATCGCTTCCCTTATATTTTGAATTGATACACTACCAGTATCTATGTATTTGCTTGGTAATTTATAGCAGCAAAAAGGTTTTAGCCTTTTGTTGTTAATCTTTTTTTAATTTTTTGCGTATACTTACTTGCATTTACTTAAGTGTTATCACGCAGATAATAGAGGGTTGAATACTCAACTTTCAACCGAAAAAAACTAGAAAATTTCTGATGACAAAATACTTTTCAGCTTGGAAGTGCAGTGCTGGCTGATGACTCCAAAAAAGAATTATGCTTTACATTTAGCAACATTGCCAATCTAACTTTAGTTAGAATTTTGGAGCTTATACGAATATTCACGGTTATCCGTTGCCATAATATCAATTTCTCTAAGTTTTTCCCATGATTGCATAGCTACAAATGTAGGTTTGGTTGAGGAACAAAACCCAACACTTAAAAATCTTGACTGGTTAATTGAGACGTAGGTTGGGTTGAGGAACGTAGACGCGGAGCGGCTTCCCGAAGGGTAACCCAACACCAAAAAACCTGGCTGCTTAGGGACTTCCAGAGAATAAAATATACAACTTATAAGAATGATAATCATTCTGGTGGGGAAGGAAGAGGTTGCCAACGGCAACCTCTTCCTTCCCTTTTTGTAGTAAATTCAATGATGATTCGATTTTTGAATGTACATAGGTGTCAATGGAATTAACAGATTCATTGAAAAACTTGTTGAAGG
>NZ_JACJQG010000029.1 GCF_014696435.1 Calothrix anomala FACHB-343 | reverse complement strand
TAGAAGTTATTCTTATTTAGCTGGAATAAGCTCTACTAGAAGCTAGTTCTTATGTACTATATCTATCCGGTTTTTTGGGTGTGACAGTTCTGGGTGCGGAAGATAGGATTTAAGATTTTGCCCTTAAAAGCTATGCTGTACACACAAGTTGCTTCATTAGCATTGTTAATGTAACGACTCACATTGTTAATGTAACGACTCATATTGTTAATGTAACGACTCACATTGTTAATGTAACGGCTGACATTGTTAATGTAACGCCTTACATTGTTAATGTAACGGCTGACATTGTTAATGTAACGACTGACATTGTTAATGTAACGACTGACATTGTTAATGTAACAACCTAAGTGCAATCAAATAGTAAATTTGAGATATTGCCAATTTTAAGCCAATACGGTTCAGTTAAGTAGTAGGGGCACGGCATCCACAATCTTTTGCTGTATACAGTAATCTTATCGGTGCCGTGCCCCTACGAAATATTGCATCTCAGCCTAACTGAACTCTATTGAATTTTAAGCGATCGCACTGCTTTGTTATATTAATGCATCGGTCTGCGATCGCATTGTATTGAGTGACAACGTTATAGCTGTAGTCACATAGGTTAGACACTTTGAAAGCGTGAATGCTAAGAATTGCAATAGTTTAACCTGATGCTGAATCACAAAATCTCAAAGCGCGTAGACATTGCCAAAAAGCGAAGATGTAGCATTTTTTCCACATCAGTTAAGTTGACACTCCACCGCCCTATAAGGGCGGGGATTCTACATTCACAGACTCGCCATTAGACAGCAGGCTTGCGCCAACCGCCCAAGAGGGCAAATCTCCTGTAGCGTAAGTTCCCGTGTGCCCCACGGTACTGAGTCCTAATCTCAAAATGTTGATTGCTGCATTAATGTCTCTATCTTCGGAGTAGCCGCAATGAGGGCAAACATGAGTCCTGGTGGACAGAGATTTTCTCACTTTCTCGCCACAGTTAGAGCAGTTTTGGCTTGTGTTATGGGGTGGAACTGCAACGGTCACCTTTCCATATTTATGACCAAAATACTCTAACCATTGCCTGAAAGTGTACCAACCAGCATCACTAATTGATTTAGCTAGATGTCGATTCCGAACCAAACCCTTCACATTTAAATCTTCATAAGCTACCAAATCGTTAGATTGGATAACGGAGTACGCCAGTCTCTTGCAGTACTCTTTTCGTTGCCTACTTACTTTTAAATGTTTCCGGGCATATCTATTTCTAGCTTTGTGGTAATTGTTTGATTGCCGAAGCTTTGCTTTTTTCTTCTGCTGACTGAACTTTTTAGACTTTTTACGATTGGCTCGGTTCAGCTGCTTCTCCGATTTACGGTAGAACTGGGGTGATGGTTCTACATTACCTTTATTGTCGGCAATGAAATACTTTAACCCCAAGTCAATACCAACTACCTGATTGGTTGGTTGACTTTCTATCCTGACATCAATATCAATTGCGAATTGGGCATAATACCCATCAGCACGGCGCACTAAACGCACGCGCTTAATTTGCTTGATGTCATAGTAATTAAGGTCATAAGTTCCCTTTAATTTCAGGATTCCAATACCTTTTTTATCGGAGAAAGTTATTGCCTTTCGATTCGCTGAAAGCTTCCATCCAGTTGATTTATATTCAACTGAACGGCAGTTTTTCTTGAATTTAGGAAAACCCTTTTTACCTTTAATCTTCTCTCTTACAAAGTTTGGATCGGAGGAAGCCACATCTCCAACTTTGCGCTTCTTACAGTTATCGTAAAACCGAGCTATTGCACTCCAAGAACGTTCAGCAGCAGATTGTCTAGCCATTGAGTTTAATTCATCGGCAAAGGGAAACTCAGCAGCTAATACCGCACAGTATTTATTCAGGTCATATCTACCCACATCTTTGTTATCCATCCAATAGCGCAAGCACTTATTTTGAATGAATTGTGAGGTGCGGATAGCCTCATCTATCGCTTGATATTGCTTATCTTTCCCCTTGACTTTAAACTCGTAAACAATCATGGGTATCGACCAATTAACCACATCTTTATGTTAACACAAAACACATAAACCGGTACTAAAGGACGGGGTTTTAGACCCAAATTTTCGATAAATATGATAAAAATCAACCCCAAACCGACGGACTCAATGTCCAAACTTGGAACGTGCAGGTCAATAGTAAAGACATTCGCCTCAATGTTTGGGACTTTGGCGGACAGGAAATTTATCATGCCACCCAGATAGAAAACATAAATAACCTTCAAGGCGCAAACATCGGTAACTTTGCCAATGAAATCAAAGACAAAGCCAGTCAGCAAGCCTCTAACTTTACCCAAACAAGCGGCGCAAATATTAACGAAATTCTGCAACTAATCGGCAACCTCCGCCAAACTGCCGCCCAATTCCCCCCAGAAATCCGCGAAGACATCATTATTGATATTAATGATGTAGAAGACGAAATTAAAAAACCAGAAAAAGAACAGAATAAACTCAAACTCAGAAAGCGTCTACTAGCCGTACTCGCTGCTGCTAGTTTAGTCGCTACACCAATTGCAGGTATAACAGATTTTGCAAACAATGTTATGGAAATAGGAAGCAAATTAAATATTGAACTCCCGCTTCCCCCTGGTAAATAGACTTATTCGCGTTAAGGCATTTTTATTTAAAACTAATGACATTGCTGGGGAATGCGATCGCACTTTCCATCATTACATTACCAAAAATGCGATCGCCTGAACCAAAAATCACAACCCTCAATCCCCCTTCCCTTGTCCCCCTTGTCTCCCTTGTCCTCCTTGTCCCCCTTGTCCCTTCCCCTAGTCCAACTCTCGCCGCCCTTCCAAAGCCCTAGCTAACGTCACCTCGTCGGCGTACTCCAAATCTCCACCCACAGGTAAACCAAAAGCAATCCGCGTCACTTTGGTAAATGGTTTCAATAGTTGACCAATATATAATGTCGTCGTTTCCCCTTCGACGCTGGGACTAATCGCTAAAATTACTTCTTGGGGTTTTTGTTGACTCACCCGCCTTACTAAGGCTTGAACAGTCAACTGTTCCGGGCCGATACCGTCCATTGGCGAAATCACCCCGCCCAAAACGTGATACTTACCTTTGAACTCGCGGGTTTTTTCCAATGCAATCACATCACGGGAATCTGCTACCACACATATAGTATTGATATCGCGGTTAGGATTGCGGCAGATTTCACAAACTGGTTCAGAAGATAAATGAAAGCAGACAGAACACAAGCCCACCTGTTTTTTAGCATCAATCAGAGCTTGTGCCAAAGCCTCTACTTCTGTTTCTGGTCGCTTCAAAATATGCAAAGCCAAGCGCTGGGCAGACTTAGGCCCCACTCCTGGTAGGCGTTGCAATTGCTCAATTAACCGTGCTAAAGGACGTGCGTAAACCGTAGCTTTATCTCCAGAATGTTTTTACCATAACTATGATGACATTCTTAGGAAGTTTTGGACGAGCGATCGCCCAAATTGCGTAGATGCAGAGCAGCTTATCATAGACATCGCCTAATTCCCACCCTAAAATAAACTAGCGATCGCTAGACTGAGTGAGGCGGAATGAGTAGCCAAATCAAAGATTTCTCAACAGTACATGATGCTCACAAATTTCTGCGAAAACTCGGAGCATCATCAAAGCTAATTCTTCATGTAACATTGGTCGGAGAAGCTGCTGATTTGTTGATTGCAAAACTCCATCAACTACCCGTCGCATTTAACGAAGATTTTGTTCGCTTAGGTGTTGCTTTCCATGATGCTGGTAAAATTATCCATCCCGAAGAACTAACTGCAAAGGGAAATAATCATGAATTCGCAGGTGAGCAGCTGTTGATTGCTCATGGAGTTGAGCCAAGTCTTGCTCGGTGCTGTCGTTCTCATAGTCAATGGGAATCGATGGAATGCTCTTTTGAAGAACTACTTATTGCTTTGGCTGACACACTTTGGAAAGGTAAGCGCATTGCTCAATTGGAAACTTTGGTAATTGAAAGGTTATTAACATTGTGTCGGCGAGATTATTGGGAATTATTTGTGGAGATGGATTCTTGCTTTGAGGCGATCGCTTCTGAGGGTGATACTAGATTATCGCGCAGTTAGTTTCTAGGGTACGTCAGTCCTATATATTTATATAGCAGCAGTTGTATGATTTTCTGACACACCATACAAATTAGAAATTTTTTTCATGTAATTGCCTACTTAATTAATATATTACGAGTTTATTAATATATGTCAAATTCTATAAATTTTAGTGATATTCAAAATCATTGGGCAGAAAAATGTATCAGAGAATTAACCAAACGCGAAGTGATTAACGGTTATCCAAATGGTACATTTCTGCCAGAAAAGACAATCACTCGTGCTGAAGCTGCGGCGATTTTAATGAAAGCTTTTGCTAATCTGCCAGCCAGACGAAATCCGATGCAATTTTCGGATGTTTCACCAAATTTCTGGGCAGAACAAGCAATTGAATTTGCTAGTGCTAGAGAATTTTTCCAAGGTTATCCCGATGGCACTTTTAAACCCAATGAATTGTTACCAAGGGTGCAAGCAATAACTATTTTGGTAAAAGGGGTAGATTTTAAGTTAGTGCAAAACCCTGATGCAATTCAGCCAGAATTTTTAGATGATGCGGCGGAAATTCCTGATTATGCTAAAGCCGCGATCGCAACTGCTTGTCAAAACTTTCTCGCTGTCAATTATCCCAATGTCAGAAGGTTACGTCCCAATCAACCAACTACTAGAGGCGAATTTGCGGCTTTAATTTGTCAAGCTTTATTTTTATGGAATTTAGTGCCATCAAAATATGTAGTTGGTAGCGATATATTTAAAATTCAGCCGCAGTTTGATGCAGTAGAGGGTTTTTCTGATGGTGTAGCTTGGGTGCAAATTGGCAAGAAATGGGGTGTAATTGATAAAACCGGCAAAATAATTATAGCACCGCAATATTATGAGCATTACCCGTTTTCTTATGGGTTAGGATTAGTAACTATTGGCGGTAAGTATCGCTATATAGACAAGACAGGTAAAATAGCGATCGCGCAAAATGTTGACAAAGCTTTTCCTTTTTATGAAGGTTTAGCCGCGATTATAGTTAATGGCAAGATAGGCTACATTGATACCACAGGTAAAATTGTTATTAAACCGCAATTTGATTCTCCAAGAGGTTTATTCGGTTTTGCAAATTTCTCTGAAGGTTTAGCAGCAGTTGGCTATCAAGAGAAAGTTGGTTTTATTGATAAATCAGGGAAATTTATTATTAAACCACAATTTTTCTGGGCTGATGCTTTTTCTGATGGAGTAGCATTTGCTTCAACAGGTTCAGTTTTTGGTTTTATTGATAAATCAGGGAAATTTACTGAAGTAGAGAAATTAGATACAGTAGATGTCAGCAGCCCTTTTTATGATGGATTGGCAAGATTTCCAGTAAATGGTGGTTATGTTTTTATTAATAAAACTGGCAAAAAGGCATTTCCTATAATATTTCCCTATGCTTCAAATTTTTCTGAAGGTTTAGCAGTAGTATCTATAAATGATAAAAGACAGTTTATTGATACAACTGGTAAATTTGTTCTGCAAAATAAATTTGATTCAGTATCAGACTTTAATGATGGTGTTGCCTGGGTTAGTATTGGTGAGAAACAAAGTTATATTAATCGCAATGGTAATTTGTTAATTAAACCCCGGTATTTTGCTTATTTTAATGCTTTTTCGGAAGGTTTAGCTGGGGTATTTGTAGGTGGTCAATTGAACTCACAAAATTTTGTCGGTAAATGGGGTTATGTTGCTAAAACAAAATAACATCGGCTAATAATTCGTAATTCGTAATTCGTAATTCGTAATTAAGATTTAAACCACATCTATTTTGGGAACCATAGTTTTTCATGGGTAGTGGGAGCATCTTGCTCCCTGATGGTAGTAGCGGGCAAGATGCCCGCACTACTCCAGGTTTCAACATGGACGAAGTTTATGAAAACATATGCGATTTTCTATGAACTGATTCGAGAACTACCGCAAATACAGCAAATTGCAAGTTGGTGAGGTACAGATAATCGTTGATTGTAGGGGCATTGGCACTGCCATGCCCTCTAGAATATATTGATGTGTCGCAAACATTATTTGAATTGGTATAAGAAGTCTAATAAACAGATAATCAAAAAGTTTTGAATTTGAAAATTAATTGTGAAACCAAAATAAAAATGGGTATGGAACACCATACCCATTGAATTAACTAATTTTCAATCAGCGATTATAGCTGCGCATACTGAGGTTTCTCAGGTACGTCAGTGTACTCAGCCACAATTTGCCGGAATTCAGCACCGTCAATGGTTTCTTTTTCAATCAGCAAATCGACTAAACGGTCAGTTACACTGCGATTATCACGAATCAGCTTCTTGGCGTTTTCGTAACATTCTTCAACGATCGCTCTCACTTGACCATCAATCCGAGATGCAATAGATTCAGAATACTCAGATCTGGTTGTCCAGTCACGACCTAAGAACACTTCACCTTGTTGGCTTTCCAAGGATAAGGGGCCTAAATCTGACATCCCGAAGCGGGTAACCATTTGTCTCGCCATTCCCGATAACTGTTGTAAGTCGCCACCAGCACCAGTGGTTACTTCAGCAGCACCAAAAATCACCTCTTCGGCGGCGCGTCCACCTAAAGCACCAGTAATCCGCGCTTTCAATTGCGAACGGGAAATTAAACCCTGTTCTTCGTTAGGAGTAAACCAAGTTAAACCTTGTGCTTGTCCGCGAGGAATGAGGGTAACTTTTTGTACTGGGTCGTGGTCTTTTAACAGTGTTCCCACTAAGGCGTGTCCGACTTCGTGGTAAGCAATTAAGCGCTTGCTCTTGCTGTCAACTAAAGGAGTACCTTCCATGCCTGCAACTACCCGATCTACCGCATCGTCGATTTCGGTGAGGGTAATACCTTCTTTGCGTCTTCTGGCGGTGAGAATTGCCGCTTCGTTGAGCAAGTTAGCTAAATCTGCACCTGTAAATCCAGGAGTACGACGAGCGATCGCATCTAAGGATACACTGGGGTCTAATTTCTTATTGCGAGCGTGGACTTGTAAAATTTCCAAACGTCCTTTGATGTCTGGTGCATCAACGGTTACTTGGCGGTCGAAGCGTCCGGGACGCAACAATGCTGAGTCTAATACGTCGGGACGGTTGGTAGCAGCAATAATAATGATGCCTGTGTTACCTTCAAAACCATCCATTTCGGTGAGTAACTGGTTAAGAGTTTGCTCTCTTTCGTCGTTACCACCACCAATGCCTGCACCACGCTGTCTACCTACAGCGTCAATTTCATCGATAAAGATGATACAGGGAGCGTTGTCTTTAGCTTTCTTGAACAAGTCGCGGACGCGGGAAGCACCCACACCAACGAACATTTCCACGAATTCCGAACCGGAAATACTAAAGAAAGGTACGCCAGCTTCCCCAGCGATCGCTTTTGCTAGTAAAGTTTTACCGGTTCCTGGAGGGCCTACTAACAGCACGCCTTTAGGAATCCGCGCACCTACAGCAGTAAATCTTTCTGGCTGTTTGAGGAAGGTGACAACTTCTTGTAATTCCTCTTTCGCTTCTTCAATACCTGCTACGTCGTCAAACTTCACCCCGGTTTTGGCTTCCATTTGAAACCGCGCTCTCGACTTACCGAAGTTCATTGCTTGACCGGGGCCGCCGGGAAGATTACTAGAGCGACGGAACAAAAAGAACAAACCGGTAATCAATAAAATTGGGAAAACTAAATTACCCAACAAACCCCAAATAGCGCCATCATTGCGCATTGGGTGAGCATCAAAACTAATTCCTTTTTCTTTAAGCTTGCTGATTAACTCAGGCGCGTTCACAGGTAAATCCACCCGCCACCGTTGGACACGATTTTCGATGTCTTGATCCACGGCTTCGACAATTGCTGTTCTGCCACCTTCATAGAGATCTACGCTGCTGACGCGACCAGCATCCACATATTCCAGAAAGCGACCATAAGTCATGCGGGTATTGGCTGCATTTTTCGTCATATCAGCCGGCGCACCTGCAAATGCCCCCTGCCAAAAGAAAAAGCCAATTACCAAAGCAGGCAATGTCCAAAGTAACAGGACTTTCCAAGAAAATTTCATCTTTATCTGCCTCTAGATGCCAATAGAACTCATCAGCTTTAGCAACCAAATGATGTAATCATCCTGCAATTTCAGGATGAGAGTTGAGTAAAAACTATAAAATTTTTCAACTTAACTGAACCTTGTAAGCTGCGCTACTCTTTGGTAACGCTAGCACAAAGGCTTTTAATCGGGGAATTCAAAAGTTTTTGTCATCATCCATCCTTAATTTGGTTGCTAAATCGCTGGGAAACGGATCTTGATAAATCCATTTTGCTTAATCTGATGTTTTACGCGCATCGCTATAGAAACTCTAAGTGCCTTACAGCAAATCTATAACGACATCACGAATCTTAATTAAAGTTAACTTAATTTTAATACAAAACTACACCCCAAAAGCAACGAGAATTAAGAAAAGTCCCCAAGACGAAGCATTATTAAAGCTTGCTTCCTTAATCCTGAGCGCTTCTCTACTCTTCTATCCTATTGTTGATGCTTGATTTTGGATGCGGAAATCCTAGCGGTGTAGCTGATGTATTTGCGGCGACAAACAGCCATCTGTGGGAGCGCCTACAAGCACCCACCACCAAATGAAGCAATTCAAAATTCAAAATTCAAAATTCAAAATTAAAGACAGCTACCCTTTGTGGGTGGGGTTTCAACTTTTGCGAATTTTGATAAAACCTAGCCCCTACTTCACTTCTGTAATTTGCAGCGTGTAAGGCAAATACTTATCTTGGACATAGGAACCCACCCAAATTTGATAAATTCCGGGGAGCCATTCACCCGCGATACCAGGATTTTGACCATCTGACAACTCGTCATTGCACCAGATACCACCAGGCCCTTTGACGATAATTGTCGTATCTTCAGGACTTTGCACTTGCACCTTTAAGTAGTCGAATTTACTAGTTAACTCTAATTTATGGTCTGGAGCTTCATCGACAAATCCCGTACAGGGGCCAGTGGGAGTGGCCGGACGCTTTGATACTTGATTTCCGGGAATGGAGCCGCCACTCATCCCCCGAACTGTCAAGGGATCTGGGGAAAAATTTTTGCCGATGCTAACATCTCCAAATATTGGTGGTGTTGGTTGCGTATCCGCTCTGGTGTAAGTTGTTGATGTAACGAAGAATGCAAGTATCAAAAATGGTAAGCTTATCCCTTTATTGAAGGCTATTTTCGGCATTTTAATTACATGGTTATCTAAGTGTAGATAAAGACATTAATTTTACACCAAATGTTCCCAAACAATAGAATAATTAACTAGGTTGTTATTGGGCATTGGTCAACAGTCAACGGTCAACAGTCAACAGTCAACAGTCAACAGTCAACAGTCAACAGTCAACGGTCAACGGTCAACAGTTATCAATTGTTCTGGTTGCTTTAATTATTAATAGAGGCGCACATAGGTACGCCTCTAAAAATCTAAAATTTTTCTTAAGACTGATGGTTTGTCGCTGTATCAGATGCGATCGCTATTTAACTACCAGCAGTTATGGCTTGATTCAAACGCGAGCGATCTAAACCAATTTGGTTGAGTAGTAACCAAGATTGAATCAAATCGGGGCCGTGAACATCTCCAGTTAAGCCGGCGCGGAGCGATCGCATTACTAATCCTTTCTTGACATTTTGCGCTTTGACTACTTGCTTGATAATCTCCTGGGCGCTGGCTTCGTCTAATTTCTCTTGATTGTCTAAAGCTGTCAAAATGCTTTGCAGCGCCGCTGCAGAACCTTCTTGCTGCAATTGTTTCACGGCTTCTTCGCTAAACTCTACGGTATCGCTAAAAAACAGTTGGCTTTGCTCTACCGCATCTTTGAGGCGAGTTAAGCTAGGGCCGATTAAAGCTACTAGCTTTTCTAACCAAGCTCTTTCTCTGCCACCTTCAAATTTAAAACCAGCTTCTTCCCAATAAGGTATGAGTAAATCTGTCAGCTTGTCTACTGGAGTATGGTGGATGTACTGACTGTTTAACCAATCTAACTTCGCCCAGTCAAACTTTGCACCGGCTTTATTTACACGCTCAAAGCCGAAGTCTTTCGCTGCTGATTCTAAGGTAAATATTTCCTGAGTCGAGTCTAATGGTGACCAACCCAACAAAGTCATGTAATTAACTAAACCTTCGGAAGTAAAGCCTAATTTTTTAAAGTCAGAAATCGAGGTTACGCCATCTCGCTTCGACAGCTTGCGACCTTCCATGTTTAAAATTAGCGGTGAATGGGCAAATTCGGGGATTTTTGCTCCCAAGGCTTCGTAAAGCAGAATTTGCTTGGCTGTATTGGCGATATGGTCTTCACCCCGGATGACATGGGTGATTTGCATATCGATGTCATCAACTACAACCACAAAGTTATACAACGGTTGACCAACTCCGGCTTCGGAAGCGCGAGCAATGACCATATCACCGCCCAAATCGCTACCGCGCCAAGACATTTTGCCTCTAACTAGGTCATTCCAGACAATTTCTCGCTCATCTTCAATTTTGAAGCGAATAACAAAGCTACGTCCTTCTGCTTTAAAAGCCGCTTCTTGTTCTGGGGTAAGATTGCGGTGACGATTATCATAGCGCGGTGCTTCCCCCTTAGCTTTTTGCGCTTCCCGTAAAGCTTCTAATTCTTCCGAGGTGGTATAACAGCGATAAGCTAACCCTTGTGCTAACAGCTTTTCTACTGCTTGTTTATAGAGATCCAGGCGTTGAGATTGAAAAAATGGCCCCTCATCCCAGTTCAAACCCAACCAGCGCAAACCCTCCAGAATATTCTCTGTATATTCAGGACGCGATCGCTCTAGGTCTGTGTCTTCAATCCGCAAAATAAACTTCCCGCCGTGGTGACGAGCAAATAACCAGTTAAATACAGCCGTTCTTGCTGTACCAATATGTAAATTTCCCGTGGGACTGGGAGCAATCCGAACTCTAACTGTCACAGTTCTTTCTCTCTTTCTCAAAGCACGATCACTATAACAAGCGCTGAGTTTTAGGCGATCGCTAATGAGATAGAATTTACAAATAAATTTCTTTCACCAGCGTCTACTTAAGACTCAGCACTTGTACTTATCTATATCTAATTTAACGGGACTGACGGGGCTCGAACCCGCAACTTCCGCCGTGACAGGGCGGTGCTCTAACCAATTGAACTACAGTCCCTCAATCGGCAACTTTGTTATTATGTACCGTTTCTTTTGGGTTGTCAACTACCTGGAAGAAAAAAATTTGGGCATGGGGCATTGGGCATGGGGCATTGGGCATTGGGCATGGGGCATGGGGCATTGGGCATTAGTCCCCCTTGTCCTCCTTGTCTCCCTTGTCCCCCCTTGTCCCCCTTCGCCATATTTCTTCACAAAGCACGAGATGCCACAACCGGGGGCTTTGCGCCTAAACGCTGCTGAATCTGGGATTGCATTTGCTTATACTGCTGTTTTAAGATGTTTTTGCTCAATTGGGCTTGATCGCAATGTGGTAAGCTTTGACTCTGTTTTACCCAAGTTTTCAAAAGTTGGCGCTTGCTGGGATCGATGTAACTGCTGATGACGCTGATACAGGAATGGGGTGGTTCGAGAGTAAATAAGGTTAAGGGGTAGCGTTCACTTTCTGCTAAGGCTGTGACTAGGCGTTGATTTTGTGGGTTTTGCATATCTAAGTAGCAAGGTAGCCACTTAGGTACAAGCAAGCGATTGTACAGAACTGTCAGCCACAGTAACATCGGGTGCGGCGATGCGATAAACAAAAATTCGTTGTGACGAATGGAAAGGGCACGTTTTTTGATTTCTTGGGTGGATAACATCAGCCAAAGCGATGCTACAGAGCCTTGTTCGGTGTCGATAACCTGGGGAAAGACAATTTCTTGAATCGGTTTTTTCTCAGGCCAGGTGAGTTTGTAACAGGCTTGTTCTATCGTTGGCGGTAACTCCGAGTTTTTGGGTAGTTCTGGCGGGAGATTAGTCTCTACTTGCTTGCAGCTAATATTTAATGGTAAGGCGAAATAATGAGCGCGATTGATATTTTCTAATACTCGCAGCACTTCAGATATATTTTGCGGGCGATTGCTGGCTTTTTTTGCTAAACAAGCCATAATTAAATCATTTAACGCCCTTGGTAATTGTAAATCGGGTTTGATTTGCGCGATCGCTCTGGGCTGTTCAAAGTGATGTGCTTTGTACCAAGCACCAAAATGATCTGTTTCTGGCTGCCAAGGTTTTTCGCCTGTCAGCATTTCAAACATCACCACCCCTAAACTATAAATATCAGAGCGGCTATCTAATTCTTCTCCTTCTAATTGTTCTGGCGAACAATAAGGTAATGTGCCGTGAAATTTTCTATTTGTGCTGTTAGTTGCAGTATGATTTAAAAATTTCGCAATTCCAAAATCGAGAATTTTGACTAATTGACCTAATATAGGGTCGGGAATAACTAATATATTGTTTGGCTTGATATCTCTATGTACTAAGGGATAAATTTTGCCATCAATGTTTATTCCTTGATGGGCGCATTGTAAGCCTAAACAAATTTGTCGCATCAAGGTCATAAACATGGGTAAATCCATCGGCATGAATTCCTTCAAGCATTTACCCGGTAAATATTCCATGACGTAATAAGGATTTCCGGTTTCACTTACGCCATAATCGTATGCTCTCACTATATGTATGCTTTTTTGACTCAAAGCTGCACTCATCAATGCTTCTCTAGCAAAATCTTGTTGCATCTTTGGTTCACAAACAGTATGAGCGAGAAATTTAATTGCTACTGGGGTTCCTCCGAGCAAAACATCATTAGCTAAAAAAACATTGCCCATGCCTCCATTACCAATTGATTCGCGCAGTTGATAACGATTGGCTAGCAATTTTGTAGCCTTTGGAGATGCAAATGAGCTTTTATTCACCTTTACAACCTCTAATTATTCCTGGTTTGATTATTCCCAGGAAATAGCTAATTTATATCTCTACTTAATCATTCGCAACTTAATCTACTTTCAACCTTATTCTGCACCAAAAAAGAAATAATATAGTTTGAGTAGAGAAGTTTTTAAACTTACTCCTTTATTCTCTATATTTGCCACTAATTTGCGAATGATGCTAGCTTTTAATCTTTCATGCTCTGCTTTTAATATGATTTTGGCTTGCTTGGTAGAAATAAATTCTTGATAATTGTGTTTGTTGGCTACCCAATCTGTTAAATATTGGCGCTGGTTAGCATTAAGAGTTAAGGTAATTACATGTTTACAATTAGTCGGGTCTTCGATAGAAAAAAATAGTAAATGATAGTAGCCTATTTCTGCTAGACTTTGCGCTATTTTTTGCCCGCGTCCATCATTCATATCTAAAAAGCAAGATAGCCACTTGGTTTGCGACTTTTGGGCATTGTGTAAGACGGTTACCCATAATATCATGGGATATATATTCATTTTTGCAATCAATTCAGTGCCGTAATTTTTATCTAAAAATTTGGCGATTTCTTGCTTAGGTAACATCGCCCAAAATGTGGGTATAGTTCCTTGTAGTGTATGTAATAAATAAGGAAATCCAATAGGAGCAATTGGTCTATTTTTAGGCCAAGTTTTCTGTAAACACTCTTTTTCTGTTAAGGAAGTGACAGGTACTATTTGGACTGGAGAAGATGGTAATTTCTCATCTATCTTATTATTTACTGACTGCTCAAGTTCTAGTTTAATGTGTTCTAAATCAACTAAAATTTCTTTAATACTTTGTGGGCGATCGCCTACTTCTTTGGCTAAACAACGCATCACCAATTTTTGCCATTTCGCGGGAATTGTTAATTGCGGATTTACCTCTTCTAATGACGGTGGAGTTTCAAAATGATGCGCTTGATACCAAGTACCAAATGAGTTACTAGTGGTTTGAAATGGATGTTTTCCTGCCAGCATTTCAAACATTAATATGCCTAAACTATAGATATCAGACCGGACATCTAATAGTTTGCGCCCTTCCATATGTTCTGGAGAGCAGTAAGGTAAACTACCAATAAAGGAATCTGTGAGAGTCATCCCACTGCGTTCTGTTAAAAATTTAGCAATACCAAAATCCAGAATTTTAACTACATTATCTTTTTTTATTTCTTCTAATAAAAAAATATTTTCTGGTTTAATATCTCGATGAATAACAGGATAGTTTTCGCCTTTAAGAATAATACCTTGATGAGCGCAGTATAAGCCAGAACAAATTTGCTGGCAAATGTCTAATATTTTGCTTAAAGATAATGTTTGATTTTTGAGAATACGTTTGAGGTTTTTACCTTGGAGATATTCCATAACATAATAGGGAATATTTTCTTCGGTAGCACCATAGCTAAATACGCGAACTATATTTCTACTTTTACGTCCTAATTGTGCGCCAATAAAAATTTCTCTAGCAAAGCGTTGGGATATTTGCTGACTTCCTAAGCTGAGTGATAGGATTTTGACTGCAACCGCCATTCCACCTTTAGCAACATCTTCAGCTAAGTAAACCCTACCCATCCCTCCTTTGCCAATTAAATCTCTGATTAAATAGCGGTTATTGAGAAATTTACCAATATAAATATCTAATTCAGTTTTATTGTTGGCTAGACTCGGAATCGGATTCTGCACCATATATTTATTTTAAAAATTAGATAGTTATTAACATAACTCTCTTGTAAACTTTATTTTATCTATAAAAAACATCCCTGATTTTAGAGAATTGATCATGTCGAGTAAAATTTACTCCAATACTTGGTGAGTTTTTAATAAAATTACAAAAAAATCTATGTAACAGTTCTTAATCATGGTGTAACATATTTATTTTAAAAAACGTATGAGAGATTCCACTGAATCCACAAGTCAGATCGGTGGTTTTACCCCTCATTCTCAGTATATATACGTAAAATAGATATTATTATCCTTTTTCAGCCATTTCACTTAAATTACTCCTAAATTAATCATTTTACGCAACAGAATTAAGTTTTGCGTTCAAAAGCTGTTATATACATTAATACATGAATTAATTCGCATAATTAATAACTTCATAGCCCTCAATTTTATTGAGGACTACAGTACTGATTACAAAGTTATCACCAGCAGCTAAAATTTAGCGGTTGAAATTGGGAATCAGACGGCGGAAGATGCGCATCCAGGGTGATTCGATTTTCAGCTTAAAGGCGAGGATTTGGGTACGTTGTAAAGAATTAAAATTGTTGTCACTAATTAAGATTAATGAGCGTTGACCATCAGGTAATTTAGGCCCTAGAGTTAAGCCTTCGATATTGTCGAGCAATACGTCTAAACCTCGCAAGTCTAACAACAGTTTTTTTCGTACAGGTTTGACTTGTTGAGAATTAATTTTTAAGAGGCTATCGATCTGCTGAATATCATCAGCACCATCTAGGGAAACCTGAAATAATAAAATAGCAAATCCTAAGCCTGTAAATGACCTTTCTAAGCTGAGGAAATTTCCGCTATCGTCAAGGGCAACTATATCGGGTAACCCGCTAGCAAACTTACCAGTAAAATTCAAAAAGGATGATATTGGTTCTGTTTGATAAAGGTATTCTTTTTCTGGCTGCTGGGTTTGTAAATTATACTGTATAATCCGGCAAGAAGTAGCAATATTCGGTTGAGCTTCTACACCATCTTGAATCAGAGCATTTTCGGTGGCTGTAAATAGTTTCGCTTCGTTAGGCGTAACGGTTAAGCTTTCAAAAGCTAAATTATCGCGGATACCAGACTGACCATTTTTAGCAGGTAAAAACTTGTTTGGTATGGGTAGTGTTGAGATTACTTTACCAGTAGATAAAGAAAATTCTTTAATAAAAGGATTAACGAGTTCCTTAGCATCACCTTCTGAAGAAATAAAGACAGTATTTTTGCTCGTGTAAGCAATTCCTTCCGTATCGCTGGTAGCTCTAGCAAAGGTGTTACCATTTTCATTCAAGAGTGTTGTGACGGCAATAGGGACAACACCATTATTTTTAAGTGAACCTGTACTCAGGTCTATTTTCAGAGTATAGAAACGAGCGGGAGCTTTTTCACTCCTATCATCAGAAATTACATAAAAAAGGTCTTTTTTAGCATCATAGGTGATTCCTGACAAACCACCAACCGGGGTTTTTTGGAAGTTCAATCCTTTGGGAAGAGTGGCTTGTCCGATAAACTGGATCTGAGTAATATTGACCGATGCCGATGCTAAATTGCTCCAGCAAAGACTGATAATAATGATGGGGATAATAAAATAAATAATTCTTCGCCAATTTAAAATTTTCTTGATGGGCTGCATGGATAGCGATCGCTAAAATTAACCTGTCAAAGTCCAACAACACAATATCATGGCAGAAGGAACAACTGACTATTGACTGTTGACCATTGACCATTGACTCTTGACTTTTATTAAGCAGGTCGTAAATAATACTCTTCTTGGAAGAATTGCACCAGCCAGTCTTTGACGTTGCGAGTTGCGCGGCAGTCATCTTCGTTGTAGCGTTGAATTGTTTCTAATAAAGTGCGATCGCCTGTTTCTAACCAGGAATCGTACCAGTAAATACACTTAGCACCACTGGCTTCTTTATCGCGCCATTCAAAGCCTAACCACCGCGCAATAGCTTTTAAAGCATAGCTTTCTATGGGTAAGGCGACGCTTTGGGTTAATTGTTCATAAACATCCACAAAGCGGTTAAGTACGGGACGTACTTTAGAATTGGGTGTTTGGTAAAGTTTTCCCAGGCGCTGCACTGTATCAAATTCGTAGGCGCAAAAATGATAAATTGGGGCTTCGGGATATTGCCAAACTAAATCTAAAAATTGTCGCCACACTATTTCTTCGTCTTCTGGTTTTTCTGCCAGCAGAGAATAAAACTGTTCTGTATTAGTTTGTCTGTTGACTACTAAAACACCTAAAAGATAATTTAAATTTAAATCAGGCTGCGCTTCAATATCAAAATAAATTTCGATAGGCGCTGTATAAGTAATAGTTTCTAGCGGTAAGGGGTAAGGTAAAATAAACGGACGATTTTGCAGTACGGCTTGCGCTTGTACTACTAATTTGTTGGCTACTTCACGGTCAAAACCAGTAAGATTTTCTAGAATGCTGGGATTGGTATTAGCTAGAGATTCTAATGTCGTTAACTCTAGTTCTTGTAATTGCTTGTAGCGAACTGGCGTGACTCCGGGTAAAAGAGACAGATGTTTTTGCGATTGCGCGATCGCATAACATTGACTATACCAGTGACAAAGATTGCATTTTTGCCGAGAAATAAATACTTCTGCACCATCGGCTGACTCTAAAGCTGCAATCAACTCTGCCAATATCAGCTGCATTTGTGGCGTCCATTTCAGTAAATCTACTGGATAAGTATTTTCCCTGGTACGCAATTGTAATAAACCTATTGGCGGCGCAGTTTCTTGGAATTTTGCCAAGATTTGAGCATGAAATGCAATTCCTACTTGATATTCCTGCTTGGGACGTTTACCCATCTCCAAATTTGCAGGTAAATAGATCCAATCGCCAAAACGAGATTGTCCAGGATGTTTGACTAGTAAATCTGGACAACTGAGCAGGGTATATTTTTGATAATCTGGGGAAGCAGAGAAATTTTCATTTTCTGTATTTACCCATTCGTCGTAACTAACTAGCAATATTCCCCGATGAATGTACTCAACCCCACGCTGCATCAATTCTAGAGTTGCGGCTTGCCCAGCTTCCCAGTCTCTTCTGGGATAATCTGGCTGATGATAAGACAAATTCGCCAAAATACTTTTTTGATAAGCAATTTTGTCTTGTTGCAGTTTTAGCAGCAACTCATTGGGACTGTCGCGCTGGGTTCTATCACCGCGACTATCTAAAAAAGGTCGGCGCTGACAGCGTTGATATTGCAGTAACAGATCGGCATTTATTAGCATTCCTTTAAGCTAACAAGAATTAGCATTTTCTGGGACATAAAGTTTAAGAGTCAACAGTCAGTAGGGGCGGGTTTATGGGAGATATTCATGAATCAGTGAGGATATCTGTGAACCCGCCCGTACAACAGTCCATAGTCCAAAGTTTCTTGACAAATGACTAATGACAAATGACCAATGACAAATGACTATCCACTATTTTTGCCAGTTTAATCCAAAACGAGTATGACTAATTTTCCTGCCTTACACAAGAGTTTGCATAGCTATCGAGAAGGATTTCCAGCTTTAGCGAATAAGGCATATTTTAATTATGGCGGCCAAGGGCCGATGCATCAAAGTGTAATGGATGCAATTATGGAAGCTCAAACGCAAATCCAACAACTCGGCCCTTTTGGTAATGAAGTTGGGCGCTGGATTGGCTTAACTGTGAAAGCGACAAAAGAAGCGATCGCATCTGAGTTAAATGTACCAGCAAATACCATGACTCTCACAGAAAATGTCACCGTTGGCTGCAATATTGCAATGTGGGGTATTGAGTGGCGTTCTGGTGACCATATTCTCCTTTCTGATTGCGAACATCAAGGAATTATCGCTATTTCTCAAGAAATTAGTCGCAGATTCGGCGTAGAAGTTACCACTTGTCCTTTGATGGATACTTTAAATATAGGCGATCCGGTAGATGCGATCGCTCAACATTTACGCCCCAATACTCGCTTGGTAGTTTTAAGTCATATTCTCTGGAATACAGGCCAAGTTTTACCTTTAGAGAAAATTGCCGAAGTCTGTAGAAATAATAATTCTCTACTATTAGTAGACGCAGCTCAGTCTGTTGGGGCTATACCTTTAAACTTAACTGAATTAGGCGTAGATTTCTATGCGTTCACAGGTCACAAATGGTTATGTGGCCCTGCTGGTATTGGCGGTTTATATGTGCGTCCAGAAGCGAAAGCTAGTTTAAAACCTACTTTTATAGGTTGGCGCAGTGTTATTTTAAACGATCGCGGTCAGCCGATAGATTGGAATCCCGACGGTAGCCTATATGAAGTCGCGACATCAGATTATCCATTGTACGTTGGTTTAAAAGAGGCGATCGCTATTCATCAGCAATGGGGAACCGCAGAAGAACGCCATCAACAAATTTGTCGCCACAGTGAATATCTATGGCGACAATTAACAGCTTTACCTAATGTCAAATGTTTGCGGACATCTCCCCCCCAAAGCGGTTTAGTTTCGTTTCAACTAGAAAAACAAACACCCCAAACTACTTTAAAATTAGTCCAATTTTTAGAATCAGAAAGATTATTCATCCGTCAAATTCGCGATCCCGATTGCGTCCGCGCTTGCGTGCATTACTTTACTTTAGAATCAGAAATCGATCAATTGGTTGCAGCAGTACAAAAATTTGAATTGTCTTAGGGAATAGGAGACAAAGAGACGAGGTCAATTCACAAATTCACAAATGACAAATGACAAATGACAAATGACCATTGACTCTTGACTCTTGACTATTGACCATTCACAAAATCAAACTGTACTTGCGTTCCGTCATTTCCATTAAAAGACTGAACAGGAACAAAGATAAGCGAACTATTTGGGGCTGAGAGTGCTTCTGTTAAGCGTGAATCTTGAGCAGTTATGTTATTTGTCTGATTTTCAGTATATGTAACTGCTGGATTTTTTTGCTCAAAAAAGCTTTGATAGTCCTGCTGCGAATCGCGATTATTTATTCCCGTCAGCGAATCACCAGTGATTTTATATTCTTGAGTATCTTGGTTTGCTATCCCTGATGACTGTGCTTGAACCGGGCTTACTAAGCTTGCAAAAGCTGTCATAATTGCTAGCAAAGCAACAATTCTAGCGTTCATAAGTTTTATCCCAATTCTTTGAATAGTTTTTGTTGTTATTGCCCAAGGATTTTTTTTCATGAACCTTATTATAGGTTCATCTTTACAATTAATTGTAATTAACTATACTTAAGCCGTCAACCAATCCTCATTTTTCTTATAAGTAGGTTGGCGTAACGAAAATACTGGCAAGGGCTGTCATTTGTCATTTATCATTGGTAAGGGGTTTAAGTCTATTTACGTTTCGTAATATAGGCTGGTTTATTTATATTTACTTACTTTTGGTTGGCTTTTCAATAACACCGCAGTAGAGTGATGAGGCTGATAGAATTGGCAGAATACAGGCAAAAAAAGGATTATTTGTCTTGCTGATTGTGCCTTAATTGCAGAGATTTTGAAGAAATATTGCAAATTATATAAACTTGAAACATTGTTGCCATAAATATTATTAATTGAATTAATAATTTAGCCTAGATTTCAGAGATTGTTGAGAGTTTTACTTTGGATATTCATCTACCAAAAGTATGAATCTAGGCATGATGATTGAGAGCGATCGCATATTTTTGCAGAAGATTGTATTCAATATTTCAATGATACAAAATCCCAGAGTAAACTTCTATCTATGAGTGGATTTGCTCTGGAGAAATAAGACGATTAAAATGCTGATAGCGAAATATTGTTGAGTGCGATCGCATAAATAACACATCTAACAATTCTATTTGATATGTAAACAAAAGGGACAATGAGAGAAGTCTGAGCGGAGGTTTCCTCCGCTCATAACTTCGGAGGGACAAGGGGAACAAGGAAGATAGGTATTTAAAAAAGAATGCTCCCGTAGGGGCATTGGCACTGCCATGCCCTCTATAATATTAATGTGTCGCCAACATTATTCAAATTGGTATAAGTAAGTCGGTGTAAATAAACCAAACTATATTACGAAACGTAAATAGGCTTGCAACCCTTACCAATGACTAATGAAAACCTTAACCAGCTATCTTCAACAACACCGCCCTACTTAATTATCTAAACTTAGATAATAAAATCTCTGCAATTTGTTGATTAATATTTGTCACATCAAATCGCTGACTCGCCATTTTTCTCGCATTATGAGCCATAGTTGTACTGTTGTGTCTTTGTTTTAAACAAGCAGTAATTACTTGCGCTAATTCTTGAGAATCTTCTGGTTGAAATAAGTAACCATTGATCCCAGATTTGATTAATTCCATTGCGCCTCCAGCTTTACTTGCAACCACAGGCGTACCAGACAACATAGCTTCAACAATTACTCTACCAAATGGTTCTGCAAAAGTGGAGGTATGAGCAACTAAGTCACAAGCTGCCATTAACTGAGGAATATCAGACCGGAAGCCTAAAAATTTGACGCGATTTTCTAGCCCTAATTCAGTAATTTGTTGATGCAATTGTTGCACGTAAGCTTGTTCGCCAAATAAAGCTTCACCAACTAAAAGTACTGTTACTTGTTGGGGACATTGAACCAGGGCATCAATTAATATATGTTGTCCTTTCCAAGGTGAAAGGCGACTAAAATGTCCAACAACAAATTTACCGACTAATCCTAATTCTTGCTGTAATTGTCTGATATCAAATTCGCTCGTTTGATAAATTTTGGGGTCAAAGCCGTTATAAATAACTGTGGTTAATTCCTTGCGTCCGCCTGCTTCTATAAAAGCCGATTGACTAGCTTGAGAATTAGCAATTACTAACGATGCAAAACGATTAGCTAAGTTAACAGCAATCCGGCGGTTACTGAGACTAAAGTGTTCTTTGGAGAGGATATCGTGCAAATGATATACCAAAGGACGACGAGCAAAAAAACTTGCGATCGCGCCAATGACTAAAGCTTTTTGAGTATTCGCATAAATTAAATCATAGTTTTTGGCTCTGTTAATTACCTTAATGATTAAGGGAATTATTTGTTGTAAACTTTTTAATGCTTGAAAAAAACTACTACCTTTTTTAACTTGAATCGATCTATCAGTTAAAACTTCTACAGGAATGTGATTTTCCTGTAATAAAGTTTTAAATGGCCCATCTGCAAATAAGCCAACCAGACAGCGATCGCGATAGGGTTTAGCAATATCTATTAAACATAGTTCTGCACCCCCAGGTTTACCACTTTGGTCTAAAAACAGGATTTTTAACATATTGGTCATTAGTCATTTGTTATTTGTCATTTGTCATTTATCTCCCTTGTCCTCCTTGTCCTCCTTGTCTCCCTTATCCCCCTTCCCTAGTCCCTAGCTCCTAACAAAACTTCCCGCACTTCTTGGGCTATTTTCTGCCAGTTAAACTTTGTAGCGGCGTATTGATGACAAGCTTCTCTAGAAGGAATTAATATGCTTCCTAATAGGACTTGTTCTAATTTTTCGGCAATAGCGGAAACTTCTGTAGAAGTAGTAATTAAATCTGGTGATAAGGGTTCTACAATTTCTGGCATTCCGCCTACTGGTGTACAAACAACAGGAGTACCACAAGCAAGAGATTCGATAATTGCTAATCCAAACCCTTCAAAAGATTGACTGGGCATAATTGTTAAATCAGCTGCTTGATATGCTAAAGGTAAATCTTCGTCAGGGAGAAAACCTAAAAATTTTACGTTGTCTTCTAAACCTAATTCTTGAGCCTGTTTTTCTAGTGCGGCTTGAATATGTCCTCTTCCAGCTATCGCTAACCAAACATCAGGAATTGTAGGTTTAATTATTGCTATTGCTTGCAATAATTTATCTAAGCCAACTCGATGGACTAGACGCCGGGATGTAAATAATATTTGGCGATTATCAGGCCAGCCTAATTTATTTCTGGCTTCTTGGGGTGAGAGATTGGCTTGAAATCTATTCAGATCAACTCCACCGGGAATAATGTGAATTTTATCCCAAGGAATGTGATATTGTTGATGTAAAATTTTACCAAATGCTTTGCTGAGAACAATAAAGCGATCGCAGCGATTATAGGTGCTTTTTTCAATCAGCCAGCGCTTGAGTAAAACACTCACGATTTTATTATCTGCTTCTTCCAAACTTTCCGAGGCCCAAGGGCCATGAAAGTTAAAGGTAATTGGTACTCCTTTAGGTAAAATATCCAAAATCGGAAAGCTATACAAGGCAAAATGCAGGTTAATTGCATCTGGCTTTTGGCTTCTGGTTTTCTGAAAATTCTGACGAATTGACCATAATCTTTGCCAAATTACGCTATCTGGTTCGGCTAAATTAGTGAGCTTAATGGGAGTATTGATTTGTGTATTTGGTAACCCTACTCCACATAATTCTACTTTGTCTTTATTAGCTGCTAATTGATGTGTTAAATCATAAATATAGCGTTCTAATCCTCCAGGTGTATGCGGAAACCAGCCCATTCCCAAAGTGAGTATTGATGCTGGTGCGATATTGTCTTTGCTAGGTTCCACCTATTGAACTCCTGCGATCTATGGTAATTGCTTGCGGTAGTTTCTGCCCCCAATTCAAGCATTTTTGGTATTCAATAATCAATTTACGTTGCTACTAATTTTATTCCGCACTTCATTACATTATCAGTACTTTTAGGAGTCCTATATAAGAAAAGTGTTATGATAAATTTACCCAGAATTCTCTGTTTTAAACTATCTATATTTAAACGTCAACTAGTAAAATTTGACCTGTATTTTTAGTGACTTCATGACACGGGCAATGATTAATATGATACTTTTTTCATAAATAATTACTGACCTATTTGAATTTTATTTCTAAACATTAGGCGTAGAATGTCAGATTTATCAGACAAAATTCTGTATTCAGATTTACTAGATTTGAAGATATAAAAGTGATGATTAATACAGAGTCAAAAAAATAGCGATCGCTTTCGCAGATAACTTAAAAAAACTGTGTGTTTTCTATAAAGTTTTCGTAAACTAGTGATTCTTCATGTCAGGGCTTTGTTATCTATGTATATATCTTGTTAAATGCAAGATTGCTGATAATGATTAAAAAATTTATTTCTTAGGGCTGGACAATCTTTAGTAAGCAAGCGCAAAATAAATCTACCGCTCTACAATAGCTCGGCTTACATCGCTAACTGTCAAACAGATCAAGGTTGTGACAATTAATTTTGATGTTATTAATCAGCTAATACTTATTCGTAGTTGCTATGTATTAAATAATGCATGGCGATAACTTGCTAATTCATATTAAATAATATTCTCTGAAGCAAGAAAAATAACCATCTTTGCCTCAGATATATTAATTTGGAGATTAGAGGAACTTGAGGTTAATGCAGAAACTCAGCAGAATCTACCATAAATTTGACCAATATATCAAAAAAAACTGGCGATGGCGAAATTTTCAGCAGCGAAAATTTGTCACATTTTTAGTTTGTCTAATTTGTGGAATCATCATTGCTTCTGTTAGTATTAGCACACGTTGGTCTGTGAGTGGAATGCCAACAACTACCTATAAAACATCTTGGATAGGTAATAGTTTTGGCGGTGGTAAAGATTGGGTACAAAACAACATTGAAGGCATGTATGTAACTGCCAATGGCACAATATATACCAATAGTGTATGGGATGAAGCAGGTAGAGAAGCTGGTATTTATAAAGATGGTAAGACTATTGGGATGGCTGATGATACTCACGGTTGGAGTCGTACCGGAGGTAAAGCTGTCACAGTAGATAGTAAATATCTTTACCTAGCAATACATCAAGGAGACATTGGTAAAACCGAGAAAGATTATCCGCCAGAAAAAACTCATTGGTACTGTGTGAGACGCTACGACTTATCGGGAAAACCTGCACCTTTTTCTGGTGGTCGTGGTTGGGATAAAAGTATGTTAATTGTTAGTACTAAGGGTGAAGTTACTGGATTAGCAACTATCAATAAAGAATTATATGTGAGTGATTCGGCTGCTAATCGCATTCGTGTTTATAGTACGGAAACGATGCAGGAATTACGTAGCTTTAGCGTTGCGAATCCAGGTGCGATCGCTCTCGATTCTCAAAGTAATTTGTGGATTATTCAAGGGAAAAAAGCTAGTAATCCGGCGAAGATTGTCCATTATTCCCGCACAGGGAAACAATTACCGCAAGAGATAACGCAACTTATCGAACCAACTGCGATCGCGATCGATCCCCAAGGGAGGCTGTTAGTTGCAGAAAATGGCCCTCGTCAACAAGTATTGATTTACAACGTTAAATCTCAACCTGTACAAGTAGGGACTTTTGGGACGAAAGGCGGTATTTATGCAGGTAACCCCGGAGAAGTGCAAGATTTAAAACTTTACGGAATTACAGGGTTAGGTACAGATGCCGCAGGAAACATTTATATTAACAATAATGGTTTTAATCGTTCAGGAACAGATTTAAGAAAGTTTTCACCATTAGGAAAACTGCTTTGGCAATTATTAGGATTGATATTTGTCGATAATGCTGATACCGATCCCCAAAGTGACGGTGTGGATGTATTTACCAAACAAGAACACTTTGTGATGGATTACAACCAGCCACCGGGGAAAAAATGGACATTCAAAAATTACACTCTCAATCCGTTTAAATATCCTCAAGATCCGCGATTGCATACATCTCCAGATGCTAGCTTTTTTCGCCGTATTCAAGGTAAGCCTTTTTTGTACCTCTCAGATATGTATGCTAGCTTTCTGCAAATTTATCGGTTTGATGGCGGTAGTAATAGCAAAATTGCAATTCCCTCAGGAATGTTTGTGAATACTAATGCTGAAGGTAAACCATCAATAGCTGGTAAATGGCCACCATATCAACCAAAAAAAGGCGAGTGGATATGGCGCGATCGCAACGGTAATGGTAAGTTCGATGAGGATGAATACGACAAGAGCGAAGATTATCCCTACTTAGGCGGTTGGTGGGTTGATAAAAAAGGTGATGTCTGGAAAACCCTACGCACTCACGATGGTATTGGTATTCGCCACTATCCCTTACAAGGACTAGATGCTCATGGTAACCCCATCTACAGCTATAGTTCCATGAAAAAACAAAAGACTCCCAGCATGTTTACCGACTTGCGACGCATCGAGTATCTTCCAGATACAGACACCATGTACTTATCTGGGTTTACTGTAAATCATCCAGCCACAGGTGATGATACTGGCGTTGTCGGATCGGAAATCATCCGGTTTGATAATTGGAGTCAAGAAAATCCCACACCTCGTTGGCGGATTGTTGTTCCTCACGACATCACAGGTAAGCGTGAAGTCTCCACCGCAGCCATGAGTGTCGCCGGAGACTATGTATTTGCAGTTACATTTAAAACGGCAGAAGTACATGTTTACAACGCCGCTACAGGAGTGCAAGTACAACAATTCAAACCAGGCCCAGAAGTTGCTGGTGAAAGCGGTTGGATTGATATACCCTATGGTATCCGCGCTTTTCGTCGCCGCAATGGTGAGTATTTAGTATTTGTAGAAGAGAATTGGAAAGGTAAAGTGATTATGTATCGATTACAAAGTTAATTCTCTCAACATTGAAATACTGCAATTTTAGCTCCCCGACTTTTTAAAGAAGTCGGGGAGCTGATTACCCCGATTTATAAAATGCATCTCTAATTATTAGATTTCATTGAATTACAAATCCCCATCTAAGCTGCGTAGGTTGGGTTGAGGAACGAAACCCAACATTTCCAGGGGTTTTTTGGGTTTCACTTCGTTCAACCCAACCTACAATTATCCTTAACTGAACCTGATAATAAATAGAATACTGGTAATAAATAAAAGTTCTGGCAAGGAATTACAGCGAATTGCAAGTTGGTGAGGTACAGATAATCGTTGATTGTAGGGGCATTGGCACTGCAATGCCCCGAAGCGCGTACCTCATTTACATGAAATATGCTGTAAGTCTTAGTATGAAATTAATTATTTTTGTATTCTTAATATACTTACTTTTTTATAAAAAAGCTTTCTTTGTATTCAAAATACAGTTGAAAAGCAATTTATAACAATCATTTATTTTTATTATTGAATTTACCAAAACTTTATTATTGACTTGTTATTAATTAAAGATTTTTACACAAAACACAAATATATTTGGTGACAATATTTGCTGATTAAATTATGATGTCATAACAGCAGTATCAATATTGGATAAAAGAGAATATCTAGAAATTGTTGAAGCTGGAGTCAGTATTAACTGTGTATGGTAACTAAATATCTCAGTGGTTGGAGCCTGATTAAAGTGAGTAATTATGAATTTAAAAATGTATTTACAGCGAATCCAAAAATTCATTCCACATAGCTGGCTGGAGTATTTGCAATATTTACACTCTAGACTACTATTTCAATGGATTATCCAGAATGGAAGTCAACCTCTGAAATTCAGCCAAAAATCAGCAATGGTGTTTTCTCCTCACCAAGATGATGAAACCTTTGGCTGTGGAGGTACGATCGCTTGGAAACGAGAGCATGATATCCCTGTCATCGTCACTTTTATTACTAACGGACAGGGTAGCAGTAATTCAGAAGATGGGCAAAATCAAATTGTCCAAATTCGCAAGCAAGAAGCTGTAAATGCCTTAGAAATTCTGGGAGTTAAACCATCGGAAATTTACTTTTTAGAAAAACCTGATGGGAGATTACCAGATTTAGATAATGAAGAAAGACAGCAAACAGTTAAACAAATAATTGAACTTTTAAAGCGTTATCAGCCTGAAGAAGTATATGTACCTCATCGTAAAGATTGCCATCGAGATCATGAAGCCACATATCAATTGGTAAAAGACGCGATCGCCCAAGCAGAAATTACAGTAGAACTCCTACAATACCCCATTTGGTTATTCTGGAGAGCGCCGCTATTTATTCTACTTAAATTGCAAGATATAGCCGCAGCCTACTATGTTTCGATTGCCTCAGTTCAAGACAAAAAAAATCGCGCAATTTCTGCTTATTATTCGCAAATTTCCAGCCTACCGCCTGGTTTTATTCAGCGATTTTTAGGCTCCCATGAAATATTTTTTAAATCTTAGAGACGCGATGAATCGCGTCTGTACAATTATCATTTGTCAGGCTTCAAGTTTATTTATGGTTAGGATATAGAGAAATCTGACATGAAGGGTTGTTGACGGTTAACAGTCAACAGTCAACACCGATATTTTTCACAACTGAAATAGGGTTGCTAGATTACTTAGTAATCAAGATTCAATGACAATACAGCCTACCCTGTACAACTGGGTAGGACAATTGAATTAATCTCAGTACAGAGGACTATCGAGTTCTTAATATCTGAGCTACTTTGCAGTGCTGAATCATCAATTTTCTATAAAAATTTCTGTGGAGACAATTTAAATGCGTATACTACATATCACCAATCACGTACAAAAAATTGGCAATGGAATTGTAAATGTAGCAGTAGATTTAGCTTGTTTGCAGGCACACAATGGCCATTCTGTAGCTGTAGCATCAGCCGGGGGAGAATACGAAGCGTTATTTGCAGAAAATGGCATACAACATTTTCATCTCGATCAGTCGAGAACACCATTAAATATGCTCAAAGCTGCTTGGCGTTATCGCGAAATTATCCAAGAATTTCAGCCAGATATTGTCCATGCACACATGATGACAGGGGTTGTGCTAGCCGGAGTTCTGAGAAATAGTGGTGACTATAGTTTAGTTTCTACCGTACACAATGAGTTTCAGCGCAGTGCTGTATTGATGGGATTAGCCGATCGCGTAATTGCTGTAAGTAATGCTGTTGCCGATTCAATGGTAAAACGTGGTATACCCCAGAGTAAATTACGAGTAGTTGCCAACGGGACATTACATAGTCCGCGTCATTGCAATATTAAAGATTATGAACCAATGCCTTTATGTCGTCCAGCTATTACAACTGTAGCAGGAATGTACGCTCGTAAAGGCATTGTGGAGTTAATAGAAGCCTTTGTGAAAATTGCTCCCGACTTTCCCCAAGCACATTTATATTTAGTGGGGGATGGCCCCGATCGCGCTATGTTTGAGGAGATAGTGCAAAGTACAGCTTTTAGTGAGCGTATTCATTTTGAAGGCTTTCAACCAGATCCCCAACGCTATATGCTTGCTAGCGATATCTTTGTTCTGGCTTCCCATTGCGAATCCTTTGGATTAGTACTGACAGAGGCGAGAGAAGCAGGTTGTGCAATTGTGGCTAGCGATGTCGATGGAATTCCCGAAACTTTGGATCAAGGACAAGCCGGACTTTTAGTACCGCCAAAAGATAGTCAAACTTTAGCCAAGGCTTTAGGACATTTACTCAGCGATTCGCAACAATTACAAAAGTTGCAATCTCAAGCTAAACAAAATGTAGAACGGTTTAGTGTCAAGCGGGTGAATGAGGAAACGTTAAATATTTATGCGGAATTAATCAAGAACTATAGTATGTTTAATGTCTTTAGAACTGAGGAATTTGCAGTTAGTAAATAAATTGGCTAATTAACATTTGTCTCTACTAATTACATTAGGGACTTCCAAATAAAAAACATCCCAATCATTAATTTACCAAGCCCGCAACCTCGTAGGGGCGGGGTGACCCATTGGTGTCAACTTAACGCGAAACCCTTATCCTAACTGGCTCCCATGCTCTGCGTGGGAGCAATGATCTGTGGGCTGCCGCCTCAATTTATTCAGAAGACGAGGCGGAGCCTCGCAATACGCATTTCCAGCCGGAGGCTGGAAACGAGATATAGAAAAGTTTTTAGCTTAAGTTGACACGTATGGGGGTGACCCCGCCCCTACAATTTGGGATAATTTATTTTTTGGAGTTCCCTAAATTGAGGCGGCAGCCCACAGATCATCGCTCCCACGCAGAGCGTGGGAGCTAGATGGAATCAGGGTTGCGCGTTAAGTTGACACCCCTACCAGGGTAATTAATTAGGCTTGACTGTGAGGAACAAAATACTATTAGGTTCAACCGTAAAAGCCTGTCCGCGAATTATTGAGGATGGCAAAGTTGAACTAGCTACGGAACTGCTACCATTTTGGTTGACTTTGTACAGTTGGATTTTTTGCCCAGAGGCTCCAGGTAACGCCCAACTTTGGGGTGCAATCATCTTTAAACGTGCGGAAACATTCACACTGGATCTGTTGACTAACATCAAGGATAAGGACTTTTGACCGTCAGATTCGCCCAATACTGCTAAAGGTACTAAAGCAGAACTATTGGTACTTGTTGACTCTAGAACTTTACCGTAAAAGCCTTGATTTAAATACTCAAACACCCAGGATGCGGGGCGTCTGGGGAAAGAGGGAGAAGCACCAAGTTTACCATACCAGCCATCAGCCTCATTCCAAGCAGTCGCTCCGGTTGCGCCTGCATAGAGAATAGAACGTGCTGCTAGCGCATCAAATATGGCACTTACATGGTTAGTCATGCGCTGATCTGGCGGAGACCAACTGATGTTGTACTCGTTATGGAAATATTCAATCGGTTTGGCTGTAAATTTCTTGACGCTGTTGCGCATGTAGTTTGTCGCCGCACCTACAGTCTTTTGTGCAGAGTTCCAAATATCGGTGGTGTTATTGGTCTTAGAACCGGTGGAATAGGTATGATAGGAAATAAAGTCTAATTCGGGGAATGCTGTTGAGACAAAAGCCTCAATTCTCGCCGGGGTATAAGATTGGGCGAAGGCTGGCCCGCCGATTTTGATTGTGGGATCGACTTTGCGCATTTCTCGCGCCGCGATCGCAAATATCTTTCCTACCTCTGCCATATTATTGCGGTAGTAGGGTTTAGAATCTAGCTCGTTGGTGACCTCCCAATATTTAATCTTTTTTTGCAGCTGGATATTTAAGATTCTGACTAACTCTGCACAGAACTGTCCGTATCGCTTGTATTCAGACGGTTTCAGCGCCCCACTACTATCGGTTAAGTAAGCGGGAAAGTTGACAAGGTTCATCATAATTGCGGGGCTGTGCGGATAGGCTCCATTCATCGCCGCAGTTATTTTTTCTACATCCCAAGAAAAGTTTGCTGAGTTTGGATTCTTTACCCAGCCACGCTTATCTGTGGTCGAGTCTTTCATTTGCCCTGCGTAATGGTATCTGATTAAACCAGGACGCATGGCATTTACACCATTACGATAGTTGGTATTACCGCCTACGTTAGCTATTCCGGGGATATTTCCCTGATAAGAGTTGAGTCCGAAGTGCAAAGGGGTGGACACTAAAGGCTTTGAGGTAATTGGATTAGTTAGCTGTTGACTCCAATTTACAGAGATACCAACCTCTTCACTGAGAGCTGGTTGGCTAAATATAATCAACAGAAAACTGCCGAGACACAAAGGTAGGAAACGACGAAAAAATGAAAAATTCAGGAACATACAAAACAAATCCCTATAGAACAGCAGAAGTGACGAGACAAAATTTACATTTTGCTTGATATTTTGCGATCGCCAGCCTATTCAAGGGGGAAGAATAAAACTCAGCCCCCAAGATTGATTAGATACCCCTGAATTTATTGATGATGAAAAATCAAACCTATTTGCAGCTAGACAAAGCTAGCTAGGAAGTTTCAATTCGTAATTGCACGTGAAATTGAATAACTTAAGTTGTTTAGGACATGCCTAAAATCGTTGGTATCAGGTAGCCTGCACAATATTAAGTTTTATTTTAGGTATACCAACCTGAAAACTTCATGCTTTCTTCACATAAGTTTATCATCTTTTATACTTCCTTTATCAAGTACAAGTACTCAGAAAGTCAAGATTAACACTGGATATTTTAGCTACAATCTTGACTCAGCAAGGTTTTCAGCCTGAGTTCGCTTATAACCAATTACCGACAAGCACAAACGCCGCCCAAAAATAGGGATGCTGGTATAAAGGATCGGCCATGATTTTCAGTTGCGCTTGTCGTAATGCTTCAGCTTTAGTGAGGTTCGGGTTATTCAATTGCTGATAAAATTCTTTCATTAAGTTGGCGGTGGATTCGTCATTTACCGACCATAAACTAGCGATGGTACTTTTAGCTCCAGAACGCAAAGCAAACCCAGCTAAACCTAAGGTAGCGCGATTATCACCGGCTGCGGTCTGACAAGCACTCATAACTAATAATTCGATTGGTTGCTGAAGTCCTAACCTTCGGGATTGAAATAAGCGATCGAAATCTAAAATAGAAATGCGATCGCTCCATGTCAGCAAAAAGGTATCCTTGGGATCGGAACTAAATTGACCGTGAGTCGCGAGGTGAACTATGGGGAATGGTTGCGCATCGAGGTACTTTTTCAAGCTATCGCGAGTAAATTCTTGATTGAGTAAGACTTTGGCATTAATTTTCGTCCTTACTTCCTGAATTTCTTCTGTCACAGCAGGTAAAGAACTAAATCCTTGGCGTGCTTCGGTTAATCCTGCAGCTAACACGCCTAATTTTTGTCGTTTTAGTCCTTGGGGAAATAACTGTAATCCCGGACTCAGGGCTACATTATATTTTTCTACTACATATTGTTTACCATCGTGCAGCGCTGGCATGGGGATGTTGCGCAATAAACCATCTAGGACAAAGACTAAGGTTGTGACTTTACTGTTGTTGAGTTTTTCCTCTGCCGGTGCGATTAACCATTTATAAATTCGTTGTGAGAGGCGAAAACTTTCTTCCCGAATATAACCACGGGACATATAAGAATAAAGGCGTTTGAGGTTAGCTTCTATTTGCGCTTTGGGGATTGTGGTGCTGTAGTGATGCAGGGGTTGATTGGGGAGAGAAAGGATAACTTCTAAGCGATCGCTTAAAATAATGGGGTAAATCACGGCAGCTTGGACATCGATTTGATCGATAACTACAGGATAGGTATCGACACAAGCATCTTTAAAATAATTATCTAATTCTGCTAATTGTAGAGCTTCGATTACCTGACGCGCTTGTTTGAGGTTTTTTTGATTGTCTCCTGGTTGTAATAACAAACTCACATAATCTCGATAGATTGGTTCAATACTTTCTTTAAAGTCAAACTGGACATCGGGATTAATCGCAATTAAATCGCTGCGCAGAGATTGTAAGTTATTAAAGGCGATTTCATAAGCTGCGATCGCACTTTCTATATCTCCTTGTTCTTTAGCAATTCTCCCTGATTGTGCCGCAGTCCGCGCCACTAAATCAGATGCATTCATTGCTTGCGCTAATATTTGTGCTTGTTTAGTTAGTTTTATCGCCTCTGTTAACTGACCGTTTTGTTGGTAAAGTTTACCTAGTTGTTGCAGAGAATAAACCTGGGATCTGGGGTCTTTAATTTCCTGAGCTTGTTGGCTAGTTTTTGCTAACAATTGGGCGATTTTAGCAGAATTTTTCTTTGAGTCTGTCTGCTTAATCTGTTTTTGCATGAGACTTTCTGCAAAGTTTATTTGAGCATAAATAGCCGGACGACTAGGAGAAAGTAAGGCGAGGTTAGTTTCAATTGCTGGAATTAGCGCTGGTGTCGCTTCCCATTTTTGTAATTTAACTAACAAGCTTAATTGATTTAATTGAGCTTCTAATTTAATTTGTGGTTCTGGAGATAAATTAATTGCTGCTTGATAGTTGCTCAAAGCCACATCATAATTATTTAAATCTTTGGCAACATTACCTAAACTTAAAATAACTGCACTGACATCAGCAGGAGAGTTCAATTTTTGACTAATTACGAAACTTTTCTCTAGTACTGTTTGAGATTGCTGAAAGTCGCCTGTAGTTTGTAGCGCTATCCCTAAACTTCTCAATCCTTGGGCTTTTAGCAAGCTATCTGGTTGATTTTGAAGTTCTGTTACCAGTCCTTCTAACAAGGTTTTTGACCGTCGATATTGTCCTAAGATTTGCAAACCTTGGGCTTGATTAATTTGACTGATGAGTTTACCTATTTTATCTCCCGCACGCTCGTAAATTACTGCGGCTTGCTTCCAGGTATCTATAGCAGTTTCTGTTTCACCTTGGATTATTTGCAGGGAACCTTGGGTATTTAATGCTTGAGCTAACAGTAAACTAGTTTGGGTATCTCTTGTTTTAATTTGCTTGATTAAATTAATACTTTTGTTAATTATTTTGTCGCCTTGGGGGATATTGCCTAATTTTTGATATGTTAATGCTAGGTAATTTAGTACTTGAATTTGCTTAACTATTTCTTGCCTATCTTGGTAAAAATTAAGGGCATTTTCCCATGTTTTAGCTGCTGCTTGATATTGTCCATTTTGATAGTAATTCTTACCCTCTGCCAATAGATCGGAATTATTAGATAGTTGTTGACTTAGGGTTAATGAATTTGGCAATGTAGAAGAATTAGCAACAGCATAAATATTTTTATTGATGAATAATATAGTCAAGATTAAGCTAACTAAAAAAATATACGCTCTCTGCCGAATCTTCCTTGTTGAAGAAAATTTTAAAAATAAGATTTTGGCTATTTTGAGAATTGTTTGATTATTCATTTTAATTAATTTAAATAAATACACAAAGCGCTGAACTCAGGTTGAAGCCAAAATATTTCATGTTGGGCAATTTTGAGCATATCTAGTCATTAATGGGGATTCGTTAAGCTGTTTGGCTGGTTTTGTAATTTTGATAGATTACTACAGTCAGGAGATTTATTAAAGCTTTCTTGAGGTAAAGATGCCACTAATTCTACTTCTCCTTGGGAATTAATTTTCCAACTGTTAGCAGCAACAATTAATTGTCTAATCTGCGGCAAAGTATAAGTTGCTTGATTGCGGCTCTCTGTAGTGGTAAAATCTCGCATATCGGACAAAAAAGTGAGTCCGCGAGCGGTTGTTGCTGGATCTGCGGGTAAACCACCTGTGCCGGTGATGATAAAGGAATTATTCTCAGTTGCGCTACAACTAGCAACTATGCGATCGCTTGGATCGGTGAGTTTATCTGCTAACGCTACCAACCCTGAACTCGGATCGATTTCTGGATTGTTAATCGATACAGTTCCCGAAACACCGAAAACTGAACTGGCTGTAATATCACTTCTAGAAGTAGGCTGCTGTTGAAACCCAGTCCCAAATAGGCTATTAGCTGTAATCTTGACATTACCACCACGACCAAAAAAAGCGTTAGCTGTAATATCGCTGTTTTCTGTGGGGACAGTGACGATAAAATTGGTGTCGATAATAATGTTACCGCCGTCACCACCTGCGCCAGCATTTCCCGCAGTGGTGGAAATCTCGCTTTCACGGCGTAATAATAATAAATCTGGTAATCTTAAACGAATATTCCCGCCATTGGTACTGGCTGTCTTTGCAGAAATCAGCGCTTGATTGTCGAGAATTAATTTATTGGCTTGAATTTCAATATCGCCACCAATTCCCGTACCTTGGCTATTAACAGAAATGGCTGCACCATCTTTGATTTCTACCAGTTCGGGATCGATGAAGATGTTACCGCCGTCGCCAGTAGAACCCCGAGTAGTGTTAGAAAATAAACCTGTATTTGCACCTGAGAGTAAAACTTTATCTTTGGCGATGATTGTGATATCGCCTGCTTTTCCCGCACTGGCGGTTAAGGCTTCTAACTGTGCGCCATTGGTAACAGATAAAGATGGTGTAATAATTTCCAGCTTACCGGCTTCTCCCGTTGCACCTTCTAATATACCGACAAAAGCGCCGCTAGGGTCAAAAAGTTCTCCAGGATCGCCATCAAAACTTACTGATTCACTGGCATTAATCAAAATATTACCTGCATTACCGACAGAATTAGTACTAGAACTAATAAAAGCGCCATTTTTCACTGTCAGTTGACCAGTTTTAATGGCAATATTGTTAGCATTACCTCGGGAACCGGGTAAAACTTCGCTGAGAATCGCGCTAGGAAGTACCACTGGTTCGGGAAAACCGGGGGGTGAAAATAAAACTGCACCATCAACCACAATGGATTTAGCAGATTCTATCTCGATTTTGCCTGCATTACCAATTCCTTCAGTGCTAGCTCTAATTTGCGCTCCTTCTTGCAAAGATAGGGAGCCAGTTTTAATTTTAATAATGCCACCATTACCTTGACCAATATCCCTGACAACGCTACTAAAACCACTAAAAACTCCATCTAAAGTGCCGGTAAGAGCGATCGCATCTTCTACATTTACCGTAATATTACCTGCATTGCCTAAATCTCTAGTTTGCGAGAATACTTGGCCTCCATTAGTAGCGACAAAGGTTTTACTGTTAATTTCTACATCCCCAGCATTTCCGCCAACTGTACTTCTGGTTTGAGTAGCGATAACAGAGTTGTTTAAAGAAATTGTCTCAGCATGAACAATGACATTACCAGCATTTCCCGCACGAGTAACGGTAGATAAATTTGCTTGATTTGCTTCTAAGGATTTAGCAGTAACTATTATGTTACCGCCAGTACCTGTGGCACTTCGACGCAAATTACTTTGCACAAAGTTACTCAAAGAAATTAAGGGGGCGTTGAGTGTAACATCGCCACCTTTACCAGCACCAAAAGCAGCCGTTTCAATAAAGGAACTTGCGCGAGGTGCTGCTTCTTGAATAATCGCGGCTTGACTTTTTAAGGTAATATTTCCGCCTACAGAACCGTAGGAAAAAATTTGCGTTCCCGCAGGCATAAAAATATCACTTTGCGCTAATAAAGTAATATTGCCACCAGGGTTATTAAACACAGTATTACCATCATCGAATGCAGAAGCACCAAGGATGAGCGGTGTAATAATTTTTCCTTTGGAATCAATGACAATATCACCGCCACTACCATCTGTAAATGTCTGAGCTAGGGATTTAATATTAATATCACCGGATAAATTAGGATTCGGCTGATACTGGTTGGTTAAATATATTAATCCTGCCTGATTAGTAATTTGATTAATAGTAATATTGGCATTACTAGCGTTACTATTTAGGATGGGGATAGGAGAAAAAGCGGCAGTATCTCCAGTAATTCCTATAGAGTTAAAGGCAGTTGTTCCGCCTCTAATATCAACAGTTGGTTTGAGACTACCATTAATTGAGACTTGGGTGACACCATCAGCTAAGGTAACTGTTTCATTAATAAAATTTGTCGTATCGGGACTAGTAATATTTAAACTATCAATTGTGACACTACCTCCTGCAAAAATGTGCAGAGAAGCCCCTGTATAACTATTAAAACTAACATCGCCACTAGCGCGAATAATCGGATCGTCAGTACTGGCTAAATCTCCGCCATTTCCATTCATTTGTTCGAGGCGAAAATTCCCACCAGTGAAAAATTGTGCATTTCCCCCAATAGCATTGGCGGAACGCAACAGCATATTATTACCTGCGAAAAAGCCACTATGAGGATGATTTAAAGCGAAAATGTCTATTTTATTGGCTTGGGCGACTAATTTCTGCCCAGATGAGGCGATAAAAGGCTGATTGACGCTATCTCTAATTTTTAATGTATCGGTAGCTTGTAAGGTTAAATTATTTCCTGCTTGTAACTGTCCTTGTAAGTCGAGATTTTTACCCACTAAAGTTAAATCTTGCCCTACAGATAAGTTACCAGAATTAGCGATGGCTTTGCCAACGCCTTCGGCGAACGCACTTTCGGGTGGTAACCAACTATCTAACCCTAAAGGCTGGTTGATGGTGAGTAGGGAAGGTGCTTTTGGGTTTTGCGTACCGAATCTTTCCCCATTGGGAAACAAGAAACTTTTGCTGGTACTGGCGAAAAAAGAACCAGATATATCTAAACGCGCATCTTTACCAAAAACAATGCCGTTAGGATTAATTAAGTATAAATTAGCACCGCCTAATACGCCCAGAGTTCCGAAAATATTTGAGGCTTGATTTCCCGTAACTCGTCCGAGAATATTCTCAATCCCTGACGGATTAGCAAAATAAACTCGTTGCTGATTACCGACGTTAAAGTCTTGGAAGCTGTGAAATAAATTACTACCCCGAATTGCACCACCATCAATGCGTTCTATATTACCGCTTGATTGTTGTACATTCGGGGTTACTACTGAGCTTTCTTTACCCAAACTATTGTCAGGGATAATCTGCGCCCATACACCAGGGGTTAAACTTAGGGTACAGGCGATCGCTCCACCACTTACCAAAATCTTAATTAATTTGTAGTGCACCATCTTAAGTTAGCTGATTGCTTCACTGAGGACTCTGGTTAAAATATAAAATCGTTGAGATTAACCGCAGTTACTCCTGTGAAAGTGATAGTACCACCATTTAAAGAGGTGAGATCTAGCTGGAGATTGTGATTAGTGAGGGAGACGAGGCTATCTTTAAGATTAATTACGCGATCGCCATTACTATCCAACATACCTTTAACTAGCTTCAGTTCTCTGAGGTCAATTTTGTCTTGACCTTTACAAAAATCAGTAATAATGTCGTTACCAAAGTTTACACCAAAGATAAAGTCATCAGCCCCCAATCCCCCGGTTAAAATATCGTTACCTCTACCACCGGTTAAGCTATCTCGACCATTACCCCCATTAATCGAGTCATTGCCATCAAAACCCGATAAAATATCATTACCATTACCGCCAACAATGACATCATTAAACCGACTTCCTGTAATGGTATCTTTGGCGTTATTGCCCTGTAATTGAAAATTTTGAATTGGATTAGTAATATTAACTTGCGATAAATCAATATTAGCTGACTTATTGCCTGATGCTAAAATTACTTGATTGACATTATTACCAATGGTAATGGTTTGAATTGACCAATTTTTCTCAAAATTATAAGTGCTAAGTTGTTGCAATCTGCTTCTAACTATTTTATCCCCATTGGCATCGTTAATCGTCACATTTACGCCAGTGGGATTGGTAAAATTAAATGAGTCTAAAGCCGCTTGTAAATTATTAAAAGTTCCCACCTGATTACCATTGCGATCGGTGACTACAGCATTTGTATCTGTCACAGCAATATTCACAAAATCCGTAGTACCTGGACTAAATTCACCAGCGTTAAAATCGATGGTTTCTGTTTGCGTACCATTGTCAAGAGTAAAGCTACCCTTATCAAAGCGATCGCGGCTATAAACGCCATCTTCAATAAACTTATATAGCGCATCTACTACCGCTTTTTCATCTTCAATATTCGATAAATCTCCATCAGCTTGTAAAGTATCCCAAACTGCTAAATCGGCTAAATATTGCGGATCGTTATTTTTCAGCCAACTTGCAAAAAAACTCGCGCTTCCAGTTTGACCAGGTGGTAAAAACTCCGATTGATTATTGGTAGGATAAGCTTTAGGCGCTGGTTCTACATCAGGATCGGGATTGAAAATATACGATCCGGGAGTACTACTAGGATCGAGTAAATCTTCAATGGAATAAATAGTAAATTGCTGTCCGTTATTTAGCGTTCCAGCTATTTTAAAGCTAGAAACATCTAACCTCGCGCTAGCTGTAATTGAGCCAGATTTGAGATTACTGCCATTAAAACCGACAATTTCCGCTTGATTGGTAATATTTAATAAGCCAAAATTAGCCCTTGGTTGATTGGCATTTTTTTGCACGTTGTAATGCAAAAAAAATGTCCCATTAAAAGGTGTATTATAATATTCTGGCAGTTCTGAATTAATATTGCCTGTAAGCGGGTCAAGAGTGCCTATTTGACCGGATAAATTAGCAGTTTTAACGTTATCAGTACTAACTTTGGCGTTAACTGTAATAGTTTTGGTTTCCCCAGGCGCTATACTATTAAATAGTATCTCAACTGTTTGGGCATTCCCATCACCACCACCAGCAGTATCAAGATTCACACCACCATCAAGACTGAGGCTTTGCAATGTTAAACCTATTGGCAAAACCTGGGTCATATCGTCTAAAATTTTCACATTGGTAGCGTTAACCGCACCATTATTAGTGACTTGAATTTGAAACGATACATCATCACCAGGAAGGGCTAAAAATTGCTCTGGTTTACCATCATTATTACCATCTACTTCTTTGGTAACCTTAGTAAATTTTTTGCTTAAATCTAACTTCACAACAGGTGCAGTTAAACTAGTGTAATCATCTTCATTAGGGTTGCGATTATTGACAACCGAATCTGGATCGCGTTGATTAGCTGCAATAATTTCTGCTACATTAGTATAAGCATCGGCGCTAGTTGCATTGACAACTTTACCCGTCAATACTAAGGTTGCACTACGTCCCGATTTGATATTACCAACATCCCAAATTCCGGTTTTGCTATCATAGGTACCCAGACTAGTAGTAGCTTTAACAAAGCTAAACCCAGCAGGTAATAAATCTTGAATTTTTACCCCGCTTGCATTAGCAGGGCCGCTATTATTTAATCTTAATGTAAAAGTAGCTTCACTACCTAATACTAAGGGAGTATTAGAGATAGTTTGCTTCAACGATAAATCAGCTAGTAAAGGTTCGCAGTAGTTGCTGCTGCTATTTTTTAAGGAAGTATCGGAAATTCTAGTAGTTTTAGTAGTCATAGTAATGATTACATCCGTGAGTAAATAAGAATGGGAAAAAGTCAAGTATAAAAATCTTCATTCTTGACTTTTTCACCAACATTGTTCTGAAAGATGGGGATTAAAAAGCTTAAATCTACATAGCTTTAATTAGCCTATATTGGTAAATCGAGGTCGATCCAGGGTAATAAATTTGTCTAATAGATGGCAAATATCTGCTTATCTGTATGTTAATAGCAAGCTTTTTTGAATAATTTTTGAATTATCAAATATTGCTTGACAAATTTTGTTAGATTTAACTTAAATCTTCGTCAAAAAAATACACATAAATATTATTTTACTGATGGATAAAATTTAAACTTTTGGGTACATGTCGGGTATTTTATGAAACTCTGTATTCAGAGTAAATCAACAAAATATTCCTGTTTTAGTTATTAAAGCACAATGTTATGTAATTCTAAAAATCTAGATAATATCTTTAAAAAAGCTGTCTTAGAGGCGCTTATATGAATAAATTGTTAAGTAGTAGATTTTTTGACTGCAAGTATGTATGCTAAATAATTTATAGATAAAAATACCTCTAAGCCTGATGCAGCAAGGCACAAGCGAAAAATTAATTTATCTGAAATTACTCACTGTTAGATGTTACTTTGAACAGAGAAAAATCAGCCGCTTATTTAAAACTTCATATTTCCAAAAATAGGCTGATTAGCAATTCTATCCAAGCTCAACTTTAGGCACAATTTAATATAAGTAGGGTGGTGCAATTAAATATAATTAGCAAGGGCTGTCATTAGTCATTAGTCATTCGTCATTGGTAAGGAGTTCATGCCTATTTACGTTTTGTAATATAGTTTGGTTTATTTATTGCATTCAGTGAAAGAACTGTTAAACAGAAATTCTTCTGCTTCAATTCGTTGATAATTGACAGTTAACTGTCAACTGTCAACTGTCAACAAGCGGCATAGCAGCGATTAAAGTATGCATTCCCTGGCATCGTTGCAATCGCCCAACAATACCAATTAACAGCCCTTGTAATGCTAAACATAAAAAATCGGGCAATCGATTGTGTGAAATAACATATCAATGCCCAATGCCCAATGCCCAATGCCCAATGCCCCATGCCCCATGCCCAATAACTACTTAATCCCCTGATGCTGATAATATTTATGTGCAGCCATAGCCATAGCCAGAAATCCCCAAAGCATCATACCGCCAACACTCAGCATCCCGCTACTAATAACTAGTTGTAAACAAAAACTGATACCAATAGCGCGGGCGGCACTAACAAAACTATCAAACTGTCCTTCAGTGTACTTACTAACATTAACTATCAATAAAATTAAACCACCTAAATAAGGTACAGCACCAAACCAGCCTAATGTGAAAAATATATCTAAAACGCCACTGTCAATTACAAATACTTCTATTTGTCCGGTTTTCTCATTGACTTTCCAAATATTTCCTAATCCATTACCTAACCCATTAGAAAGAGCAATGCTTAGGTTTCTATCGTAGCTTCCCGATCTATCTTTAAAGCTAGTATCATTTTCTAGATTAGAAAAACTCTCAAAGCGACTAACAACTATTTCAGAAATTGGCTCGATGGTTGTTAATGGTACAACACATACTGCCATTACCAAAATAATAGTAATTAACCGCATTTGAATTTTGGCTTTGACCGAACCTAAAATGAGAATTACTCCTAGTAACCAACCACCCCAATTAGTCCGTGCTTGGGCTAGGATAAATGATAAATAACCAACAGCAGAGGCAGGAAATATTAAAAATCCAGTTCTAGTAAATAATAATAATAAGCCAGCTTGCATGACAGAACCAAAAGGCCCGACTGAGTGCAGCGTACTCCATACGCGCATCCCAAAAGGTTCTGGATTACCAGAACTAGTAAACATTTTGGATTCTATGAGCCAGTATCTATCCCACTCTGGTGCTACGACAAATTGATATACACCATAAGCCCCCAAAATTAAGACACACCACAGAAATACCCGTTGAATATGCTGGCGATAACTGGGATAATCTCGCCAATTAGTAAATAAATGAAAAGCAAAAATAATCGGACTTAGCCAATCTAAAAGACCGCGTGCTACGGGTACAGGTGTATTATAAATTAGACCTACGAGAAAACCATAAAACACCCCAATAAAACCTAACAAAAAAGGTAAACCGCCTTGACGGATGCTACTAGGAAGATAGCGTAAGAAAGTACCTATACATACAAATACTACTAAATAGGGTGTTATTAGTATCTGACGAGTAGGGTCCCAACCTACTCGATAATCGATTAAACGTGCAACTAGGGGTGTGAGAAACCAAACCCACCAAGTAAAGCCGATATAGAGAATAGGATGACGAAAATAGAGAAATAAACCTACCAGTAAAGCTGTTGCGGGAAACACCAGACGCAACATTGCTGCTGCACCTGCAAAATAACAAACTACTGTGAGGAGTACAAAACCCAAGATTAGCATCCAAGCTTGTGGTGCGCGTTCTTGGGGTGAGAAATTCTCTTTTAATACACTATTGAAAAGTAATTGCTGAGAGGTCATTCAATTTTGGATTTATTTCGCTTTGCGTGTCAATGGTCAATGGTCAATAGTCAATAGTCAATAGTCAATAGTCAATAGTCATTAGTCATTAGTCATTAGTCATTAGTCATTAGTCATTAGTTATTTTACGAATTGTCTATGTGTTTGCCATCCTTGCCAACGTCCTTGCAAAGATGCCCACCATTTTTTACCAGCTAATTGACCTTGACTGGGTAAAAGTCTTAACCATTGAATTAAGCCTAAACTATCTCTGGTACCGATGAAGATTGCCCAGATTAAAAAGACTAAACGCCGCAATGGAGGTAAATTTTCTAATAATACTAATGTTTCGTTATGAACTAAATTAATAAAGGCAATTTCGTTAAAATTATGGCGTTGGTCTTCATCAAAACGTTGTGCAGGATAGTGATCTACTGCCACTTTTGGATCGTAAATTAACTTCCAACCTGCGCGTTTTAAGGCGAGGGTAAATGCCATTTCAAAATGTACTTGTGCCCCTGTACCGCGCATTCTTTCGTCAAACCGCAAATTAGCAGTCGCTTTTTGCCGAAAACTCATGTTCACACCTTTGAGAACATCGACTTCACGGGGTTCTCCCACTCCTAGATGATGGTTACCAATGACTCTACCAAACCATTGCAACTTACCGACGATTTGCCGCGATTCATCTAGCAGTCGGTTTCCTTGATGAACCCAATCACGCCCACCTACACCAGCAATGCGGCTATCTGCAAGAAAATGGGCGTTGATTTTCTCTAACCAATCTGGGCGAGGTGCAGCATCATCATCTGTAATTGAAACAATATCACCTTCTACTACAGCTAATCCAGCGTTGAGGGCGGCTACAACTCCGGGAACGCTAACTGTAACGGTTTGCAGTGGTAGGTTATATGCTGATTGGGCGAGGAATTCCCAAGTTTGGCTATCTGTATCGCGGACAACAACGATTACTTGATCTACAGGTTTAGTTTGCGCCTGTAGGGCTAACAGACAACGAGACAGATCCAGAGGACGGCGATAAGTGGGGATGAGAACTGTGTTCTTCATTCTGGATTAACTCCTCAAATAGATCCACATAGGTTTGTGCCATCGTATTCCAGCTATATTGTTCGGCGACGGAACGGGCGGCTTGAGCCATTTGCTGCATTAAAGGGCGATCGCAGACTAAAGACAACAAAGCGGCGACTAAAGCCTCAATATCATCGGAATCGGGCAAAATTACCCCGCATTCTGGCGTTACTAATTCTGCACCGCCAGTAGCAGAGGCGGTAATCACAGGTAAACCAGAAGCGAGGGCTTCTAATAATACGAGGGTGCAAGCTTCATAACGGGAAGGAAATACAAATAAATCCACAGCCCGCATAATTGCAGCGATATCACGGCGATAGCCTAAAAAATGCACTCGTTCGCTGATACCTAAAGTTGCCGCTAGTTGGGGAAAGGGGCTACCCTGGGTGCTACCTACCACTACTAAATGTAAATCGGGGACTTTAGCTAAGGCGTAAAGTACGGTGTCTAGGTTCTTTCTGGTGGTGCGGATATCGCCAGCAAAGAGGGCGAGGGGGACATTGGCTGGTAAACCCCATGTTTGACGATTGCTGATACCAGGGGTAAATTCTTCTAAGTCTACGCCGTTGACAATTACCTGAATGCGCGATCGCGGAACGCCAATATTCACTAATTCCTGGGCGACTTTCTCGGAGACAGCAACGACTACTTGCGCTTTTTGGAATGCTTGCTTTTCCCAATGGGCGTTTAAAGCAGTATACAGCCATTGGTACAAACCATAAGCATCGCGACGGGTGCGGGAAATATGCACAGGCGATCGCCACCAAGAACTATGGACAAAATGTACAGCATTCACATTTGCTGCTGTGTTAGTAATTGCGCCGTTGACTTTAACTAAATCAATCTCAGCGCGATTTTTTTGTAACCAATCGGCACTTTTTTGCGCAAATACGAAATTACGCAAAAATTCTGTGGGGAATTTCTGAACGGGAATTTCTATCCATTTTACTAGGCTATTTTCTGCTAACTCTGGTGCAACTTCGCTAGCTAATAATGTCAGGTGATGTCCGCGACGAATTACTTCTTTAGCAACCTCATAATTAACTCGTCCTTGACCATCACCTTTTTTAAATTTGTGGGTAACAATGCAAAGTTTCACACAATACTTCCTTAATTAATTAGGTTTGGTCGGCGTAATTAAATATAACTGTGGTTGTCATTTGTCATTTGTCAGAGACGCGATGAATCGCGTCTGTACAATTGTCATTTGTCATTGGTAAGGGGCTTAAGTCGATTGATGTTTCGTAATCTGCTTTGGTTTATCGTACATTAAAGGATTTAAATTCCCAAATGAAAATGTCTTTAATGCGCGAATTTTGAATTATGCTTACTTAGTTAATGATAATACTTCTCAGTAATATCCAAGTTAAAGATAGTTGCACCCATAGATAAATACCTGCGAATACACATAATTTATTAGTTAAATTTTGTGTTTTTCTCCGTCTTGTTCTCATTTCATTACGGTTATAAAATAAATGTTAGTGCTAAAGCAGCTAGAGTGCGTAAGTTTAATTTCTGCTGACTCAATGCTTGCCAAAGATAAGGACGGGCTGCATCTTTCTGTTTGTTGCGAATTAAGCCAATCCCTAAAGTTGTATTAGCTTCTAACCATTTATGATGAAAGTATGACTTAAATTCTTGCAGTTTGGGGTCTGACATCAAGGTTTGATAACAAAATAATTCGCTTTTAGCCTTGCGAATTTTGGCTTGGGCATCATGAGAACCACTGAGTATGGTATCAGTTTGCTCGTGGACGCGATAGCGCGTTAATCTTTCAGGAGAATAGTAAGCGCCATAGCCAGATATACTGCAAAGATAGGTTAAATATAAATCCCACATACCACCAACTTCTGCGGGAATTTTATTCCAATCAACAAGACTAGCACGAATTACACAAGCAGCAGCAGTAGGTATACTTTTATCTATTAAGCCTATTTTCGTAAAAGATTGATAAACTCCTGGAGCTAATTTATGGCGTTTAAAACCCCTTGTATTCTCTTCTGTAGCTGGGTAATTAATATTACCTTTAGCATCGATAATATATTGATCGCAAAAAGCCAGAATCAGGTCGGGATTAGCTTCTAATGGTGGTACTAGTTTGGCTAAAAAGTCTGCATTCCACATATCATCATCATGCAGGCTAGCAACATATTTACCACGCGCTATTTTAAAGCCATGCATTTGATTAGCAATCATGCCAATATTTTGTGGATGTCGCCAAAAGCGGATACGCGGATCGGCAAAAGATTCAACAATCGGTAAGGGATTTTCTGCACTACAATTATCAGAAATAATAATTTCAATATTTTGATAAGTCTGTTTAACGGCGCTAGCGATCGCGTGTTTGAGATACTCTGGTCGATTATAGGTAGGAATGATCACGCTCACCAGTGGTTCAGATAATTGATTATCGTTCAACATAAATTTCTCTGGTTATTTCTTGCATGGAATTCAGTGATGGTTTTGGTATAAATTGCTGCTAATCGCTGAACATGAATATCAATGGTATATTCTTCCTGATACCAAGCTTGACCTTGTTCGCCAATTAATCTGGCTTTGCGATAGTTATTAGCTAGTTCATTAATCGCCGCAGCCAACTGGGAAATATCATTAGGTGAAATGAGAATTCCTGTTTTTCCATCTTGTACATATTCGGGAATTCCCCCGACAGCACTAGCAATTACAGGGCGATAGCGTGCATAAGCTTCTAAGGTGACAAGACCGGCTGGTTCTGGCCACAAACTAGGAAAAATTACAGCCAAGCACTGTTGATAAAGGGTTTCTAATTGCTCTGGGTTACACCAACCATGCCATGTAATGCGATCGCTTAACCCTAAATCTTGAGCTAATTGTTCCATTCGTGGTTTACTCCAACCATCACCGGCAATATCTAAATGGATATGTCGCTCAGTTTTGCTTAAGGCTTTGAGTAGCCAATCTAAACCTTTATCGGGAACAATGCGACCAACAAACAAAATGCGCTGATTTTGATGAATTGTCCGTTTGAGAGGTTCTGTGGGGAGATTAGGCGATCGCACACCACAATGGAGGGTAATTATCCGCTCAGGTGCTATCCCTACACGAATAATTTGTTGACGCACATATTCGCTATTGGCGATTACGGGAATTTTCAGTGTTTTCAGTATAGTTAAGGGATTATAAGCATTCCACCAATCACCAATAATTTTGTGTGGTCTGCGGCTACCACAACCATCTACGACATGACCCCACAAGCATCCTAGAGGATCGAGGGAGCGATCGCAGATTTTGCCTCGGTCTGCTAAATATTTGGTACCGCTAGGACAGTAGGTGCAGTGATTGTGCAGAGTAAATATGGTGGGACATTCTTCACGGATATCGGCTAATAATTCCGGATCGTGGATGTGCAGCAACTCAAACTGAGTTTGATCCTCGGTTTTTATCTCCTTGAGAACGCGATCGCTAACTCCAGAAATTTTTGATAGTGCTAAAGAAGCAACATAAGTTTCAATGCCACCACCTCCTTTCATATTAGTGTTGGTACAGTGATAAATCATTTTGGTATTAGTTACAATTTTGCTCATTTTATACACCGACATTCAACCAAAATTTGTGCCTGACATCGTTCACATAATGCCTTAATGCAATCTGCTGTGAAGCGTAACGGTCAGGATACATAAATTGGTCGTCAACATTAATTATATATTTATCTTTTGTGAGTGGTTTAGCATGGGCATGATGCATAGCTAAATGAACTACAGTTTGGTCTGTATAAAAAATCGGTGATTCGACAAATTTAGCAACTCTCTCTAATGGTGAATACCAATCTAATTGCTGTTTTAAGATGAAGAAACCTGCGTTAACTGGGTTAATTTTTTCATCGCTTTCTAAAAGAATGCGATCGTCTAAAGAAGGTTTACAATCTGGTAAATACCAAGGTAAATTATCTCTAGATTGACATAGAGCAATTAAATCTGTAGCCCCAGGAAAAAATAAAATATCCGCATCTGTATAAATTGTGGGGCTGTCAATCTTTAATGACATTAAAGCTGCCAATCTTTTCCACATAGCCTTAGTGGGTCGATGGGGATGATTTAAGGCATGTTTAAAGATATAATCGGGAATTTGTGGAGCGGCTAAATCTTGCCAATCAACAACATCTACACAAGGGTGAATTTGCGACAATAATTTACAAGAGTTAACCGTATAACTACCATCAGAAATCACAGTAAATTTATGAGGTACGCCTACATGACGAATAAACGAGCGAATACTTGCTACCTGTACAGCTAAATCTCGTTCGCAGGAAAAAGCATAGACATTAATATTGACTTGGCGCGCTTGTTTAATCGGGATATTAATAATTTTATCAACAATTTGTGTATAGATACTGCTGATAAATTGCCCTTGAATTTTACTGGAATGGTAGCCGATATTTACCATTGAATTTACCTCATACAATATAGGTAAGTTAGTTTTATTTACAGAGGTATTTATCGCCATCTGGACATTTTGCTGAACAAAGTCGTGAAAATTTAAACTTAAAAATATTTTCAGATGGAGATTGCCAAGCACCCATCTGAAAATGATACTAAGTATAAACTTAGAGGTCTAAAGTTTTGGGATTGACGGTGCAATCAACAAGAGTAAATTTTAGCCTATTTGACCCATTTCATACTGAGACTTATGATATTCCCAAAGTTTACCTTTTAACTCCAGGAGTTCTTGATATTTACCTTGTTCAACGATGCGTCCTTGTTCGAGAACTACAACTTTATCGGCGTTGGCGATAGTTGAAAGACGGTGCGCGATCGCAATTACTGTTCGTCCAGCAGATAACTTTTCTAGGGATTCCTGAATTAACCGTTCGGTAACCGAATCTAAGGCGCTGGTAGCTTCATCCAAAATCAAAATTTCTGGATTGCGTAATAAAGCACGCGCGATCGCAATTCTTTGGCGTTGTCCCCCAGATAATCTCACACCCCTATCTCCTAATTGGGTATCAAAACCTTCAGGCATGTCTAAAATAAATTCTATTGCATTCGCTTGTTTGGCAGCTTCTTTAATTGCTGCTACTGTCGCGCCTGGGGTACCGTAAGCAATATTATTCCAGACAGAAGTGTTAAAAATAAACGTATCTTGGCTAACAACAGCTATCTTGCGCCGCAGGGAATTAATGTCAAATTTCTTGACATCAACTTCATCAATATATATATATCCCTGGGTAGCATCATGAAATCGGGGAATTAAATCTGCAAGCGTGGTTTTACCTGCACCCGATCCACCGACTAAGGCAGTCATTTTGCCTTTTTCAATCGACAGGGTAATATTATTCAACACTAAATTTTCGGCATTATAACCAAAATCTACCCCTACCAAGTCAATTGACCTTTTTATTCCCGGAAACGCCAGCTTACCGTTTTCAAAGTAAGTTTTATCTTCAGTTCTCAACAAGTCTTTAATATTATTTACTGAACCATGCATGGTACTGAGAAAAGCTCTAGTTCCATTCATATCTTGGACAAAGGGTACTAGGCGAAATAGAACAAAGAAAAAAGTTAAAAGCGATGCAACTTGTAGGGTACCATTCGCTACAAATAAAGTGAATGCCAAAATAATCATACCAATTAACACCGTTGTGGCTACGCCTTCGGCAATTGGTCTTACCAAAGTCCAGGTATAAATTACTTTTGTCGAACTACTCACGACGCGATCGCTAGCTTGATAGTAACGCTGACGCTCAAATTCTTGAGTCCCAAAGGCGTTAACTGTGCGAATTCCGTTAATGAATTCCATAGCTGTGGAGGTAAAAGTCCCATTAGCAACGGACATACCAAAACTGCTTTCCCTCACTCTGGCGTTAAGATTAGATAACCCTACCCCTAACAGCGTAAATAACATCAGAGAAATAATTGCCAGTTGCCAAGAAAGCAAAAACATGGAAATTAAATAAACCAGAGTAGTAATGATTCTTGTAAACAAAAATGCCACGCCACTAAAACCCTGTCTGATGCGTTCAATTTCTGTAGTAATAGTGTTAATTAGTTCCCCAGAACGCACTTGAGTGTAAAAGCTTAATGGTAAAGCTTGCAACTGTTCAAAAATCTGCTTACGTAAGCGATCGCCAAGATGCAGTTGAGTTAATTCTGTATAGACTTGAGCAAAATAATTAAAAGTTGCTCGCATCCAAGTAGTTAATAAAATCAGCAAGCAAATCCGATATAACCGACTATGTACTGATTGATTAATTCCTAAAATGGCAATATCAAACCACTCGATACCTGTACGCACAGGTTGAGCATTTGGAGTAGTTAAACTTTGTAAAAAAGATAATAAAAAGCCGATGCTGACACCTTCAAAGGTGGCTGCTAAAAAAGAAAATACAATTGCTAAAACCGCAATTTTGCGAAAATGTTTAAATTCTCGTAATATTAAATGATTTTCTTGCCAGAAATTACTAGCTTTAAATAAATTTTTGAGCGTCAGCTGAATTTGCAAAGACATGGATATTGTTTACGAATAGTGGGGCTAGATATACAGGCAGTTAGTACGGGCTGGTGTAGGGGCGGGTTTACCGATATCCTCGTCGATCAACAAAGATCCAAATAAACCCGCCCCTACGGGCAACAGTCAACAGCCCTGACGATGGATTGTGCAACTTAAAAGCAAAATAACTTAAACATCTCAAATGCGATAACTGCACTGCATAGGGAGAGTCTTGATGTAGAGAAATTTCCAATCCTTGTGATTCAGATTGATGTTTTGAAATTCCTCAACAATCAAATCTCATCAGCAAGAAATTACAGGGTTTGTCCATCTAAATTTAACAGGTTCATCTCTGGGCTGATTTCCCATGCACCGCTCATTGCTGGTACTGGATTTGCGTCTTTTTGGGCTTCTGAACTCAGATAGACTACATCCTCTAAAGTCCAACAACGAGAGCCGATGAAACCGCGATCGCCTTGTAATATATTAAATAACTGCGGCAATTTGTGCAGATTATATTGAAGCATCCAACGCCCCAAGCGTGTCAGGTTTTGCTGCTCAGTGGTACGAAAATTGATAGCGCGAAACAGTTTACCACTTTCTGCTACCTGCCACTCAGAAGAGAAAATTGACCCTGGTGAATCAACTTGCATGAGTACAATCAAGGCTAACATCGCCGGAATCGCTAACACCAGCAAGAATAAAGCCACAATCCAATCCACAAGGCGCTGAAATGGCTTTTTCCCAGATTTAGCTTTACCTAGTTTCAGCCGTTGATTACCAGAGGGGAAACGTAAATACATTGGCTTATTTGCTTGTTCGCAAGCTTCTACCCATAACGATAACCAAGCTTCACCCAGCCGAGAATCTATACTTACCAATTTCACGGGCGAATGTTTTAAACAATCTACTAACAACTGTTGGTTATATAAAGAAGGTAGATATGGCTGTTTGATATCTTTAGGAGACTTCACCCACAGCTGACCTCGTCGCCACAATAGGGTGCAATATGGAGAGAGAAGTTCTTGGTGTTGCTCAGTTGGATTGTAGTGATTTTGCCGAGAGGGAATGATTGAAGTAGTCATAGTCACCAGAGGTGTAGAGTAATTCATGACTCGTTAGGGAAATTTTGGGGTTTAAAACCCCGTCCTCGATGGAAGACTTGAAGATGGTTGTGAACTTGATAATTCAACCCTCGTAGTGAGAACTTCAATCCTCAAAAATAGGACTAAAATCCTGACTACGACGAAATGCTTTATTTTTCTAAAGCTTGTTGCAAAGCCAATCTTTGTGGCTTGTTATAGGGTACATATGTGCTTTGAGAACTAGAAGCACCATTGGCGACAACTCCAATCAAATTTAACTTGCTCAACATCCCTGTAGCTTGCGCCATTTGAGCGCGAGTTACCCTACCAATACTGGCTACCATCACCACATTGCGACAAGATGAGGCGGTGAGCATTGCATCCACCAAACCCAACACCGGTGAACCATCTACCAGTACCAAATCGTAATTTTCCTCAAATGCCGCCATTAGTTGTTTCATTCGTGGAGAACTCAAGAGATTGGCTGCATCTGCTGGTATAGGCCCGGCAGTCAAAATATCAATGTAAGATGAACCTGAGTATTGAATACTCATTTGGTTGGGAACAGCCGCCTCACTCGTCAAGAGAGTGGAAAGTCCTTGATCGTTGGGAAGATTTAGCTGATGATGCAGACTCGGCTCCCGTAAGTTGGCATCAATTAACAGTACCTTTTTGTGTAACCGTGCAGCACTCATAGCCAAACCTAAAGCCAAAGCTGATTTACCCTCATCGGGTAAAGCCGAGGTGATCATCAAAGATTTTAAATTGGTAACAGTATTGAGTAACTCAATATTCTTATAAATCAAATCGAGAGATTCCCAACTCGGAGGAGATTGCAAAACTTGCACTGTCCAAGGTGCGAGAACTTCTGGCTTCCCAAAAGGTAACTTAATCAATGAATCTCGCGGTTGTGTAGCCGGTAACTTAGGCGTAATTCCTAACACAGGCAGTGCAACCTGCTTCTCTAATTCTGCAGTTGTATGAACCGCATCATCAGAGGCTTCTCTGACAAAAGCTGCAATTCCTCCCAACATTAAGCCAACCACTGCACCCAACAACAAATTCTGCTGGAGATTGGGGCCTATTAGCATCCCTCTTTGGGGTTCTTCCACAACTTCCCAATTAAATCCGCCTTTAGAAAGTTCTTGTCTTAACTGTTGTTCTGCGCGTAACAGTTGTTCCAAACGTTCGCGGCTAAATTGTAACTGCGGTAGTATGCGATTGTAATAAGCCAAAAGCGGCGGAAAACGCTTGAGTTGTAAGCGTAAATCGTTCTCTTTCTGTGCCAAAGTTTGATCGCGTGCAGCTAATGAAACTATCGTAGTCTGGGTTTCTACTAACTGACCTGCAAGATTCAGGTCAATTTGACCAAGTTGTCCTTGTTCTAAAAGATTTTCTCCCGCAACCGCATTAGCTGGGATTCCGCCTAAAGTTCTGCTAACTTCTTGTTGTAATAATTGCTTTTGTCCCTCTAGTTGTTCTTGCAACTTTTGGACGCTAGGAGTCTCTTCTGTGAAGCGCAAACGTTCTTGTGATAAAGCCAGTTCGGTTTTTTGAATTTCGTTCAATAAACCTTGATAGCGAGTAGATTGACTCAAACGAGAAGAAACCAGCGCATTTTGTGGAGAGCGGTTAAGTTGTGCTTGCAAAGATTGTTGACGCGCCACAGCTTCTTGATAGAGAGAACGGGTAGTGCGTCTTTCTTCTTGGATTTTGTTTAAATTATCTTCTAATGCTTTGGCTTGTGTTTCTGGATCGATTAAATTTTGAGTGCGGCGGAACCTTTGCAAATTGGTTTCCGAAGCATTCACTTCATCACTAGCTTTTTTTAACTGATCGCGAATAACTTGCAGACCTTTTTGTAAGCGTGTATCTTGCTGCTGCTTGTTATAATCCACATACACTTGGCGAATCGCCGCTAGGACTTTTTGGGTTTTAATGGGATCGTTAGAAGTATATTCAACTTGGAAAATTTTGGTTAAGACATTATCTTCTTTAGTTTTGATTTGATTTAAAACCAAGGAAGTTTTAATTTCCCCTACAGTCATATCCGGGTAATCTTTTTGCAGCATATCGACTGCTTTTTGAATTAGTCCCGAACTCTGCATCAAGTTAAGCTGAGTTGCTGTATCTATTTCAATGTTAACGTCGGTAAATTGGTTTTCTAATCCGGCTTTTTCTGGTTTAACTTGATAGTTAGGTTCGACTAATAACTGCATGGAACTTTTATAAGTCGGCTTAGTTTTAGTCGTAATAAAACCTGCCAAAGTAATGGAAGTCAAAAATACCAGTAAAAACCAAGGAAATCGGCGGACAAGTACAGCAAACATTTTTCCATAACCAACTTCATTGTCGGCAGTTGGATTAGGAATTGAATTAGGGCTGGAATTGAGGCTGGGATTGAGACTCGCTTGAACCACGTTTATTATCCTTATGTTTGAGACGCTATGGGAACATCTGATAATTCGTAATTAAATGAGTTGATACAATAAAACTACTAGAATACTCAGTTAAAAGTTCTAATAGGTAAGGGTTTCCAGATATATATTTATGTTTCGTAATAAGTGAGATTGACTGACTTACTTACGTTATAGATGGAAATTTATACCACAAACCTAACTGAGAAATCTGTAGATATCTGGTGTTACAACATTGTTTAATTACGAATTACTAATTACTAATCATTTGTTGATGCATTCTCCAAGCTCGATCAATAATGTGTTCGACTTTACTGAAAAATGCGGTTTCGGAAAAGTTTGTCAATGCATGATCGCGGATATTTTGGTAATTCCAATTGATTGCGCCAGCTTCTAGTAATGCAGCTTGTATAGATTCGGGTGTTTGTCTTTGAAAGAACACCCCGGTTTTTCTGGGTACTTGAGTATCTAATACACCACCTGCGCCATAAGCAATGACTGGAGTACCGCTAGCATTAGCCTCTACTGGAACTAAGCCGTAATCTTCTAAAGCTGCAACAATCACAGATTTAGCTTTAGAAAACAAGTCTTGACGTTGGCGATCGCTCACATGTCCTAAGAACTCAATATTATCTAATGCTTTGGATTTTAAGCGTTCTTCTTCTGGGCCATCTCCAGAAATTAATAATCGCCATCCTAACCAATTAAAGGCTTCAATTATTATATCTAAACGTTTATAACTGATCATCCTGGCTGAAGCCAAATAATATTCTTCTTTGGTTTCCGAAAAGGTAAATTTACTGGTATCGATAGGGTAATTAACTACGATAGCTTGCTTTTGGTATATCTCTTGAATCCGACGGGCTACAATGGTGGAATTGGCAATATATAAGTCTGGTTCTTGGGAATATTGCAAATCTACTTTCCGCATGAATTGAAATATCTTCTCAATTAGCGGTGTAAAAAATCGATAGTCTTTATATTCGCGTAAATAAGTTTCTGTATCCCATAAAAACCGGGTGACATTATGACAAAAGCAAATATGTAGCGCTTGGGGATTTTTGCGGACTGCTTTAGCAAAGCTAGTACTACTACTAATAATCAAATCGTAGCCTTGTAAATTGAGCGCCCGAAAAGCTGGAAAATATAAGGGAGCAATCAGGCGAAAATAATTAACCGCACCGGGAAGATTTTGTAAGAAAGTCGTATTAACGATGCGTTCGCTCAAATCTATGGTTTTTTGATGGTCGTATAACGAAGTATAAATATCGGCTGTAGGGTAACGTTTACAAAGTAACTCAAATACCCGTTCTGCTCCACCGCGCTGGGTTAAGTAATCATGGACTAGAGCTATTTTCATACTTTTAATTTCCGCTAAAGTTTATTTGAATACTCCCCAGCAAGCTAATTCTTAATTCGTAATTCGTAATTAAGACTATTTAGTTAAAAAAATACCGCAGTAATCAAGTTATAATTACAAGATTAATTGAGATTGTTGTAAGCACTTTAGTAATGAGAAAGAAAACTAAAGTGCTTACAAACAGAACTAAAATGTGAATTACGAAATTAATCTAACCAACTGTAGCGAGCATTTTTTCTGTGGCGAAATAAGCGTTTTGTTCGGCTCGTAGTTGGTCGCAAAGTCTATCTGCGGGTAATTCCACATCATCGTAGGTGAGAACTTGATCTTTAAGTATATCGCGTTTGAGGCGACATCCTTCGGCCAATCCCATTGGTAAGAGATTTTGCTGTTGTGCGATCGCAGAATTTTCGCATTGTCCGTAGGTCATATAGTAGCCAATACCATCTAAGGTTTCGCCAGCTTTTAAATCAATTTTGGCGGTGGTGACTACATCTACTACTGGCCCAGCGAGGGGAGACATCACTGCATCTTGGAAGAGAACAGCACGGGCTACGGAGAGAGGTACTTCAAAATGACAGAGGTGATAAGGAGTATAGAAGCTGTAAAGTGGCCCTTCACCGAGTTTGTATAAGTTGAGATAGTGGCGTTGTTTGGGGTCGTCGTGAGTAGCAAATACAAACACTCCCGGCCCTGGTTTTGCACCAACTACATAGTCAACAATACCGCCTAATTCCTTCAGCTGGTCTACATCATACATATTGGTCATTTCATCCACATGACCGGTAAAGTCATAACCCAGCATTCCCCGTTTAGCCACCTTCATTCCGGTGGCGTTAGCGACAATCGCCTGTTCAAAGGAGATTTTTGTGCCATCAGCAAAGCTAGTCACCATGTGGGCTTTTTGACCCCAACGTTTTGCAAAGGCTTCTTGGGTGGTGGGATTGCGATATGGGTCTTGCAAACCCTTGATATTACCGCACAACAGAGGAGTTAGACCAATGCTTTGAACAAACCGGTAGAGGTTCATTTCTACCCCTGGCTGATCGCCGTCGCAAGCGCTGAGAATCACACCTGCTTTATCTGCATAAACCTTGAGGATAGGGCCGATAGTACCGTCAAGTTCAGCGTTCATCATAATCACATGCTTGCGATGAGCGATCGCACTCATGACAATCTGTGCGCCAAATTCCACCGCGCCAGTCACTTCAATTAAAGCCTCGATACCCTCAGCCCGACAGAGCAATTGGGCATCTTCCGTGACTGCATATTTACCATGCGCGATCGCGTCTTCAATTTCTGTAATGTTTGCAACAATTTTGATATCTTCAATCCCAGCTTCTTGATAAGCTTGCTTGGCCGCATCAATTTTGCGGTTAGAGATAGCAACTAACTCCATGCCAGGGACAGAATTAATAATTTGATTAGCAATTCCTCGACCCATAAAGCCGGCACCAATCATCCCCACTTTAATAGGTCTACCTAAATCCGCACGTGCTTGTAAAGCGCGATCGATAATAATCATGAGTTTAATTTCCTTTATCTTTATTAATTTATTCAGGCAGATGGCAGAGAGCAGAGTGTAAGGAACAAAAGGTATTACCCAATGCCCAATGCCCAATGCCCAAATTAAACACTTACCCCACCAACAGGCATCATGCTTAATAGAGGCCAATTTAAATCTTTATCAGATATTTCTGTGACTTCTATAGGCCATTGAATATTAAAAAATGGGTCATCATAGCGTAAACCACGTTCATAACCTGGGGTGTAAAATTCACCAACTTGATAGACAACTTCCGCGTCATCTGTAAGCGCTTGATAGCCATGCGCAAACATTTCTGGTACATATAAAGCGCGGTGATTATCTGCAGTTAGTTCCACACCAATATGCGATAGGAAAGTGGGGGAATCAGGACGCATATCAATAATTACGTCATAAATAGCGCCTTTAGTACAGCGAATTAATTTGGTTTCTGTTGCAGGCGCAATTTGATAATGCATTCCCCGTAATGTACCTTTTTTGTAGTTATAAGATACATTACATTGGGCAACTTGTGGTTTTAAGCCATGTGCCATAAATTCTTGAGCGCAGAAACTCCGCGCAAAGAAACCACGGTTATCTTGCCTTTGTTCTAATTCAATAATAAATGCGTCTTTCAGGTCAGTTTTGGTAAAAATCATAAATAAGCCTCAAAAGTTAAATGGTCAATGGTCAATGGTCAATGGTCATTTGTCATTTGTCATTTGTCATTTGTCATTGGGTAAGTTTTTCTCCCCTGCTCCCTGCCCCCTGCCCCCTAGCCTCTAAACTACTTGTGCGGTTTCTGAAGAAGAATTTAAGTTTAGTTTGGGGAAGGTATCATCCCAATATTGAGTACAAAGTTCAGGTCTTTCTGGTGGATTAGCTGTGTAACAGAAAAATAAAGTTACTCGTTCTTCTTGGCGAACAGTTCCATGATGTAGGGTATTTTTCGTATCTGCCATTACTACAGTACCTAATGGGCCTGTACATGATTTCCAAGCTGATTGTGGAATCACTTTTTTGACTATTTCGTCATCAATGCCCATATATCTAGACTGCCAAAGTTTAAAGTACAACCAGTAATATTGCCAGTTAAATAAAGAAGTTAAAGAGCGGGGGATATATTGAAAAGGCCCTGATTTTTCTCCTACTTCTTTTAAGGAAACAAATATTTTGATGATTCGGCGGTCTTCAGCATCGCTATGCCATAATAACGTACCAAATTGATGCTCGCTAGGAAAGTCTTGGCGCAAATGTACACCATGAAAAGTAATCGGTAATCCTATGTAATTTTCAATGAGATCTAGCAGTCTTTTTTCTGTCGCCCAGGCGTAAATTTCTGGTGACTCTGTAACTGTATGGATTTGCGGCCACATTTCATAGAGAGGGTCATTTTTATCTGGTTTTATTTGTGACCAGAGCTTATTAGCAGCTGTGAGCATATCTGGTGTAGAAGATAATCCCAATTCTGCCAATGTGGTTGTATAAACACCCTCGCGTTTGAGAGTTTTTAAAATTTGGCGATCGCGTTCTTCTAAAACAGGTAAATTTTGGCGATGCTGCCAACGCGCGATCGCACAAAGAAAGTCAGAATACAAAGCAGAAATTTTGCTTTTGATAACCTTCCACATAAAGCCAGCTTCCTTCAATTATTTAATGACTTAATTCTCTTTATTTTTGTAATTGTTGAGTAGAGACTTCCGTAGGTTCGGCGATACTAGCTTCTTTAAAATACATAACATCAACAACAGATAATCCAATTAAGGCTAAAAATGGAATCACTGTTTTAATCGCTGACATCGGCCAACGTCTTAACGCACCGAAAAAAACTTTTAGGTTAACTTCCTTACCATTTTGCAACAGCATTCGTCTGCAAAATTGCTTGGAATAACCGCTATCTTCGAGCTGTAAGATAACTTCGGGTATGTGTTTGTATTGCATTAATAGTGCAGATTTTGGTTCTTTCTGCCAATAACTCACACCAACAATACATTCTAAAAAAGTCTCTTTAGTCACAATTACACTACCATTAGCAGCACAATAACCCGCTAAATAAGCTAGAGATATCCAATTACTTGCTGCATCTGGCCAGCGTTGCAAAGCTTGCTTGACTAGGTTTGTGCGGTAAATTGTCGCTGTGAGAAATATTACTGCACCCACGCTTTTAGAAAAACAATGTTCAAAGATGGCTTTACCATCACCACAACCATCTTCACTATCCACATCAAACCAGCGATTACCAACTATTGTTGGTGGGTGAATTGCCTCACCTGTAATTTTATTACGCCCAGAGAAATTTAGAAATATTAGTGATAAATCTTCATGTTTTTTGAGCTTATTAATCACATAAGGGATAGCTCGATTTTGAATTGGATCGTCATCGCCAATCGTCCAAACATACTTGGTATTGGCAGAATTTAGGCAAAAAATGATATTTCGCATTACGCCTAAATTTTCTGCATGACGATGAGATTTAAATGTAATGTTGCTCAGTATTCCTTGCCACTTTTTAATTACATATTGAGTGTGGTCTGGGGAGCAATTATCGGAAACAAAAATTTCACATTCTGATTCATAACCTTTAATAGCTAGAGACAACCACGCCAGTTGTTTGTCAACCAATTCCGCCCGATTATAAGTAGGAATAGCAATAGTCAGCAATTTATTCATTTAGTGGTTGGTAATCTATGGAATTAATTACAAAAATAAATTGTTGTAAGTGATATTTCCTAAATAAAACAAGTTATCCGGAGGTTTTTATTTGTTTGCAGAGTAAATTTGGACTGGATCATTCTGTCAAATATTGTACAGTCAAAAATCCTCAAAAACCCGTATTTTAGGTTCTTGAGTGTGATGTTTTGCTAACATTCATGACGATTAGATCCCCAACTTTTACAAGAATTCGGGGATCTAAGAACTTAATCGTTACTAATCTTAACTATCTTTTTGCCCAAAAAAAGTCTTTGTCAATTTGCTCGGTGCGAATGAGATATTCTAGCTGCTTTAACCGCGTAAATCCTCTAAACAAGAAAGTATCTTCTGTCATATCAATTTGGCTGAACAAATTGAAGAGTTGTTGTGCGCCAAGTTGGGCATTCCAATCACATTTAAATCCGGGTAGCATGGTGTTGATTTTCTCAAAAGATACCCGATAGCTGCGGTTATCTGCACCATTGTCACCAAAAGATAACTGACAACCGGTAAATACATCTGCAATGATTTCCGCGATTTCTTTGACTCGATAGTTATTAGAAGTATCGCCGACGTTAAAAATTTGCTTGTGTACAATATCACGGGGTGCTTCAATAGCGCAGACAATGGCTTTGCAGATATCTAAAGCATGAACTAATGGCCGCCAAGGCGTACCATCACTGGTCATTTTTATTTCCTTGCTAGTCCAAGCTAACCCAGCTAAGTTATTTAACACAATATCAAACCGCATTCTCGGAGAAGCGCCAAAAGCTGTCGCATTACGCATAAAGGTAGGCGAGAAATCATCATCAGCTAAGGGCATAACATCTCGTTCTACCAAGGTTTTACACTCTGCGTAGGCTGTTTGCGGGTTTACAGGCGATTCTTCGGTGACATCTCCCTCGGTGGCGACACCATAGACGCTACAAGAAGACATATAGATAAAGCGGCGTACACCTGCTTCTTTAGCTAACTTAGCGAGACGGACTGAACCTTGGTGATTAATGTCGTAGGTAATAGTCGGAGATAACTGTCCGGTGGGATCGTTGGATAGTTCCGCCATGTGAACTACAGCTTCTACACCTTGCAAATCTTTAAGCAGGATATTGCGGATATCTTTATTTAGGGTTTTGGCTGTGACATCAGTACCGTTATACAACCAACCAACTTTATAAAAGCCAGTATCGACACCAATCACTTCATGTCCGCGTTCAATTAGCAATGACGGTAATAACGAACCGAGATAACCTTCTGTTCCAGTTACTAATATTTTCATTGTTGTCTAAGCCTATATATTTCTATGAGATTGCAGCGTTAAATAAGCTAATTAGGACTTACGCACCGAACACAAAAACCCTCACAAGGGTGGTCAAAAGTCAAAAGTCAATGGTCAAAATTCAGGTTTTTGGACTATGGACTATTGACCATTGACAAAAAGCATGAAAAATATCTGACACTGCATAAGTTATAACTAATTTGTTTCAGTCAATTCAAATTAATGAATAGATAAAGCCAGATGTGACGGTGCGGGAATTTGTGCCACAATTGCTTTGCCAATTTCTAAGGAAGAAGTCGCAGCTGGAGAAGGTGCATTGCAAACATGAATCGAGTTTTCTCCTTGAACAATTAAAAAGTCATCGACAAGGGAACCATCATTTTTCAATGCTTGGGCGCGAACTCCGGCGTGGGTGGGAACTAAATCTTCGGCTTGAACTTCGGGAATCAGTTGTTGCAAACTGCGAACGAAGGCGGCTTTGCTAAAAGAACGAATAATTTCTTTAATACCTTCATCGGCGTGTTTGGCGGCTAATTTCCAGAAACCTGGATAAGCCATGACTTCTGCAAAATCCCGCAAGTCAAAGTCAGTTTTATGATAACCTTCGCGTTTGAGGCTAAGTACTGCATTTGGCCCGGCATGAACGCTACTATCAATCATGCGGGTAAAGTGAACGCCCAGGAAGGGAAAATCGGGGTTAGGAACAGGGTAAATGAGGGTTTTGACGAGATAGCGTTTTTCTGGGGTAAGTTCGTAATATTCGCCCCGAAAAGGGACTATTTTCGCTTGTGCTTCAACTTGTCCTAGTTTAGCAATGCGATCGCTATGTAAGCCAGCACAATTAATCACAATCCGCGTCTCAAAGCTACCGTTGTTGGTTTCTAGTACCTGATTTTTACCACTGCGGCAAATGTTCTCAACTTTGGTATTAAGGCGTAAATCTCCACCCTGTTGTTGAATTAATTCAGCGTATTTCTGGCTAACTTTTTTGTAGTTAACAATTCCTGTAGAAAATACTCTGATTCCCCCTACACAACTCACATGGGGTTCAATTTCTTTGACTTCTTCGGGACTAATTCTTTTTACCGGAATCCCATTTTCTAATCCACGTTGGTAAAGGTTTTCTAGGCGTGGTAATTCTCCTGCTGAAGTGGCGACAATTACCTTACCACAAATTTCATGTTCGATGCCATATTCTTGACAAAATTCTACCATTGATTTAGCACCATCACGGCAGAATTTAGCTTTAAAACTTCCTGGTTTGTAATAAATTCCTGAGTGAATTACACCACTATTATTGCCTGTTTGATGGAATGCCCAATCGCTTTCTTTTTCTAATACGAGAATCTTAGCATGAGGATAGCTTTTACCTAATGCCAATCCTGTAGAAAGCCCAACTATTCCCCCACCAATAATTGCAAAATCGTACATGAGTATTATTGCGTCTGTAAAAACAAATTCAGTAGAGCGCGAGAAAATCTCACAAGTAGTCAATAGTCAATAGTCAATAGTCAATAGTCAATAGTCAACAGTCAACAGTCAACAGTCAACAGTCAATAGTCAATAGTCAACAGTCAACCCTATTTTCAAGCTAGCCTCTAGCCTCTAGCCCCTAGTTATGACCACACTTTCCAAGGAGCTTTATCGCTCTTCCATAAATCTTCGAGATAATTTTTATCGCGTAATGTATCCATTGGCTGCCAAAAGCCATTATGTTTGTAAGCTGATAATTGTTCCATCTCAGCTAGCTTTTCTAATGGTTCTTTCTCCCACACTGTAGCATCATCAGCAATAAAGTTAATTACTTCTGGTTCTAACACAAAATAACCGCCATTAATCCAAGCACCATCTCCTTCAGGCTTTTCTTTAAAGCTGGTAATTTTAGTTTGTTCTTGTCCCAAAGAAATCGCGCCAAAACGACCCGCAGGTTGTACAGCAGTAAGTGTGGCTAGGGTATTTTGTTCTTTATGCAATTTAATGAGTTCTGTAATATTTACATCGCTCACACCATCACCATAAGTGAAGCAAAAAGTATCATTTCCTAAATGCTCGCGCACTCGTTTTAAGCGTCCACCTGTCATGGTATTATCGCCCGTATTAACTAGGGTCACGCGCCAAGGTTCTGCATAGCCAGAATGCACATTCATCTGATTAAATCGCATATCAAATGTGACATCTGACATGTATAAGAAATAATTAGCAAAATACTCTTTAATGATGTAACCTTTATAACCACAACAGATAATAAAGTCGTTAATCCCATGAGCAGAATAACTCTTCATGATGTGCCATAAAATTGGCTTACCACCAATTTCTACCATTGGCTTAGGTCTGATACTAGTTTCTTCACTGAGGCGTGTACCCAGACCTCCAGCCAAAATTACTGCTTTCATGCAATTACCTCGAAGATTTGCACTTTCGTTAAGATTGATTAGCTTTAGGGAACTCTAAAAATAAATTATTCCGTTCAAGTTGTTGACTGTTAACTGTTCACGGTTAACAGTTAACAGTCTGTAGGGGCGGGTTTTGTGAGGTACTCACGTCGAAAACAGATATGTCGCTTAAACCCGCCCGTACAACAATCACTTCGGAAATATTTTTTTTACTTGGAAGTCCCTTATTTAATTGAGTTGCTCGCGATGGAATAAGAATTTAGCAGTCTGGATTCATCAGCTGGAATGGGTTCGGTGCAAAGTAGCGGATGAATGGGTATTTTCCAACTCAAAAGTTGACAATTTGGTAGTCCACCCTTCAGTCAAGCTATATCTACAATTAGTCGAGGTCTAAATACCCAACTGCGGAAATTCTAAATCCCAATCGATATGAAGCGAACGCACCTGGTTTGAGAAAAATTTTTCATTCTTATTTATCTTTCTCCGTAAATAATCTAACGAGATTTTTCCGCTAATTTGTAAAGAAAGGGTGAATAAACAGGCTTGATATGTAAAAGCTTGATGAATATCCCTCACATAAGAAATTTAAAATCTAAATTAAATATAAATTTAACTTCAAAATAAAAAGGGTTAGCGCTGGCTAACCCTTCTTGAACTTATGTTTTCACAATCATTACTAACAAGTCATGAGTAATTAAATTTACTCTCTGTCAACAGTCAACAGTCAACAGTCAACAGTCAACAGTCAACAGTCAACAGTCAACCGTCAACCGTCAACCGTCAACCGTCAACACCCTCGCCCTACTACCTTGTTGTGCCACCATCTAACATGGATGTACTTTGGAATAAAGTATCACATTTGTTTTCCACAACAATACAGAGACTACTGAGAGCTTGTTGATAACTATCCATATCTTCTTGTTCCAGGGAGACTTTAGCTGATGTTTGCAAATCTTCAATTGCCTGGAGACGATTGGTATTGGCGTTACGTCCGCCATACTGAGAGAGTTCGTAACGAATCATACCTCGTTTGAGATAGGCTTTGGCCATTTGCGAATTGATTTTTAATGCTTGGTCAAAGTCCGCGATCGCTCGATTGTACTCTTGTTGATAATTACTGCTGTATTGGGCGACTTGCGAGTATACTACAGCTCTTTGATAATAAGCTTCGGCTTTTGTAGGATTGAGATCAATCGCTTGGCTAAAGTCTTTGAGTGCTAGCTGATAATCTTGTTGAGAGTCGCCGCTATATTTAGCCATTTGCGATCGCACTACGCCGCGTCTGATGTAAGCTTCAATTTCTTTGCTATTCAGGCGGAGTGCATTGTTAAAATCAGCGATCGCTAAATTATATTCGCGATCGGGATCGTTGCTATATTCTGCTAGCATGTAGCGAACGTTACCCCGATTCACAAAAGCTTTAATTTCTTGGGGATTGAGTTTTAAAGCTGCGCTATAATCTGCCAGTGCCCCTTCGTAGTCTTTCATATTGTAGCGAGCATTAGCCCGGTTAATATGAGCTTTGGCGTGGTTGGGGTCTTTTTCTAGGGCTTGGTTAAAGTTTTCTATCGCCCTTGCATAGTCGCGGATTTTATAAGCTGCATGACCTTGTTTATAGTAGTCAGCAAAATCGAGATTGTTATTAGTTTGTTTTTGCGGTGTAAGCAGACTTTGCTGAGTATAGGCATTTTGAGTGACATTGGTAAATTTTACCATCACATCTAAGTAACCCAACATACCGAAACCCAACACGCACAAGGCTAGAGGATAAAACTTCTTCTGCTGTTTGAGTTTTTGATACAAGGGAGTTTTTTGTTTAACTCCTGGTTGCCAATAAGTTGATAAGGGAATTGCTGGCTGCTTCGGTTTTTTACCTGGCTGGCTGTGGCGTTTTTTAGTGGGTATCCGGGGTTTAAGGTGTTCTTTGGCCGCGATCGCTTTATGTGATGGGAAGGGATCGCGTCCGCCTAAGCGTAATGTCCGTTCGCACCAAGGACAAGATTTCAGATGGTTGTTGTAGTTATGCTGGGGATTGACATCACAGGTAACTAAGCTGTCTTCGGCTTCCGCAATTGCCGATAGCCAAGTTTGGGCGCTAGGACGCAGATGGGGATTTTGATGACCATCTTCAAAACAACGCCAAAACAGTTCTTGCAAGGCGGGATGGAGAATTTCCCAAGCTGGTGCTATTGGTGTGGGCTGATATGGTACGTGCCGCTTTTTACTGTAAGTAAAATGACCAGCCGCGATGCGGGATTCATAGGCTGGTGGTTCGCCAGAGCCTTGATAAATCCCGGAAAATGGGTGAGTACCTTCCATTAATAGTTGGAAGATGATGACTCCTAACCCAAATAAGTCATGGGTAATTTCGCGATCGTATTGGGAGAAAATTTTATTTTGCAGTTCTGGTGGCGTAAACTCTGGTTTACCAACAGGACAGCGATAGACAGCATGGCTATCGGGATCGATAACTTGAAAGGAGTCTGTATCTACTAAGGTTACTAGGGCGGTGTCGCTGACGAGAATATTTGACTCGTTGACATCACCAATACAATAGCCACTATTGTGTAAAGCCGCAAAAGCAGCTGCCAGATTTCGCGCCGTGCGTAACAGATACTGATAGTTGAATAACGGACAATGTTGGCGGCGGGTTCTGGGGTTGTAAAAGTCAATAATTGGACGCATCCCCCGAATGCGCGGCATTAAAAAGCCGATAATGCGATCGCTACCATCGACAGCGCGCAATAAATCCAAGGGCCAAGCAATCGAAATATGTCCCAAACTCGCTGTCGGGTTTTCTGGCGGGTTAGCCAGCATGGCTTGCAGTTTGTAAGCGTGGTCTACTGTCGGTTTGTGATAAACCTTCGCCACTAAATTACTATGAGATGGTACTGCATAAATACATGCTTCACCACCCCGCCCTAAACTGACGTTAAGGCTGAGAATTTCTTGTTTCGGAAAACAACGTAGTACCTGCATGATAAAGTCACGGTTAACGGGGGTTACTTAAAAAATGCTTAATCTGGCGGAATCATGGCTTATGGTTTGCCCAGAGCAGCTATGATGAGCGTTAAATCATCATCGGTACGTTGTGTAATCCGCTCAGACCCTAAAAATTTGACTAACTGTTCTTTGGCTAAAATCTTGTCCTGGGTATTCGCTACAAAGTCGAATAAGGGAAAGAAGAATGGTTTGTGTGGTTCCCCAACTACCATATTTAAAGCCAGCATTTGTAGTCCATCGGTGAGCAGCCCAACGTTGACTATTGCTTCGCGCCATAGTTTCATTTGCGCTGTTTCTAAAGCTCCCGGCGAAGTTAGAAAAGTGGTTTCATTGATGTATTCACCACTATCCGGCATGGTTAATGCCAGTAAATTACCCATGCTATCCTTCGCTACTGCCAAGCCGTCACCAATTTGCGCTACGGCCACCACTTCTGGTGTGGCAACCATAAGAATTAAAGTAGTTGCTAAGTCCTGAGGTTGTTTATTAGTCGCAGCAGCTTCTGCTTCCACTGCTGTTTTTGCGGCTTGCATCGCGTCTGCCAACAGCGATCGCACGCTCGCATCATCAGCTAGAGTATCACAAGTTACTTCTTGATTAGATATATTTTCGATTGCTGTTTCTACAGCAATCATTGCTCCGACTTTTCCTTGGCTAGCTGAACCAGCCCCATCTGCTGCCGCCGCTACTAACACATTCTCTGACAATAATTGCCAGTGGTGAGCATCCTGACACAGCTGTTTGTTTTTGAGATGGCTTGTACCGCATACCGATGCAGCTACCACCTGCCATTGAAGTATCTGTTTGGTCATATTCATAAGTTTTCTTGCAGCAACTAGCTGTGTTAGTATCCAGTTGCAACTTGATTACACAGTACCCCAGCCAATTGGTGGTAGTGCTACCTGTTCATCTATCTGTGAGTGAGACACAGCTGACATACTAGCTGACAGCCAAACAAACATTTCGATAAAATTTAGTCCCTTGAGTTTTAGCGGTGTCCGCACGCCTATTTGATTTAAGCGTGTCATATTGGCATTTTCTACGCCAACCGTAAAAAATGCTACTCGCTTACTAGCTTCATCACCTTGTAAACGCTTACTCGCTTGCTCAACCACTTGGTCTAGCTCTCCTTGTGGTTCTCCATCAGTAATCATGAATACCCAAGGACGGTAGTAAGCAATACCATTGCTGCGATATTGAGATTTCCGCTCTTGAATTAAATCCAAGGCTTTGTTAATCCCTGAACCCATTGTAGTCAATCCTTGTGCTGTGAGGATTGGCGGGTTAAATTGATCGGCAGTGACAAAATCTTGGACTACATTAACATTACTATCAAATGTGACTATTGCTACTTCTACCCTTCTAGCAGCTAAGGAGTTCTTAACTAATTCATCCTTTAAACTCAGCAAACCTTGATTTAAAGCTTCTATCGGCTCTCCTTGCATAGAACCAGAGGTATCTAGTAATAATACGCAAGGACAACGTGGTTCTGGATTCTCAGCAAATTCTACGACTTCATCAAGCCTTAATGTATCATGCATAACGTTTTGTGTTATGTTATAATTCAAACTCTTTTTTCCTTTTACTAAAAGTATATAGTTTCTAAGGTCGCAAAAACTACATTTAAGGGATTTTCTGGTAGATAGCTTAACCTTATATTAATTAAGATAATTGGACTCAATTCTCTTAATCCTGAGAAAAATCTTCAGCAAAAGCGAGTTGAGTCAGATAGGAAACCACTTAGAGTTTACATTAACTTTATCAAAACAGCTATTAACGGTAATAGTTACCGTAAACCCAGAATACAATAAACACTTACCTCTGCCCAGACAATAATTTAAAGCTTTTGTGTAGAAACCCCTAATTTTATATAAAAAGAATAAATATCTCAGACCCAACAATATAATCATCAGAATTATCCTCAGTAAATATATCAATCCGAGTTGATTGGTGCAGTGAGTAAAGTAGAGGTAAAAACAGTCAGGGACAAACTTCTCTGGATATCTAGCTAACGAGAGCAAAAATTACATAGAAGTCCTAAATGTTCACAAAAAATTTAAACTACTGGCTTCATCAGCAGTTTCAGTAGGCAGTACAAAATTTAACAAACAAGCTATACTGTTGTGTTTATAGCTTCTGAGATATAAATATATTTCTCTAAAAATAAATTGTTTTTAGAGAAAAATAAACACTAAAACCATTCCTCATTAGCGTCATTTTAAATTTACCTAGATTCACGTTGATTTCCGGAAACTTGAGCATATGAATCTTAGTGGCACATTTACCAAACTCAGTCCCCAGAATTTATTAAGTCAGTTATCTAAAAGTTCTGACAGCACTTGTCTTTTAGTATTTAGTAACTCAGTTTCTTGGGCGATTTATCTAGAACAAGGCAAAATTACCTATGCTACTCATTCAGTGGAACCATTTGATAGGCTAGAACGCCATTTACGTCGTCTCAGCCATCAAGTACCCCTACTGAACAGTCAAACCCGCGTTCAATTACGGCTGATGTTTGAATTTGACTCTCCCAGTCAACAAATAGAACAGCAGAGTAATTCGGCTAATCAGCCGGCTGAATACCAAGCAATTACTTGGCTTGTTAACCAAGGGCATTTGCACTCGACTCAAGCAGCCGTGTTAATCCAAGAATTGGTGAAAGAAGTCATAGAATCCTTACTGTTAATCAAAGTAGGTAGCTTTGAACTCAGCAATTTACCTTCTGACGTACCAAAACTTTGCAGGCTAGACGTAGAAAAAATCATCGAACGCAGCCAAGCAAGAATACAGCGCTGGCAAGCTTTTGCTCCTTATATTTCTTCTCCTTATCAGCGTCCTTACCTGTTTATCAACAAATCCATCCAAAACCCAACTTTTTTAGATTTGCAACCAAATTTAACTAACTGGATGAAGGGTTTTAGCCTGCGTCATTTGGCAGTAATTATGAACCAAGATGAGATTCAATTGGTTCAACAACTTTACCATTACATTGTCAATGGCGGAATTATCTTGCATGAAGCAGATCCACCATTTGATAAATTACCTAAGACATTTGGCGAATCCACACCCTCTGTGGAACAGGTAACAACACTCGTACCACATGAATTAGAGGAATTAGTCGATCCAGTCGCAGAATCAGGTAGTATAGATGCTAAAACCTATCCCAATCTGCTTGTAAATGATATACCTTACTTTGAAGAACCTCCATATATTTCTTCTGTGGTTGAAGACGAGTTTCAGGAATTAACCACAACAAATAACATAAATTCTGCACCGGAAAGAGTAACTACAGCTACTGCTACTGCTAAAAAAGTTTACAAAATCATTTCTGTAGATGATAGTCCAACTATTCTTAAAGAAATCAGTCGTTTCTTAGAGGATGAAAATTTTTCTGTAGTTACTATTGAAGATCCATTAAAGGCTGTGATGTCAATTATTCGGCACAAACCAGACTTAATTTTACTGGATCTAAATATGGCAGGTATTGATGGTTATGAATTATGCAGAATTATCCGTAATAATTCAATGTTCAAAAATACTCCCATTATATTTGTTACAGGAAATAAAGGACTTGTAGACAAGGTGAAAGCCAATTTAGTCGGAGCTTCGGGGTATTTAACTAAACCTTTTACCCGTGCTGAATTACTCAAGCTTGTTTTTATGCATTTAGCATGATTACCTAAAAATAATACCAGTTTAAACAGTGAATTAACAGCAATATGGCTACAGTTTTGGTCGTTGAAGATACGCCTTCGCAATTAGAATTAATTAACAATTTTCTCAAAGATAGCGGTCACGTTGTGCTGAAAGCTTATGATGCTAAAGATGGTTTAGATCAAGCAGTCAATCACCATCCTGATGTGATTATTACTGATGTAGTCATGCCAGGATTAAGCGGATTTGAATTTTGCCGCCAACTAAAAAGAAATCCGGTAACAGAGAAAGTACCGATTATTATTTGTAGTTCTAAGAACAAAGAAATTGACAGAATTTGGGGGATGAGACAAGGCGCAAATGTGTATTTAACTAAACCTTTTACCAAACAAGACTTACTCCGCGCTTTGGAATCGGTTTTTGGTTAAAATTATCGATAATTAAATAGATAAATAATGTATTGTCAATAAATCAAGCGGCACATCAATATATTCTAGGGGGCATGGCATTGCCATGCCCCTACTATCGGAATCCGATTTGATTTCTGAAAAAATCTATGTATTTGTAGGGTGTGTTATCGCGTAGCGTAACGCACCAAAGCCTTCCGACGGTGCGTTAGCCTCCGGCATAACGCACCCTACGTATATTTCAAAAATCAAATATGAGTCCTATATCTGTAGATAATTAATTTGTGAATCTGAAGGAATCTACTATTAGGTTATATGCTGTTTGATAAGCGGAGTCATCGCTACCAGAGCCAAATTTAGATAGTGATACAACAATAATGCGCGAGTTTTTGGGGCTGAAGAAAACAATATGTTCGTTGTCGTATAACCCACTAGATTTAAATTTGATGCCATTTTGTCCAGCAATTTTTGCAGGCTGAACTTCACGAATATCTACAAATCGGTTATTCTTTTTAATCCAATTTTGTAAGGGTAATTTACTTTTATTACTATATACAGATATTTGGATGTTGGCAGGGTATTCTGCACCTCCTGCATAGGCACCAGCGCGAATTTGTTGGGCGTGCTTTTTAGTCCAGATATCAATAGTACCTAAAAGAGAATTAACTTTATTTTTAGAGTTAGAGATTTTTTCCTCGACTACAAAAGAGTTGAGGGAATAGCCAAATGTAAAACCCCAGCGACTGCGGTGACTTGTTGCGTCTGGTGGTATAGGTTTTGGTGTATTTAAAGCGATCGCTTCTTGGGCGATCGCACTTTGACTCGATACGGAATTAACCTCAGATATAATAGCGATCGCACTCGCTGCAACTAAACCAAGCAAAATTGGCTGAACAATCTTTCTTTGTGGTATTTGGTTACTCACTTTCATTGTGTGCTCTGGAAAGTATCACGTTGATAGATTCAACATCTGCCAGATTATTTCCGCAATTTGCTGGAACCAACGTAGTAGGATTGTTCAAGTGAATGGGTAGACTTTGCTAAGAAGCTGCGATCGCTCCTTAGCAAGCACCCTAAAATGAGAGCAAAAGACGATTCCTAAAACAAGCACACTCCATGCGTATCTCTTTAAACTGGTTGCAAGAACTAGTAGAAATCAAACTGAGCCATGAAGAATTAGCCGAAACCCTGACAATGGCTGGGTTTGAAGTAGAAGATATTGAAGACCGCCGCACTTGGGCTAATGGCGTGGTTGTGGGGAAAGTGCTTGAGCGTCAACCCCACCCCAACGCTGATAAATTAAGTGTGTGTCAAGTAGATATTGGTGCAGCTGAGACTTTAAATATTGTCTGTGGTGCGGCGAATGTCCGGGCAGATATTTATGTGCCAGTTGCAACTACAGGTACTTATTTACCAAATATCGATTTAAAAATTAAGCCGGCGAAACTGCGCGGTGTTCCTTCTCAAGGAATGATCTGTTCTTTAAAGGAACTGGGCTTAACTAGCGATGTCGATGGAATTCATATTTTTACCCAAGAAAATCTCGCCTTGGGTAGCGATGTCCGGCCTTTGTTGGGGCTAGATGATGTAATTTTAGATGTTACCGCCACAGCCAACCGCGCTGATGCTTTAAGTATGGTGGGTATCGCCAGGGAAGTCGCCGCTTTGACTGGTGGGAAGTTGAATATTCCCCAACCGCGTGAGGTGACGATTAACCAAGGTGGGGGAAATTTAGGCTTAAGCATTTCCGAAACCCAAGCTTGTCCGGCTTATTTTGGCACTGTAATTGAACAGGTAAAAATTGCGCCTTCGCCAGCATGGTTACAACAACGCCTACAAGCTGCGGGAGTGCGTCCCATCAATAATATTGTGGATATTACTAACTATGTATTGTTTGAATGGGGACAACCTTTACACGCATTTGACCGCGATCGCCTGCAAGCTGTGGCGGGAAATGGTAATTTAAATATTGGCGTCCGTTTTGCCACAAATGGAGAAACCCTGAAAACCTTGGATGGACAAACGCGCAACCTCACCGCCCAAAATTTATTGATTACCGCTAACGATAAACCAGTGGCGATCGCAGGTGTAATGGGTGGCGAAGAAACGGAAGTTGATGCAGGTACGCAAAATCTAGTTTTAGAAGCCGCTTTATTCGATTCTGTGGCGATTCGTCGTTCTTCTCGCAGTGTAGGTTTAAGAAGCGAATCCTCAGGGCGATATGAAAGAGGCGTCAACCGGGCGGAATTGGAAGTCGCCTGTCGTCGCGCTTTATCCCTGATAACTGAACTGGCTGGTGGCGTGATTGTCAAGCAAGAAATCGCCGATACTCGCCCCGATCCGTCAACTTGGACGGGTTCGATTGGGTTGCGGTTAGATAGAGTCAATCAAGTACTCGGCCCCATCGATTTAGGGGAAGATACCGGGGAACTGGAAGAACAAGACGTTGAACGCATCCTGACTGCGTTAGGTTGTCAACTTACCCCAACAGGCGATCGCTCTTGGACAGTTTCCGTACCGCCTTACCGTTACCGCGACTTAGAACGGGAAATTGATTTAATTGAAGAAATCGCCCGTCTCTACGGCTATGACAGATTTTGTGATACTTTACCGCAAAAAGCTGAAGCAGGTTATTTACCTTTAGATCAGGAATTAATTCGCAAATTGCGGGCTTATTTCCGCGCCGCCGGATTGACAGAATTAATTCAATATTCTTTAGTGAAACCGGGCGAAGATAGACAAGTCGTGCTGTCAAATCCCTTGTTTGTTGAGTATTCGGCACTGCGCACCGATTTAATTGCTGGGTTAATTGATGCTTTTCAATATAACTTAGAACAGGGTAATGGTTCCCTCAATGGCTTTGAAATTGGGCGGATTTTCTCACAAGGAGAAGATGGCTTGCAAGAAGGCGAAGCGATCGCGGGTATTATGGGAGGCGATCGCACCATTAGCAAATGGACAAGTAGCGGACGAGAACAACCGCTTACCTGGTATGAAGCCAAAGGAATTTTAGATAGCGTTTTTCGTCAACTAGATTTACAGGTAGAATACCAACCCGATTGTCGTGATGAACGCTTACACCCTGGGCGCACAGCTTCTCTGTGGATTGGCGGTAACAGACTCGGTATTTTTGGACAACTCCATCCCCAAATTCGCCGGGAAAAGGGTTTACCAGATTCCGTGTACCTCTTCCAGCTAGATACTGATGTGCTATTAGATGCGTTAGATCAAGATGAAAGCTTAGTACCAGTATTTCATCCTTATTCCACCTACCCCGCCAGCGATCGCGATATCGCTTTCTTTGCACCTGTAAAAGTTACCGTTGCGGAAATCGAAAGAGCAATTAACAAAGCTGGTAAAGGCTTACTGGAATCCGTGGAATTATTTGATGAATATCGCGGCGAACATGTTCCCACAGGACAACGCAGTTTAGCATTTCGTCTAGTTTACCGCGCGAGCGATCGCACCCTCACCGATACCGAAGTCGAACCAGTACATAACAAAGTCCGGGAAGCTTTGGTAGAAAAATTCGGCGTTAGTTTGAGGAGTTAATTTCAGCTAATGCGCATGTAAATTGCATAACTAGTAACAAAGGCTGTTAACTGTTGACTGTTGACAGCCTTCACTATTGATTGTGCAACTTAAAAGCAACTCCTAGGGGCGGGGGATAACCCATTGGTGTCAACTTAAGCTCAAAAGCCTTCTCTATCTCGTTTCCAGCCGGAGGCTGGAAATGCGTATTGCGAGGCTCTGCCTCGAAAGCTGTTAACAATTCAAAATTCAAAATTCAAAATTCAAAATTAAAGACATTTTCAGACGGGGATTTAAACCCCGACTGAAAATGATACTACGTATAGACGTAGGGGTCTTAAACCCTTTTATGTACGATAAATTGAGGCAGAGCCTCATGATTTTAGCTCCCACGCAGAGCATGGGAGCTAGATGGAATATCTTGAGCAACATAGCCTTTCGCGTTAAGTTGACACGTATGGGGATAACCTTGCCCCTGATTTTATATCTTTTTTATTACTAAATATTTATTGCGTATCAGTAGTATTCGCTATAAAAAACTTGTCAAACTTCCAAGAGAATTCTCTAATTGCGAGCTTTTTGTCTTATAAGCTTTTAAAAATTCCTCTTATATCAGTTTTTCTCGAAAAACATATTACTCCAGTATTTTTATTTAAATAGATTTACTAACTAACTAATATTTTGAGGTTTCTAGAAGTTCTGCTTCATTAACCAAACGTAGACTTTACTTTAAAAGCCCATATAATAAAACTTATCTGAAGCTCATCAAAGACTCTTTCACAATTTATTACAACAGATTAAAATAAAACATCAAACCAACCTTCAAGAACTGATTGTCAGCAAACAATATCCCAACATAATTTTATGCAAACCAATGTATCTACCGATTTAGCAGCAGTTTCTGATATAGACAATCAAAGTGGTGTGGAATCTTTAGCCCACCAATGGGCTAAAAAATATGTGCAGAACCTGCAGCCAGATGCTAACTATGCAGAGGGTGTAAAGACGCAGAATTTAGCTGCAATAGTATCATCAGCAGGTAGAGCAAAAACTGCGCAAAAAATTTTAGAGTCATTACGCAGTGTTAGTGCTAAAGCGTGGAATCAAACAGAAGCACTATTAGCAGAACAAGTTAAATTACATTCCATAAATCCCAACCTCATCAATCCTTGGGAAATAGCGGGAGATTCGTTTAATATCTATCAAAAAACGTTGGAAATATACAATCAAAAAGCTACCTTGCGACCTTTGGCTGCGGTGATGCAATTAGCACAAGCAGGTAGTCCCCTGTACGAGCAAGCATTAGAAGTTTATACCGAACAAATTGCGCCTAACCAGCTAGCTACAGTTGTTGGTGGCGATATCGGAGCAATGAGAAAAAAATATACCAGTCAAGATCCGCGAGTGATTGGCTTTGTGACAATGCAGTTTCATTACACCAGCCAAATGTTGTTAGAACTGCTAGAGCCAATAGAGCGATCGCTCATTGGTGCATACTTTAAAGTGATTGACGATCACTTATATATGCCCCTACAACGTGCTTATGAAGCCGCAGCTCAACATGATTATGATTCAACCATCATGTCCGCAGTTCGCAAGCTGCTACCAGTGAGTACACAAATTGCCAAAAAGATTTTTCAACAGATAATAGAACTCTATCCCAATTACCGTTGTTTTTCTGGTAATTTAAGCGATCCATTGGTGAAAATCTCCAGCATTCGCGATGTGGAAATGTTTCAAGTATACCTATGGGTGTGTGCTTTAGAAGGAAACATCAGCGCAGTCCAAGAAGAGTTATTTCCCTTGTGTATCATGCTCTATCCCAGATTAAACGTAGACTGGGATCTCGTGCGTCAAATGTTGGTTTTGCTGAAGCAAGAAATAGAAACTCACCTTACACCAGCAGAAAATCATACTTTAATCCCCTATTTGCAAGCGTTGTGGAAGATGTTTTCTACTGAAGTCATTGCTTGATAGGGCTAACTGGGATTTTTGACTATACTAGACAGCCTGAACATTCATCTAGGCCTGTAAAAGCTAGGACTTACGCAGTGTCAGATATTTTTCATGCTTTTTGTCAATGGTCAATAGTCAATAGTCCAAAAACATGAATTTTGACCATTGACTTTTGACTTTTGACCACCCTTGTGAGGGTTTTTGTGTTCGGTGCGTAAGTCCTAAAAGCTTAAAAGTGAGATGCTCTTGTTAGTTTAATATGATGAATGCGGCATAAATTTCTGAAAATATCAGATATTTGCAAAATGCCGTTCATTTTTTTGGCTTTTAATCAAGCCTAATTTTGTCATTTCATCTCGAATTTGTTATGCCCAAATACATCATGTGCGGAAGTTATTGTGAAGACGTTTTAGAAAAACGTGCCCCTTATCGCCAAGCCCATTTAGACGGATTAGCTAAACAAAAAGAATCTGGCGTGTTGATTACTATAGGGCCTACGAAAGATGTGACACAAGTTTTTGGTATTTATGAAGCTGAAGACGAAGCCACTGTACGCCAGTTAGTTGAAAACGATCCTTATTGGCAAAATGGTATCTGGACTGAATATTTTGTGAAAGAGTGGATTCAAGCGGTTGGGTGAAATAATTCGTAATTCGTAATTCGTAATTCGTAATTTTTGCTCTCGTACTCTGCGTCTCTGTGGTTATACCATTTCACAAAAAATATGATGTGGATGTAGGTTGGGTTGAGGAACGAAACCCAACACCCCAAAGCCATGTAATTGTTGGGTTTCACTCCGTTCAACCCAACCTACGCATCTGTCTCATTTGTTTCTGGAATTGGTATTAGATCAATTTTTTTAAACCGCAGAGAACACAGAGAACACAGAGAAATAAGAGATTTTTAATCAAAAAACCAACCGATATTACCAAACGTAAATAGACCATTGTACAGACAAGGGTTATCGCGTCTCTGACTAATGACAGCCCTTGCCAGTATTTTCATTACGCCAACCGACTTAAACCCCTACTAATAACCTGGCTTTGCGCAAAATAAAAGTTAAAATTGTTTCTTCTTGCGAAATAATATCTGCTTGTATTTCCATTCCTGGAAGAATTGTATATTGGCGATCGCTCTTGATTAAATAAGTTTTTTCTGGTTGAATTGTCACCTCAAAATAGGGTGCAGTCGTTGTAGCTGGGTTGGGATTTTGCTCGGTAATCGCATCTGCTGCGATCGCTGTCACTTTACCTGCTAAAGTGCCATAATCTGTGTAAGTATAAGCAGATACGCGCATATTCACCCGTTGTTCAATGCGCACTGTGCCAATATCTTGGGGAGATACCCGCGCTTTAATTACCAAGCTAGTGTTTTCTGGGGCAATTTGGGCAATAGTGTCGCCAGGGCGGACTACTTGTCCGGGGTTGCGCAAGCCTAGCTTTAAAATGGTTCCATCCACTTGCGCACGAATCACAGTATCTTGCAAGTCATCGCTAGTTTGCTTGAGTTCCTTACTATCTTTATCAATTTGCGTTTGTAACTGGACTTTTTGTTGTGTTAAGGCTTCTCTATCTTTTTGCAGGGTAGCTAGAATTGATTTTCCTCTGGCTTCGGCTTGGGCGATTTGTTGTTGCGCGATCGCAATTGTCGCCGCAGTTGGGTTAAGGCTGGTTTTCGCCCGTTCTAACCTGGCTTTTGCAGCTATGTAGTTTTGGCGCTTGCTTTCCACTTGCACCATTGCAATCGCCCCTTCTTTCCCTGCACGTTCAAAGGCTGTAAACTCAGCTTGAGTAGCAGCGACATTGGCTTGGGCTTCTTCTACTTCTCGTTGCGCGATCGCTTTTTTATCTTTATACTCGCGCTCAATGCGAACTACCTCAGATTGTGCAGATGCAGTAGTGCGATTCATTAAATTTTGCTCTGCCGCTATTTGCGAGTTAAGATTTACTCTTTGCGCCTCTAATTGGCGAATTTGTTGATAACTTTGCTGAATACTGCTTTCTAACTGCCGTTTGCGGGTTTGCAAGCGAGAATCATCAATCAGTGCAATTACTTGCCCTCGTTTCACTTTTTGATTTTCCGCTACATCTAACTTGTTAATTGTACCTTCCGCAGCCGCCTGGATAATTTTTACCTCACCATTGGGGCGCACCACAGCAGGCGATCGCACAACCACAGGAAATGGTGTCACAGCTGCTATCCCAACAGCTATAACAATTCCCCCCAACAAAAAAACCCCACCCAAAGTAGCCCAACGACTAATCGGGGGCATAAATTCATCGCTATTCAAAGGAATGACAAATTCTTGATTAGCAGATTGCGGTTTTTTCTGAAACTCTGGGCTAGATGGGTTAACCATGCGGGTGCAATATCACAGTATATTTTTTAGCTCTGTGTTTAGATTACCCACCACAAATATTTTCTATCTTTCAGCTAGTACTCTGACAAGTCATCTTTGCTAGGTGAATCATTTTTTAATTCTCTTCTTTACCTCTTTCTTCGTGCCCTTCGCGTCTTCGTGGTTCGTTTTTACCCCTCAAAATTAATGGGACAGACCACTAGGTGTTGCTTTAACTCTACTTTTGGGCATTGTAGGGGATAAGAACCAGCAAAAAAATCCCTTTTAATTTCTTACCTCTGTGTTCTCCGCGCCTCTGCGGTTCAATAAATCTTTTAAAAACCACACCAGACACAGAGAGCGCACAAAAAAACCGAACCCTATTGAAATCACAGGTGCTATTCACGTTATATCTATGAAATACAAAAGCGTTTTACAGCATAGTGAAGAAGATTGTGGAGCGGCTTGCTTGGCGACAATTGCTAAGTATTATCAGAAAATATTTGCACTCAACCGTATCCGGGAATTTATCGGTACTGGTAAGCAGGGAACAACATTACTAGGGTTAAAGCGAGGGGCGGAAGCTTTAGGCTTTAATACCCGTTCGGTGAAGGCTTCACCCGCCATTGTGGATAGGCTAAACGAGCTACCTTTACCTGCGATTATCCACTGGAAAGGTTATCACTATGTAGTTCTTTACGGGCAACATGGTAAAAAATACGTCATTGCAGATCCGGCGGTGGGGATTCGCTACATCCCCAAGCAGGAGTTACTAGCAGGTTGGAATGATGGCATTATGCTGTTGTTGGAACCCGATCCGATACGCTTTTACCAACAACCGGAAGATAAAATCAGTGGATTTGGTAGATTTTACAAACGTGTTGCGCCTTATCGGGGAATTTTATTTGAATCTTTGCTGATTAACTTATTTCTTGGTGTACTTTCCCTTGCATCACCGTTTCTGATTCAAATTCTCACCGATGATGTGCTGATTCGGGGCGATACCCAATTACTTAGAGGATTAGCGATCGCAATTATCGCTATGACAATTGTTAGTAGTACCCTCAGTTTAATTCAAGCTAACCTCGTCACCCAATTTGCCCAACGTCTAGAATTAACTTTAGTCATGGAGTTTGGGCGAAAAATTCTCCGCTTACCCTTAAGCTATTATGAATCCCGCCGCAGTGGAGAAATTGTTAGTCGCTTACAAGATATTCAACAAATTAATCAATTAGTAGCGCAATCTGTCGTTACCTTACCCAGTCAATCTTTAATTGCCTTAATTTCCTTAAGTTTAATGCTGTTCTATAGCTGGAAATTGGCGATAGTCGTGCTGATTCTATCTGTAATTAGTAGCATGACTACCCTGATTTTTTTACCCGTTATGCAACAGAAAATTCGTAGCATTATGGTGTTAGATGCAGAAAATCAGGGATTATTAGTAGAAACTTTTAAAGGTGCTTTAACGCTCAAAACTACCACAGCACAGCAGCAATTTTGGGAAGAATTGCAAAGTCGTTTTAGCCGCTTGGCGAGATTAATATATAGTACTGCCCAAATTGGCATTACCAACAACACATTTTCGACTTTCATCTCTGGGGTAGGCGGTATTGTTTTGCTGTGGTTTGGTAGCAGTTTAGTAATTGGGCGAGAACTAACTATTGGACAATTAATCGCCTTTAATACGACGAGTGGCAATTTTCTCAACTTTATTACTGGTTTAATTAACTTCGTTGATAAATTCATGCGGGTGAAAACTGCTACTCAACGTTTATCAGAAGTGATTGATACAACAGCAGAAATTGACGAAACTGATAATAAAGCTTATGCCCAAATTCGTGATGATGCGGATATTACTTTATCTGAACTAGTATTTCATCACATTGGTAGAGTAGATTTACTTGATGATTTCTCATTAATAATTCCAGGGGGAAAAACCACAGCCATTATTGGTAAATCTGGATGTGGTAAAAGTTCCCTAGCTAAATTAATTTCTGGGCTATATGCTTATAAATCAGGTAACATTCGCATTGGTGCATTTAACTTACAAGATTTAGCCCTAGATTGTCTACGCCAGCAGGTTATACTAGTACCCCAAGATGCTCACTTTTGGAGTCGTTCGATTGTCGAAAATTTTCGCCTTGGTTCCCCAAATATTACTTTTGAGGAAATTGTCTATGCTTGTCAAATTGCGGGAGCCGATGAATTTATTAGTAAATTACCAGATAAATATCAAACTATTTTAGGTGAATTTGGTGCTAACCTATCCGGCGGACAAAGACAAAGGTTAGCAATAGCTAGAGCTATTATTAACAATCCACCCGTGCTAATTATGGATGAATCCACATCTGGATTAGATCCCATCAGCGAAGCCGAAGTTCTCGATAGATTAATAGCTGCGCGTCAGGGAAAAACCACAATTATGATCAGCCATCGCCCCAGAGTGATCCAAAGAGCAGATTGGATCATTTTCTTAGAGCAAGGAAAAGTGAAAATTCAAGGTACCTACGAAGATTTAGCAAATCAAGATGGCGATCACATTAACTTCTTAAAACCCTAATAATTATTGCGCAATTAAGAGGTTGTTTGAAAAGTTTTTGGCTGTGATTTTAGATACTCTTCGATCCCCCCTACCCCCCTTAAAAAAGGGGGGAAATACAATCAAAGTCCACGGCAGTTGCTTCAAGTCGGGAAACCCGCCCAACGCACTGCCTCCCCTTTTTAAGGGGGATTTAGGGGGATCTAAAACTTTTTGCTACCAACGACAGGACTTTTAAAACATCCTCTAATCGCGTCTCTATATTAATTTAAAATCTTACCCCTAACTGTCCATTAAAGCCGCGCACAGAATTGTAGCCAGCGCCCACAAAAACATGATCTGTAGCGCCTACCTGAACGCCACCAGAAACAGCAACGCCTTTATCTTCAGAATAATACCCCAACCCGACATAAGGAGATATTACAGGGAGACTGATAAATTTTAAAACATCTACGCCTGTAGAACCGTCAGGCCCTACGCCTACTTCCACGCCTAAATTTAACGCTCTCGCACCCACAGCATAGGTAACATCGCCATCATTACCACCCACAGAAACCCAAGGTTGGGGGATTAATTGTGCTGAAGCCTGATTTGGGCTTAAAAAAGTTAAAAATCCCAATGATGCGAGGATTGTCTTGATAATTATTGCTTTTTTCACGTTTTTATCCTAAAAATTACCTATAACATTATATTTTTTTGTCAGAAAATCTCTGGTTTTACATGACTGTATAGCCTAGATTTATCTATGATGTATATTTATGACGAATTAACCTTGCCTAAGTGCCCAATCAATTTACCAAAATTTGTGTTCCTCATCACATAATCATTAACAATTCAAAATTCAAAATTCAAAATTCAAAATTAAAGACATTTTCAGACGGGGATTTAAACCCCGACTGAAAATGATACTACGTATAGACGTAGGGGTCTTAAACCCTTTTATTTACGATAAATTTAGATTTTTAAAATTTACTTGCTCATTAATTTTCAATATACCTAAGCTGATTTTTCAGCAATTGAATAGCTTTTGAATACAAGAAAAATTGATAAATAGCTTGCTGAGAAAATTACAAAAATCTTAAGAAGAAGTTGATTTTTTAGACTCAGTATTCATCAAGTATTGAACAGATGATAAAAATATGAGATTGTGGAATAATGATTGAATTAGTTGCATATTTCTATCAAAGAATCACCCACAATAGAGGAGGATTTTTAATTACATAATCTATTTATCTATTATTGGCAAATTTTGTAATAACTTGAATATTAGAACTCAGTTTATGAGTGGAGTAGCAGGGATGCCGATTCTAGCGATGAAGCACTATATCTGCATCTTCAGCTAGCTACTAACTGTCAAAGGCTGCTTGATTAAGTCTTTATGCCTAATCTCTCATCTGTAGGGTACTAGATTCATACTCTTGGCACTTACAGATGTAGATTATTGCTGTGTAATTATGTTTATAATCTCAGATTATTTCTGTTATTTATTGCTTTGCTCACCTCAATCAGTAGGTAGCAGCAAACATCTAGAGAATTGTTAGCAACTGAAGTCTACTGCGTAAATCTATTACTACTTTCTTTCACCTAGCAAGAGAAGGAATCTATAAAAATGGCACAATTGTTTGAAGCATTCAGGATTCGTGAAGTTAATTTTCGCAACCGCATTGCCGTTTCACCGATGTGTCAATATTCCAGTACCAACGGTTATGCTAATGAATGGCACAAAATACATTTAGCTTCCCGCGCAGTCGGCGGTTCTGGTTTAGTTTTAACAGAAGCAGCAGCAGTAGAACCAAGAGGACGCATTAGTCCCCAAGATTTAGGAATATGGTTAGATGAACATGTTGAAAATTTAGCTCAAATTGTCGAATTAATTCATAATTTTGGCGCTGTAGCAGGGATACAACTGGCTCATGCGGGAAGAAAAGCCAGCACAGCCAAACCCAGCAAGGGAGGAAAATTTTTAGATGAAAATCAGGAAGGTTGGCGGCCTTTAGTTTCCAGTAGTGCGATCGCATTTAGTAAAGATAGTCCCATACCAGAAGCCTTGACCATTGATGGTATTAAACAAGTTACCGATGCTTTTGTCAAAGCTGCTCAACGTTCTTTACAAGCTGGGTTCAAAGTCATCGAAATTCACGCAGCGCACGGTTATTTAATACACCAATTCCTCTCACCCTTGGCTAATACTCGCACCGATGATTATGGTGGTAGCTTTGAAAATCGTACCCGATTGCTTAGAGAAATCGTTCAAGGTGTACGCGAAGTTTGGCCGGAAACACATCCATTATTTGTGCGGATTTCTGCAACTGATTGGGTAGACAAAGGTTGGGATATCGAGCAAAGTGTGGCTTTAAGCGATAAACTCAAATCTTTAGGAGTGGATTTAATAGACTGCTCCTCCGGTGGCATTATACCGGGTATTAATATTCCGCTAAAACCAGGTTATCAAACTCAGTTTGCTGAACGCATCCGCCGCGAAGCAAATATTGATACAGGCGCAGTTGGCTTAATTACATCACCAGAACAAGCAGACAAAATCATTCGTACAGGTAGCGCTGATATTGTGTTGTTAGGTCGTGAATTATTGCGCAATCCTTACTGGCCGCATCTAGCAGCAAAACAGCTAGGACATGATAAACTCTGGCCTGTTCAATATGACAGAGCTTGGCAATAATCTCAAGTCTTCATTTACGAGGATTACCGGGATTACCTCTCTAGAAGTTTAGTTAACAAATTTATCGCCTAAAGTTAAAATGCAAAATCAAAATAATAGTTTTTGATTTTGCATTTTTGCTGTTTTAATTTTGCTAAATTTTTATGATTTGTTGTTATAAAAATTAAAAATAAAGAATGTAACAGATGGTAGGGGCATGGCACTGCCATGCCCTCTAGAATATTCTGAATTGATGTGCCGCAAAAACTATTTAAATTGGTATTAGGGAAAAACCCACAATCAAATATTAAAATCTCTCTCCCCTCACACCTAGCCCCTAGCCCCTAGCCCCTAAACCCTAACCTCTGAGCGAAAAAGCAGAAATTCTGATTAAAACTTGGGTAAGCCACAGACGGCGTTATAGATTAAATAATGTACCTGCAATACCGCAGCTGTACTAGCTCGGTCTCAAAATCAAAGGTTGGGAGATGTTTACTCTATCAGAAACTTCTATCGTTACAACAATTGTCCTGGTAGCTTTTGGCATTTTGGGTTGGGGCTTTTATCGCGCTAGACCTTTTGGTAAGCTGGGAATCTTGGCCTGGTTACAGTCGGTGGTGTTGATGGCTCCTTGGCTGTTGTTTTTTGGCTTGTTTGCCGCCGGAATTTACATCAACATAGTGGGTATATTGTTTTTGGTAGTAGGTTCGGCTGGATTGTATGTCTATTTAGGAAAGCAATTGCGTTCAGCCGGACAAGATGAACTCATTAAGCAAAGAGCAAACCAACGGTTAGCAGCTGAAGCTTCATCTGAAGGTAATACCACACCAGTTTCTCAAACTCCTGTGGGAGTTGGGGAAATAAAAATTGAGGTGGTGTCAATTCCCGAAGATGATTTGAGTGCAATTAAAGGGATTTTTGGGATTGACACATTTTTTGCGACAGAAACAATCCCCTACCAGGAAGGCGTAATTTTTAAAGGTAACTTGCGGGGAGAAGCGCAAGAAATCCACACTCGCTTGAGTAAAAGTTTACAGGAGCGTATAGGCGATCGCTATCGGTTATTTTTGGTAGAAAATACAGATGGTAAGCCTGTAGTCATTGTCCTCCCTAGTCGCAACGATCCGCGCCCTACATCTTTACCCCAAAAAGTATTTGCGGGTATCCTATTTATCGCCACTATCACTACCAGTTTGGAAGCTGCGGGAATACTCCTGGGTTTTGATTTATTAGCACAAACACAACGCTTAGTAGAAACTTTACCCATAGGTATTGGCATATTAACAATTTTGGTAGCCCATGAAATTGGTCATTGGGTACTGGCTCAACGTCACCAAGTCCGCCTTAGCTGGCCGTTCTTTCTCCCAGCAGTGCAAATCGGCTCTTTTGGCGCAATTACTCGCTTTGAGTCACTCTTACCTAACCGCACAGCCTTATTTGATATCTCTTTGGCGGGGCCTGCGGCTGGTGGTATAGTTTCATTGTTAATGCTGATTGTTGGTTTGTTGCTATCTCATCCCGGCAGTTTATTTCAAATTCCCAATCAGTTTTTCCAAGGTTCAATTTTAGTCGGTAGCTTGGCGCGAGTTGTCCTTGGTTCGGCTTTACATTCACCTTTGGTAAACGTTCATCCTTTAGTGGTGATTGGTTGGCTGGGGTTAGTCATCACCGCGTTAAACTTAATGCCAGCCGGACAATTAGATGGTGGGCGCATTGTCCAAGCAATTTATGGACGTAAAACTGCAGGTAGAGCGACTTTAGCAACTTTGATTTTGCTGGGTATTGTATCCCTTGCCAATCCTTTGGCAATGTATTGGGCAATTTTAATTCTGTTTTTACAACGGGATTTAGAACGCCCCAGCTTGAATGAAATTAGCGAACCCGATGATGCAAGGGCGGCTTTAGGGCTGTTGGCGCTATTTTTAATGATTACCACCCTGCTTCCCCTGACACCTGGCTTGGCTGGGCGTTTGGGAATTGGGGGATAAGGATGAAGGATGAAGGATAAAAATTCAATCCTTCATCCTTTAACGAAAAACTGGGATTAAAGCCCCGTCCTTTTATACCAATTCTGTATGAAGATTAACTATTAGACCAAAGTTAATGAACCTGTATATTCTTTGATAATTCCTAAAGAATTACCACCTGAACTGATTAGTGTGTCATTTCCTATTTGTGTGAAACTGGCATTTAACCCACTGACATCTAAACTATCATTCTTGCCAAAACCATAGATTGTAGCAAAGCCACTGCTTCCCAAAATAACTGTTTTATGACCGCTTCCAAGATAAACAGTATCGTTACCACCCCCTTGAACAGTGGTTTCTGAAGCGTATATTTCTTCAAGGTCTTGGATGGGACTGGGAGCAAAAAAAGTTTGTCTTCGGAGATTAACAACATCACGACCACTTCCAGTATAAATCGTGTCGTCTCCTATACCAGAAAATATCAAATCATCTCCAGTACCAGCATTAATGAAACTTTTAGTGCCAAGAGTAATCACTGTGTCATTACCACTTCCCGTGAGAATATCGACGGAATCTAAATTAGGCTCTTTATCAAGAATTTGGGTATTTGCAGAGGTGGCTAAAACGAAATCTTTCCCCGATCCTGTCGTAATACTTGTTTCTCCATATACGGCTACCTTAAGCAGGTTGTCCCCGTTTCCTGCATTGATAATTTGTTTATAAGGTACTGCTTCGTCAAAGAGGACATCACCTAAAATTCCAAATAGCCCATCAATATTTATAGTAATCAAATCATTTCCTGAACCTGTGGATACAGAAACATTTCCTGTTCCTAAATAAATTGAGTTATTACCATTACCAAGATTAATTTGACAATTATCAACTGTTAACACCTGAATAATGTTATTGCCGTTTCCAGCTGATATATAACTGGAAGTACCACCACTATCAAGAATATTGTTCCCTTGGCCGAGATCGACAATATATTTACCCTCTCCTAGAGCAACATAATCATTGCCAGATCCAGTGTCAATAATGGTAGTACCTCTTTTTGATGATTCAAGTATTCCATCATAACCATCATAAAAGATTGCGGGGCCAACATAAGGAGGATAATTACCAATACCCGTGAATCTAAGGTTTGCCAAAATGACATCATTACCTTTACCAGTACTGATGATATTATTCGTACCTATAATTTCTAACCAAGTATTTTTCTGTTTAGTTTTAAAAGTTTGGTCACTTCCTCTCAATGATTCAACAGTGTAATTAGTTCCCCGAAAAATTCTGGTTGTCATAATAATATTTTTGGCTTGGCTCAACTTGATTAACTAGAAAAAATTACATAAGCCGCATAGGAGCAAATGAAGGAAGCAAAGCTTATATAATCTGTAGTTACACCTCTTCTATCACTCTGATTAAATAAACATTTATTATCTTTTTTGCATGAGAATTTATGCCAACAATAAAACTTGGCTATCAGATATTCTCATAGACAATAGATGCGCAAATTTTCCATCTATCAAAATTGGAAAAATTTGCTCTCATTTGCCCAGAAATGATTCAATAGGTTTATTCTCTATTCTCTTTTGGATAAGTACAAATCCGGAAGATATTGGGCATATCTGTGTAGTTTTCGGTAAGATATTCGGAAAATGCTTACTATACCTAGGGTTCAAGATTTTAAAGTACCTTTCAGTTGGTGCTGGGCAATCAAAAACCCTGGGCTATGAACAGCAACAATTCGTTTCGGGGCGAGTTTTCATCCTTTCTAAGGTTTCCAGCCGGCGAGTAAATTCGGGTAGGTTGTGCTGTTGGGGAAGATTTGCTGTAATCCTGTTTGCCTATCTAAAGGTTTTTCTTTACTCATATTCCAAAGGGTTTCGTAGAAAAAGAAGGCGACGCCAGCAAAATTGCGATCGCGTACTTTTTGTACTTGTGTTTGAATTTGTTGTATGGGTACAGTTTTACCTTTTAACCCGGATAATATGCCGATACTCACCGGGATATGCTTTTTAGCAGCTATAACTTCGGGATACTCTAATTCCTTGACAAATACCTTCAAATCGTCACGGTATATCTGCAAAACTAAATCTTCTACTAATCCCATGCGTTCCCATTTCTCCCAGTCGGCTAAAAAGTATTCGTAAGAGAAACGCTGCGGATTGGGCGCTACAGATACTATACAGTCTTTTTTCACGGCTTTGATAGCTGTAAATACCTGTTTCATATAGTTGGTAATTTTATTGGCTCGCCAGCTTACCCACTCTGGGTCTTTTGGATTGTTAGAAGGTGCAAGTCCCCGGTGTTCTTTTCTGTAGAGGGCTATCGTGTAAGGATCGTAGCCTAGCTCTGAGGGTAAGCCAAAATGGTCATCAAATTGAATCCCGTCAATATCGTAGTTTTTAACAATTTCCACGATTAAATCTTGGATAAATTTTTGCACATCTGGGCGAAAGGGACTCAACCAAACTCGGTCATGGGTACCTTCTTTAACAATCCGCGTTCCGTTACGCCGATTGGTTAGCCATTGGGGGTAACGTTTGGCTAATTGGGAATCGGCTGGAGCCATAAAGCCAAATTCAAACCAGGGAATAACTTTTAAACTCTGCTTGTGTCCTTCTTCGACTACTTCTTTGAGCATGTCTCGCCCTTGCAATCCCGGTGTGGGATCGAGCGATCGCCCTATGGCTGAGGCGGCAACTTTGCTAGGATACAAGGTATAACCCCAATTCCAGACTGTGGGGTAAACAACATTAAAGTTAAGTTCTTTGAGTTTTTGTAAAGAAGATTTAAGACGATTGCCCTCAAAGAGAACGTCGCTATCAATATTAGTTAACCATACACCTCTTAATTCCGTTCCCGGCGATCGCACAGGTAAAGAAGTGGGAGTTTGAGCATTTAACGGGAAAGAAAGCATGAGACTCGCCATCATGCTCAAAACTACAATTATTGCAAATAATCCCCGCTTGCTAGTTTGGTAAAAATTCCATCTCACAACAGTCGCTAACTGCTTCACCAGTTTCTTCATCATTTGTTACAAGCTTTGTCATACACAAACCATGACTTTAATCATCCACCAAAAGTTGCATTAATACCTGCTGTTTAATAGCTTAATAAATTGCTTTTTAAATATTTATACCAATTGTTGTCACGAGTGCCTGCCGATGATGTAAGTTTATAATTACCACTTTTAATGGAATCTTTCACCAAAAAAAATCTCTAATTTTATTTTTGATTGCTGCGGGCAAAGTAATGTAACATACCTGGATTTTTGTCTATAAATTACTCTATGAACGTGTGAATTTGGCTTTTTTGTAATTTCGATTACATGCATTTACGTTATTTTTCCGTAAATGCGGGGTCACACACTCCACCCTCAAATATTAAATCATGCGTATGATTACTGTAGGTCATCAAACAAAATGTTATCGAATTTTACCTATAAATACATTGGATAACTAGTTGGTGAGCGAATTAAACTGAAAAGGCTAAGGTACTTTTAAAGACCAAAGGCAGGATTTTATAATGATCAGCAGCTTTCACAATTCACAAGATGGTATGGGGAGTACCATCGCCTCCACCAAACGACTCGCAAGAGCATTGATGGTTTCTGCTGGTGCATTTTCATTAATCTTGGTATCTTGCAATTCTGCCCATAGGCAACAGCAAGTACTGAATCTGTTAACAGAGTTTTCATCAGCACAAATCCAAGAGATTGTCCTACCACCGGCAACTGAAACACTTTATACAACCATTTCAACTACAGTCGGCGTCGCTCAACCTGAAGTTTTGATGGTCAGAGGTTTAGAATCTGTAATTGATATTAATGAACTGATCATTAGTACCAATCTCATGCGAGATGAATTCCGCAAACAGTTTCATTGTCCTTTGGTGTTGTGGGTAAATGATGAAATTCTGCGGAAACTAGTTTGGTTAGCACCCGATCTCAAAGACTGGGCAGCCAGTACTATTAGATTTGATGTCCCAAACTCACAGACAGTGGAACAACAAGCTCTTAGTGCTTAAGACTTTTGGCGCTAGCGATCCAGATATCAGATTAATGTGAGATTTGCACCTAAAAAGGCAAAAAATTAGCTATATCAAATTTGATGCGCCAAACCATCAATAAATATTCAATGCTTAATACAATTGTGGATTATTGTAGATTTTAAGGTTTAAGTTGACTGAGCATGAGGCTATGGTCAAAGTAAAGTCTTGCATTAAAAGTATTTTCAACCCCGGCGAAAGCCTAAATACGAATTGTGCATAGTGGTACTAGCTCCAATAATTCAGGAACAAACTATAAACTTATAGGCGTCTATCTTCCCATCTGCAACAGAAGATAGACGCTTGTTTAATTTCTAGTAGTCATTGGTCATTGGTCATTGGTCAATAGTCAATAGTCAATAGTCAATAGTAATTAGTAATTAGTTATTAGTTATTAGTCAGGGTTTAATGTTTTCAAGCCTAAAAGGGTATAGGTTTCAATTGAGGTATTTTATGAAAGGCTGTTTGGGTAATCATTCTACCAGCGATCGCGCCAGGATTTTCACTGCTTTAGTGTTAACGGGAATTTTATCTGTTGGTAGCGGGTTCACATCTATTAAAAGTAGTAATGCTGCTGCTTTGGCGCAGTCTCCAGAGACGACAAACACAGTCAATAAACAAAATATTAGACAAAATAAATTACCACGTTCAATAGTAAATGCAGTTATTCAAGATGCGTCGCGCAGAACGGGAATTAATCGCAATCAACTGCGACTAACTGATTACAGTCAACACAATTGGCGCAATGGTTGCTTAGAACTACCTCAACCAGATGAATTTTGTACCCAAGCTATAGTTCCTGGTTGGCGATTTGTGATTTCTGATGGTAGACAAAACTGGGTTTATCACACTAATAATAACGGCAGTTCTATCCGGCTAGCTACAGCACAAAATCCGACAACTAACCCAACTACTCAATTACCACAATCTGTGAGGAATGCGGTTTTACAAGCTGCTTCTACAAAATTGCAACAACAGATTTCTCAGCTAAAAATTATTCAAGCGCAGCCACAAAATTGGAACGATGGCTGTTTAGAATTAGGTACTGCTGCTGAAGGTTGTCTGAGAGCTATAGTACCAGGTTGGCGGGTAGCGGTGGGTGCGGTGGCAGCTGTAGGACAAACTCTGGTGTATCACACTGATGAGACAGGTTCTACAATAAGGTTAAATGAAAATGCTAGCCAAACTACAAGTCAGCAATTACCCCAAACCGTGAGAAATGCGGTGTTGCGTCAAGCTTCCCAGGTTTCCGGGTTACCTATCAACACACTTAACATCGTTGCATATAAACAGAAGAAATTTGCTAGGGGTTGCGAACAGTCAACATTTCCCAATCCTTGCGATCCTGTATTAGTATCTGGTTGGGAAGTATTTGTTAAATCAAATAATAGAATTAGTCCTTGGGTGTTTTTCAGCGATGAAACTGGTTCTCAAGTCGATTTGGTAAATCGCGATCGCCCGAATAGAAATAATGGAAATAGTGGTAAACTCACAGCAGTTGCCATTCCCCAAAACGAACTCCCACCACCATTAGATAGAAATGTGGTATTTCGCCAAATTGCTAGTGGGGGTTTGACTGGCGCTACCTATGAAACAGTTTTACTTGACGATGGTAGCTTGATTCGAGTGAAAATTGGCGATGCTAACGATTCCGAACGCAGAGTACGCCGAGTTTCTTTGCAACAGGTACAACAATTTCAACAATTGTTAGCTAGCAGCAGATTTACACAGTTTAAAAATTTGAGTTACCCCGCACCTATTGGCGCTGCTGATTATGTAACTTACACTCTCACCAGTGTAGATGGTACTGTTAAATACAATAATATTTCTCAGGATCAGTTACCCAGCGATTTACGCAATGTCATCAAAGCTTGGAATCGACTGCGCAATAATCCTATATCTGATAGCGGTACGGGTAACAATACAGGTGACGCTGTACCAATTCCTGCAAATGAAATCCCATTACCTTTAGATAAAGATGTGGTATTTCGCCAAATTTCTAGTGGTGGCTTTGCTGCTATCACCTATGAAACGGTTTTACTCAAAGATGGAACCTTGATTAGAGTGCGGGTTGGCGATGCTAACGATTCTTCTCGCAGCGTGCGCCGCATTTCTCCTTTACATGTGCGACAATTTGAGGAAATAATCAAGCGATCGCGTTTTGGTGAATACAAAAATTTGAGTTATCCAGCACCCCCAGGCGCAGCTGATTTTATTACCTATACCCTCACCAGTACCCAAGCCACAGTGAGATATAATGACGCTTCTCAAAAGAACTTACCACAAAATCTTTTGCAAGTAGTCAATGCTTGGAATCAAATTGGTAACATCGCTCGATAATTGCTGATGAGTCAACAATCACCAAATGATAAATAAGAGCGCATATCTTATCATATTTAATTATGACATTTGCGTTCTGTAGGGGCAAGCCATTGCCCACCTGTGTCAACTTAAGCTAAAAGCTATATACGGCGTGTGTTGTACAAAAACTTTCGCCCTCATCCCCTAACCCCTTCTCCCCCAGGAGAAGGGGAATTAAATCTCTTGCTCCCCTCTCCCGGTGGGAGAGGGGTTGGGGGTGAGGGCAAAAAGCTTGCTACAAAGAGGGTTTCGCGTTAAGTTGACACCAATGGGCATTGCCTTGCCCTCTTAAAGTATATTAATGTGTCGCCAATATAATTGCACTTGGTATAAATAGGTGCGAAAAAATAAAATATTCTATTCTTCTTGATCAAATAATTCTAATAACCCAACTGTCCCGACAAAGAAAGTATAAATAGCATATTGTATTACCATTTTCTGTTTAGAATTAACATAAAAACCTGCAATAATTGCCTCAATTAAATGAGCAGTAACAGCAAAGCGACCAATCCAAAAAATAGGATTTAGGGCGCTAGGTAAATAAATATTATTAGTAATTAAATAAATATTTCCTAATTCTAAGCCGATGACGCTAGATATTAGTACAAGAGAAACAACTTTTATAATAGAGTATATTTTTTGTTTTATATCCTTAAAATTCATTATCTGTTCAGTTTTTTATACACAATCTTGAATTGTAACTGTCTATTAAATATAAATCACTATTTAAACTAATACATAAAAATATATAACAACAAATGCACGCGCATAAACATAGATGAATTTTTACTTCATCCACAAGCAAATTATTTTTTATTAAATATCCACAGTCTTATCCCAAACCGATTAAATCTGCACGAGGTTTAAAGGTTTCAATTTGGCGAATTTTTTCGTAAAGTTCTTTTTCTTCGTCACTAATAGTTTTTGGCGTGACAATTTGAATTTCTACTAATTGATCGCCACGTTTACCCGCTTCACTAGGATAACCTTTATTTGCTAACCGAAATCTTTGACCGGATCTCACCCCTGGTGGAATGGTCATTTTTACAGGGCCATCTAAAGTTGGCGCTTCTACCTGTCCCCCTAAGACTGCTTCGCTGGGAGTTACAGGTACTTGGCAAAAGATATTAGAACCATCTAGTTTAAATAAAGGATGGGGTTCGACGGTAATTTTTAAGTATAAGTCACCACCACCAATACCTTGATTACGCAGGCGGATAGTTTGACCTGTAACCATTCCCATCGGCATAGTAACTTCTAGCGATCGCCCATCTTCTAGGCGAATGCGCTCATTACCACCAACATAAGCTTTTTCTAAGGGTAGAGTCAATCTCGCTTCGATATCGCGACGAGCGGGACGAGGTTGGCTCTTAGGTACTGTGTACTCAACTCTACTTTTAGTCGAACGAAACGGATCGCTATCTGTGTTGCTAGCTGCACCATTTTTGCTGCTTTTTCGCCCTACACCAACACCAATGACTTGGTTAATAAAACTTTCAAAATCTGCAAATTGGCTAGGATCTACTTCTTGAGTGCGGTTATTAGGGCGATTATCTCCCCAAGCTTTCCCCTTGGGCGTTTGTTTATTAAAGCCTTTTTGCTTCCAATAGCGGCTAAACTGGTCATATTGCGATCGCTTGGCTGGATCGGAAAGGACTTCATAAGCTTCGCCAATATCCTTAAATTTCTCCTCAGCAGCTTTGTTTCCTGGGTTTAAGTCAGGATGATACTGTCTTGCTAAACGGCGATATACCTTTTTAATTTCTTCACCTGAGGCTTCTTTAGGTACTCCTAAAATTTCGTAATAATCGCGAAAATTCTGCAAATTTTGCATAGTTCAGTTATTCAACTTTAAATTTTAGATTTGAGATTTTGGTAATCAGTGATGGATGCTGTTAGTTGTCAGCTATTTTGCCCAATAATGCTGACTAATAACAAATTACCAATTACCAATTACCAAATCCGAATTTTGATGCAATTTCACTGCACAAAGGCAGAAGATAAAGGGCAGAGGGCAGAAGTTTATAGCAAATAATTCATTTGTCTGCCAAGAGGATTTTAAACAAATCTGTCAGCGATCGCTTTAAAAGTGGGTAGTTTCCTCCCTTCTGCCTTCTGCCTCCTGCCTCCTGCCTTTCTTTTTACAACCAATCGTCATCATCATCATCCCAGTTATCTTGGTAGCTGGGGCGAGGTTTGCGCGAAGAGCGATCGCCTGAGGAACGATTATCTCGTCCATAATCTCTGTTAGAATCCCTGCCATAGTCTCTATTTGTATTTGAGTCTCGGCCATAATCCTTGGTAGAATCCCTGCCATAGTCTCTGTTGGCGTCTCTACCATAATCTCTGGTAGAATCCCTGCCATAGTCTCTGTTTGAGTCTCTACCATAATCTCTGGTAGAATCCCTGCCATAGTCTCTGTTGGCGTCTCTACCATAATCTCTGGTAGAATCCCTGCCATAATCTCTGTTTGAGTCTCTATTGGAGTCTCGGCCATAATCCCTGGTAGAATCACCTCTGCCAAAAGAATCATTCCAGTATGAATCTCTGGGAGAATCGCGATCGCGTTCTTTGTCCCCACCGGTGAAGATATCGCGAATTGTACCAAATAAATCGTCGTCTTCGTCCTCAGCATAATACTGGCGGACTTCCCGGTTTAATTCATACAGAGCATCTTGCAAATCGGCGTAAGCTTGATCGATTGCGCGATCGTCATTATCTTTTAATGCATCTTTGAGTTCACGAGATATATTATCAATGCGTTGGCGACGACTGCGGGCAAACTGCATTCCAAATTCTAGCGCTACTTCTCTGAGTTGGCGTTCGGCTTGACCAATCAAACCTTCAGCGCGAGTGCGTTTTTCTACTCTTTCTTTGCGTTCTCTGTCAACATCAGCGTATTTTTGCGCTTCTTGAATCATTCGGTTAACTTCTGACTCGCTTAAAGTCGAAGCACCTTGGATAGTGATACTTTGCTCTCTACCAGTAGTTCTATCTAAAGCTGTGACTTGTAAAATACCATTAGCATCAATATCAAATGATACTTGAATTTGGGGAATCCCTCGCGGCGCTGGGGGGATACCATACAGCTTGAACCGTCCTAAAGACTTGTTATTGGCTGCCATTTCCCGTTCGCCCTGTACTACGTGGATTTCCACAGTATTTTGGTTATTTTCTGATGTGGAGAAAATATCAGAACGGCGGACTGGGATGGTAGTATTGCGGGGAATTAATTTTTTCATCACACCGCCAATGGTTTCTAAACCCACAGATAACGGCGTAACATCCAACAGCAGCACATCTTTCAGTTCCCCAGCCAAAATACTCGCTTGAATCGCCGCACCAACTGCGACAACTTCATCGGGGTTAACGTTTTCATTCGGTTCTATCCCAATTAAATCGCGCACCAACTGCTTCACCATGGGAATGCGCGTAGAACCGCCTACTAATACTACTTCTTCAATATCTGCGGGTGAAAGACCAGAATCTTTTAAAGCGCGTTTAACTGGGGTGCGTAAACGCGCTACCAAATCGCCGCATAAATCCTCAAATTGAGCGCGAGTGATGCGGGTTTCTAAATGTTTGGGGCCGTCCTCAGTAGCGGTGATAAAAGGTAAATTAATATCAGTGACGCTGACAGCAGAAAGTTCAATTTTCGCTTTTTCCGCCGCTTCCATCAGCCTTTGTAAAGCTTGGCGATCGCGTCTTAAGTCTACCTCTTCTGCTTCTAAAAATTGCTCTGCTAACCAATCTACAATTTTTCTGTCAAAATCATTACCACCAAGCTGCGTATCTCCACTAGTGGCTCTAACCTCAAAAACCCCATCACCAACTTCTAGAATCGATACGTCAAATGTACCGCCACCTAAATCGAATACTAATATAGTTTCCGTATTTCCCCGATCCAAGCCATAAGCTAAAGAAGCGGCGGTAGGTTCGTTAAGAATCCGCAACACTTCTAAACCAGCAATTCTTCCCGCATCGCGAGTAGCTTGGCGTTGGGAATCATTAAAATAAGCAGGAACTGTAATAACTGCCCCTGTAACTTGTTCCCCCAGGTAGGTACTAGCATCATCCGCCAATTTTTTCAGCACCATTGCCGAAATTTCTTCAGCAGCGAAATCCTTATTCAACCGGGGACAAGCAATCTTAATATTACCAATTTCGTCTTTGCGAATAGTATAAGGTACCCGCTTCGATTCCGGATTTAGCTCGCTATATCTCCGCCCAATAAAGCGTTTCACCGCAAAAAAAGTATTTTGGGGATTCAGCACAGTTTGTCGCCGTGCCATTTGTCCTACAACTTTTTCGCCTTCCTTGCTAAAGCCAACAACGGAGGGGGTTGTGCGCATTCCTTCTGCATTGGCAATCACCACCGGCTTGCCACCCTCCATCACGGCGACTACTGAGTTGGTTGTACCCAAGTCGATGCCGACTACCTTGCCCATGCGTTACTCTTCTCCTAAATGTGTCTTACTATATATATTATGATTAGGCGAGAATGCCTCTAGCTTTTTCCTCTAGGGTAAAACCCGTCAAAGGTATAATAGTCGTTATTAAAGTAGAAAGGATCGGGATTTTAGCGAAAGCAGCTAGTTGCAAGACTAGGATAACATTGACAATGGTTGGTGTGTTCAAAGGTGCTTGGTCATTGGTCATTGGTCATTTGTCATTTGTCATTTGTCATTAGGACTTACGCACACTCTACTAATTCTTGGCGTTCTTGGTGTCTTCTCTGCGAGACGCTACGCGAAGGCGGTTAAATAAATCAAGGTTTTTGGTAATTTTTGCCTAAGTCCTGGTCATTTGTTATGAGTCATTCTCCTTCCCTTACATTGTCCTCCTCTCCGTTCTAAATTTTCCCGCCTAGCTGTTGAATAGTTAAAAAATTGGATTTAAAAACCAGACTACAAACTTACCTTACAGCAATTGCCCGAGAACGCGATCCCTACATGGCGACGGCGGGACATTTCTTCGTCCAAGAATATATTCGACAGCAATTTGCTCAATGGGGAAGTGTGGAAATCCACACCTTTGAAGCGGGGGGTAAAACCTGCCAAAATCTGATTTTAAATTTACCGGCTGAAGCTAAACGGCAAAAACGAAATTTACCGCCGATTTTAATTGGTGCGCATTACGATGGTGTACCGGGTACAGTTGCAGCAGATGATAACGCTACGGGTGTGGCGGTTTTATTGGAATTGGCGAGTAAATTTGCAGCGCAACCAGCTAAATATCCTTTGCGGCTGGTGGCGTTTGATATGGAAGAATACGGATTACTGGGTAGTGCTGACTATGCAGCTTTGTTACGCGAGCAACAGCAACCCTTACGCTTGATGTTATCTTTAGAAATGCTGGGCTATAAAGATTCTACCCCTGGTAGCCAAAGTTATCCACCACCATTAGAGAAGTTTTACCCCAATACTGGCGATTTTATTGCTTTAATTGGAAATCTGCGGACAATACCCGACTTATTTAGTATGAGTCGCAGTATTCGCCAAGCTGGTATATCTAGTCAATGGCTACCAGTACCGAATCGTGGTTTAATTGTCAGGCAAACTAGACTCAGCGATCATGCACCGTTTTGGGATGCAGGTTATCCAGCAATTATGGTCACAGATACGGCATTTATGCGCAATCCACATTATCATAAACCGAGTGATGCGATCGCGACTTTAGATTTAGATTTTCTCGCAGGTGTCTGTGCGGGGTTAGAAATTGCCATTCGGCGCTTATAACCTTTAGTTCCCCAGGCTGACATCTTCGCTATTAGGTAAATTAGCAAAGTGCGATCGCATATTGGGAGTTAGACTAGTTAAATCATCAATATTGCGCTTCATCGTCTGACAAATTGTATCCAAAGGTAAATCGTTAGCATCATAACCAAAAGGATTTTCGATTTCTAAACCAATAGCCTCAATCCCAAATAAAGTAAAACTAACTAAAGCAGTAATTAAACCCGTCCACCACCCCAAACTACTCACCATTTGAAAAGGTAGCAACAAACAGTAAAGTAATAACAATTGCTTGAGATGAATAGCATAAGCAAGCGGCATCGGTGTTCTTAAAATTCGCTCGCAAATTCCTAAATTATCTACCAAATTATTCAATAACTCTTGCATAGATATTAACTGGTAGCTATTTAAGCGATTGCGGTTATATTGTCCTTGTAAATAATCGCCAATCCAAAATGCCACCTCGATGGGAGGATTATTCATGATTTTTAATTCTAAATACATCGAAGCTGGCATTAATTGTTTTAACTCATGATTTACAGGTTCTTCCCGTAAATGCAATTTAGTCGCCACAGCAAAAGCTACTAATAAATATAAAGCGGTTTTTTTATCTTTTCTATCTTCCGGGGAAACTTCCTCAACACTCACCCATATTTGTCGCGCCAAATTTCGCGTGGTATTGACTATCGCACCCCAGCTTTTTCTCCCTTCCCAAAAACGTTCATAAGCTGTATTTGTGCGAAAAACCAGTAATAAACCTAAAACAATACTCGGAATTACACTGCCTAAAATAGGTTGAGAAACGGGAAGTTTAAAATAGTAAAGTATGGAAACAATAGTGCCAAAAACCCCACATAGGATCACATTTTTAGCTATTGTTTTGAGAACCGACCCTTTAATCTGCAAAACTAGGGGAATTTTTTTTGCTTTATCATCTGCCATACAGCTGACCTAAATAACCGTTTGCAATTCACATCCTCAAGATAATAACTCTAGGTGTAGCACAATTGACAAGGATCAACAGGAGTGATGATTATAGCAATCTGGCAGGAAAATAGGGACTAGAGACTAGGGAATAGGTGTGAGAAAAGAGATTTTCATGTTAGGTTGTGATACCAACGTGAAAAAAGAATGCGACAGATTGTAGGGGCATGGCACTGCCATGCCCTCTAGAATGTATTTATGTGCCGCAAAAGCTATTTAAATTTGTATGAAATTTTCTCGTGATTAGCTGTACGGTACGACAACTAAGTGGGTGGGTGCAAGAAAACCCAACTATATTACAATACGGTTCAGTTAGCGTTGAACGTAGACACCGAAGGTGGCTTCCCGAAGGGTAGTGAAACCCAACAAACCCCTGGAAATGTTGGGTTTCGTTCCTCAACCCAACCTACAATTATCCTTAACTGAACCGTATTGAACTATATTAAGCAATGTAATTGATTATCGGTTTTTATATCTTGCGACTGATTAATTACCCTAGCGCAGTCAAGATAATGAGCAGGTATAAAACAGCATCAAAGAAAAATTATGACAGAAAAGTTTAACAAGGGCGACAAGGTGAAGTGGAATACAGCCCAAGGTGAAACCACTGGCGAAGTTGAAAAGAAATTAACTTCCCCTACAGATATTAAAGGACATCATGTTGCTGCTGACAAAGACAATCCCCAATATTTAGTCAAAAGTGACAAAACAGGGAAAGAAGCAGCACATAAACCTGATGCATTGGAAAATATTGAGGATTAGTTAAATTTTAATGGTCAATGGTCAATGGTCAATGGTCAATGGTCAATAGTCAATGGTCAATAGTCATTTGTTATTTGTCCCCCTTGTCTCCCTTGTCCCCCTTCTCTAGTCTCTATTTATTAATAAATTGAAAAATCAGCTAAAAGTCAAAAGTTAATCCAGAGGAGTTAAAACAACTCCTCATCATTCACCAAATTTCAGCCAAACCAGTGAGATGGTTCTAAACCAGGCTGAACTTTTTCGCATAAATGATGACTAATCCAGTCTGACTTGTCTTTGAAAATCGCGTAAATTCCTTGATGAATGAGATTTTGTACGTGGAGTTGCTGCTCTAAAGCACTGCGAGGTCTTTTATAGTTGAGTAAGCACTCTTTTTCTGCTTCATCTAAGGGTAATCCTTCGGCAATTGTGTAGTAAAGACAAGGAATTCGGCTGAGAACAAAGGCGATTAACTCTTGGCGTAAGTCAGGAATTGCAAACGCTTGTTGATAAGGATGATATGGATATGTATCTAATACACTTTCAATCTCTCCTAAGACTGATTGTTGTGTTAAGTTCACTACTGTTTTCATAAATTTCATCTCCTCTATTATTCGGTTAGTAATTTGTACATGAGTAAATGTTCTAGGTGGTACTTTTGCCATGAAACCCAACTAGAAATGATTTACATTAAGAGATGGCCAAACCCTGAATCTAAAATGCTATCTCGGCAAAATTATTAAACGTCTATGTACTGTTGATGTACTAGTTAAAATCCCTACGCAAAGCTGGTATAAATTGTAGAGACAGTACTGAATAGACTGGGAATATACCGATGTTTTATTTCTCTAATTTCAATTATTCCAAATTTTCAATTTAGTATCAGGAAACTACATAAAACGCAGCATAAGTTTTTGGGGATCAATTCTTTTGTGATAAAAAATGAATTGATTGTTGCCAATTCTTAACCAACCTTAATATTATCTACAAGTTCCCCACAAAAATAGCGGACGGAAAACACTCTTAATAAAAGCTGTGTTTTAGGTTTAGTAGCCCAATTAAAAAATTAGCATTGTCTGGGAATATATGAAAAGAGAACTAAAGCACCTATAGCCTAAAGTTCAGATTTTTCAAACAAATTAGATATAGCAGTAGCTACTCTGCCTACAACATAGCTGCTTTTGGTAATGACTGATGGCATTAACTCAGAAATGTTGAATCTCGATACAAAACTTTACATATTTGGTTAGAGTAATTCTAAAAAGCCTAAAATAGTCAACATAACATCATCTCCTCAAGCCAATGAACATAAC